>CBDAFF010000046.1:0-20369 GCA_965195195.1 uncultured Anaerolineales bacterium | reverse complement strand
ATCCTGCATGAAGTCAATCAGGAGGGAGGTCTTGCCATAACCGGGTGAGGCTGAGATCAACAACAGCTTGCGGTTCACATGATCATGGATGAAGTCGACCAAGCGCTCGCGATGCAGGAGCCCCACCCGCCGTTGGGGAGGCATGATCTTGGTTTTAACGACACTGCGTATGGTAGAAAAAGGCACGATTAGATCCTTCGATCCGGACAACTGTAATCAGTCCCGAGATGTATCCAACATGATTTGATCAAATGGGTCTTCAACTCTGTCCCCATGGCGTGGTTGTCTAGTTCGGAAGGTTCAGGATCACCCTGATAATGGTGGGTCTCCTGGAGCGGTGACCCTTATCGAAGTATCGATCAAGAGTGCTCACATGAGTAATAGCGAATCCTAGCTATGAACGAGCCAGAGCGCAATGCACCCGATTAAATGAAGAATGTACCAGGATCAACTCTGGCACATCAGTGGATTACGATGTCCTTTCAGCATCCGATTATTGTCATGATCAGATTCCGATTATGAGCATAACAGGTATCAATTCTCCCTTCTTAATCACTCTTCCTTCCTTAATAAAGGATATACGGTCTTCCCGGGAGAGAATGCATGATCATTAAATCTCATATCCATAACAATTGTCCTTTAATGGTCCTGCTAGGATTCCAAGAAGGTATTTCCGATAATGAGCATCGGGCACCAAATTGAGTGCTTCTATGGGGCTTGTCCAAGAAACCAGGCATGCTTGCCATTTTTGATATTTGATAATTCGCCCCTTACAATCCTCATGAGAATTCATTCCAGAAAGGATAGTGTGTATGGAAGCTACCGTTTACCCAATTTGCCGGTACAAGATCATCTGCGAGTCCCGCCCCGCTCCCTACTCCACCTCTCCATATGAGATCAGCGGCTCGGAGTTTGATCCCGAGTACAGCAACCCTCAAATCATTAGCCTCTATTTCAAGGATGCAATCAAGAGTCGCTCATTGGATCTCCTCTCTCAAGCCGAAGAAGTTACATTGGCTCAGGAGATCGAGCGAGGACAACTCGCCGCTCGTGAAATAGCCACAAAACGATCTAGATCGCGCCGCTATACCTCCCTCAGGGAGGTCATGAAAAGCGGCGAAGCTGCAAAAGAGCGATTAGTGCTCGCAAATCTTCGACTCGTTGTCAGCGTGGCCAAGCGATATCGAGACCGCTGTCATCCGTTGGCTGACCTCATTCAGGATGGTAATACAGGCTTAATTCGAGCAGCAGAGAAGTTTGATTGGAGGCGTGGGACGAAATTCAGCACATACTCCACCTGGTGGATCCGCCAGGCCATCCTACGAGCTCTGGATAATCAGAGTCGTGTCATACGTCTTCCGGTTAATGTTCAGTCTGCATTAAGGGAATTAAATCGCATTCGTAATGAGCTCGCCCATGAGCTTAATCGCGACCCCACAGATGTGGAGCTCGCAGAAGCGATGGGAGTTCCCTTCTCTAGACTTCGCCTTCTCATGAAGAGAACAGCCCGTCCGATATCTCTTGAATCCCCAAGAATCGATGGCGAATGGGACGATGGGGGTCTGGGGGAAATCCTCGAGGACCCCAACGACCTTGCAGTTGACGAAGCAGCAGCCCGCTCCATTCTTCATGAGGATCTGGTGGAAGCCCTTCGCGTCCTTTCTCCGGAGGAGCGCGCAGTCATTGAGCACAGATATGGTCTCAATGGACCTGCCGGCGGGGCTTCACTAAGAAAAGTTGCTCGATCCCTAGAGATGGCACCCTCGAAGGTGAAACGCATAGAAACCTCGGCCCTAAAGAAACTCAGGAGACCTGAGATCGCTCAACGTTTGGATGATCCGTTCTCATAGCAGCCTTATTACTGACCACCGCCACGCTTCTCCGGTGCTTTTTTTACGCATTCTTGATCCATTATCTGGCATTGGCGCCATAAGATTTCGTGTTGTAGACCTTTATTGTGCCTCAGTACACTCGTAAGTTTGCGTGGTGGCTTAGAGCTGCCTCTCTAAAGTCGTGGTCTCTAAGCTTCAACATGTATGTGGGTCCAAAAGAAAACGGCCACCGGCGGAGCTGAGGGGGACAGCCCCGAGCGATAGCCGCTTCGATCTCATTATACCAAATACCAACCCTCTATGTTTTTCGTTTCCGCTTTGGAAAATAGTTTTTGGGATCGACACAGTCATCATTTTAAGTCCTTGCGGAAGGGATCCAATCAGTTGGATCAATGCCCCGGTTATTCTTGTGCGCAGGACTTGCGATGTAGGCTGATGTGATCTTGATGGCTGGTTCTTCGGCCGTTAGGCTCCCTACAAAATAACCCGCCCGGGTCCTTTCGGAGCGGGGCGGGAGAGAAATCGTGGCGGCTCTCGCCGTCTTATATATTTTGGCAAGCGAAATAGATTTAGCAAAGATGCCATAGCTTATTCGACGAATTTGATTGAATAGGTGTTCACGCTGACTAGTTAAATAAAAAAAGAACCCGGTTTTCAATCAGGCGGCAGGGTTAATGCCATCACCCCACCCTGCTGAGATCGTAGCCGGCCGCAATGAGAGTATCACGCCGCTGGAGCGGTTGCAGAAGCAAGACGCCTGACGCGTCCAGGCGATACCACCCAGCGGGGTTTGCTCCCGCTTTCTCAATCTCATTGGGAGTGGCAATATAAACCTCGACGCCATGAAGGTTCAGTTGTTTCATTTGATGCTCGCCTTATGTGTCCTCTGCAAGATAGCAAAACAGGGAGAGCGATCGCTCTCCCTGTTTACGGGTGTGTTGGGATCGTTAATCTATCAAGATACGCTCCCCACCATCCTCCAGGTAGATGCCAGATGCTGGTCCATCGATGTAGATGGCAAGATTCTTCTCCCCAGGGGCTGCCGCCGAAGGCGCGATGATACCAACGTATCCAGCAGCACGCAGCGCGTCTGCAAGGTCACGACATTGTTCGATGTCTTGTGGCAGATCGCCAGTTAGGAAAGCGGCGTTTGGAGGAACTGGGGAGGTATTGATGTTGGTGAGGTCGACCACCGGGTTGAGATCAACGATCAGAGAAACGAGTTCCCGGTGCTTTGGATCATCGGGTGCGGCGCCGAATGCGACTCGGATCTTCTCGAACTCGGCACGAGCCCCCTTCTGCGAGAGAGCGGTGAAGAGGCATCCATAAACCCAGGGACGATTCCAGCGTCCGTCCGCTCGCAGGATTCGGCCCACATGAAGTGCATATGTTCCAACGGGAATGTGACTCCATACCTATGCTTTGAATCTCACAAGAACACGCCGGACGCGTACGTTTCGAGAGCCGTAATGATCTCTTCAAGCTTTCCTTTCTGGATGAGGTCAATTGGACGGCGGCCCTTGAGGAGCGGAACAGATGTGTTAAGCCATCTGACCGCACCCTCGTGGGTCATGAAGATTTCACCCAGGAGGATGGAGATCTCCCGTAGGTCAGCAAGGCCATTGCGCACTCGCCGCGTTGGATAGCTGTCACCGCTGCGGTAACGCTGAATCGTGCGACGATTCACCTTAAGAGCTGCAGCCAAGTCAGCGTTATCCAGCTTGTAATCGTTCCTGAACTTGTCAAACGTGGATCGCACCGCCTTCAGCTCAAGCTCCTTTACTAGCGCATCGGTCATGTTAGGCCTCCCTGATTGTAAAACTGACGCATTATTTGACACATTATTTGTCGTATCTTTTATCATAGTAAATGACGCTCCTTGAGATTTGTCAAGAACGGGGTATGAGGCTGAGGCAAACGATTTGCTTATCTAATACTTTATTAGCTAAGGCTGGCGAGAAACCCTCCTTATGCTCACGGGCTCAAAGACCGGCAGCTTGAGGCTGGTTATCTCCAGTCACAGAGTCTATACCACCAACAATATTGAACTCCTATTCGATGTAGCCATTCTCTTCAAGGGTGAGCCCACTCGGACCGCCAGCATAGAGCATTCGCCCCAGCATGCGGTCGTAATCGGTCCAGGATTTTCCACCTTCGCGGGCGGTTTGCAGCAGCAGGTTGAAGCGGTTCACCTGTGCGTCGAGATTGTCCAGGTGATGCAAGGCAATCGCCTCGAGCGACTTTGGTCTACGTGTTGCCCCCCACTCGTAGCGTCCATGGTGGGAGACGATCAGGTGAAGGACTTCATGTTCTCTTCTCTTTGGGAATCCTTCGATGACGTTGATTGCTCGCGAAACCACCTGCGCCGAGAGTACAACATGCCCAATCAGCTTCCCTGCATCCGACACGGAGATATCGTAATCGTAGTCATACTCATCCAGCTTCCCGATATCGTGCAGCAGGATGCCGGTGATGAGAAGGTCTCGATCGATCTCCGGATAAAGTTCAAGCAGCGGTTGAGCGAGGACCAAAAGCTCATAGCAGTGCTCGAGAAGGCCACTCATGTAGGCATGGTGGATCACTCTGGCGGCGGGGATCTCGATGATACGCCCTGCAATGCTGATATCCTCAAAGAAGTAGCGCAGGAGCGCATTCAAATGTGGGTCCTGAACATGCTTGACGGCTGTCTGAACAACCAGCCACATTTGCTCAAGATCCCGCATTGAGCTGTTTACCAGATCCTCCCGCCGGATCTCCCCCTCTCGGGCTAGCCGGAACCGTCTTATCTGTACTTGCAGCTCCTCGTTGTAAAGCTCGGCCACGCCGTCCACCTTGATGGGTTTACTATCGGTGATTTCCTCCGCCGCCCGTTCCCCATCCTCCCAGATGCGCGCCTGCACCCATCCGGTGCGATCGACGAGCAGCAAGCGCATGTATTTCCCCTTGGAGGGATCGCGGAATGGATCAAGCCGTGGATTACGGGCTACATAAAAGCCGATAAATGTATCACCCGGTTGAATTTGTGTAATCCAGGGACCTTTTTCCCCCGGACACACCGCGTCCGGTTTCTCAGTTGAAACCGAGGTCATGATATTTTTCCTTTCGATTATCTGAAATTGTGGGGATATCTATTCGCAACCATCTCACTCCGGACTCGGTTTTGAGGGAGGTGGTTGGTACAGTGGTTGTTTTATTAATCCTCAACGACGTCGGAATATATGACCAATAACCCCTACATGATTCGGGGAATCCTGCAGGGGCTATCAGGTATGACCTGCGCTGCGCTCATCGATCACAAGAGAAACTACTAGAAAATGCGTTGAAGTCCCCACCTCTATCGCAGCAAGCCGCATAACTAGATGTGTGGGCAGATACCCTTCCCAATAGGAAAGGACGATTAACTGCTAGGCTTCCTCCTTCGCTTGTTCGACCTTAGATTGGAATGCGATCGCCCCCATCCCTGAGTTTTATATTCCCAGCCAGGCCATCGATGTAGATGTTCAAATTCTTGTTGCCTTGCTGAGCAGACGATGGGGATATGATCGCAACATACTCTTCGGTACGCAGTAAATCGGCAAGCGCCCAACAGGCCTCATAATCCTTGGGATCATCTCCCGTGAGGAAGGGCTCGTCCGGAGAGATAGGGCTTGTCTTTCTATTTGTTAGATCTGCGACAGGCTCAAGTTCGACGAGGATCGAGATAAGATCACGATTCCAGCACTGAAAATTGATCATTGCAGTTACATGAGAAGCTTTTTCCAACTCGGCGATTGCACCCCTCCGGGTCATGGAAGTGTATAAGCAACCATACACATCCCGCCGGTTCCATCGGCCGCCCGCGCTTAGAATGAAGCCGGCATGAAGAGGATGTGCGCCTGAGGGAACGTGTCGCCAAACTTTTCCTTTGAATCTCAAAAATGGGCACCCGAGTACAAGCCTGCAAGGATAGATAGGACCTTGTTGAGTTCACCTTTACGCATAAGGTCTATCGGGCGCCGTCCTTGCAGGAGCGGTATAGCGGTATACAGCCAGGTGAGGCCATCCTTACGATTGACGAAGATCTCATCGATCAGATGTGATATTTGCCGAAGCGATTCGAGCCTGTCGCGGACTTCAGGAACTGGTGTATTCATCGATTTTCTGTAGCGGAGCAGCGTCCGCCGATCCACATCAAGTGCAGAGGCAATATCTACGTAATTCAGTCCGAAGGAACTTCGGGCTTCCTCGATGGTCCTTCGCGCAGTCTCCCGCTCAAGTTGATCAACGATATTCAGAGCCATCCCAATTTACCTCATTGTCCCAATTAGGTTCTGTCCCATTATATGTCCCTTTCTTTGGGTCGTCAAGTGGGGCTTCTATTGTCCCTTGATTTCTGTACAGATTAGTTTCAACAGATGGTTGAGCAGGCGAGCGGAACCGCAAGAACGCTCTTGGGTCTTTGGATAAGATCTGATGCCGCCTAATTCTCCGAAGGAGTGAGGTAGGTGAGCATTTCACGAACCCTCTTCACAAAGTCTCCTGGCTCCAGCACAGTGACATCCGGATGGCCCGGCTGGAAATGGCGTGTGTTGTAGGTTACCAACCACGAGCATTCATGTTGTATGGCAGCTACCAAGATTGGGAGGTCCTTGGCATCGGCTAATCCTTCATACTTGGATAAGTCGTCACGAGCTGGATCCCCGACGACCCTGAGGCACCGGTCGATCAGCAGGCGGAAGGTTGATAGCGCATTCGGAAACTTCTCTGTGAGATTCCGCTCGGCCTCGACGATCACCTGGCGAGAGGCAATTGCCTCAACCAGTGTGATCTCGGCCATACGAAGAACGACAAGACTGGCCCCATACTCGCTCGGGGAAGCCGCTCCAGCGAAAAGTACGTCGGCGTCAATGAGGACCTGCGGCTTAGTCGTCGTTGCCATCGATGTAGTGTTCTCGGTAGTATCGTTCTCGTTGCTCTCTCAGGCCCTCGAGCAGTTCCTGAATACTCATTCCCGCCTCGAGCCGCATGCTTTCGATCTCACGCGCCAGCTCTGGCACCATTGGGACCATCGGCGTGAGCACGAACAGGCCGTCCAGATCGAACACACGAAAGGTATCACCCTCTTTAATGCCATATTTCCCGCGCAACTCCGCCGGGAGTGTCACCACACCCCGCTTTCGAACTTGGATGGTTTCCTCCATTTCAACCTCCTGTTGTCTGTATTTCTGCGCCCTCAGTATTTCTGCTTATTTTACCATGGCTTCAGCGGTATGCCGGAAAGCAGAACCCGTTTCGATCTACGAGCTACTCATTCCCAAGGAAAGGAACTGTGTACGATCCGCTTTATCAGGGTAAAGCTCTTGGAGCAGATCGGTCGCTTGAGTTAGTTGCCGCATGATCTCAGCATGAAGCGGTCTGACCTTACGTAAATGCCGCTAGGAAGCTCGCTCCCACCGGCTGATCGTCTCGGGTCGAACACCACCAAAAGCAGCGCCGAGTTGGATCTGGGTAAACCCGAGGGTATGCCTGGCCACACGGACATCTTTTGGGGCAACCGCCCAAAATTTTGTCACCGCGACGACCTCCTTTTAATCGCATTATGATATATGTCATGGCATATATAAATTAATAGCCTTGCTCAATTCCTCATTTTGTTTAATAAAAAAAACGACGTCCCACGGGATCGGTTTCAGTGTAATTGCGGTTGATCAACGTTCGGGTCCACGATTGATAGCTACAGAGATTGCACTTGACGACGTCCTCGAACGTACGAATTTAGAACTCCGCTATGCGTTCTCATTGCTGCATTGGGGGGCAGATTGCTCGCAAATGCGGGGAGCATTCACTCAAGGTTCTCAAGATCGGCAAGATCCTGAGTCCTGCTAACAGCTCGCTTATTCTTCTTCAGGTTCTCAAGGTCGATGAAATCCACAAGCTCCCCATCGATGTCGACCTGGACTCGAGCGGGAAAGCAGCTGGTAAATTTCACTCCGTCGAGTGATGTGAGGAGGTCGATTCGGTTCGGTGGAAAGCCCAGCTGGATGACTTGATCGGGCTCCAGGAAATCGGCGCCGGTCAACCCAATAGACTCGAAGCCAAAAGCCTCCAGGGCATGGATAGCTCGGGTGGCGTTATCAGGAGCTTCCAACCACACATCGATATCCTTTGTGTATCGGGGGTGACCATGGAACGCCACAGCATAGTCACCGACAATCAGGTAGCGTACGCCGTTAGCGTTTAACGATGCGATAAACTCTCTGAAATCTTTGCCTAGCACCATACCTCCATTGGTTGTATTCCTGTCGGATCTCCTCAAGTGCGGCCAGACGCGCTAGATGAGGCTGTTTCTGCCAAAAGGCGAAGTCGCTGCCCTGTGCTCCAATGGTGGTTCGGACAATATACTTCTTGATCACGGATACACTCCCCACGTAATTGTATTCTGCTATGACGGGCGTTACATCGGCGATGGGTTTTCCACAGATTACCCGGGCTGCTTATACTTCCTGCGCATCATGCTTGGGAAACCCAAGGGTCGAGGACAAATATTCCAGCGGGATCGAAGTCACCTGTGTTCCTGGTCACTAAAGTGAAGCCTGTCTGGGCCGTTGTGGCCGCAAGCAGGGAATCGATGGCAGGTAAAGGTTTACCCTCTTTCTCAAGGCATGCAACCAGTCTGCCCCACGTGAGAAGAACGGGGATATCGAGCGGCAAGATTCGTCCACGAAAACGCACGAGCAGGCCCTCCTCAAGCCAGGACGCCAATGTTTTCTTGCGCTTCGAGTCCGGAAGTTTTTCGATGCCCTTCTTGATTTCTCCGATAGTTATCACACTAAGAAATACGCTTTCTGAGTCAATACTATCTATCCAGTTGATAACCTTCGGATCTGCTTCGCGTGCCACCAATTCAGATACTACGTTTGTGTCCAGAATGTACTTCATAACTCCACATCTCTGGGGTATGTTCGGTCTCGCTCCAGATCAAGTTCGACGCCGACCAGGGGAGATCGTCGGAAGAATTCCGATAGGTTCGATTGAGATTTTTTCAGGCATCCGTATTCCTCTTTGGAGATAATAACCACCACCTCCTCCCCTCTTCTGGTTACAACTTGTGGTCCTCTGACGAGCGCTTCGTTGACCACCTGACTGAATTTGTTCTTTGCCTCTTGAAGCTGCCATATTTTCGCCATATTAAAAGCTCCTATCTAGACAGCCTAGACTGTCTAGATTATAGACTGGAAAGACAACCACGTCAAGGCCCTACCCACGACGAGCGCCCCACCCCTTTGGTGTTCGGACACGTCTTTTCGTGGGCAGGACTCGACACTCTTAGGATGAATGCCTTTGGAATTACAATCACAATCACAGAAATAGGGTGTCGTTTGCATCTAGCCTCCTCATTCGAAACCTAAACCTTTAGCCTTGAGTGAGAGATAGTTGTTTGCCCCGATCACAAGATGGTCCAGCACGTCGATATCAAGCATCTTCCCCGCCTCTACAAAAGCACGGGTGAGGGAGACATCCTCGGGGGAAGGCGTCACATCTCCCGAGGGGTGATTGTGAGCGATGATGATCGCAGCAGCGTTGGCTCGTAGGGCAGGACGGAAGACTTCCCCCACCCTGACTATGCTGGCGTTGAGCGAACCGTTGTAAACCTCGATCGGTTCACCGATAAGACGATTGCGGGTGTTGAGTGGAAGCACGAGCAACCGTTCTTTCTCGAGATGTCCTATCTTCGGTATGAGAATGGCTGCAGCATCTTCAGGGGATTGGATCGTGGGAGTATCCTCATCGGGAGCATTCATGCGGCGCCCCAATTCAAGGGCAGCTTTGATCGAAGCCGCCTTGGCCTGTCCGATGCCGGGTATGCTCGTGAGTTCACGAATATCGGCGTGCGAGATGCCGCGCAACCCCCGGAAGCTCTCAAGCAGGCTATAGGCTCCCGGGATATTGTCAGGTCCGCGGATGACAGCAGCGAGAAGCTCCTGCGTACTGCAGGTATCAGGGTTATAACCCGCTCGATATGCCGGGGTGTCACGCAATGGGAGCCATGGTCTCTGCTTATGAGGTAATGGTTGATCCTCACGAGGCACTTGCTCGGAGAGTTCTGGAAAGGGGATTTGGTAAGCATTTTCGATGCTCAATTTATCCTCCTGGTAAAGTAAAACCGGCCGGGATTTCCGGCCGGCGCAAACGCGTAAAAAACACCCGATCGCAAGATCAGGAGGGGTGGGAAATTGCTAGCCTTATCTAGAGTTAGCTATTCTTGGGGAAGTGTGTGAAATCCCTGCTCGTTAAAGTGACGATCGAAAGCAAACGCAGTGTCGAGTCCGAGTCTTCTCATCGTCTCAAAGCTGGCGCAATCGACCAGACTCAATCTCCTGCGACCTGCGATAAGCAGAGCCGCCACACTTATAGCGTGTGACTCAGCATCAATCCAATCGATAACCAGCATGGGAAGAACATCTTCTTCGAGCTTGCGAACTGCATCCATGCCCAGTCGCCGCTGAACGAGTGCAAAGGTCTCTACGAGGTTGTAGTTCGTGCAAACTAAACGTTCGTTACCAAGGATGAGGTGCTCCCACTCTTGCCTGGCGGAACCGTGGTTGTCGTCATCGACGTCGAGGATAGCTAGAAGCGCTGAGGTATCAATGAAGATCATCGTCATCGGCGTATGCACCGTTGAGGTAGCGATCGTGTTCGGTCGAGAGATCGCCAAGTCCTGAACTGAACTGCCCGGCAACAGCAATTGCCCGACGTTTTCGTTCCTCGTGATCGATATCCGGCGACGTATTGAGAAAAGAGTCAACAGCCTGACGAATTAGTTCTGCCATAGAGGTGTTGCGCGAAGCAGACAAGTTTTTCAGCTCGATAAGCTGTGCTTCGGTGAGTTGAATTTGGGTTCGCTTCATGATGTCTCCTATTACATCATTTAATCATTATTTTCATTATGTTATCACTTTACGATCATATTAGCAAGAAAACTTCCCCTCCTGCTTTATGCGCGGCCAGACAACTCCGCTCATACCATAGGGCATGAGCGGAGTTTCGATCTGTGTGACCATGAAACCACAAATTTGGAGTTTCTGTTGTGAGGGGCGTAGATGCCGGGCGGCTTATGTTGGAAAAGGGAGGTGACTACTTGCTACCGACCCGAGAACTACCCGACCCTACCCCCTGCCCCCTGGCCCCCTGCTTTGCTGCAAGTGTTGCGGAAGCGCATATCGAGATCCATTCGCTCCAGCCGATCGTTCACCATCCTTCGATACCGACGTCCAGCCATAAACCGTCTCAGCAACCAACCCAGAGCTACTAACCCCCCTACCGACCCAATCGCGAGTACGACCAACTGTGTTTGCATGTTTATCTCCCTTTTCCAACTGCGCTTGTTGCTTCTGGTAACAGCGTAGCAGTTATTGAAGCTCCTGTCCGGGACGCGGGCGTCACCCAGACGGGACGTGGGCGTCCCTCGGGATTCGCTTATAAATGCAGCGCAAGCGCAGGGAAACGAAAACCTCTGGCGCAAGGCCAGAGGCTCAAAAATTGTGACCAAACCAAGTGCTATGGGGCCATTAGCAGCGGTTGTGACTGTACCGAGACAAAGTCGTAGGTTTCAGCGTACGTGCCATCGGGCCGCCGCAGAAGCTCGACCTCGCCCTCGGCAATGGGCCGCCACCAATTATCGGGATTGCCGTAAGGGCAATTTCCCGAAAATGGTTCACAATAAACCGGCCACTCAACGAACACTTCAATTTTGCAAAATACTGGGTCTGGCCACCTGTCCCAATCGATGAAATCATAGTCGTCCCAATAGGACCAATCACATACGGTCACTTCCCTGGGTATTTTCTCCCTGTGCTCATCCCAGATAACTCGAGCTTCCACGACAACAGAAGTTATAGCCGAGATCTGAAAAGCCGGGGAGCCTTGATCAGTGCCCGTTCCGTGGATTGAAGCATAGGGGCTGAAGGTGATCACATCACTTGGTATCAACTCGCGCCAGTCAATATATCGCTCCGGGTCTCCCATGGAAGGTGTTGATGAAGGGAAGGACTCAAGCAGGGATTGAATACTCATACATGGATTTTTCGACTTACCAGTACTGAAACCACCCTGATTCGTGGACACAGTCAAAAGAGTATTGTGGCTCGGATTACAAATGGACTCCTTCTCATCTGAGGAATCGTCCTCTCCAAAGATATCCAGGCCTGCAGTTGTTAGAGCTACATTCTCAACCACTACACCATCATCGGGTGGGGAAACGTCGCCGGGTTTCAGGCGGAGTTGAACACGCAAGTTAATCAGTCTATCGGTTGGATCACCAGGCGGGTACTCGTATATGCGTGGTGGAGTATCGACATAACTCAGGGATGATGAATCCCAGATCAAGCGAAAGTATGTTGGGATGCTGACAAGACTCAGACTGGGCGCCCTGTCCGCTATATATGGAACCGGTACATTAATGAATGGGTTCAGACCATTTGCGGTCGATTCACACGTAACCATCGCAGGACCACTGGCAGAAGATAAGATGGCCGGTGAGTTACACGGATCCATGATGAGCTCTACAGCCCTGGTGATACTGGCGGGCGAAGGACGAGCGTCAACGGGCGAGACAACCAGCGCTCCCAATACAACAATCGGGATCAACACGATGAACACTTTAACTTTCATACGCACGACCTCCCCTTGGGTCTGCAATCCAGCGCTGCCGAGATCTCTATCGCCATTATAGAGGAAACTCACCCTAGTTGCGCGTGACGTAACCGTCCCTTAGATATGCCATTTTCTTGAGCTTAAAATCTGTCCAGGTAGAATTCGCCTCTATTTGATTCAACTCGTATGTGCAACAACGGATGATTGGTCTAAAAATGTAGTTTCTACTCACTAGCGCGACTCTTAACAATTACCAATATGCCGATGCACAGCGATGAATATTTCTCCCTCGATGGTGTCTCGATCCTTTTTTCTATCTTTCTCCTCTTCGCCGCGATTTGCCTGATTCCGATCAATCACCAATCCACTCGATGCGAACAAAGTCTTTCACCGCCTCGAATTCCGGGTCGCCGGTAACGAGTACACCATCGTTCGCTTGAGCCGCCGTGACGGCAAAGGCGTCCGCGTACGACACCGGATAATTCGCCTTGACGTGTGCGGCTTCCAGCACCACCTGGCGATCGATTGATAGGACCTCGATAGGCAACTGCTCGATGATCGCCAGGACCTCCTGGGCTTTTGCCAGCCCGCGTTCCCTTTCCGTAATGTAAACTACTTCCCCCAGGTTGATCAGCGCTAGGAAGGCACGGCTCTCCCCGCGGGATGCATCGTGGATGATCTCTTTGACTCGATCCTCCCCAACCTCGCCTCCCAGGTATGCAAGCAGTGCGAAGCTATCCAGGACATATGCCGTCGGGCTATCGCTCACGAGCCCGCTCCTTTTCACGCTCCTCTAAGAGTGCCCCGGTGAGAGATGTTTCTCCTTTGAGCATCCCCGCTGCAACATCAATTGGATCCGTGAATGTGGGGATCAAGGAAAGTACGCCTCCATAGTCAACGACATGGACCTCATCCCCGGGTTTTAAGTCATATTTCTTGCGCATGTCGGCCGGGATCACGACCCAACCTTTTTGGGAGATCTTTAACGTCATTGGATTTATCTCCTTTAAGCGTTATACTTCTATACTGATAAGTATAACATACACACCATTAAGGCATACCATCCCCTTTGGTCCTCGATCGTCACGTGTTGACTATACTGGTGAATGTGAGGCCGTCCTTACATAGTGCTGGAATCGTTTTTCACCATTGATGAACAGGAACGCCACTAACCTCACCTTCATTACTCTGTGTTGCGTTTGAGAGTTTAAGCTTCTGTTTACACTGAGAGTGCGATGGTCGCTGTGACGGTGACCGAGCCATCATCGAGCAGCTGCTCGATGACTCGTTCAGGATCGATGCCTTCGGGTAAAACCATGCAGCTGCGATGCCGATCCCATTGGCCCCCAAGCTCTCTAAACACATTCTCCGTCCGCTCGGCCAGGGGAGGCTCTAACCTTTTGTCCAGTTTAGCCTTGGCCCTACCATCCTCCAGACGGGTAAACTCGGTACAGGTTACGATAACCGCCAGAACTTCGGGGTCAGGCGTGATGGTGTGCTTGAAGTTTTCCATTTGTAACCTCGTTTCAGGGTGTTCAAGAGGTGAGATTCAGGATTTGGAGCGGGGAAAGCGTTTGATACGGCAAGTGAAAATAGAGTTGGCATTCAAGGGCGTATTACGCCGGATGTTATACCGTTTCCAGGAGCGACCATCATCGCTCACGAAACAGGCGACGCGCTTATGTTCTTCGTCGAGAACCAGGATGACGCCGGCCTGAACAACGACCAGATACGCGGCATCTGGATCGTATAGCGGTGATGGGAACAAGTCGTCGTCGCCGTAGCCGTAGACGTTAGCCCAGATCCAGGCAACTTTTCGGGTTTTCGTCATCAGGCGGCGAACTTCTTTGCGGCGCTGATCGATGGCTTCCTCGGTGGGAATATCGATCAAGCCCAGGTCGATATACCTGCGCTGTATGGCGGTGAGCGCCCTACCCGATCGAGCTTCCTGAACTAAAGCTAGAACTTCTTCAGAGGAAATCCGTACTTCAGTTGACGCTGGTGACTGGATTGGTGTAGATAGATCAATTTCGGACATGAGCTTTCTCCTTCGACCTTTTTGGGAATATCCTGACAGAAATGAACTTGAAATCTGTATGGACATAATTGAAGAGCCGCTCTCTTTTTTCTTCTTCCTTGTGGAATCAAAACGAGCAGACGGCTGGTCTGCTCGCATGCTCATAAATCTCGAATTTCAACTCACTGTAGTGGTTGCTTTTCTACAGCTTTACCTACCTCCCTTCCAACTCGAAAGACTTAATAGCCGCCAACTGGATAATTGGCGGCTCGCAAATATTTTCGAGATAACGGGACAATGATCTTAATTACGGGTTTTTACTTATTTCTTAGCCCAGGCCTGCTCAAAGCGATCGAGAATTGAGTCATCCGCTAGCGCATTGGAAAAATCGGTAAGCCATGAACGAATATATCTGACCTCAAGATTATCACCCTGTCGATAGATAATGCTCTGAATATCCGCCAGGTCCTGTGGTCGGCCAGCCAGAGCTTTATGGATGATCAAGTCTTCGGCGGAGCAGATGATTAATTCTCTTCCGGGCTCGACTTCATAGGATTTGCTCCTTTTGAAAAGAAACTCCTCATAACTACGAAGCGCGATGGCGACATCAACATCTACATTTTCTACATGCAGAAGGATCATTCGAGTAGCTTTTGCAAACTGGTAGGGATCCGAGACACGGGACCCAAAAGCTTCTGTAGTGACCTTCACTAGATCGGCAATATCCAGTCTGTCCCGGATAGTGATATCAACATCTTGGGTAAACCGCGGCTCCCCCCAGAACTGCAGGGCGATCCCCCCGATGATGGCGTATTCCAACTTGAGGTCTTCAACGAAGAAATCATGCATGATCAGCGCAGTTTGAATTTGGGGGTTCATTGAAACTCGCCTCGCTCTCTAGCAAGAATTTCCATAGCGTTTCGAACAGTCAGACGGTGATCTAGACGCCATGATGTATCCATCTCGGAGGTCTGATGGAATGGTGAGAGTTGATAGTAAGTGTCGCAAAGGTTATCGAACATCTTGCGCGCGGCATGGGCAGTCATAACGCGCAGCTGGATGCGTTTCTCGATGTCCTGGAAGATCTCAACAGCCGAGAAACCAGCGAGCGATTTTCCTAAAATCTCGGCGTCAAGCTCAGTCGCAGGACTTAAACTCGAGCCCGTTGTGGCTGTACCAGAGAGGTTGATACTGAGGGCATCGGCGACTTCAAGGATTCGCCGGAAGCTGGCCGAGGTATATTCTGTGGCCTCGTATCGTTGAATTTGCTGCTTGGGCATATCCAATTCCCCGGCCAGTCGTTCTTGGGACCAACCCAAGGATATCCTTGCTTTAATCAGAGCAAGGCCAAGGTCCTGCAATGAGTCAAATTCCAAGCGCATACCCCCCGCTCTCTTCAATGCATCATAGTCAGCGATAGAGCAAACCAGTTGAAAAACCTGCTGCTCTAGTTCGTCAATCTTCTTTTGTTGCACTTTGTCAGAGGAGTGCTGTGGATTCCTATGGGCAGATTCAAGGTCTGCCCGCAGCTTACGAAACTTTGACTTCGATATCCAGTACGTGCGCTCGTTGAGTATTTCTTCCATAGAGGATCCTTCTTGATAATTATTATACTATAAGACAGCATTATTGTTGTCTTAGGGTATTTCCGGCCACAATCTGCCGTTCGCAAAACAAATACCAGATGCGAACATTGAAATCTGTAAGGACATAATTGAAGAGCCGCCCGTAACAAGTGATCCGCGGGCGGCTCTTCATGCTATACTTTAATTTACAGGTGAGCGGGTTTTCCCATTTGATGGGAGAGCCTGCTCTCTTTTTCGTTCGGCGACTTTCACAATAACCTTTCGTACAGACTCAACGATGTCCTCACGTGGTGCGGGACCGCCAGCCATATAGTGGCGGACTGCATCGCGATCGCGCATCGGCAGCATACCTACGGCGCGCCGGACTATCTCGTCGTTGACTGTCTGGCGCGTACCCGGAACCGAGAACTCGCCCGACGCCTGCATGAGATGAACGCGGATTTTCATTTTATATTCCTCCTTGTTGAATCTAAACGAGCAGACCCGGGGGTCTGCTCGCAGGCTGACATATACTTTGTTTCAGCCTAAAACGGTATCTCGTCCTCCGCCGGCACCGGCGAAGATGACTCAAAAAGCGGCATTAACAGGTCCTGTTGGGTATTGCCTGCCTCCTTTCCCGAGTCGGATTCTGATTTCGACCTGCGGTGGTGAAGGTCCTTCACCTCGAATTCACCGTTACACTGCTCGCACTGAACCATAGCCGGCGCAGAACCGGTATAGTTCTCTCGAGTACACTCAGGGCACTTCCAGGTGTACCCGCTGGCTCGAAGGACTACTGTCGTCATTGAGTGCTCTCTCCATTCTCATGAGTATTCGTGGCTTCGTTTGCATCCTCTTCAAGCTTCTTTTGGATCGCTTCTGCAAACATCGCCAGTACTTCCAACAACGGGATGAACTCGCCAATGCTGGCGCGCAGGGCACCGTAGGAGACCGGGTCGAAAGACGCACGAATGCCGTCTTCATTCTCTGTAGCACTCTTCGGGATCCTGCCCTTGACCAGGGGCGAGTCAGGAGCGATCAACAACGTAACTATCGGGCGAGCGCGGTCGCACATGGCACGTTCCTCCCGTACCCGGGACGCGACTCGATGGCATAGGGCGAGAACACGTCCGGGCGATCAATTCCGCGCTGCGTGAGTTCCTTGCGGACCATCGGGCTGACGATGTAAAAAATCCCGGGTTTCGGATCCGGCAGCCCGACGATCTGTCCCTTGGGATCGAAACGATAGATCGGGATGACCTCGTCCGAAATCTCGATGACGACACTTCCATCAAAAACCCGCCCATTGAGAACCCGGACTGGTTGTGCCGATCGGGGGATGACAAGCCCACTACCAAGCCGGATCTCGTGGTCGGTCAGATTCACAAATTCAATTTCTGAAGCGAAGATTGTGTTTGGTTTACCCATGGAATACCTCTTCTGTAATCATCAACTCTTCGATGTGCGCCATTTCCTCGGACTCCTCAACCAGGAGTTCATTGCGGGCGGCGATCCCTGATACAAGCTTCCATAGCGCATCTACTTCATTCAGGTTGTTGTTGGCTTTACTGCGAATTTCGGCGATCCGCTTTAGAGCTTCCTCTCCCTTTCCCGCGCGCATGAGCTGCCAGATCTGATCAGCATGGACTTCCTGTGCGGCTCTTAGTTCGAGATTGACAAAAGCCCGCTCGATCCGCTCGCTGGCCTGATTCAAGATTTCGGGGGTTGGTCTTCCCGGATTCTTGGTACTTTGCTGCAGCTGTTTGAGTTGGTTGAGCGCGTTCTCCAGAGGAACATCGCCGGCAGCCAGAACCGATAGGGCCTTGATGCGCTTATTCCACGAACGCATCGTGGCCGGGGAGACATCACCACCGGTTTCCAGGACAGAGAATATTTCGTCGGCGACGCGCATCAGGCTCGACTGCGCCTGGATCAGGATCTCCCTGGCCTGTTCAATTTGCGGATCAAGAGCTTCGCGAAGCAGGCGGTCGCGCACCTGGCGTTCATGACGGATTTTTTCCGCTTCTTCATGCTTGAGCTGCGCTTCAAGTGAGTGAAGCCGCATCTGCTCTCTTGCAACTGCGGTTTCGGCTTCGAGCTTCTGGCGTTCGGCTTCCCGGAGTTCGGTTAGAAGTTGTTCGATCTTCTCGGGGAGAGGCCGTTGGACCGGAACGAGATCAATGTGGATCTTCTCCCTGATGGCATCCCGGGTTGGAAACATATTATCGAAGGTGGACATGCTGGCGGCGATAAACGCGTCACGGTTCACGCTTTCCCCGAGTTTATGGAGGTTTTCCCACGCAGCCAGACAGGATTCGCTCCAGCGCTCCTCGGCTTCATTTCGTACTGTGTAGTAGTTCTCCAGAAGCAGGCTGTCGCGTGTATCCTCAAATTCTTGTATCAAACCCCTAACCGAGCTCTCGAATTTACTTGTTCCGGCAACAGGCACCCACCACGCTTTTCTTCCACCTTCCCAAACTTGAATGGCGCCGCTGCGGGCGCATACGGTGTCGATGCGACTCGCAATCGATCGCAGCTTGTCAGGGATATGGCGATTGAGGAGACCGCCGCGCAGTTCCCGGAATACCTGATTGCGGGGATCGTCTTCAGGGATCCCGGCTTGTGTAAGCAGCGTTGAGGCATTAAAGATCCGCAGGCCGTGCTTGCGTATGATGAAGCGCGTTCCATCCATTCGCGCAAAAAGCTCCTGCGGGGGCAGGAGCTGCTGGAGCAACCCAATGCGCTCTTCCTGGGGCAGCGCATCGAGGCGCTCATACACCTTGTTGAATATGTTCATTTTATTCCCTCCAAACAGAAAAACCGCATCTTTGTCGATGCGGTTAGGGTGAGGCAAGTTAGTAGAGTTGTCCTATTCGGGCTGGTAGGTGATTCCGACCTCGGCAAGAGCTGTAACCAGGGTTTTGCGCGTTGCCGATAACCCGTGGCGCCTGACCTGGTCGTTCAAGTCTTTCTCGCCCTCTGCATAGGGGTATTTCCAGAGGACACGGGATCTGGGTAAAAACTCGGCCCAGCGCTTGACTGCCTCCCTGCCCCGGTCATCGTTCTGCGGCAGGATGACGACATCGAACCTGGAGAGCTTAGGAACAAGATACGAAGCAATCCCTGTCCCGCCGACAGCCGCGCCCTGGAAGCCCATTTGCAGAAGATTAACAGCGTCGGGTGTGCTTTCGGTGAGGATTAACGGTTTTGTCTTTGATGCCCGTCCCAGTCCCCAGATGGTCCGTGGAAGACCGCTCAGAGCAAAGTACTTATAGGCGGCTTTGGAATTGGGGTCGGTTGATCGCCCAATCATGTGCTGGACGGATCCATTGCGCATCACATCGGGGAAGATGATCCTCCGCGCCAGCAGCTCCCTAGGTTTGCCGTCCTTGCCCAAGATAAAGAGGCCAGCTTCTTCAGCCGCTTTTCGAAGCGATGGCGGATACCCTGCCAGCGCACCCACCAGCGCACCAGATGATGCATAACCGAGACGATAGCGGCGCATGTCCTCGATATCGATCTTGCGATCCTTGAGGATCTTGCGCGCCCTGTTTCCGGCCTTACCCATCAACGCAAGATGGTATACACGCGCGGACAGGGTGAGGACCTGGACAATGTCCTGGTTGAGTTCTTTTGGGCGTGGTGGTGGCCGATACTCGACCTTGGGCACTTCATAACGTTCCAGCGCTTCAAGGACCTTTTTAAACATCTCGGAATCGCGATGGTTGAAGCTGGGTCCAAAAAGCTGCAGTCCGATAAAGGAAATAGCATCGCCCCCTGCCCCACAGGCGAAACAGTGAAACACACCCTGTTTTGGATCGACGCGCATGTTGGGGTTGCGCTGGTCCTTATGAAACGGACACAGCACAAAGAACGGTCGTTCGATGTTCGGAGGTAGCGCTACCCCTGCTTTCTGCAGGGTGAAGAGCAGATCAGGTTTTTCATCCATTTCAACTCACATTCTATACGGATTCCTTTCGATCGCTTAATATGAAGGCCAATTCGACACCTGCACCGGTAGTCGTGCAAGGAACTGGCTGGGCGGCTTGGAACGGTTGAGGGTTAGCGTGAGATGGTATCGCGGCCGTGACATGCCAACAAAGGCAAGATTCCGCTCCTCGTCTAGATCCGCACCATCCAGCGGGATCAGACCTTCCTGAAAGCCAGGAATAATCACGGCATCGTGGAGTAGAGCGCCAGCGAGGTGTCTATGGATAGACCCTTTTCCGACGCCCCCTCCCTGAACCGGGCGTGCGACTTTCACCGCACCCGGCTCGCCAGTGAGCTAATGTATCTATCACGAGTCTTGTGCTACCCGCATAA
>CBDAFF010000045.1:0-104688 GCA_965195195.1 uncultured Anaerolineales bacterium | reverse complement strand
GTCAGTTTCAATGAGTTCAAAAACTCCATTGCTCTTTGCATTTTCGAGCAGAAGAAATATGCCTGCATTTGACGTTAGATTCTTGGCTACAAAATCAATTTTATTGATCACAAATAAGTCCCTTTTCGCTGCTGCGTTATCCACTTCAATTTTAACATGCGAGGAGGGTGAAAGTTAGAGGATTCAAACCGCTTTTTTCTTTCACCCAATGGGTGAAAACCAAACTTGACAAACCCCGTATGTTTTCAGGCTGAAAAGGATGTTTTTGTGTGTTTCTTGAATACTTGACGTAGAATGCGGGTATATCAAACCTCCGGCGTGCCGTACGTCGCGCGGGTGTCGTTAAGACCCATAACGCGGACGCTGCTGTCGCTTACCGCCAGCACGCTCATCGAAGCAGGGGAGATCGTGATGCGCTGGTAGAGATCCAACGGCACTCCGAGATAATGAGCGATGGCGAGCTTGATTGGATCTGAATGGAACACACAGGCGATGCTTGCCTTCTTGCTGCGATGTAAACCGCGAAGCGCTTCGAGTTCAGCTACGACGCGTGCTTGAGCTTCCGGGAAAGACTCACCGTCCGGGAACCTGGCTAACGAGGGCGTATTCTGGATGATCGGCCAGAGTTTTCGGCGGCGTAAAGCTTTGAGCGATTGCCCCTGCCAGGAGCCGTATCCGATTTCGATAAGGCCTTCGCGGATGAGAATATCGAGACCCTGGTCGCGAGCTAATGGTTCAGCGGTTTCGACAGCGCGTTCCAGCGGGCTAGCATAGATCGCTTCGAACTTGACTGAAGAGAGTATACGACCGAGCGCCTCGGCCTGACGGTACCCTTCTGAACTCAAATGGACGTTCGGCATCCGCCCAGCAAGTTTGCCCTTCCCAAGAAAATCATTGTGTCCGTGACGGATGAGATACAAAGTGGTCATTAATTCTCCGCTAGGATGGTTTGCTCCTGCGCATCGTATGTTTTTTCTTGATCGCATCGATCTCTTGATCGGCGAGATCGGATGGTTCGAGCGTGGCATCAATATCTAATACCTTCCGCTGAGCCGCACGCCAACGATCCAGTCGTTCAGCGACCTGTGCCTCGTAACCTTGTTCGGACGGGTGGTAAAAATAGGTCCCGAGGAGTGAGTCAGGCAAATAACCCTGCCCGATGTGGTGTCCAGGATGCGTGTGTGGATACCGATACCCCTTGCCGTGTCCGAGAGCTTTCCCATCGCGGCTGGCATCTTTCAGGTGCTGTGGGACTTCGACCACCCCTTTTTCCTCCAGGTATTTATAGGCCTTGAAATAGGCGCTTGTGGTATTCGATTTGGAGGCGGTTGCCAGGTAGAGGGTTGCCTCTACAAGAGCGTACACTCCCTCTGGTAACCCAACAAATTCAAAAGCTTGGACTGCGGCGGAGGTGACGACGAGGCCCATTGGGTCAGCCAGGCCGATATCCTCAGAAGCCAGGATTAACAGACGCCGCAGGATGAAACGAGGGTCCTCGCCCGCGTAGAGCATCTTCGCCAGCCAATAGAGTGCAGCGTCTGGATCAGAACCGCGCACCGATTTGATGAAAGCCGAGACGGTGTCGTAATGCGCATCGCCGTCTTTGTCGTATAAGACCGCACGGCGTTGGATGGATTCTTGGGCAACCTCTAGCGTTAGCTGGATCACGTCACGCTCATCAGGGGGTGTGGATTCCACAGCTAATTCGAGCGCATTGAGCGCATTCCGTGCATCCCCACCCGACACGCGGATCAAGTGATCCAGAGCATCCTGGTCGAGCTGGATCTGTTTACTGCCGTAGCCACGCTCTGGGTCGGTGAGGGCACGTTGGATAACCCGGTTCACGTCCTCATCCTCAAGTGGGCGCAGTTGGAAAATTCGTGAACGCGAAACCAGAGCCCCGATCACTGTGAAGTATGGGTTTTCAGTCGTTGCACCGATGAGGGTGATTTTCCCGTTCTCGACATGAGGAAGAAGCGCATCCTGCTGAGCTTTGTTCCAGCGATGGACCTCGTCCACGAAGAGGATCGTTCGCCTACCGTAGAGTTTACGCCGCTCCTCTGTCGCCTTGATGATGCGTCGGAGATCTGCTTTCCCGGCCAGAACAGCCGAGATCGTAACAAAATGGGATTCTGTGGTGTTGGCGATGATCATCGCCAGAGTGGTTTTTCCGGTTCCGGGAGGTCCCCAGAGGAGTATTGAAGAGAAGAGACGATCTGCCTGGATAGCACGCCGAAGAAGGCGGTCTTCTCCGACGATCTCTTCCTGACCTTCGAATTCATTCAAGGTGCGCGGCCGCATGCGTGCGGCGAGCGGGGCTTCACGGGAAATGCGATCCTTCATCGCGTGGTCAAAAAGGTCCATTCGGTCATTGTACCATCGGCCGGTGCGGGGCTGAGAACCCCGATATGTTGAGGTGGATTTTTGGTATCTGCCGGGTATGTTAGAATCCGCGGATTACCGGACTAGCCCTGCTCGTTCTGGATGCACAGACGTGTTGAAATGAAAAAGACTGGAATTGTCACCTCCAGCCAGGACGACTAAAGAAGTGTTTAAGGACTGCAAAAGGTATTGGATCCGAAAACTATGACTTGTATGTTGCTCTTGGCCTCTGCTTCACCTCGCCGCCGTGAGCTAATGGAATTGACCGGCTGGGATGTGGAGATTTGCCCGGTTCCGGTCAACGAGATGGTTCAGATCGATGAGCGGGCGGAGGCGCTGGCGATCCGACTTGCACGAACGAAAGCTCGGGCAGCCGCAGTCGAGTGTCCCGCCTGCGAGCTCGTCCTCGCCGCTGATACTGTCGTGGTAGACGGAGGCACGATTTTAGGCAAACCGGCGGATGCAGTTGATGCTGAGCGGATGCTTCTATGCCTCCGGGATCGTGAGCATGAGGTCATCACTGCGCTGGTATTCCTCCAACCAGCCAGCGGAGAAGAAATTGTTGAGACGTGCAAAACTGTCGTTCCCATGCGGGCATATGACAAGAAAGCGCTTCAGGCCTACATCGCCGGCGGTTCACCGCTTGACAAAGCCGGCGCATATGGGATACAGGACCGCGAATTCAACCCAGTGGAACTGAGCCAGATGCGGGGATGTTTCGCGAATGTGATGGGGCTCCCTTTGTGCCACCTGCAGCGTGCTTTGGGACGCTTGGGGCACGATCTGACGGTCAATCTCCCTACTCGCTGTATTGCCTTTACGGGGTATGATTGTAGCGTCTACCAGGAGATCCTGAGAGGTAAATTGTGAGACGAATCCCGATCCTGCTTCTAATTTTAGCGATGCTCATCAGCAGTTGTGGACTCTTTAGCCCCACCGACCCGGGGTCGAACGGGACAGCTACACTCCCAGATCCTGTACAGACCACTGAGTCCGCGCCGGATCCAGATGCAGCCGCGCAGCACTTCTTGGATACTTGGAAAGCGGGCGATTATGCGGGGATGTACGCACTCCTCAGTTCCCTTACCCAGGATGGAGTGAGCGAGGAGGCCTTCACGAACCGCGTCCAAGAAATCATGCGGGGCGGGGCGTTTGTGGATGTGGATTTTCAAATCGTATCCGCTCTAGTGCACAGCCCACAGCACGCTGAGGTGCGGTATCACATCGTTCTCACAAGCGCGGCTGTAGGCGAGATCAGCCGTGAGACGCGTATGGACTTAACGCGCTCAGCTGGTGAGGACTGGCGGGTAGCCTGGACCGACGCCATGATTTTGCCCGAACTCGAGGGGGGCAACGGTTTGAGTCTCACCGCTATCACGCCTACGCGCGCGAATATCTATGACAAGAACAACCAGGCGTTCGCTGCACAGGCGGGCGCGGGGCAAGATAACGGCGCCGCATTGTGGATCGTCCCGAATGAGATCGGTGATGAAGATGCCGAGGAGACCATGCTCTCAACTCTGAGGCGCCTTTTTGTGTTGGCGACCGTAGATCCGATCCTCGAGCGCTACGATGCCAACCGCGACACGGATTGGTTCACCCCACTAGGTGTTGCACCTTATGAGGACTACAACACCGTCGGCGGTCTACTTGCAGAGGTGGGCGGCGTTCGCGCGCGCACGTATAGCACTCGCTACTATTACGGCGGTGGTCTCACGCCATTTGCAGGGGGAGCATCGCCACATGCTGTGGGTTTTGTGAGTCAGATTCAGGAGGCCGAATACGAAGACCGCTTGGCGGAAGGCTATCAGGGTGATGAATTCGTCGGCCGTATCGGGATCGAGGAGGCGTTCGAAGATGAACTGCGCGGTGTGCCGGGTGGGACACTTTATCTGGTCGATCCCAATGGTCAGGTGTTGCAGGTGATGGCTTCCCGCGATCCAGGGTTGCCCTATGCTGTGTATACGACACTCGACCGTGATCTACAAGAAATCGCGCAGCGGTCGATTGAAGGTTTCGAGGGCGCTGTGGTCGTTTTGGAACGCGATACAGGCGCGGTGCTGGCAATGGCCTCCTCGCCTGCGTTCGACCCCAATCTTTTCGATGCCCAGAACCCTAATGGAGCGAATGGCGGTTACCAGATGTTGAACACTGCCAATCAGCCCTATATCAACCGCGCCACACAGGGACTCTACGTCCCAGGATCAGTATTCAAGGTCATTACGATGGCCGCTGCGCTGGAGACGGAGTATTACGAACCCGACACAATCTACAACTGCGGCCTGGAATTTCATGAGCTGCCGGGATGGATTGGCTACGATTGGCGCGTCGAGAAAGAACTGCCTGCTGCGGGTGAGTTGACGCTCCAGGGGGGTCTGGAGAAGTCTTGTAACCCCTGGTTCTATCACATCGGTCTGGATCTCTATGTCAAAGGTCTCCCCAGCGCAATTCCGGATATGGCTGCAGCATTTGGATTGGGAGAGCTGACCGGTATCGAGATCGGGGAGGATGCGGGGCAAGTTCCGAGCCCGGAGAACAGCACCGAAACGCTCGGAGAGGAGTGGGAGGCGCGGCATCCAGTGCAGCTGGCGATCGGTCAGAGTGCTCTTCTGGTGACGCCTCTCCAGGTCGCCCGTTATGCAGCTGCGATAGGGAATGGGGGAACACTTTATCGTCCTCAGCTGGTGTTGGCGATAGAGAATGCCGAGGGTGATGTGCTGCACGAGTTCGTGCCGGATCCAGTGGCGCAGCTTCCGGTGAGCCCGGAAAACATTTCTGCGATCCAGGAGGCGATGGTAAACGTTGTCGAGAAGTCCGGGGCAACCGCTTACCGTAAGTTCCTTGGTCTCACCCTCAATGTCGCCGGGAAGACGGGCACTGCATCTACGGATGGCGCGGGCGATCCGCATGCCTGGTTCACTGGTTATACATTCGAGGAGAGAGAGGACAAACCCGACATCGCCATCGCTGTTATATTGGAAAATCTGGGTGAGGGTTCGGATTGGGCTGCACCGGTCTTTCGGCGAATCGTCGAAACGTATTTCAAGGGCCGGCCGCTCACGCTCTATCCCTGGGAGTCTCGTATCTGGGTTGAGAGGACTCCGGAGCCGGACGAAGAAGCTGAGGAAACTCCGGCCCCATGATAAATGTCTGAAGCCGATCTTCTCCCCGGGCTGATTGTTAAAGCCCAATCCGGAATTTTCGACGTTGAAACCGAGCAGGGGATCATACCTTCGAAATTGCGCGGCAGGCTCATGAAGGAACGGATGGAGAGCGATGCCGCTGCGCTCGGCGATCGTGTTTTGATAAGCAAGCAGCCGGAGGGCTTGGCGACGATCGAAGTCGTAGAGGAGCGTGTGCGTGTGCTCTCCCGCAAGTCGCCGGGTCGCTCAGAGATCGAACAGGTTCTCGTTGCGAATCCGGATCAAGCAGTCTTCGTCTTCGCGTGCGCCGACCCTGAACCTAACTTCCGAATGCTGGATCGCTTGCTCGTCGTTGCCGAACGAGAAGAAATTCCGGCTTTGATATGCGCTAATAAGATCGACCTGGTTGTTCCGCGCACTGCCAAGCAAGCCTTCGGTATTTATCCGAAGCTCGGTTACCCGGTCCTTTACACCTCGGCTCAGACCGGGAAGGGCGTTCGCACCGTTCGCAAGGCGCTGCAGGGAAAGATCTCAGTTCTAGCGGGTCCTTCGGGTGTAGGAAAGACAAGCCTGCTTAATAAAATCCAACCCGGATTAGGATTGCACACGAGCGAGATAAGTCAAGCCACAGGGAGAGGACGGCACACGACGGTCGTCCCGGAGCTCTTGAAGCTTGAGGGGGGGGGCTATGTGGCAGATACCCCTGGTCTGAAGGCTTTTGCCCTCTGGGACATCGAGCCGGAAGAGCTCGACGCCTATTTCCCAGAGATCCGAACGCTGGTAGCTGGGTGCGAGTTCAGCGATTGCACCCATACCCATGAACCAGGCTGCGCCGTGAGTGTTGCTCTTGAGAATGGAGAGATCGATCCGGAACGCTACGATTCCTACTTGCGTATGCGCTCCGGAGCCCTTGAGTAGATAGTACCCCAGTCCTGTTGCACCAAAAGAGAGAAGTATCTAAGCTTGTAGATGGTTCGTATAGTCAAGAAAGGGGCTCCTCCATCAGGATACGCCGCGTCCTGCCCTATTGCATTGTTTTAATACTACTGCTTGGCATTGGGCTACCAGTTATGGCCCAGAGCTTGTCTGGTCGTTATTACTCTGAGACCGGGCATACACTCGATGCCGAGTTCGTCGAGTATTTCGACAACCATGGTGGACTGGGCATTCTCGGCTTCCCCATAACGGATGCTTTTGTGGATTACTGGACTGGATTGGTGATCCAATACACCCAGAACGGCCGGATGGAGCTTTTCCCAGATCCAACCTCTGATGACATGCAGGTCCGCTTGAAGGAGTTGGGAATTTTGTTTGTCGGCGACCGGGCATTGGATGTCGCCGATCCACTCTCTATCAGGTCCAACGCTGACTGTGAGTTCTACTCGCTTACGGGCCATAGTATCTGTTTCATGTTCCTGGATTTCTACCATGAGCATGGCGGCCCTGAACTTTTTGGCTACCCGGTATCAGAATTCACTATTGAAAACGATCGCCTGGTTCAATACTTTCAGGGATTCCGTCTGGATTGGTATCCGGAAAATCCACCAGGACAGCAAGTCCTGGTAGCGCCTCTCGGGCGGGTTCACTTTGAGGTGATGGATTACAACGACGACCTCCTGCGGCCAAAAGCTCCCAGCAATGCCATGATGTACGAAGTAGTTGAACTCCAACCACATGCTTCTGTGGCAAAGCCCATCACCGGAAGTTCAGATACGCAGCTGGTGTATGTCGTCGTCCGTGATCAGAATCTCCTGCCGGTCTCATCTGCGGCGGTGACCCTTGTTGCGAATTTCCCTGATGAGGCGCGCACGCTGGTTTTCCCACCTACCGACGAGGCCGGTATTACCCAACTAGAAATTGAGTTTGAAGGGCAGACGCCCGGCGTACAGGTTGATTTGGATATCTACGTTTCATCAGGAACCGTTCTCACCAGGACTAGCGACTCCTTCCGCATCTGGTGGTGATCCCCAAACGAATAGGACATGCGCCCACAAACGTGGGCGTTTTTTTGTTTCTCGTCGAAACAACGCCCCTCCCAAATATTAAAGAGGCGATAGCTTCGTCATAGAATTTATCGAAATGACAATGACAGGAAGGGCTTTGCACCACCGAATGTCATTTCGAGCGAAGCGAGAAATCCCTATGATGTTACTTTTACTGGCTCCATCTGTAGAAACGACGGGATCCCTCCCCTTCTTTTGATTCTCGCACAATGTGTTGTGTCGTTCCAGGGATTGCTCGTCACTTTGCTCCTCGAAATGACAGATTGTAGGAGCATGTCATACTGATCCCGGAGGTTCAGCTCCGGGTGGAGAAAGCAACGCAAATCCACTTGGTCGCCCAGGTAATTTTGAGGATGATTATTAAAACAGGATGTTCAATGGACTGTCACGAAGAGGGTGGGAGATTAGAGAGGCCTGAGGACGCGATCAACGCGAAGCTGCTTGAACCATAACGAGGCGCCACGCGGCATTGACTCGAGTGCTGCTTCCTGCCAGGCGCGGATGCCAAGGCCCTGAACTGTTTGCGGTCGATAACCGACAGCCCGCCAGGCGCCGACGTGTTGGGCGAGGTAGGGCGGAAGGAAGAGCAGCGAGGCTTCACTCTGAAGTTCTATAGACGCGGTCTCAACCTCATCCATCAATGCGGGGATGGCTTCATCTATGGCTAAGCCGGATACGAAGTAAAGTTCATCGATACGCGTGATCAGGTTCTCGACCTGCCAACCAGCGATGCCGGCAATCTCGTCTTCACGAATAATTAATAGGAATGCTTTCTCACCGAAAGCAGCCATGACGTCCTGGCGCGTCATGCGTTTCTTGCCGTGGGTGACGTGGGTGATGAAGCGAGCGATGTCATCCGCATCTTGTGGTCGACCGCGGCGGACGATAAGGTCGCCGGGTTTTACGACGGGGGGCTCGGGCAGCAACGGTTCTTCGGGTTTGGGCAGATTTCCCCATGCTTCCTGGACCTGATCCCAGGTATTTTCGAAAGAGCCATTATTGCGGATCATCGTCTTAGCAGCGCGCAGCTTGAGCGCCTGAGGCGATTGTGCCGCGATCCTCTGCCTTGCAGCTGCCTCTGGCATCTTGCGTTTATGCATCAGGCGTGCGATTTGTAGTTCAGCAGGCGCATCAACAACCCAGATCGTATCGCATCCAGCTGCCAGATCTGATTCGAGAAGTTTGATTGCTTCTATGACGACAATGCTCTGCTTGGCCCGACGGATGAGAAGGTCGATCGCTTGTGCGACGAGGGGATGAACGATCACTTCCAATCGTTCCAGGGCCATCGGGTCAGAGAAAGCAATCTTCGCTAATTTCTGGCGGTCGATCTGTCCCTCTTCGTCGAGAGCCCATTCCCCGAAAGCTCGAAGAACAAGCGGGTAACCGGGAGCGCCTTTTGCGATGGCGCGATGTGCGAGAGCGTCGGCGTCGATACCATAGCCGCCAAGGTGCTCGAGCATCTTGCGTACGACGCTCTTGCCTGTTGCGATATTTCCGGTCAGACCGATGACGTATTTGCTAGGCCAACGACTCACTTACCTGCCTCCATACATTTCCGTGAAATTGATTTTAGTCTCTGGCAATGGGCTTGTCAAAGAGGTCGATCTTAATGAAGCCGTGTTTGATATACCTGTGAGCCGACTGCAAGATATAGATCGTTGGGAGGTCCAAGGGTCATGGCGGAGATCTCCGCTTCAAAAGGTTCCTTGGGCATGAATTGTCCCTGATAAACAAGACGCAAACTGTAATGGAATACGCTATTGCTGAGCAGGTCGAGGAAGTACAGGGAAGGTTCTGGCGGAGGGGAATAGTCAAGCTCAACGGGAACCGCACCTGGAATCTGCGCAGTCGGCTCCCTCCCCGGACGATTGTCTTGGAAGTAGGGTTGCGGATCACATTCGACACGTATCCTGCCGCCTTCATCTGCTGATCCGGTAACGGTGCGGCGACAACGGTCCAACCGACCATCCGCATAGAGGATAATCAGTTCGTCATGCACCATGGCCAGGTCAATAGCCCCTTTAAGGTCGCGCACCTCTTCAACGAAGAACATCTTAGGAACGCCGGTGAAAAAACCGCCTGCGGCTTCATAGATCCACACTGCGTTCATCACCGGGTCGAGCACATATAGGCTGTCCCCGTAAACGTCTATCGCCTGTATCCGGCCCCAGCCGATGTCTGGCGGGGTGAGATCCGCGCTAGCGGGCTGACGGTCGGGGGCGCAGTAGAGCAGCGTTCCGTCTTCATCTATCGTCACCACGCCTTCCATGCCAAGGGCGCCGGGCGCGGGCTGCAGGACAAAGTCAACGGGGGTCGCAAGTTCCTGCGAGACAGTCGCAGTACCCAGGCATTCAAAAGTCGTATCGATCTCATAGCCTCGCTCGGGTGCACCCCAGGCATGTCGGATGATTTCATGCTCGCTATCGAGCACGTATAGATCGGTAGCGGAGGCGGCTATCCCGGTGATCTTGGAATCGGAGCCGAAGCCGCCGCTCACGAGGGGCCGGAAATCGAGTCTGGATACCAGGTTGATGGTGTCAAGCGCCAATTGGACCTGTTCACGAAGCACCTCAGATTCCGAGCTTGTGCCATAGCTCTCAGCCATGCTGAGCATCTTGGCCGCGTTTTCCCACTCGCCGCGTGAAGTCTCGTCAAGCGGGAGAGTTTGGGCGGTCATAACGAATGTCTGCGCTTGATTTATATGCGACTGGAATTCTTCCTGACGGCCCTTTCTAACGTAGACCAGCGAGGCAATGGTCACAATAATTAATGGAATGGCGATGGCGGTGCCGGCGAGCATTTGGCGGGATAACGCATCGGGATGGAGAGGTTCGGAAAAGCCCGGGACCAGACGATTTAGAGTCTGCGATAGGAATGCCAGGGTTCGAGTAGTTAAGGATTTCAAACCGAGCGTAAGAGGGGCGATGTAGCTGCTCAGTTGGACTCGGCGTGTGCCTCGTTTGACCGTCCCGAAGCGCTCCTGTGCCGATCTTTCCGCCTGTGGTGACGTCTCCCCGGAGGGCGTTGTTGACTGAAAGGATGGTTGGAGACCGGCTCTGCCGGGCGGCACGATGCGCGCCAGGAGACCGGTTAAGTCGTAGGTGCTGGCGGCGACGAGGCGGTCGATTGCTTGCTCGAGGTCGAGTGTTGCCAAGCCGGATAGGGTTGCGTCGGACCACAAATCGCTTGGCGTAGTCGTAAGGATGAGAAGATCGTTGGGCTGTGATTCGAAGTGATAGAAGCGGATGTGTGGCGTCAGGATGATTCCAAGAGGCCGTTCCGAAGCTTCATCCGAGCTTTGACGATTGACTGCGCCAGGGCGTATGAGGATTACCTGCCCGACCCCGCTTTGACCAAAATAAAGATCTTTGCCGCGCAAGACTGCGCTCATCAGGTTGCCTTGATAATTCGTAGGTTCAGTCTCATCCTGATTGGTGTCTACTAGTTGGTCGTTTACCAACGCAGCCGCCTCGCGCAGCGCAGAGGTTACAGAACCTGGCGTGCCGTAATACGCGTCAGCTGCCATGCGTACGAGATGGTCAAGATAACCAGGCGAGACGGGTCGGGAGGATTGCAGCGAGAGATTTAAAAGGAGGAAATCATCTCTGCGTCCGCGTGCGGTTCGTCGCGGTGCAGTTAACGCGAGAGTTCCTGGGGGGGAAGTCAGGCGAGCTGCGCCGCCGGCGATATGAATTAGAGCGATATCGGTTTCGAACGTTTGAGCCATGGCAGTTATTGTACCGAAACGGGTTAGACGATGCAATCAGGGATGCAAGAACATTGCCGCGGCTGGTACAATCCTAGCTGTTCCGCAAAGACATCCCCATGATGAATATCCAGTTTCTTCACTCAGACCAATCCTTCTCTGAACTATCTGACATTTGGGAAGCGCTGCTTAGCTGCTCGGGTACAAATACGCCATTTCAACAACCAAGTTATTTGGACGCCTGGTGGTCGACAATGGGAGGCGGCGAGTGGGATGATGGAGAACTTTGGCTCGGTGTGGGTAAGGTGGATGGCGGGGAGATTGCAGGGATAGCCCCGTTATTTTTTAATAAAGATCAAAATGGTCGCCCTTCGATCCTTATTGTAGGAAGCGTAGAAGTTTCTGATTATCTGGATTTCATCGTTTCAGAATCCGCCACAGAGGAATTCGTCGATGCGCTGCTCGGATCCTTAGATGTTGAAGGACCAGAAGGATGGGAGGTTCTCGATCTTTATAATCTCTCTGAGGGATCATCTACAGTGCAAGCGCTGCACCGATCGGCGGAGAAACGCGGGTGGCGAGTTGAAAAGGAGCGAATCTCGCCGGTGCCTTTTGTGGCACTTGCGGATAGCTGGGATGCATATCTCCAGGCGCTAAACAGTAAACGACGCAAAGAAGTCAAACGCAAACTCAGGCGTGCAGAAGAATATCCGGCACGCGTTAGTTGGCGGATTGTCGATGGAGAGGCACTGATTGAATCAGAGATCGATCTTTTTCTCGGGCTTATGCAGAACGACTCGGAGAAACGAGCGTTTCTAACGGACAAGATGCTGAAATTCTTTCGCTGCCTTGCTCTGATCTCGCAAGAGCGAGGTTGGCTTCAACTAGCTTTTCTCGAGGTCGGAGGGGAACCTGTATTTGGCTACATGAATTTCGATTACGATGATAAACTCTGGGTTTACAATTCCGGCTTCAACCCCTCGCATTATGAACTCTCCCCGGGCTGGGTTTTAATGGCCCATCTAATTCGTTGGGCGATTGACCATGGCCGGACAGAGATCGATTTCCTGCGCGGCGATGAGGATTACAAATACCGCCTCGGAGGCGTCGACCGCCATATCGTCCGTCTGACCATCGAGCGCTAATCACTGCGCAAGAGAATTGATTGCACATGCAGAGACGAACCCTGGCAATCCTGGCTGGTCTGCTGGTGGCATTCTTCTGGGGGGCATCCTTCGTCGCTATCAAAATCGCCCTTACACAATCTCAACCGATCACGCTCATCGTTATCCGATTGGGAATCGGGATCTGTGTCTTGTGCCCGATCGCCTGGATGCGTGGGGACCTTGGAGGACTGTCTTTGAGAGATCACGTCCTTATGATCCTGCTGGGGGTGGTCGGCGTCGCCGGACATCAGTGGCTGCAGGCGGAAGGAATGCTTAGCACCAACGCGACTGCCGCCTCATGGCTGGCCGCCCTCGCTCCGGCATTAATGGTGATTCTGGCGGGCTTATTTCTCCGAGAGCGAATCACTCCTGAACAGGTGGCGGGGCTTGGTCTTGCATTATAGGGAGCGCTGCTTGTCGCAATGAGGGCTGCGGGGCTGGAGATTGGCCAAGGGGGCTGGGTCGGTCCCGCGTTACTCGTGGGTTCAGCGCTTGCTTGGGCTGCGTATTCCATTGCCGGAAAAGCCATAGCAGAGAGATGCTCGCCTCTTCAGATTGCAGTGTACTCAATGACCTGAGGTTGGCTTTTAAGCCCTAGCTTACTGCTGATCAATGGAAACTGGACGGAAGTGATCCTGTTCCAACCTGAAGTATGGTGGGCGTTGATCTTCCTGGGCGTGGCAAGCACGGGTTTTGCTTTTGCGCAATATTTTTTGCGCTTTCTGGAAGCCAGGCGACGATTATTGCGGCGCTGCAATACCTCGAGCCGCTGATTACGCTGGTTATCGCAATCGTTCTTCTTGGTGAGGTTGTTACAACGATGAGTCTACTCGGGGGCGGACTCATCCTGTTTGGGGTCGCCTGGGTTGAACGTGCGGAAAGGGCGTAGATCGCCAGATCTAAGTCGACAAACTGGTTGAAGGATTTCTACGGAGACCATGGCCAGAATCCGAGCCACCAGACCGCGCCGAGCGCCAGAGCGGTGACGAGGATCAGAATCAAACTGCTGACTGCGGCGGCAAGCAGGCACCCGAATTTTGAGCGAGGCCTCTCTTGATGCTTGCCATTCGGTGCCGCGAGGATGACCAGTGTGACGTTGTCGTGGCCGCCGTGATCCAATGCAAGATCAAGAAGGGATGCGGCTGCTTCTTCCACGGGTTTTTCTTTGAGAGCTTGATAGATTTCTAGATCGGTCACCATATCGCTGAGACCATCTGTGCAGAGTAATAAGCGATCCCCTCGCTTTAGGGGCATCCCTTGGTTCGAGATCGCAAGGCTGTCGTTCTCGCCATCCTCCAATGACATGCGAATATCCGGTTCGGGAAGCTGCTTGCCTCCGATATGCCGTCTGATGACGTGTGCTTGCGGATGGTCCTTTGCATCTTCGGGCGAGATAATGTTGTAGTCGATCGCCTCTTGTACCCAGGTGTGATCGATCGATATTTGACGTAATCGGCCCTGCCGTAGCAGATAAACGCGACTGTCCCCAACTGTAACAGTATAGAGGCGCGGTCCAACGATGAGGGCAACTGCTGCCGTGGACCCCATGCCAGCGAGATTCGCTGATTCGGCTGCATTTGTCGAGACCACGCGTCCAGCCTCGATAATCGCCGATTGGAGGCATGGGAGCGGGTCGCCGCCCTGGAAAGTTGCCACCCCCTGGGTGATCGTTTCCACAGTCAACTGTGCGGCGACATCACCTGCCTGGTGACCGCCGATTCCGTCAGCGACGATCGCCAATAGCGCCGGTGGCCCGTTCTCTTCAACACGGTATGCCATCACGATGTGGCGATCTTCGTTGACGCGCCTTTTCTTCCCCATGTGGGTGCGGGCGGCATAGGCTATGTGAGATTGTGGGTCAGCGATCACGGGTGTTATTTTCCTCTGGCTTCAATGGGTCTTCACCCTTGGATTCAAGTTTATAAACGTGGATTATACGACGATGGGGGGCGTTTGGCCGTATGAATTGAAAAAAAGCGCGTCCAAAGTGTATCCGATCCCCATCCGATAATAATAGCCCCTCTTTCGGTACTTCTTCATAGTTCACCCAGGTGCCAGCGATCGAACCTTGATCTTTGAGTAAATAGCTGCCGCCAACTTGGCGGATGAGGCGGGCGTGCATTCTTTCGACGGATGGATCTTCCAACGGCACTGCGGTGAGCGAGGGGTCACTCCCGATGAAAATGTCCGTTCCTATCAAGGGGATACTCTCGCCGGTTGTGGTGTAGGGTCCCATTGGGTGGAGGAAAGCCTCCGCGGCTTCATCGGGGAGATCGCGCCGCAATGAAGCTCTCCGATATGCGGTTACCGAAGCACCCTGGGGCTCGGCTTCAGCTGTCCTTAGAGGCCGTCGGCCGTACGTAAGCAGTATGGCTGCCATGATGGTGCCGACAAGCAGAACTCCGAGGGCCAGGAGAAGTGAGCCCAATGCAGGCCGAATCGCCACGAGGCCGCGCGGGGGCAATTCAACCTCCAGCTGGACTCTATGGATATCTGATGCACTCTCCTGCCCGAAGGAATCTATGACGAAAACCTGTATTGTGTGTTCCTCGGATTGGAGCAAGGGTCGAAGGTCCCAGACCAGACGCTCGTAAGGGGGCGCTTCGCTTTGATTAACAACGACTCCGTCGATGAGCAGCTGGCTCAGTGTGAGTTCGCGTGGAAAGCCATCCGGGAAAGTCTTTGCGAATTCCAGGTCGATGGATGTAGGTTGAATTTCGTCAAGCGGTGTGGATGGATCATCGGAGCTGCGAAAGATCTCTCGAGGAGGTTGGAGCAATGTGATTTCTGGAGGTTGAATCTCTAGGACGAAATTCCTGACGGCTGAGGCTGCCTCGGTGTCATCGATAATAAGCTGAACCTTGATTTCGTGAGGTCCGGAGTCAATGATTTGAGATGTATAACTGAGCGAGTACTGAGTCCGTTGGCTGATGACCAGGTCGATCAAATGATCGAGTCCTTCGTCATCGTTAAACAGGATAACTTGGCCACCCGTCTCCTCGGCGATCTGATTCAGGACGACCGCCTCGGGCTGATCCAGAACATCTTCTTCACCCAATAATACTGGGAAGATCGCCGTCTCATTACTGTGAGCGCGGGTGATGATATTCATCACGGTGGCGTCTTCGGGCGGCGTTGACAATGCAGTAAAAAAAACAAGGTAACTCGGCATTCCAATACTTGGTGGTCTGTCCGCGGTGAAATCCAGCGCTTGGAAGAGAAACTCGTAGCCCGTTTCCTCCTCCGGGAAGGTTGGCTGATGGTGGTCCAGAGCCGTTGCTAGGTCGACTGCGGCTCTACTGTGGCTTTGAAGCGGGCCATCAATCGCGATCAGACTCAGGTCATCAACACCCACCCGATTGAATTCGGGGAGCCTCCACCAGTCCAACAATGCTTGTCTGGTGAGGTCGAAGCGTGAATTCCCCAAAGTGTCTCGGATGCGAAGCCCGAAGTTTGTATTCAATGCGAATACGATCCTGCTTCCTACCGTAGTTTCTCGGACCTCGATGCCGCTCGCCTCCGCATTCTCTTCGAGGATACGGAAGTTGTCGGATGTTAAGCCGAGGATTCGGTATCCCCTGTCATCTGTCACTTGAGCGAAGAGCGAGATTTTGGGGAAGGACTCAATGTTGAGTTCAGAGAGGTGCAGGCTGATATCCGTTTGCGCCAAAGCAGAAGGGATAAGGCCTACGCAAAGCAGTGTGAGCAGCAGGAGAATCAATAGACTCCTGGATGTAGGGATGAGCATGGGGTCATTGTAGCACGCCGGTGTTCTTTAGATATTTGGGGACTTTTCAGTTGGTTTACAAATGACCTGTAACCGGCGTTTTCGATAGTATCCTGATCTTAGATCGGACTGATGAGGTTGTGCGGACATGTCGTCTTTAATCCTGGATACCTTACGATTTCTAGATCTTGATCACCTTCGAGACACCACGCAAGGGAAAGTGAATCTGGCCGAGCGGTTGGTCCGTGTAATTCTCTGCACTGGATTCATTGCAGTTCTGGTTGTTGAAATTTCGCTGCTGGTCCAGGCCCTGGGAATTTTTAGTTGAATGGAATCGCCAACCATTAAACCCGGCTGAAGGCGCCGCAGGGCTGGTTTGTGCCGCGGCTGGTGTTAAACTGAGGTACATCGAGTAGGTAACAAGGGGCTGCCCGCGAAGGCAGCCCCTTTCCATTGATTTTTTTCTTCCCCTATATCCCCCAATGCCCCCTCCGCTCTGCTTCGGGGATGCACGCGAGGGGACTGTGGGGGACTTATCATCCCGAGCTCGTCGAGGGACCACTCCCCTCGCAATCGCGCAGCGTCGAGCACACCTGATAGCGATCGATCCGGCTTTCCGTCTCAAAGGGACATCTCTAAGGAAATTTAGCAGTGCTCAGGGGATGTACATTGGATTTCGTCCCATGCTTATGAAGGATTATTTTGTGGAGTGCGGAAGCTCTGCTTCCAGCCGCAGGCGCAGCCTGAGCGTCGAGGTACGCGTGATATAGAATGGATTAACAATGCGTCGGCACCTATGATTAATTGTGAAACTTACGGAGTTTTGATTTTCAGTCAAGCGCCGTTCTATGATGCGATTAAACCATCGCGGTTTATTCCCACTCGATCGTCGCCGGCGGCTTGCTGCTGATGTCATAGACTACCCGGTTGACCCCATCGACTTCGTTGACAATACGTGCGCTGATCTGGGCGAGAACAGGAGCCGGTATTCGGGCCCAGTCAGCAGTCATGAAGTCATCCGTTGTCACCGCGCGAACAGCGATGGTCTCAGCATAGGTTCGTTGATCTCCCATGACGCCCACAGAGCGCACGGGCAGCAGCACAGCGAAAGCTTGTGCAATACGATCGGTCCCGGTAGGCGACCTTTTGGATTCGGTGACGGGACCCACCATTAAGTTCGCCGCATTCAACTCTTCGATGACGATGCGGTCAGCCTGGCGAATCCGGTCTAATCGCTCCGTAGTGACTTGCCCGAGGCAGCGAACGGCTAGACCAGGGCCCGGGAAAGGCTGGCGATATATGGCATTCTCGGGGAGCCCGATCTCCAAGCCGACGGCGCGCACTTCATCTTTAAAAAGATAGCGAAGCGGTTCGATTAGTTTAAGCGCGAGATCATCGGGCAACCCACCCACGTTATGATGCGTTTTTATTCGCTCAGCCACTCGACGATCAGGGCCGCTTGATTCAACCACATCGGGGTAGATCGTCCCTTGGACTAAGAAATCCGCATCTCCGAATTCTTGAGCTTCTTCCTCGAATATGCGGATGAACTTCTCGCCGATACTCCGGCGCTTTACTTCTGGGTCGGTCACTGAATCGAGCGCATCGAGGAAGGACTCGGTGGCGTCAATGGATTTTAGTTTTGCGCCGAGGACGTCGACAAATGCATTAGCCACTTGATCGGGTTCACCGTGACGCATAAGGCCGTTATTGACGAATATACACTGTAGGCGGTCGCCAATCGCTCGGTGAACCAGGGCGGCTGCGACGTAAGAATCCACGCCTCCACTGACACCGGCGATGGCTTTTCCATCCCCGATTTGCTGACGGATCTGGCGAATCGCATTCTCGGCAATGGACGCCGGCACCCACTTGGGTTTCGCCTTGCAAATGTCCACAACGAAGGTGCGCAGGATCTCGTGACCTTCGGGAGTGTGCTGAACTTCAGGGTGGAATTGGATACCATACCGATGACTGTTGCTGTCGCCTATCGCGGCAATTGGCGAGTTCTCTGAACGGGCGAAGATCTCGAAGCCGGGCGGTGGGACTTCGATCCGGTCTCCGTGAGACATCAAAACCTGCTGGTGGCCTGGATGGAGGAGCGGGTTTTCCTGCGTGATATCGATCCCAGCCGGCCCATATTCTCTTTGGGCCGCAGGAGCGACCTTCCCACCCAAGGTATGAGTCAGCGCCTGCATCCCATAACAGATTCCAAGGATGGGGAGACCACTCGCGAGGATATATGCGGGGATCTGAGGCGCATCGGGTTCATATACCGAGGATGGTCCTCCTGAGAGTATGAAGCCGAGAGGGTTGTGGGTGAGAACTTCTTGTTCCGGTGTATCGTGCGGGTAGAGTTCGCAATATACACGGGCTTCACGGACTCGCCTTGCGATCAGTTGAGCGTATTGTGATCCGAAATCCAGAACCGCGATTGTGTCCATTATGTTGTTAGTCTTCGAATACGATCTTGCCGTCACTCATATCAACAACAACAGCAAGAGCTTCAATCGGGACGTTCAGGTGGGTGAGGACATCGCGTCCGCCCTCAAAGCGCTTCTCGACCAGCGCCCCGACCCCTACAATTTCGGCGCCGGCAGTCTGCGCGAGCCGCACCAGGCCCATGATCGTCTGGCCTGAGGCGAGGAAGTCATCGATGATCAGGACTTGCTCCCCGCTACCGAGATATTCCGGCGAAACGATCAACTCAACCGTCCGGCCTTTGGTATGAGAGGGCGTGAGGGTCAGGAAGACCTGGTCTGGCATCGTGATCGGCTTGTTCTTACGGGCGTAGACGACCGGAAGATCCAGCTGATGTGCGGTGGTTAGGGCGGGGGCGATTCCGGATATCTCGGCGGTGAGGATTTTGGTTGCCCCTGCATTCTTGAAGCGTTTTGCCAGCTCCTGCCCGCACGCCTCCATCAGCGCCGGGTCTACCTGATGGTTAATAAAACCATCGACTTTCAGAATGCCTCCGCCGAGATTCTGACCTTCTGAGAGGATGCGTTGCCTTAGTTCTTCCATCTAGATTCACCTCGATTTTTATTTAGTTTGGGGCATTGTACAACCAGACGACGGGGATGCAAATGCGTTGACCGAGAGGATGATTTCTAGTGAGGGGAAATGGATGTTTCTGCGCTTGACATAGAACGTATGTTCCGCTAGAATAAGAACAAGTGTGCGATGTTTTCGATGGGGGTTGATTGAATTCCTGGTGTGGTAAACAGCCTCACAGAGGAGGAACAATGGCGAAGGGAAAGTTAACAGACCGCCAGCGGCGAATACTGGATTATATACAAGACTTCTCCACGGATAATGGGTATCCCCCATCCATCCGACAAATTGGGGCGTCGGTGGGAATCTCATCAACATCTGTTGTCAATTACAATCTTAATCGATTGGTAGAAGAGGGATTCTTGGATCGAGACAAGAACGTGTCCCGGGGAATCCGCCTCACCGACAAGCTGTTGAGGGCGACGGGAAACCTGGGCAATGTCATCCGCGTCCCGATGGTGGGTCGTATCTTCGCCAGCGAACCCGTGCATCTACCCAGCACGGATTCGCCCATGTTTGGTGCGGACGAGGCGATCGAGCTTACGCGCGATATGCTCAGCACCACAGATGAAGTCTTTGCTCTTGAGGTCAAGGGTGACTCCATGATCGATGCCATGGTTAGTGATGGTGATATTGTCGTGATGAAACGCGATTACCATTGGCGCAATGGCGACATGGTTGCGGTGTGGCTTAAGGACCTCGAAGAGACGACGCTAAAATACATTTATCATGAGGGGAATAAGGTTCGGCTGCAGCCTGCGAATCCTACGATGGACTCCATCATCATCCAGGATCCTAAACATCTTGAGGTTCAAGGTAAAGTGATGCTTGTCTTACGCCAACTCGCGTAGTCATTGGGAATTGTGCCCTGAATTAGTCGCTTAAATTGCAGTCAGTCTGTGATGAACTCCCCCGAGGCAACTGCCTCGGGGGAGTTTTTTCTATGGTTGGTTTGCTCTGGCAATGATGATCATCGTCTCGGAGTCTTCTTCGAGGGGGGAGCGATTATAGTCACCGTAGGCCTCGACAACCGTGTAGTTCGCACGATCCAGGAGCTCTTGGATCTTTTCTTTGGACCGCAAGAAATATTTTCTACGAAGCGTATAGCGTTGGGTGGATCCATCCGCGAAAAGCTCATCGTAATGCCAGAGGATCTCCACCTGGTCTTGAACGGGTCCTTGTATTCGCTGCGCGTAAACCTGGCACGGGTTTCCGCTTTCGGGCTCAACGAAGGCGGTCAGAGGTTCGTCAGGGTCGACTCCTTTGAAGGAATCGACCGCGGGATTCGGAATCTCGAAGGCGAGAAGCCCGTCTGGTGCTAATTGTCCGCTGATGTTGGCAAAAGAAGCAATCAACCCGGGGTCGTCGAATGTAGACAACGTGTTCATAGAGGCGATCGCTAGATTGAAACTCGTGCCGAATGCGAAAGTCTGGATATCGGCTTGCACGAGGCAGGAGTTCTGTTGATGGAAGGGGGCGAGGTTATTGTGTGCACGAGCGAGCATGTGGTGATCGATGTCGATTCCAATCACGTGGCGCTCCGCTTGGATGAGTGCCTGAACAACTCGACCTGTTCCACATCCAAGTTCAATCATGGGACCGCTGTTCTCAGCTGCAAGATGAAGCCATAATGTGATGTCTTGACTGAAGGCGCGATATTGAGCATCGAAATAGCGAGCAAAGGTTGCGTCACTCATTTGAGGATGTGTTCTCCGATCTCTCCTTGACCCTGACGGAGGTGAGTCTTATACTCGTGCCGAGCCGGGGTGTAGCGCAGATGGAAGCGCGCCGCGTTTGGGACGCGGAGGTCGGCGGTTCAAGTCCGCCCACCCCGACTATTTGTCATCCCGACTGTATTTTACAACCCCTTAGCGATTGGAGGGAACGATGCGAGGAATTCGCGTCACGAAGGAATCGCGCAAGATAGATGTTGTGCTCGTTGCCGCGAGGTACACAGCCAAGGGAGATCGGGTTAAGGTTGCGAAAGGTTATGTTCGCCGCGGAGCGATCTGGGGTGACCTGAAATTGCTGCCTCGTAAGGATCTCGTCGAGCGATTGAAATCCGGCGAGCGAGTTGTAGTCGGGGAATACGCGGAAATCCCGGGGAGCTTCCACACCGTCGCGAAAGTACGATTGGCTGAAGGAAGCGGGGGCGAAAAACTCGTCGCAGATGGGGTGGATGGTAAGGGCGACGAGCTTGGAGTGCCCTTATATTAGACGGATCTGCGTCACTGATTAGATAATCGTCGGGCGGATCTAGGGGCTGAAATTGGTTGGCTTGACCTGCTCAGGGGCGAACGGTAGAATCACATCATACGCGGGCGTCGCCAAGTGGTAAGGCATCAGCCTTCCAAGCTGACATGCGCGGGTTCGAATCCCGCCGCCCGCTCCTGACCGCCTCCGGGCGGTTGTTTTTTTTCGTGGAATGGTAAATCAAGCTGTTATTACCAAATTGGAGCCAATGGCGAAGGTTTTACCCGCAATCTGGACCGACTGGAAAATAGACGGCATAAGTCATTCCCTCAAGTTGTGAATGCATTGAGACTGCGCTATCCTGTTTTGAAGGATGGACGCACCATGAAGAAAGTACTGAGTGTAAGCTTAGGATCCACGACCCGAGATCACTCCACGGAAGCTGAGTTTATGGGGGAGCATTTCTGGCTCAGCCGCCAGGGCACGGACGGCGACTTCGATCTCTACGTCCAAATGTACCGCGACAACGACGGCAAGGTAGACGCCTTTGGTGTCGGCGGGGCGGAATTCTATCTGTGGGTGAACGGTCGGCGTTATTATTTCCGCGAGATCAAGCGCATCCGCGAAGCGATCAAGATCTCAAAGGTGGGGGATGGCAACGGCATCAAACATCTTCTCGCCCCGCTTGCGATACAGGCGCTCAAGGAGCAAGGATATGACCTGCGCGGCAAGAAGGCTCTCAAGACGACAGCCGTTGATCGCTACGGCCTGGCGAAGGCGCTCGTCGATGCCGGTTGTGACGTGACCTTCGGAGACTTCATGTTCGCGCTCGACATCCCCCTCCCCATCCACAGCATCCGTACCGTGCACATCATGGCGGTCATGCTTCTGCCCATCATGACACAGCTTCCCTTCCGCTGACTCTACCCTGTGGGTGCGGAGCAGGAGAAGGAACCCTCCAAGAAGTACAGCCATTTCTACGAGGAGGCGGATGTCATCGCCGGCGACTTCCTGCAAGTCTGGTCCAATCTGCCCGACGACCTGAGTGGAAAGATTATCATCACCAACACCACCACGGCGGAGAATGTCGAGACGCTGCAAAAGCGTAACCTGCATGTTCTGGTGACGAACACCCCTCGCCTGGAGGGGCGCTCTTTTGGCACAAACGTCATCGAGGCAATGTGCCGCTGTTTGATCGACAAGCCCGATGATCAGATCACCGAAGATGACTTCAAGGAAATGATCGCCCGCGTGCCCCTCAAGCCACAGGTGCACATCCTGAATTAGATACCACCGGCACTTGCATGCGTACCGAGCAAGCCCGTCTCTGCCTGTTCCTACCTCACACTTATAAACTTGATTGCCCTGTCGTTAAAAAAATATTGAAGAAAGGCTTCCGACTTTGGCGGGGGTCTGCTAAAATCATGAATGAGGGCCCGTAGCTCAGTGGTAAGAGCGGCCGGCTCATAACCGGTTGGTCGTAGGTTCGATTCCTACCGGGCCCACAGAAGAATGTTGGAAAAAGAGTGTTTTGGAACACCCCTTTTTTTTCCCAAATTGAATGGATGACCGAATAGATTGCCGCTGCCCTGCACCGCCCGGAGATGAATCTACGGGCTCTGTAAATAATTATGCTGTGAGCCCGGCTCAGGTTGGTTTCGGCGCATAGAGATTACGACTCGGTTGGACGAGCCGCTGCTCCCCCCCCCCCCCGCCACCGACCGAATGACGGGGTAGATTTTTGACCCCCATCGCCTCAGGGCAGTGTAGTACAATAACCCAATCCAAAAAACCAAAACAATATTAAGGAGAACCAAAATGAGTGACGTACCTGTTCAATTGATCGTAGCGGCTTTTCAAGATGAAGGTGAAGCCAAAGAAGCCCTCAAGGCTCTCAAACAGGCCAAGAAAGAAGGTCTGATCAAGATTGAGGCTGCGGCAGTCCTGCGCAAAGACGAAAAAGGCAAGATACACATTAAAGAGACCCACGACATGGGCGGCGGAAAGGGTGCGACCCTGGGCGGTGTGGGCGGCGCAGCGGTTGGCTTGATCGCCGGTGCTGCCCTGGCAGCCCCGTTGGCTGTCGGCGCTCTGATTGGCGGCCTGGTTGCCAAGTTGCGCGACACGGGCTTTTCCGACGAACGCCTGGAAACACTCGGTGAGAGTTTGCAGCCCGGCACGTCGGCCATCGTCGCCGTCGTCGAGCACGAGTGGGTGGCGAAGGTGGAAGAAGCCCTGGCCGAGGCGGAGGCTGACTTGATAACGGCGGAACTTTCAGCCGACGTCGCCGAGCAGTTGGAGTCCGGCCACGAACTCGCGTACTCGGCGATTTCAAGCGAGGAAGGCTTCGCTGTCGATCGTATGGCCGTGGGTGACGACGTGGTCGAAGGCTCCTCACTGGTTGTTGATGATACCGGTGTTTACGAGAGCCAATTTATTGCCACCCCGGATGGGTTTGCGGTTGAACTGATCGCCGCCACCGAAGATGGCGTGGTCGACGAAATCATCGTCGGCATCGCGGATGACGAGGAAGAAAAAGCAGAGTAATCAAAGTTGCTGCGCGTAAGTCGGGTGGCGTCTTACCACCCGACTTGCGCGTCTGGGCAAACTGATGCAGAAGGAGACTGCGATGATCCTACCCTCCTGGAAGGATACACAGACAAAGCAAGACATTCTCGATTTCGTGGCGGCGGTCACGGATGAGAGCAGCTCGGACTATGTGCCGCCTGCGGAGCGCATCGCCGCCTTCGATAACGATGGCACGCTGTGGTGTGAAAAGCCGATGTACATTCAGCTCGACCATTTGCTGCGCAAACTTGCGGGGCAAGCTGAGAGCGATTCGTCGCTGCGATCACAGCAGCCGTGGAAGGCCGCTTGGGAGAAGGACTTCGACTGGCTCGGGGGCGCGATGACCAAACACTACCAGGGAGATGACAGCGATTTGCAGGTTCTGCTCGGTGGGATTGTTTCATTGTCTGCAGACCAGGCCGTCGAGCAGGTCGAGGCGGAGGCCAGGGATTTTGTTGAGAACGAACGCCACCCAACGTTAGGTTTGACCTACAAGAACTGCATCTACCAGCCGATGCTCGAGTTGCTTCAGTACCTTGAGGCCAATGGATTTATCAACTACATCGTATCGGGGGGCGGGCGCGACTTCATGCGCGGCTTCGTGCACGACTTGTACGGCATCCCCCGCGAGCGGGTCATCGGCAGCACCGTTGCCTATCGTTTCGTGGAAAACGACGGCGGTGGCGAGATTGTACAGCGAGCGGAACTGGATGTGATCGACGACGGTCCGGGCAAGCCTGTCCAGATCTGGAACGTGATCGGACGCCGCCCGATCCTGGTTGTTGGCAACTCCAACGGCGACCTGCAGATGCTCGCGTTCGCGGGTGGGCCATCGTTACCAGCGCTGCAGCTCCTGGTCGTTCACGATGATGCGGAACGTGAGTTCGATTACGTTGCCGGTGCGGAAAAGGTTATAACCACCGCACGAACGAAAGGCTGGACGATGATCAGCATGAAGGATGATTTCAAAGTTGTTTTTACATGAATAGAAGAAACTGAGTTTTTACCCACTCCGCTTTAATGGTGATCAACATCATCGGCCTGGTCATTCTCACACCCGTTACCGGGGAGCTGGACAAGCGTCGCAAGAAAGGTGCTTGCCGATGGCCCCTCGCCCATGTAGAATTGGGCACTTCTGTATCAAGGAAAGACATACCCTATGGAATTCATCCGACGACTGTTCGGCAAGAAAACAGCTCCACCGCCAGATCAAGCTTCCACCGCCCCGTTAGATCCCAGTCAGGTCCCATTTCCTTACTTCGAGGAGCTACGCCGGCACATCACAACGGGGACGGCGCAATCGATCGGTGTCAAGAGAAAGAAAAATGACGACTCTCTGCTTGTGATCGTCGGCAGCGCAGATGGCGACGAAGAACCTCCGGATTTCGGACTGCTTTGCGTTGCCGATGGACTCGGGGGGCAGGAACATGGCGCAGCCGCCAGCGCGATTTCGGTGCGTACATTAGCAAGCAGTCTGACCCGTGGGGCCATCCTCGATCTTCTTGCATTGGAACCCGAGGGTCAACCCGGCTCCATGGATGATCTCGTCTGCCTAGCCATCCAACAGGCGAACCGAGAGGTTCGATCACGCGCTGAAGGCGGCGCCTCCACACTAACAATCGCGCTTATAGTGGGCGATCAAGTCAAGATTGGGCACGTCGGTGATACGCGCGCTTACTTCATAACCGAGGATAATATCCAGCAGCTTACTCGCGATCATTCTCTGGTTCAGGAATTGGTTGACACCGGGACGATCACAGAAGAGGAAGCCCTTACGCACCCACAGCGCAATGTTCTCTGGAACGCGATGGGGAAGGCGATTGACGTGAAGGTGGATGTAGCAACCCATTCTACACCTGCGGATGGGTACCTGCTCCTTTGCTCGGATGGGCTATGGGGTGTTGTCCCTGATGAGGAGATACAAGAAACCACCATCCAAGCAGGTAATCCCCAGCAGGCATGTGAAGACCTGGTCTCGGCTGCAAATACTGCTGGCGGCCCCGACAACGTCACTTGCGTCATGGCATATTTCCCGCCTCGACCTTCAACTGCATCCTGATTTCTAATACGGGCGTTCGCATAGGACCGCAAATCAACCAGGTTCTTCTCTAAATCGTGTGGGTGACCAAATGAGTTGCGCCTCCACCCTCCCGCAGGTTTCAAACCTGCGGGAGGGTTTTATTAGGGAATGCATCATTGATAGTTGTAGAGACGCAGCATGCTGCGTCTCTACGTGTAGGATATCTAATCGAGGACCAAACCACCCCCGCGATACGTGCGCCTGCGATCGGAAGCAGAGCTTCCTGACTCCACAGTAATAGGAGGAGAACCATTAATTAAAAGGAACGCCGGATGTGGGGGACATCCGGACGCTCCAGAAAATTCGGGGCCCCAACTGGCTGTGCGCAGGGGCACACATTTCCAGTTGGGGGAATCCCCTAAGACAAACCCTTCAACCAACACAAAACCAGCAAGTGGGTGTGTCCTGCGCAAATATTACCCTAATAGGGTCTACATTACATTAATAAAGGATGAGTTCTTAGGATGAAGCCTGGTCTCGATCTTTAAATAGCTTCTCCCATTCAGCGAGATCTTCATCGCTCATTGCACCCATGGGTTTCTCGCTTTGGACGGAAGTGTTTGTGCTCGTGGAGATCATCTGGCCGAACGCGTCGCTATGGAGCACCACTGCGCCCGCTCTACCTGCCGCAGAGATGACTTCACGATCGGAGGAGACGACCGTCCAGTTCGGCGCTTCTTTACCAAGCTTGAGCAAGTGATCACGAATGGCATCGTCCGCAGTTCGAGGGAGGGGGACGAATCTGACATTAACTCTCCCGCTTTTAATCGTAGGTTCTCCACCCGGGACGCCGCGGTCGAAATACACTGTCGCCCGGCGATTGGAGCGAGAGCAGAAACCCTGCAGTATCTCAACAAGTTTACGTTCATCATCCGGATCGGAAAGATCGAGGTCGGGCAGCGCGGCGATTAAGTTATGGCCGTCAATGATGAAGGGCATCAGGGCTCCTCAGCCGGGATGTTTCTTAGGGTCAATATCTCTCAGCATACCTGTGAGTGAGCGGAACTCCGTCCACCTGAATTAAGGGTAGTGCCGACTTTAATATCGATCATTGCCGTCGGTAAATTCTACCGCCTTGGCTCTAAGTGTGGCAATTCCCTTTCACGGCAAGCTGTGCTATCATGCGCGGCCATGGGAAGCGTCCGGCGAGCTACATGGCGGCAGTATCTACTTTATTTGGGCATTAATGTCCTCGTCTCTGCGATCACTGTCCTCATCGTGCTCAATCTATGGGATCGCAGATCTCCACTTGAACTAGTGACTCCGACGGCGACGATCGATGTGATCGCGCAGGTAGACAACGCTGTTCCTACACTGACACCAACAACACGTCCCTCTCCAACGCCTAAAACCTATACCGTCCGCGCAGGCGACACAATTTCTAACATCGCCGAAGAGTTTGATATCTCGATGGAAGAACTTATGGCGGCCAATCGATTACAAGACCCTAACGAGCTATCGGTGGGGCAGGTGTTGGTCATCCCTGAAGTTGAGGGGGCGATAACGGCGCCAGATGCCAGCGAGACCCAATCTCCTGAAGCCACGTCCACCCCCGACCCGGCTGCAGCCCAGCAGGTTGTGATCAACGGCATCACCGGTGCGGGTGAGTTGGAGCTGGAGTCTGTTCGTCTCCTAAACATAGGGAATGAAGTCTCTATGGCTGGCTGGACCCTAGAGGATGACGATGGTCATTTATTCAACTTCCCTGATTTCACTTTTTACAGCATCGGAGCAGTGGACGTCCATTCAAGAGCGGGCACAAATACAACGATTGATCTGTACTGGGGGCTTGACCAGGCAATCTGGATGCCGGGCAAGGTGATCTATCTTCGCAATATAAGCGGCGATGTAGTCTCATCCTTAAAAGTCCCCGCGAATTAACGAATTTCTCCAACAGCGTCCAATTTCAACATGATTTCCCACTGAACCTCTATCGCGAATATCATAATCTCGATTCATCCTGGGATAAACACGCGCCGCGATTCACGAGCCGTACTAAATCAGGTCCCTCGGTAGATTGACCCTGCTGGTAGAATGAATGAGAAGCATGAACTTAATTGGGTGAAAGAAAGACCGGCCTCTCGGCCGGCTTTGATCCTGCGCTGATGTTGGAGATGTCAGTCAACATCCTCTGGTTCTTCTTTCTCGGATGGCTCATCTTCACTCTCTCCATCCTGCATCCCCGTCCGAAATTCTTTGATCCCCTGGCCAATTTCGCGGGCGATCTTGCTCAGGCGACCTGGGCCAAAGATCAGAACGATGATGAACAAAATGATGATTAGTTCCCAGCCACGCGGCAGCGTCATTGCTCCCTCCAGAATGTGTCTGTCTTATGTAATTATAACATCCTTCCATTTCTTTAAAACCTAATACCTGCGAGTTTCTTGCGCCGTGGAATTGCGTCTGCTAAACTTGCATCCGTCTTGAGTTCGTGGGCGGTTAATTTGTCGAGCGAAGAGTTACCCTGGGCATTTGAAAAAGCATTTCATTAATCAGCGAGGACTGGAAATGACACACGCTCTATACCGTAAGTGGCGACCACAGCGTTGGGAAGAAGTCTGCGGACAGGATCACATTATTCATACGCTTCGGAACGCCGTACGGGGAGAGCGCGTCGCCCACGCGTACTTATTTGCGGGACCACGAGGCACCGGAAAAACTACGACAGCTCGCCTCCTCGCCAAAGCGGTTAACTGTCTGGCGGACTCGCCCGCAGACCGCCCATGCGGGGATTGTGAACTTTGCTTGGCGGTAGCACAGGGGAGCTTTCTCGATCTGATCGAGATCGACGCTGCTTCCAACACCAGCGTAGACGATATCCGTGAACTGAGAGATAAGATCAGTTTTTCACCCAATCGTGGGCGTTATAAGGTGTACATCATCGATGAAGTCCACATGCTTTCAACAGCGGCTTTCAATGCGCTGTTGAAGACATTGGAAGAACCCCCGGCGCACGCCATCTTCATTCTTGCCACAACAGAAGTGCATAAAATTCCGGCGACTGTTCTCTCGCGCTGCCAACGCCATGAATTCCGGCAGCTACCGGTAGCGACCATCCTGGACTATCTTCGACCCAAGATTGAGGAGGAAGAATTTAACATTGAGGAAGCGGCGCTCGAGCTGATTGCGAGACAAGCGACGGGCAGCTTGCGCGATGCGATCTCATTGCTGGACCAACTCAGCTCAACGGGCGAGAGTGTGACATTGGATTACGCGGAGACGGTGCTGGGCACCGCGGCAAGCGAGGCGGTACGCGGTGTTGTGGCCGCGTTGGTTTCTGGCAATATAGGCGAGGGTCTGAGTCTGATCAACGAAACCCTGGATGGTGGGGCTGACCCAAGACAATTCGCTCGCCAGGTCGTAGATTACTTGCGCGGGTTGCTGCTCATCAAGATGGGGAATGAAAAATTAGTTGAAGCCACAGCCGAGGCTCGAGCGGAGATGCGTGTCTTAGCGGAAGAGATGCCGCTTGAGCGGTTACTCGCGGGGATCAACGCTTTCAACCGCGCCGCGACAGAACGGAAGACTACATGGCAGACATCACTGCCTCTTGAATTAGCTTTAATTGTGGCGGGGGAGACGCAGGGCAATAATTCACAATCTAGGACTCCTCCGCAGGTAGACCCATTGCAAAATCCAAAATCTACAAAGACAAAGGTTGATCCTAAATCGCCAAAACCGAAGCCTCGGAAGCAAAGCAGTGAGCAAAAATCCAACCCGGCTCCTGAGCCGATCGAGGGGAAATTGAGTTTTGAAATCGTCGTTAGCCGTTGGCGGGATGTCCTTCAAGCCGCCCGGCGTCAAGATCCACGCGTTCAGGCTTTGTTGAATTCCTGCCGCCCGTTAAATCTCGAGGGAGGGGTGCTCATTATTGGTTTCGGAAGCGATCTTCTCCGAGACAAGATGGAGAAGGATCACAACCTGCAAATCGCTGTTAGCGCCTTGGAGGAAGTCTGTGGTGGAAAGCTCGGTCTTCGCTGCATTTTGAGCGAGTCATGGAACCCGGGAGATCCTGCGGATAACAAACCACCGCCAATGGAAGATGGCGGGATGGTTTCAACTGCAATTCGCGAATTGGGTGCACATGTCGTCGAAGTGGAAAAGTGGCCTCCGGAGGCATAGAGGCTCTGGTTTCGTTCCGTCCCCGCACCGAACATGATGTTCCTTTAATATCACCTACGAGATCACCCGGATTATGAACGCCTACGAGTATTAAATTGAGAGGGTTAAATGGGCAAAGGAAAAGGGAGTTCCGCCTTCGGTAAAAACATGATGGCGCAAGTCCAGGAGCTTCAAGCGAAGCTCGTTCAGGCACAGGAGGATCTTGGGGAACTAACCGTTGAGGTCACAACGGGCGGCGGCGCTGTGCGGCTGGTGATGAGTGGGACGCAGGAATGCCGCGAGGTGGACATCGCCCCGGATCTTCTGGATGCTGGTGATGTTGAGATGATCCAGGATCTGATCCTCCTGGCTGTTAACCAGGCGGTCCATGAATCACAAGCTCTGGCTGCAAAACAACTTGGCCCTCTGGCAGGTGGACTTGGGCAGTTGGGGGGAGGCGCGTGAGATCCGCGCCGCCTAAGCCGGTTGAGCGGCTCATAGAGGCATTCGCCCGCCTGCCGGGCATTGGCCCAAAGACTGCCTCGCGCCTGACCTACTTCCTCCTGCGGGCTCCAGAAGGTGAGAGTCTGGAGCTGGCGGAGGCGCTGCGGGAAATGCGGACTCATACTCGCTTCTGCTCGCTTTGTTTCAATATCACCAGCAACGATGCCGATCCCTGTCTGATCTGCAGTGACGCCAGCCGCGACTCATCGAAGATCTGTTTGGTTGAGGAGCCGCTTGACGTTCTCGCCCTCGAGCGGACGGGTGAGTACTCAGGCCGCTATCATGTTCTTCATGGGGCGCTCTCCCCGATCGATGGCATCGGACCAGATGACCTGCGCATCGCCGAGCTGATGGGGCGCCTTCAAGGTGGGGCAATTCAGGAATTGATCATCGCCACCAATCCTACGTTGGAGGGCGAAGCCACGGCGATGTACATCAAGCAGAGTATGGAGGGGGGCGAGGTGCGCATCACGCGTCTAGCGCGAGGCCTTCCCTCTGGGGGCGATCTCGAATACGCGGATATCACAACGCTATCTCAAGCGCTTCGCGGGAGAACCGAGATATAGGAATTATTTCGACTCCTACTACAGGTTTTCCACAGGATTGCTATTGCACGGGCAGCGGCCGTTTGGGATGGCAAGGGGGGGAGCGGACACGGATGGTTTTGGGTCTTTCCCTTGACATTCTGTTCCCGAGGCCTTAAAATAGGACCAATAAAGTTCACGGTCTCGCCAAGTTTCTTGGAAGACCTAGAAAACCAAATAGTCAAGTGCAGCACAGGCTAAATGAGCGGGTCGAGAAGTCGGCCAGCCTCGTCGATGTTGAGTTGTTGAACATCGATGTTTTACGCCCGTTGCCCTTGACACTGGTTGGGGCGGGTGGTAGCATTTCGTCCGCTCGAAGCAAAGTACCTTAACAACTGAAGAGTGATAGGAAACCCTGTAAGTTGAATGACAGAAAAAAGACTTTGAGTCCGGTCGAAAATGGATCTTCTACGTCTTCGGACGTAGTGAAAATCTCTATGGAGAGTTTGATCCTGGCTCAGGATGAACGCTGGCGGCGTGCCTAATACATGCAAGTCGAACGAGGCCCTTTGTATTCGTACGAAGGTGTCCTAGTGGCGAACGGGTGAGTAACACGTAGGTGACCTGCCCCGAAGCGGGGGACAACTCCGGGAAACTGGAGCTAATACCCCATGTTCTCCATGGTGTTAGAGAACCATGGAGCAAAGGAGCAATCCGCTTTGGGAGGGGCCTGCGGCCCATCAGCTAGTTGGTAGGGTAATGGCCTACCAAGGCTATGACGGGTAGGGGACCTGAGAGGGTGGTCCCCCACACTGGAACTGAAACACGGACCAGACACCTACGGGTGGCAGCAGTAGGGAATTTTGCACAATGGGCGAAAGCCTGATGCAGCAACGCCGCGTGCGCGATGAAGGCCTTCGGGTTGTAAAGCGCTTTTCTGGGGGAAGAGGAAGGACGGTACCCCAGGAATAAGTCTCGGCTAACTACGTGCCAGCAGCCGCGGTAAAACGTAGGAGGCGAGCGTTATCCGGATTTACTGGGCGTAAAGCGCGTGTAGGCGGTTAGGTAAGTCGGACGTGAAAGCTCCCGGCTCAACTGGGAGAGGCCGTTCGAAACTACCTGACTTGAGGGCAGTAGAGGGAGGTGGAATTCAGGGTGTAGCGGTGAAATGCGTAGATATCCTGAGGAACACCAGTGGCGAAGGCGGCCTCCTGGGCTGACCCTGACGCTCAGACGCGAAAGCTAGGGTAGCAAACGGGATTAGACACCCCGGTAGTCCTAGCTGTAAACGATGCAGACTTGGTGTTGGCAGTTTAAACACTGTCAGTGCCGTAGCTAACGCGATAAGTCTGCCGCCTGGGGACTACGACCGCAAGGTTAAAACTCAAAGGAATTGACGGGGGCCCGCACAAGCAGCGGAGCGTGTGGTTTAATTCGAGGCTACGCGAAGAACCTTACCTGGGTTTGACATGTACGTAGTAGGAATCCGAAAGGTGACCGACCCCTCGGGGAGCGTACACAGGTGCTGCATGGCTGTCGTCAGCTCGTGCCGTGAGGTGTCCGGTTAAGTCCGGTAACGAGCGCAACCCTTACTCTGTGTTATATGTGTCACAGAGGACTGCCGGTATAAAGCCGGAGGAAGGTGGGGATGACGTCAAGTCAGCATGGCCTTTATATCCAGGGCTACACACACGCTACAATGGCCGGTACAATGGGTCGCGAAGCCGTGAGGCGGAGCCAATCCTCCAAAGCCGGTCTCAGTTCGGATTGCAGGCTGCAACCCGCCTGCATGAAGTCGGAGTTGCTAGTAACCGCAGGACAGCTATACTGCGGTGAATACGTTCCCGGGCCTTGTACACACCGCCCGTCACGTCATGGGAGCTGGCAACACCTGAAGTCGATGACCTAACCGCAAGGAAGGAATCGCCCAAGGTGGGGCTGGTGACTGGGACGAAGTCGTAACAAGGTAGCTGTACCGGAAGGTGCGGCTGGATCACCTCCTTTCTAAAGGGAGATCTGAGCGACGACCTGCGGGTCTGAGCTCTACTCCAAATACCGGAAAATCGCCTCTCACGCGGTGATGAGGCGTCCGGTCTCAAGGTTTTGGCTTCCTATCACTCATCAGCGGTTAAGGTGCGTTTGGGCCTTTAGCTCAGTTGGTTAGAGCGTTCCTCTGATAAGGGAAAGGTCTCAGGTTCGAATCCTGAAAGGCCCACTGCAATGCAGTGGCTTACCAGACGATGGGGATGTAGCTCAGCTGGGAGAGCGCTGCCTTTGCAAGGCAGAAGTCAGGGGTTCGAGTCCCCTCATCTCCACCTGTACGCGAATGAGAGTGAAAACGGATTTGACGAGAAACAGCAACTCTGGAATTGAATAGGAAAAGCCGAGCACAATTCGCATGTGGTCTTTCGTGGCCCGGCGGTGTGCCGGGCCATAACGCGTAAATAACTCGACCTCCGAGGCGGTTCACTCAAGAAGAATGGATGAACCGGTTGGGCGGCCGAGACCAGCGGCGAGCCGCTGGAAGGGTCGTCAGAACAGCACCTTAACAACCGAATAGCCGATATAAAAGAAAGAAAGAGAAGAACGTCAATTTCTCCGCATCACGTTGTGTTAAGCTACTAAGGGCGTACGGTGAATGCCTTGGTGCCAAATGCCGAAGAAGGACGTGGAACACTGCGATAAGCCTCGGTGAGCCGTGTACAGGCTGCGACCCGGGGATGTCCGAATGGGGAAACCCGGCGTCGGGACGCAAGTCTCCGACGTCATCCCTTTGCTGAATATATAGGCTTAGGGAGGGGAACCTGGGGAACTGAAACATCTTATTACCCAGAGGAAAAGAGATTATTCCGCTAGTAGTGGCGAGCGAACGCGGATCAGCCCAAACCAGTCCGGCTTGCCGGATTGGGGTTGTAGGACCAGCGTATGGGAGTTAGAAATCGGATGGCTAGCAGAATGGTGTTGAAAAGCCTACCATAGAGGGTGCTAGTCCCGTAAGCGAAAGCCGTCCGACTCCCGCTGAGTTCCTGAGTACCACCGGGCACGCTAATCCGGTGGGAAGCTGGGGAGCCCACTCTCCAAGGCTAAATACATTTGGCAACCGATAGTGAACAAGTACCGTGAGGGAAAGGTGAAAAGAACCCCTGTTAGGGGAGTGAAATAGAATCTGAAACCGTGCGCTTACAAGCAGTCGGAGGGCTAATGGCGGGTCTGTGTCCCCGGGAAACCGGGTGATGCGCCGCTAGGCCTGACGGCGTGCCTTTTGGAGAATGAGCCGGCGAGTTAATATTTGTGGCGAGGTTAAGGGAGAAACACCCGGAGCCGTAGCGAAAGCGAGTCTGAATAGGGCGTTGAGTCGCAAGGATTAGACACGAAACCAGGTGAGCTACCCATGGCCAGGGTGAAGCGAGTCTAAACACTCGTGGAGGCCCGAACCTTTAGCTGTTGCAAAAGCTTGGGATGAGCTGTGGGTAGAGGTGATATGCCAAACGAACCTGGAGATAGCTTGTTCTCCCCGAAATAGCTTTAGGGCTAGCGTCACGCGTTTAGTACTGGAGGTAGAGCACTGGATGGGCTCGGGGGCTTATCGCTTACCAAACCCAACCAAACTCCGAATGCCAGTACTCCAGAGCGTGGCAGTCGGACCGTGGGAGATGAGTTTCATGGTCGAGAGGGAAAGAGCCCAGACCATCGGCTAAGGTCCTTAAGTCTGAACTAAGTGGAAAACGATGTGGGATTGTTGAGACAGCCAGGAGGTTGGCTTAGAAGCAGCCATCCTTTAAAGAGTGCGTAACAGCTCACTGGTCAAACGATCCTGCGCGGATAATTTAACGGGGCTAAGTTCAGCACCGAAGCCATGGGTCTCTGTCATCTGCGGATGACAGGGGCGGTAGGGGAGCGTTCTGTCTGCACTGAAGGTCGACCGAAAGGACGGCTGGAGCGGGCAGAAGTGAGAATGCCGGCATGAGTAGCGTAAAACACGTGAGAACCGTGTTCGCCGTAAGTCTAAGGTTTCCGACGGAAGGTCAATCCGCGTCGGGTTAGTCGGTCCTTAGCCGAGGCCGAAAGGCGTAGGTGATGGACATCCGGTTAATATTCCGGAACCACCTAGGTGGAGCGATGGGGTAACGCAACGAGGTAGGCCAGCCTGCGATTGGTTGTGCAGGTGGTAAGCGTGTAGGTGTTGAGGTCCGCAGGTAAATCCACGGACTGAGCCGAGGCGCGATGCCGAGCCCTTGAGGCATAAGTGGTTGAGCCTTGTTGCCAAGAAAAACCTCTAAGCGATGAAACCTGGGTGACCGTACCGCAAACCGACACTGGTAGACGGGTAGAGCATACCAAGGCGAACGGGAGAACCCTCGTTAAGGAACTAGGCAAATTGGCCCCGTAACTTCGGGAGAAGGGGCGCCTCCTTATGTGAAATTAATACTGATGGAGCAAGGGGAGGCCACAGTGAAATGGCTCTGGTGACTGGTTACCAAAACCACAGGTCTCTGCAAAGCCGCAAGGCGATGTATAGGGGCTGACACCTGCCCAGTGCCGGAAGGTTAAAGGGAAAGGTTAGCTCCCCTCGGGGAGCGAAGCTTAGAACTGAAGCCCCGGTGAACGGCGGCCGTAACTATAACGGTCCTAAGGTAGCGAAATTCCTTGTCGGGTAAGTTCCGACCCGCACGAATGGTGTAACAACTGGAGCACTGTCTCAACGAGGGACCCGGCGAAATTGAAGTCGCGGTAAAGATGCCGCGTACCCGCAGTAGGACAAAAAGACCCCGTGGAGCTTTACTATAGCTTGGCATTGCATTCGGGCTTAGTTTGTCTAGCATAGGTGGGAGGCTGTGAAACTGGAGCGCTAGCTTCGGTGGAGCCGACCGTGGAATACCACCCTTGCTAAGTTTGAGTCCTAACCCCTGACCGTTAGCCGGCAGGGGGACAGTGCCTGGTAGGTAGTTTGACTGGGGCGGTCGCCTCCTAAAAGGTAGCGGAGGCGCCCAAAGGTTCCCTCAGGCTGAATGGAAACCAGCCATAGAGTGTAAAGGCATAAGGGAGCTTGACTGCGAGACATACACGTCGAGCAGAGACGAAAGTCGGGCTTAGTGATCCCACGGTACCGAGTGGAAGGGCCGTGGCTCATCGGATAAAAGCTACCCCGGGGATAACAGGCTAGTCTTGCCCAAGAGTTCACATCGACGGCAAGGCTCGGCACCTCGATGTCGGCTCATCGCATCCTGGGGCTGTATAAGGTCCCAAGGGTTGGGCTGTTCGCCCATTAAAGCGGTACGTGAGCTGGGTTCAGACCGTCGTGAGACAGGTCGGTCTCTATCCACTGTGGGCGTAAGGGATTTGAGGGGAGCTGCTCCTAGTACGAGAGGACCGGAGTGGACAGACCTCTGGTGTGCCAGTTGTCGTGCCAACGGCATCGCTGGGTAGCCACGTCTGGCAGAGATAACCGCTGAAAGCATCTAAGTGGGAAACTCGCCCCAAGATAAGATCCCTCATCCCGTTAAGGGAGTAAGGCCGCAGGTAGACTACCTGCTTGATAGGCGGCAAGTGTAAGCACAGCAATGTGTTCAGCTAAGCCGTACTAATGGCCGAGGGCTTAACCTGTGGTGCGGAGAACTTGACGGTCTTCAATCGGCTTATTCGGTCTAACCAATTTCATAGTTTGTGAAATTGTCCCTTGGTGATTAGAGCGGCGGGGGTACACCTGGTCCCATCTCGAACCCAGAAGTTAAGCCCGTTAGCGCCGATGGTACTTGGCTGGAAGCGGCCTGGGAGAGTAGGCCATCGCCAAGGGGCTTTTCTTTTTTACTGCCAGACCTCCTGTATTTCTTGGGAGGTCTGTTTTCTTTAACCACTAATTACAGCCTGGTGCTGCGCATGTTTTCGGATGGAGGATGAATATCCAATACACGAAGTGCTATCAACTAGTTGCCTTCCAGAAGGTGTCGAGGCACAATCAACATGTAGCGTAACGGAGGGATATATGACGAATAATGGTGAGTTCATAACGCATGTCGAAGATATCGGCTGGGAGAAACGGTTAGCCCAACGGACGATAGGCATGAAACCGTCCTTCATCCGCGAGATTCTCAAGTTCACCGCCCGACCAGAGATCATCTCCTTTGCCGGTGGTCTCCCTGCTCCCGAGTTCTTCCCCATCCGCGAGTTCGGAGAAGCATGCAAGGAGGTCCTGCGTACGAGCGGAGAGGAGGCATTGCAGTATGGCCCAACCGAGGGTTATCAACCTCTGAAGCAATTCATTGCGGAGATGCTGTCAAAGTACGGGATCCTGGTCGAGACGGATAACATCATCATGACCAATGGCTCGCAGCAAGCTCTGGACCTCATCGGCAAACTCTTTATTAACCCGGGTGACTGCATGATCACCAGTGCGCCAACATACTTGGGCGCCCTGCAGGCCTGGGAATCGTATGAGGCGAGATTTTGTCCGCTATCTGTCGACGGGGATGGAATAATCGTCGATGATCTACCGGCGATTCTCGAATCCGATCATGACCATAAATTGATCTACGTGCTGCCGAATTTCCATAACCCCGCCGGAACAACGATGCCTCTGGAGCGGCGAGAGCGTCTGGTGGAAATCGCCCGCGAACATGACCTCGTGATTATCGAGGACGACCCGTACGGTGAATTGCGTTATGAGGGGGAGTACATTACCCCGATCTTTCGACTCGCACCCGAACGGACGATTTATTTGAGCACGTTCTCCAAGACGCTCACACCGGGCATCCGCCTCGCCTATGTTGTAGCACCGAAGCCGATCATCACTCGCTTTGTGCAAGCCAAGCAAGGAGCCGACCTGCATACAGGAACCTTTATTCAAATGGTCGTCAACGACATTTGCCAGCGAGGATTTCTGCGCCAGCATGTGAAAAGGCTTCGGGTTGTTTACAGCCAGAGACGGGACATGATGATGGACGCCATCGCCGAGCATTGGCCGCAGGAGTGTACTTACACCCGACCTAAAGGTGGGCTCTTCCTGTGGGCGCAGACACCTGAACAAATCAAGACACGAGAGTTCATCGACAAAGCGTTGGAAATGAACGTGGCCTATGTGCCCGGTTTTGCCTTTTACCCCGGTGGGGAGGGTGGCGACAACGCGATGCGCCTGAACTTCTCCTATGCCAACGAGGAGTTGATCAACGAAGGCATCTATCGCTTAGGCATGGCGATGAAGAAGGAGTTATCCTGAAGCTTCATCACCAAAACAGTCTCATCCTGACTTCTAGACCCCAATAAAACCAGGCGAAGTCTGCGTTTTAATGTCCGCATATAAAACCTCCTGCAGATTCGAAACCTGCGGGAGGTTAGATTAATACTGAGCCCAGGGATTCAGCTCTGGGTGGAACATGGAAGCTTAAAACCTGCTTTTTCACAACCTCAATTTGGAGGAGAACCACTTCAAAGTACGCCGTTCGTTATAGAACGGGAATAAGCTGAAGCCAGTCCTCGCCCATCTTGGCATTCGTCTCCTTGATGGCATCCTCGGATCCGAGCACAACAACACGGCCTGCGCGCGCCACGCTGTCCAATATTTCAGCGAAGGATGCAAAATCACTCGCGTTCGTTGCCAGCACTTCGTCGCGGATCCGCTGCCGGTATTCATCGGTTACACCGGAAAGGGTTCGTTTCAACGAAGTGAAGCCTTTTGCGTCGGGCAGCATATACTGATCCCGCCTGCCGATTGCGCCAATGATGCTCTTGGTTAACTCCTGGTCGCTCAGTTGAAGCTTTCGCAAAAAATCTCCTGATTCGTCGAAGTTCGACAGCGTTTTGAGCAGATTTGGGTCGCGGTATGAAAGGTAGGCGAAAACCCCTGAGAGATTGTCTAATATGCTGAACGCGCCGTAGGCACCACCTTGTAGGCGGACCATGTCCCATAGCCAGGTCGTCTTAAGGTAGCCCGCAACGACAGGGTAAGATCCATGCAGTTTGTGCCCGAGTCGATAAATATCGGTCGCCTTTCCAACATAATTAACTTTAACCGGGATGGTCAGCCCTTCATTATCTATAGATAATGAAGGCGCCCATTTATGCAAAGCAATCTCCCTTGTCGGCATCGCAGTCAGGAAAGCTTCTAGCGCGGGTTTAACTGTACGCCACTGTTCTCCGTCCATTGTGACATTGCATATCATACTCTTCCTGTGGATGAGGGAGCGCCAGATGGTTTCCAGCGTTTGCAGGACATCGGGCCAGTTATTATCAATCTGCTCGGCGAGTTCGCGAATATGGAAAAGGTACTCCAAACCGTTCATCTGCTCATCCGCCCAACCGGCAAGATGCAGGCCCGACTGTAAACGGCGATAAACAACCTGATGACCGAGTTCGGCGAGCTCTGCTTCCAGTTGCGCTTTTTCTTCAAGGACAATTTGCCGGAAGCGTTCCTGGTTATCGAGGCATACCCCGCCCAGGATATCCTGAAAAATAGAGAGCAGGTCGCTGGTTCGTTCCGCCGTGGCTTTCCCCCGTAAAAACAACCAGGCAGCAGCCTCGTCCTTGTTGGGCATCATTGATGTATAGGTCTCTGCCTCGATGCCTCCTGTCGTGCGCCCGATGTGTTGGGTGAGTTGGATGTAATCCTCTTTTTCCGTTCCCATCTCCGTGAAAGCCCGCCCGAGCAGCGGGATGTAAGGGATGAGCTCCGGGGGCAAAGCGTGCAAATTAAAACCCAGGTCGAGATAGGTAATTCCATAGGTGGGTAAATCGTGATAGAGAACTCTAACTCCGGATAATTCCGATTCGGCCAGAGGAATCCGGCGTTCTTCTGATTCCAGGTCACTGTGTTTGAGTGTCGGCAGCAGAGCGAGGGTCTCCGGTTTGTTGGGGGCCTCCTGAAATTCTTTAAGTTTCTTTGTGCTTTCGATGATCCCCTGGAGTTCACCCTTCGAGAAAGAAGAGCGAACTTTTTCGAGGCGCTTCTTTTCCACTTCGTCTTGCCGAGCTTGAAGCTCGGGCTCTGGAATCAGATGGACGGTAGTGCGGTGGGGATTGCCGAGCATATGCTGGCGAATCATTGTTTCAAAAATTGGTTCACCCGCGGCCAAGCGGCGTTTTACTGCATCCAAAGGAGGGGCGAAATCGAGCGGGGCGAAGGGATCGCCATTGTGCAGCCATGTTGAAAGCGCACGGACCATCAGAATTAGACCGCGTGGAAAGCTGCCGTAATTATTCTCCCGTAGCTCAAATTCAATAGTGTTCACTGTCGCTTCGACCATCGCTTTTTCTAAGCCATCATCGGTGATAATCGCGAGCGTGGCGAGGATGAGCTCTTCAACCCTATCAACGTCCTCCGTCTGTACCCCGCGAAGGCCACACGTGAAGAACAGCTGCCGCAAGCTCGTAAACAAACCGTAGTCGTACCCGCTTCCGATCACATCCTCCCCGAGACCCGATTCGATGAGTGCTCGTCGCAGTGGTGATGCAGGTGTTCCCATGAGCACATGTGCGAGAAGGGTGGACGCAACCGCCAGTTCGGCATCATTATTTTCAGGGAGCATCCAGTTCACCGTGATCAGGCTCTTTGCGGACTCGTCGCCCTCGCTGACGATGTAAGGGATGGTGAAGGATGACGGTTTCATAAAAGCCTTCTGGAGAGGTATGGCCGGATTCTCCGCTGCAGCATCGTAATCTTTTAGATATTCGTTCATCAAGCGCAGGCGTTCTTCGGGTGGGTCATCCCCATAAAAAAAGATGCGGGCGTTACTGGGATGGTAGTTGGTGTCAAAGAAAGCCTTGAATTGAGCATAGGTCAGATCAGGGATCGCCTCTGGAATGCCCCCGGATTCGTGCGCATAAGGAGTATCCGGAAAGAGCGATTTCAAGATCTCTTTTTGCAGCACAGTGTCAGGGTTTGCCATGGCTCCCTTCATCTCATTGAATACCACTCCCTTATAGCGAAGGGGTTGCTCGAGGTCTTCCAACTCATAGTGCCATCCTTCCTGCTCGAAGATCCGTTCGTACAACAGTGGATGGAAGACTGCGTCGATGTAGACATCAATCAGGTTGTAGAAATCCTGGAGATTCTGGCTCGCTACAGGGTATGCAGTTTTATCTTCGAAGGTCAGCGCGTTGACAAAGCTGGCCAGGGATCCCTTCACAAGCTCGACGAAGGGTTCTTTCAATGGATATTTTTCTGAGCCAGCCAGGACTGCATGTTCGAGGATGTGGGCGACTCCGGTGGGGTCAGAAGGAGGTGTGCGGAAAGTGATGCCGAAGAACTTGTTCTCGTCGTCATTTTGAATGGATAGCAGTTCGGCGCCTGTCTTCTCATGCCGTAACAAATCCACCTTGCTTTTATATTCCTGGATTCCTCTTATTGCGATGAGATCAAAGCCGTGTGTATTCATTTTTGTGAGACTCCATGTGGGTTTGTCGGATGGAGATCCGACCTGGTCCGTAGAGAGTGATTGGGCTTGAACCCAGCTTCCCCCCGCTGTTCAACGCCGAAGGTAGTCTATCTTACCCGATCAGGAAACCATCCGTCCATCGGCCGCGCAATTTCTCACAGAGCGTATTTCTTGAAAGCCATCGTGAGCGTCCAACATTACCGGGAGTGACGGTAAAATGGTAGACCTGCACTTCTCTTCATTACGGAAGAGATACGGGCAGGGCGAGATTCTGGTTCATGATATCGAAGTCATTTCAACGGATGAAACGCGTTGTCGTCATTGGAACGAGCTGCTCGGGAAAAACGACGTTCGCCAGTCAACTTGCCGGCAAGCTCGCCATAGCGCACACGGAGTTGGATGTGCTCCACTGGCTTCCCGATTGGCAGATGCGGCCTCTGGATGATTTTCGTTCATTGGTGAAGGAGGTCGTAGAACAGGATCGATGGGTGATCGATGGCAATTACGGCAAGGTGCGCGACATTGTCTGGCCCAGAGCGACGCACCTTGTCTGGTTGAATTACCCCTTCTGGACGGTTTTCTCAAGAGCACTCAGTAGGACATTGAGCAGGGTTGTTACCCGCGAGGAACTGTTTGCAGGTAATCGCGAGAGTTTGTGTCGGGCGTTGTTCGATACGGAGTCGATCGTCTGGTGGGTTTTACGGACCTATAGGCGGCGGCGACGCGAATACCCGCAGCTATTTCAATTGCCCCAAAACAAGCATCTTGAAATCATTGAATTGATGCATCAAATCGAAGCCGATTGGTTCATTGCCGGCATCCAGGATGGTTGACTACCTCAGCCTTCTACCGGACTCTGGACCGATATCATGTTGTTTATTTCACAGCGCGGCAGCCTTCTTTCTATGAGGTTTCCCCTTTTGGTGCTGATTAGCGTAGGATAAGAGAGAACGAGGAGTCACCTGAAAGGAACTGCGATGGGCGACAAAGATGCTCCACGACCGGGGACCCGAAGGCTGTATAAATTCTTTAACAAGCCGCCGCGAATTGCTTATGCGCTGGGGCTCGGACCGTTAGTAGGGAGACTGGTTCTCCTGCTGACCACCAGGGGGCGGAAAACTGGGCTTCTGCGAGTAACCCCCCTGCAATATGAACAGATCGAAGGCAAGTACTACGTCGCCTCGGCTTTCGGTGACCGTGCTGATTGGTACCGGAACATCCTGGCCGATTCGGGTGTACGTGTACGGGTTGGCCGGAATGAGTTCGAGGCGTTCGCAGAGCCCAGCACAGATCCTGTCCGGATCGCGGATTTTCTGGAAGTTCGCCTTGCGCGCCACCCACGGATGATCGGGATGATGTTGCGAACTGAGGGATTGCCGCCCTCACCGAGTCGACAGGATTTGGAAAGTCTCGCCGAGGATAAAGCTCTGGTGATCCTCCACCCGGAGGAAGATTCTTAAACCAGGCGTACGAATAAAGAGTTTCCGGTTTACGATCCGTTTGCCCCTTCAGCTCGCGCACGAATCACACGCAGCGCTCGCAGCGTGACCCACTTGCTCGGTTTGCCTTTCTCTTCTATGTCCACCCAGGTCTTGCCATTGTAGGTGTATTCGAGCGGCCATCGCCCCAGGTCATCATCTTTCCCATAGGTCCCTTTTAGCGAATTAAAGGTGCCATCGCAGATTCCAGAACCTGCGTTAATACGACAACTCTCTCTGGAACCGAGTACGCTTCCAGATGTCCCGCCAGCGCAGGAGGCGAGAAGAGCGGTGAGAAGCAGGACAGGAATCCAATGACGTTGACGATTATTCATGATGCCTCCAGAACCTGCTCATTTGAGAGACGATCTCCATTGCGATGATTATGGTTAATGTTGAGACCAAGGCAAGAGGACTACGAACTAGACATAAGTTGTTCTAAAAGAGTAAAGTAGCAATAATCAAGAAAGGATTGCTGATCTTGGTGTTGTAAGTACATCGTCTTGTTTACCAAGATGAAAAGTTGTTGGCGTTTAGGAGGGTGACATGAAGAAACAAACACAGATACTCTTGGGCAGCGTGCTCATTGGATTTGGATTTCTCATTTTTCTGAGCAATCTACTCGATATTGATTTCGGCGCCATCTGCTGGCCCAGCTTCTTGATCTTGGTCGGGATTTTAATCATCGTAAGGCCGCGCATCGCCCCGGAGGGCACGGATGTTCAAATGCTATTATTCGGGGATTTGCGTCGCTCAGGCGAATGGGATGTTATGGATCAGGAGATCTGGAGTTTTGTGGGCGACATCGATCTTGATTTCACCCAGGCCAATTTCGCAGAAGCTGAGGTCACCTATAAGCTCTATCGGTTTGTGGGAGACTTAGACATCATCGTTCCGAAGGATATGGGCATCTCCGTCTCTTCTATGGGTTTTGTGACGGAAGCTCACCTGGAAGGAAAGAAGCGCGGCGGATTAGTGACTCCGGTCAGATATACAAGCGAGAATTTTGAAAGCGCTGCAAAAAGAATCCGTCTTGAGATGATCTCCTTCGTTGCAGACTTGAAAGTAATACGGGTATAAGAAGGAGTTTGTATGTCGTTCAACACATCCGTTATTGGGCTTCTTCAGTCTCCCTTCTTAAAATAATCCTCGAACTACTAATCGAGTCGTCTCAGGGATTTCTCGGTCGCCGGGCTTGTCCTGAGCTTGTCGAAGGGCTCGCTCGAAATGACAAATCAAGAGTACGCCCGGAGCTGAACCTCCGGGCTCAAAGCAAAAGGGTGTGAAGTACCCTCAGTGTTAGCCCGAAGGGGTTCTGCACCGAGCCCGTCAATTTATTGACGGGCGGATTCCGGTGAACAGGGAAAATGCCCGTGTAATAGAAGGAATTGTCAGAAGATGCATCCTGCGGATTTCTCGATGAGTTTATCCTGAGCCCCTCGGCCGAAGGACCGACAGCTCGCTCGAAATGACATGAAATAAAAGGGGCTCATCCCCATTTGTCATTTCGAGTGAGCCGCGAAGCGACGATCGAGAAATCCCTGTGATGATTCTCCTGATAGTTCCATCTCTGGTGATAACGAGAATCTTCGCCTCGGCTGTACTTCAACTTAGATGACAACCCAATACATCCACGTTGATTATTTTCCCTGAACGATGGCTTCAATCGCCCAGCGGTCATCATTTAAAGGCAGGGCATCCCCCGCGTTTTCTAGATCTTCCAGCGCTTGGAGTGTGTGATCCGCTTCCCAGCGGAAGAGTTTCGCGATCTCACGGCTTCGGGAAACACCCAGAGATCGAAGATAACACTTAGCGAGTTCCGCCCTGGCTTGACGAAGCGATATTCCGCGTGCCTGCTCAGACACATCCGGGAACCAGCGATCGAAGAGTTCATAGATGAAAGCATAGCGCCACGAACCCGCCTCGGCGATCCCCATTGGCAGAATCCAGAGTCCCCGCTGCAAATCGGTGAGGGCGCGATTGAAACGTGACTTCGAGCTCCGGGCAGTCATATGTGTAAGCTGGCGGAGCCCTACAGAATTTTGGGGACCACGTTGAAGGAGAACGTCGGCGATAGCTTTGGCTTCGTGCGTAAGATGACCAGCGTGGTAGGCCTCGCGGTAGTCATCGAGATCAGCGAGACGTGGAGCTAAAGCATAAAAATATGGGAGGATCCGCAAACTCACGAAGGTCGCTTTCCCGCGCAACAGCTTGCCGTAGTACCAGCAGCGTTGATCCAGCATCTGATCCTTCCAACCCCAGGTGATATGGCCGGGGTCGTCATGTTCGTTGGCAACTGGCTTGTCGCCGGAGACGGCGGCCCAAAGGCTGGGCATTTCAACACTCTTAATGGGCCAGAGCATGACGAATCCGCGCTCATCCACATGCTCGAGCGCGTCTTCGACGCTACTGAGCCGCAGCTTGGGGTTGATACGGTAGGTTCTCCTTCGGTAGCCCTGGATGTCCTTGTCGGAAATTGCGATTGTCATAGCCTTGACCCAAACCAAGACCATGAATTGGTCTGAGATAAGGACGTCATTGCGCTTGCTTCCGGTGAAGCTCGAGAAGCTCCACTTCGCGCGAGGGCTCAAGCCCGGCTTTCATGGGGACGGATGGATCGCGGGCTCTATCCCAATTGAGCGTATCCCCAATCGTTGTCCCCAGAGGACGGAAACGCAGACCTGCGCTAATCGCCCGAGTGCAATCGACGGTCATCAACCCCGCGTTTTCAGGTCCGGGGAGCCACATTGGCAACTGGCTCCATGGCTCGATACCGGCGTCAAGCAGGGTAGTTCCGTCGACCCAGATCAATCGCGTACCCTCTTCGCTGAAATCGCAGCAAGTTTGCAGGAGTTTGCTAAGTGCAAGTGGATTCTCGGGTCCGGTAGCGTTGAAGGTCCCTTTGTGACCTGCTTCGATTCGGTCGAGAGTCCATGAGGCAAGATCGCGGGCGTCGATGAATTGCACATTCTGATCGGGAGGGGCGGGCGCGAGGATATCCCCACCTTGTGCACAGCGGCGGACCCAATAGGTGAAGCGATCTGTAGGGTCGTGTGGACCAACGATCAGGCCGGGGCGAATAATGAGCGCTCTCCCAGGTATCTCGTCTTGGATCACCGCTTCACAAAGCGCCTTAAGCGGACCGTATGTGTCACCCGCAATTTCTTCCACCGTCTCGTCATCAAGTGACCCCAGGGGGTCATCCTCGGAGAGGCCCTCTTTCTCGAAGCTGGCGAAGACAGAAATGGTTGAGATAAAGACGTAAAGATCGGTTTGATTAGACAGGACCCGTGCCGAATTACGAACAATACGGGGAACATATCCGCAAGTGTCGATAACGGCATCCCAGGTCTTCTCTCGAAGTGGAGCCAAATCTCCATCGCGATCTCCGACGAGCTTTTCAATCTTGGGGAAAAGGTCAGGATTTGTTTGGCCGCGGTTAAAGAGCGTTACATGGTGTTTTCGGTCAAGCGCGGTGCGTACGATGTGACGACCGACGAATTTAGTTCCACCGAGAACGAGGATATCCATAATAACCCTCCACAGGAGCTAAGTTGAACTTGGAACATCGCAAATGTCCAGAATAATCTGGTTAGCTTGGACGAGAGCGGACACTTACCCAGCCAATGTTCGATGACTCGATTGTACTGGTATAACCAGTGATTATAGCGAAGTATTATCTTGGGTATATACGGGTCAACCTGATAAAAGTGTCTTCGTCTTTGATCCAGGGGCAATGCTCTGTAGAATGCGATGAAGGGGTTGCAATGGTCATCGAACTTCTACACCAAGGGATGTGCATAAATTCACCTTCTTGCTCCGAGTGCCGCCGCGGGATATCATGGACGTATCATGGATGAAGAACGCCTCGTGCGCGCGGCGAAGAGCGGCGATCTGGATGCATTCAACCGCCTTGTCATTGAATATCAAAGCCGCGCCTATAACCTCGCGTATCGCTTCATGAGTGACCCGGCTTCCGCGGCGGATGTGACTCAGGACGCATTCATCTCCGCCTTCCGCGGCTTAGGGAGGTTTCGAGGCGGTTCGTTTCGATCGTGGCTGCTGCGGATTGTTGTGAACGCCTGTTACGATGAACTCCGGCGCAGGAAGCGTCGCCCGGAATCTTCACTAGATGAGTTCACCGATGATGGTGAGCGCTTATTCGTTGAACCCGGGACATCATTTTCCCATGAGAGCAAGAAACCCGAGCAGGAGGTTGAGCGGTCCGAGTTACGCGCCGCTATCGAGAAATGTCTTGATGAGCTTCCACGTGATTTTATGACCGTTGCTGTGTTGGTCGATGTCCAGGGATTTGATTACAAAGAAGCGGCACGAGTGATTGGAAAACCTGTGGGGACGGTGAAAAGTAGGTTGGCGCGAGCGCGCGGGAGAATGCGTGAATGTCTGAATCGCCGAGGGGAACTTTTACCATCCCGGTTTCGTCTGGATGATGAGACGATTAGATGAAGGAATTAAACCAACTTTCTACGCGTGACCTTGAACTTTTATCGGCATATATCGATGGCGAGTTATCCGCGCGCGGCCTTGCTCGCTTGCTTTCGCGTCTGGACCGTGAACCGGGGTTGAAGCAGGCGCTTGAGGAAATGAAAGCTGTCGTCCAGCAGCTGGGATCGCTTCCGGAAGTTCCATTGCCTCGCAGCTTCACGTTGACCCCTGAGGCAGCCGGGATTCGTTCTCGACCTCGTGCATATCCCGTCTTCCGATTCGCGACGGCGCTGGCTGCCATTGCCTTTGTTGCCCTGGTGGGACTGGATACAGTGGTTGGTCAGTTCTCGTTGGCTTCGCGGGGAGCTGTGATGAGTGACATGGTGCAAGAAGCTCTGGTTGCCGCTCCACAAGCCGAGGCAGAACTTGGCATCGGGGAAACCTTTGCTCAGGCTGATGACCAACGCGATGGAGCTGATGTGTTAGCGGAGGAGGAGGCTGCCGGGGCGCTTGTACCTCCAGCGGTGGAAGCACCGGGTGAGCCCGATGAAGCGCTACGTTCGGGAGCTTCGCCCTCACCACAACCGCCGGCAGAAAAAGCAGTTGAAGGGGAGACAATTGTTGGAGAAGGTGCTGCCGAACAGCCAGCTGAGCCAAGCGCAGATGAGCACGCGGCGACGCTGGATGCGGAAAGTATGAACGCAGTAGCTGAGACCCCGGAATCTGACGCAGTGCTGCCCGGCGATGTTAACCTGGAATTTGGACAAGGATCAACAGGGCGTTGGGGACCTGCACCTTTACCAATTCTGCGCCTGCTTGAAATTGGTATCGGCTCCCTCGTATTATTACTCGGTGGCTTGACCCTCTGGATTCGTTCTAAACGCGTATGAATAAGTTAGCCCCTATTCGCTTTTGTCCTATCTGTGGCAATAAAGTGAACGAGCGCGAAGCGTTCGGGGCGATCCGCCCGGTCTGTCCTGCATGTGGCTACATTCACTTTCAGGATCCGAAAGTCGCTGCGGGAATCCTCGTTGAGAGCGAGGGGAAGGTTTTGTTGGTGAAGCGCATCAATGTGCCGATGCAGGGAAAGTGGACGCTCCCTGCCGGCTTCGTCGATGGGCAGGAAGATCCACGCTCCACCGCGGTCCGGGAGTGTTTGGAGGAGACCGGCCTGGAAGTGGAAATCGTTGATCTTATAGATGTGTTTTATGGGCTGGAACATCCGCGTGGCGCAAGTATCGTGATTTTCTATCGGGGACGGGTCGTGGGCGGCGTGTTGGCTGCAGGTGATGACGCGGATGCCGTCTCTTTTTTCGAAGCTGACGATCTTCCACCGGTGGGGTTTCAAGCGACCGAGCAAGTGCTGGCGCGGTGGATGAGTGAGCGCGTAGATTCAAGCGATTGCGTTTGAGGCTATTTTCTTAGAAGGGCTCTCCTCCAAATTGTATGGGTGACCAAACGGATTTGCGCTGCTATTCTCCGCCCGGAGCTTAACCTCCGGGCTCAATACTTATCTAACCTCCCGCAGGCTATAAAAACCTGCGGGAGGTTTAAACGTGTGGTTCATTTCCATAGATGGAGCCAGCGAGAGCGCCAACACAAGGATTTCTCAATCTCCCGCACGTTCAAAACCAGAGATTCGTAGAGACCAGGGCGTCTCTACAAACAGGTTGAAAGGAGCGCAGCCCCCCACGTCCCCCTGTCTTGTCCTTTCCGCTTCGCTTCAAGGATGCTTCGCGAGGAGCACCAGGTGGGATAAATTTTCAGAGTAACTGTGTCGGCTGTAATGTCGGCCCAGATTATTCAAATGCAAAATGGAGCAGCTTTACATCCAAAGAACTGTAATTTCGAGCGAAGCGAGAAATCCCTTATGTGATGCTGAATTCATAACGATGCTCTTTCGAGAGAATGCAAATGGATTCCTCCAGCATTCGATCTATCATAGTTTCATCATAGGGATTTCTCGGTCGCCGTTTCCCGGCTCACTCGAAATGACAAGGAGTGGCAACACCAGTGCCCCCCGGTGGGGGGACAATAGGTGGGCAGAATAGATAACGCGATTCATCAGCACTAATTTAATCGAGAACGCCTTTGGAGGTCCTCGTAGATGTGATTATAATCAGCGTAGACGCCGAAAGCGTCCTAAATTCTTTTTCAATGGTTAACACAGCGCAGTCCCGAATAGAAGGTTAGGTTCTAAGCTGCGATAAGGCTCAATTCATATGCGCTTCGATGTGTTCACGTTGTTTCCAGAAGTGATGGATGTTTATCTCCAAACCGGCGTCCTGGGCAAAGCACAGGAATCAAGCCGGATTGAAGTACATCTTCACCATCTTCGTGACTACACGACCGATCGCCACAGGACAACCGACGACGAGCCATACGGTGGTGGTGGCGGTATGGTGATGAAGCCTGAGCCGATTTTCGCGGCCGTTGAATCTGTTCTCGAGGATTCACAAGGTGATGTCCCTGTGATTCTGCTTACCCCTCAAGGCCGTGTTTTCGATCAAACGATTGCGCGGGACCTTGCTGGGAGTGAACGTATTGCGCTTATCTGCGGTCGTTATGAAGGCGTCGATGAACGCGTCCGCGAGCATTTAGCGACCGATGAAATTTCCATCGGGGATTATGTTCTGTCTGGCGGTGAATTACCGGCGATGGTCTTAATAGACTCGGTAAGCCGCTTGCTGCCCGGCGTTCTGGGGGATTCTGAGGCGACGGAAAAGGATTCTCATACTAATAGTCTGCTCGAGCATCCGCACTACACTCGACCGCCGGTTTTTCGCGATTGGGAAGTGCCTGAAGTTCTACGTTCCGGCGATCACGCGCGCATTGCTGGTTGGCGCGTAGAGCAATCGCTGCGCCGAACCTTACTAAGACGTCCAGAGCTTCTTGATCAAACCCGGTTAACGGATGAAGAGAGAGGAATACTGGAAGAATTAATGCAAGCAGAAGAGGAGGACTCGAAATGAGAACATTGGGGGAGAGCTTGGGAAAAGTGAGTATGTGGGAGCAACGATTCCTTCTCTGGGGTTTTGTATTCACCATGGCAGGTATGATTGCCGGTTGTCGTGCCCCTGGATCTGTCGATATTCCTTTACCGCCAGCGTCAACCGCGGTTGAAACGACGACGAGTATTGATCCAACTCCTTTGCCGCCACCGCCGAAGACGCTTATCGTTTGCCTTAATCGTGAACCCGAATCTCTATTTATTTACAGCGATGCCTATCTTTATGGAGAGACTGGCGGAGAGGCGCGGTCTGTGCTCGAGGCGCTCTATGATGGACCTGTTGATATCGTGGATTACCAAGCATTTCCTGTGCTTCTCGGTGAACTTCCCAGCTTTGAAGCTGGCGGAGCACGGCTGGAAGAAGTCACGGTCGCGGAGTACGAGGTTTACCTCAACCCTGAAACGTTGCAGCCCGCGAACCTCCGCCTCGGCAATCCCTATTTGCCGGTTGGATGCACAGGGACGGAATGCATCGAGAATTATCCGGGCGGCGAAGTACAGATGGAACGGCTGGTCGTAGAATTTCAGCTTCTGCCTGATCTTACCTGGTCCGATGGAGCACCACTCACTGCCTCCGACTCGCTCTTCTCCTTCGATCTCGATCGCGATCTAACCATCCCAACGACGAAATATCTCGTTGACCGGACCGCGGCGTATGAGGTCATGGATGATACGACCATTCGCTGGACAGGTGTCCCCGGATATTTCGATCCCGAGTATGCGACGCTTTTCTGGAAACCCCTTCCGCAGCATTTGCTGGGGGACATCGCACCGGAGGATCTCCAGAATGCCGAACTTGCCGCGCGAAAGCCAATCGGGTGGGGGCCTTATCAAATCGAGGAATGGCAAACTGGAGAGCAGCTCCTGCTGGTAAAGAATCCGAATTACTTCCGCGCCCCTGAGGGGCTGCCAAACTTCGATCGTTTGTTGTTTCGTTTTCTACATAGTGACAGCACAGCGGCGATCCAGCAGCTTTTGACCGGTGAGTGCGACATTGTGGACGAATCACTCCTGGGTGTTTCAGCAGCGGCCACATTAAAGCAGTATGCCGAGGAAGGGAGATTTAAGATCGACTGGGCTCCCGGATCCGAAATCACGCGGCTGGACTTCAATATTGCCCCCGTTGGTCGTCAAGGTGAAGCGTTCTTCGAAGAGCCGCGCACGCGCGAGGCGCTCGCGCATTGCATTGATCGCCAGGCGCTGCTCACGGACGTACTCCTGGGGTTTGGGGTTTTACCGGACAGTTATCTTGCACCGGGCAATCCCATTCATCTGGATAGCCCGGGTTTGCCTATCTATGATCCGGACGCGGGCCGGGCATTGCTATCTGCGGTGGGTTGGATAGAAGCGGATGAAGAGGGACTTCCCAGGGTCGCATATGGGGTTCACGGAGTAGCTTTCGGAACGGATTTCTCATTCACATTGTTGACGGCTGAGGGCGACCTGAATGGCCAGACCGCATCGAGGCTTCAGGCTGACCTGGCAGCTTGCGGCGTCGAGGTGCAGGTGGAGGCCGTAGACTTCTCGTTCTTGACTGCGCCATATCCTGATGGTCCAGTATTTGGGCGGGGATTCGACGCCGTCCTATGGCCCTGGCCGGAGTGGATCACGCCATTGTGCGAGATGTTTGCTGAGCGGGAACTTCCGACAGAGAAGACCCCGTTTGGCGTCAATGCGACCGGTTTTAACGATCTTGCCTATAACCAGTCTTGCGAGAGGGTTCTTCTAGGGCGGGTAGATGTCGAGGGTTATTCGCAGGCGCTGCTGGACACGCAGGAAATCTTCGTCCAAGCCCTGCCAGGCATTCCGCTCTACCAGGCGCCGCGTTTTGTGGCATACAATAATGACATTTGTGGAATCGAGGTCGATTCGCTTTCTTTTAGTGTATTATTTGGTTTGGAACACTTCGACACGGGAGCAGGGTGTCCATGAGAGCTCGGGCTTCATCGAACCCCAGTGAACCAAATTGAACCTTCTGTGACTATTGAGAGTATTTATTCAGGATAATGGAAAAAAACCTCGTGGAAGAAAGACTCGACCGGGATTTGATCCTCGAATTGCAGGCTGGGGAACTCGACGCTCTAGGCGATATGTATGACCGCCACCGCCACCTCGTCTATCGAACAGCGCTTGCGATTACCTGTGACCCTAATATGGCTGCCGACCTGCTTCAAGAGGTCTTCCTGCGTCTTCACCGTTTCGCGGAGCGCATCGACCCCTCGCGGCCGCTGCAACCCTGGTTGTATCGGATGACGGTCAACCTCTCATATACCTGGATCAAACGAAAAAACCGCTGGATGCGTTATATCAATGAGATGGCGGAGCGCATTATCACGGAGCGTCGTCCTGCCTCCCCGCACAATATTGCCGAGCGGGATGAAAGTTGGCGTTGGGTCCGGCAGGCGATCCTCGCACTACCTGTACAGCAGCGTATGGTTGTCGTTCTATATTACATCAACGACCTTTCTTTAAAAGAGATAGCAGAGATCCTGGAGATCCCGGTCGGAACGGTTAAATCGCGCTTACATTACGCTAGAAGGGTGTTAAAGAAACAGCTTGGCGCTCACAGGGAAGTGCTGCGGACGGTATTTTATGAAACGACGTGAAGTGCATATGCATGGTGCATTCGATAATTATGCGAGTCGCTTATTAAAACACTGGGTATTTGCATCTCCATTGCCGGTGAATGGTCGAACATTGCTGTTTGTACATATCGCGCAGGAGACGAAGGACCCAATTCTCTGGCTAAACGTGGTTCTGGCAATCCTCCGTTGGTCTTTCCGCAACCTTATTCTTGAACCTATTGATATCGCCCTCGAACCTGTGCTATACTTTTCCGACCTTGACATGTATCCAAGTTATATTACCCATAAAGGAATTAATCAACATTTCCTCTGCCAATGAAAGCGTAGACTGTTTCGTCACAATTCTTGCGAATCTTTCCTTAGGTCTGCATACAAAGATCACATGAGAATCCAGGCGAGTACGTTATAATAATTCAGGATTAACCCTCGCAAATCGACAGAGGAGAGCGACCTTGGCGCCAAAAATTCTGGAAGTGAACAATCTGAAGACCCGGTTTCACACGAATGAAGGGACAGTGCATGCGGTGAACGGGGTCTCTTTTTATGTGGGTGAGGGAGAAACGCTGGGTATCGTCGGGGAGAGCGGGTGCGGGAAGAGCGTGTCTGTGCTCTCGGTGATGCGGTTGATCCCGCAGCCTCCCGGCGAAGTTATAACCGACAGCGTGATGTTCTACGATCGCAATCTTGTGGAACTCAAAGAAGAGGAGATGCGCGAGGTGAGGGGGAGCCAGATTGCGATGATCTTCCAGGATCCGATGACATCGCTGAACCCGGTGCTTACGATCGGATTCCAGATTATGGAGCCCATGCGCGTGCACCTGGGGATGAGCGAGACAGAGGCGCGGGAACGGGCGGCTGAGCTGCTGCACCTGGTCGGCATCCCGGAGGCGGCCGATCGATTGGATGATTACCCGCATCAATTCAGTGGAGGGATGAGGCAGCGGGCGATGATCGCGATGGCGCTGTCGTGCAACCCGCCGATGCTGATCGCGGACGAGCCGACGACGGCGCTGGATGTGACGATCCAGGCGCAGATCGTGGATCTGGTGAAGCGGTTGAGGGACAAATTAGGAATGTCGCTAATCTGGATCACGCACGATCTGGGGGTGATTGCCGGGTTGGCAGACCGGGTGATGGTGATGTATGCGGGGTACGTCGTTGAGGAGGCGGATATCCGCCCCCTGTACGAGGATCCACGGCATCCATACACGCATGCCTTGCTGCAGTCGCTGCCGCGCATGGACGGCAGCCCGGGAGAGGTCCTGATGTCGATTGACGGCCTTCCACCGGAGCTGTATGAGCTGCCGAAAGGGTGTGCCTTTGCACCGCGCTGCGAATTTGTGAAAGAGAAATGCTGGGGAGAGATCCCGCAGTTGGAGGAGGTAGCCCCAGGGCATCGAATTGCGTGCTTTGTGGACATCAAGACAGGTGAACTTCGATGAGTGAGAACGGGACGCTGATCAAAGTAGATAAGATGACGAAGCACTTTCCGATCACGCGTGGGATCGTGATCCAGCGCGAGATTGGGGCGGTGCAGGCAGTGGACAAGGTGACCTTCAACATCCGCAAAGGAGAAACGCTCGGATTAGTGGGGGAGAGCGGCTGCGGGAAGTCGACAACGGGACGGACGATCCTTCAATTGCACCGACCGACTTCAGGGAAGGTTTACTATGAGGATCAGGACCTGACGGAGTTGAAGGGGGAGGGGTTGCGCCAGATGAGGCGTAACATGCAGATGATCTTCCAGGATCCGTATGCCTCCTTGAATCCGCGGCTGACGATTTCGAGTATTATCGCCGAGCCGTTGGAAGTGCATGGGATTGGGAAGGCGAAAGAGCGGCGGGAGAAAGTTAAGGAACTGTTACAGCTGGTGGGGCTGAGCCCGCACTTTATCAACCGCTATCCGCATGAGTTTAGCGGTGGACAGCGGCAGCGAATTGGGGTGGCGCGAGCGCTGGCGTTGCAGCCGGATTTCATCGTCTGTGATGAGCCGATCTCGGCGCTGGACGTATCGATTCAGGCGCAGGTGGTCAATTTGCTGGAAGAACTGCAGGAGAAATTTGGACTTACGTACTTATTCATTGCACATGACCTGAGCATGGTGCGGCACATCTCGGATCGCACCGCGGTGATGTACCTGGGGAAGATCGTGGAACTGGCGACGCGCGATGAACTGTATTCACATCCACTGCATCCCTATACGCAGGCGCTGTTGAGTGCGGTCCCGGTGCCGAATCCAGCGCTGGAAAGCAAACGGCAGCGGATTATCCTGGAGGGGGATGTGCCCAGCGCGGCGAACCCTCCGAGTGGATGCCGGTTTAATCCCCGGTGCCCAGTGGCGATTGACATCTGCACAGAAGTAGATCCCGAGTGGCGGGAAGTTGGCCCGGATCATTGGGTGGCATGCCACGTGGTGTGAGGGACCATCCTTTTAGGATAGAAAATCCCTGGATCCTTTCAGGCTCCAGATGGATAGCTGAGATTCGAAAGGAAAAGGAGGTGAGGCTATCGAATAAGCGGTAAGTAGAACGTAGAAGAATCGTTTTTAGACGTGCTAACTAAACTAGAAGGAGAAGAGAGCACAATGAAGACCAAACGTTTTTCAATTGTGGCACTCCTCATCGTTGCCAGTATGGTTCTGGCAGCATGTGGAACGACAGCCGTTGAGACCGTAGTAGTTGAAATTGAGGGCGAGACGGTTGTGGTCACCGCCGAACCGGATGCCCCTTACGAACCGGTTATCTTGTACCGCAACTTGGGTACCGAGCCTCCAACCGCCGACCCGGCGCTGGCAACCGATACCACTTCGGTTGCAATCGATGGCCAAATGTTCATGGGCTTAACCATGATAGACCAAGAGACAAGCGAAGTCCTTCCCTTTTTGGCGACGGACTGGTCCGTGTCTGATGATGGTCTAACCTGGACCTTCAACATGCGTGATGACATCCCGTGGGTGAAGTACAACACAGCCACGGCCTCGGTTGACCTGGTGTACGATGCCGACGGCAACCAGCTCTTCGTGAACGCACACGACGTTGAATATGCTGTCAAACGAACCATCAACCCTGACACCGCTTCCGACTACTCGTACGTCCTCTACATCATCAAGAACGCCCAGGATGTGAATACGGGCGCGGAGGGTGTTACGGTAGACGACATCGGTGTGGAAGCGATAGATGATACGACAGTCGCATTCACGCTCGAGAGCCCGGCAGGCTTCTTCGGAGCCATCGCCAGCATGTGGATTGCTTCCCCGGTTCCGCAGTGGACAATCGAAGCTGCAGGCGACAAGTGGACCGAGCCTGGCACGATCGTCACCAATGGACCATACGTGATGACCGAGTGGGTTCATGGTTCTGAGCTTAACCTGGCGAAGAACCCCTACTGGCCAGAGGCCGACACAGTGCAGATCGATGAAATCCGTAACGTGATGATCGTCGAGGCCTCCACCGCATTCGCAATGTACGAAAACGGCGAACTCGACACCGTAGCTCTACCTTCACCTGAGGTGGATCGCATCAAGGCGGATCCAGTGTTGAGCGCGGAGTACTATCAGGCGCCTGTTGCATGCACGTACTACTACGGCATGGTCAACAACAAGGCACCGTTCGATGATGTGCGCGTGCGCAAAGCCTTCTCGATGACCGTGGACAAGCAATCGGTGATCGACAACGTCCTCAAGGGCGGGCAGATGCCCGCGGGCTTCTTCGCGCCTCCAGGCATCTTCGGACGCCCGGATGACGACTCAGGCATCGGCCTGGACTATGATATCGCCGCGGCAAATGCCTTGCTCGACGAATACCTGGCCGAGAAGGGCCTCACCAGGGAAACCCTCGAGGTCACCATGATGCACAACACTTCTGAGGGTCACGCCAACATCGCCGCCGCCATCCAGCAGATGTGGCTGGATAACCTGGGCGTACAAGTTACCATCGAGAACCAGGAGTGGGGTGTTTACCTGGACACGATTGGGAACGATACACCACTCGCAGAGATGCCGCATATCTTCCGGCTGGGCTGGTGCGCGGACTACGCGGATGAGAACAACTGGGTCTACGAAGTGTTCAACGCTGACGCCGGCGCCAACCGCCTGCGCCGAGGCTGTGTGGACGATGTATGCACCGAAGTTGTGCTCGCGGAGTTCGACAATATCACCGAGCAGGCTAAGGCAGAGCAGGATCCTGCAGTCCGCAAGGCACTCTACATAGAAGCGGAAACACTGCTGTCTGAGGTAGAAGCGGCGTACATCCCGATCTACTTCTACACTTCTATGACGATGACCAAGCCGTATCTGACCCGATACTATCCATCGGTAGCCACTCCAGCATGGTACCTGTGGACGATCGATGTGGACGCTAGGGGGCACTAAAGCCAAGTAGTATCGATCGAAAGAATGCTAGGGGAGGCCGGGCAGGCCCGGCCTCCCCAATACAGAAGTGAAGGCGGCAGTCATGGGACGCTATATCATCCGCAGAATCATCGGCTTTATTCCGGTTTTATTTACCGTTTCCTTATTTACTTTTGTACTCGTACGCGCCATCCCTGGCGGTCCCTTCGATAACGTCGGCGACAAAGCTTTGCCACCCCAGGTTGTAGCCAATATTGAAGCGAAATACCATCTCGACTGGCCAACCCATATGCAGTTCCTTTCGTATTTATTGGGAGATGACATCGTGGGATCGGTGTTCGGGGGTGTTTACGCGGAGACAGCCGGGGATTCAGGCGGGCTTATCCGCGGGGACCTGGGCCCTTCGCTTCGCTATCGAAACCAATCGATTAACGAAATTGTCGCTGTAAGTTTCCCTATTTCGATTCAGTTGGGCATCCTGGCAATGGTTATCGGGCTTACGATCGGATTGCCGATGGGGATCATCGCTGCCCTGCGTCAAAACTCGTGGGTTGACTACTCAGCTACGTTTATCGCCGTGCTCGGAGTTTCCATCCCCGGCATGGTGATCGGACCGATATTGATCTGGCTTATCGCGGTGTCGGCTGGCTGGCTGCCGGCAGCGTTATGGGGCACCAAACCACCGTTCATCCTGGGAATATTTCCCAGTAATTTGGATTGGAATTTTTGGTCGCATGCGATTTTGCCCGCCTTTGCCCTGGGAACGGGGATGTCCGCAGGGATCTCCCGCCTGACACGAGCCAGTCTACTGCAAGTTATCCGCGAGGATTATATCCGCACGGCGCGCGCTAAGGGCCTGCGAGAAAGAGTGGTGATCGTCACTCATGCCTTGAAGAACTCCCTCATCCCCGTAATCACCATCCTGGGTCCTTTATTTGCAGCAGTTGTGACGGGCACCTTCATCATCGAGCAGATTTTTGGGATCCCCGGTATGGGCAAGCACTTCGTCACCAGCATCGGCAACCGTGATTACCCGTTGATCATGGGTGTCACACTCATCTACACGGTATTGCTGGTCGTTGCCAATCTATTTGTGGATGTCGCCTATGCGTGGTTGGACCCTCGAATTCGTTACGACTGAGAGCGATAAACTATGGTTGTTGCCGAAACAAATGCAGAGAACCTAACAATCCTGGAGCGGAAGCCGCGCAGTCTATTAAAGGAATCTTTCCGGCGATTGTTCAATAACAGAATTGCGGTTGCCGGGGGTATTTTCATTATTCTCATGGTATTCGTGGCGATATTTGCCGATAAGATTGCCCCCTTCCATTATGCGGAGCAGGATCTGCCCTTGAATAATGCGATACCCGCATGGATGCTTCCGATCATGCCCGCAGGTGCAGAGAACTACGTCAAGATCTCCGATAAGTTCCCCCTGGGAGCGGACCATCTTGGTCGGGATTTGTTGAGCCGCACCATCTATGGCGCCAGGGTTTCACTGGCGGTGGCATTTGTCGCCGCGACGGTGAGCATGGTGATCGGCTTATTCTATGGGACCATCGCCGGCTACGCCGGCGGGCGCGTCGATAATATTATGATGCGCATCGTGGATTTCTTGTATGGTTTCCCCTTCCTTATCATGGTGATCTTGCTGCAGACATATTTGAAAGCATTTGCAATGCGCGGCGCCGAGGGGGCATTTGCAAACAAAATCCTCGATATTAATGAAGCCATGGGCGGGATGCTGCTTCTGTTTATTGCCCTGGGGTTGGTTAACTGGATTGGCATGGCCCGTATCGCCCGCGGCCAGGTGCTTTCGTACAAAGAAAAGGAATTTATCGAAGCGGCTCGCTCGGTTGGCGCCAGCGATTGGAGGATCATTGGCCGCCATCTTGTACCTAACATCATTGGGCCGCTGATCATCTACGAAACTATGGCCATCCCGGGATACATCTTTATCGAGGCATTCCTCTCGTTTATCGGATTGGGCGTGAATCCTCCGACGGCAAGCTGGGGCATCATGATTGGCGATGCCGTTCCCGGCATACGCAGCTATCCAAACCAGATGCTGGTGCCGGCAATCGCGCTTTCGCTGACAACGTTGGCCTTTAATTTCCTGGGCGATGGATTGCGTGACGCCTTCGATCCGAGGATGGCCGAGTAGATCTGAAATAAGTCTCAATGAGGATGGGGCTGTCCCAAAAGGGCAGCCCCTTAGTTTTTAATGTGGGGGAGCAACCGTTTGAATCCAGAAGATGGGTTGTTGGTATTTGTGGAGTCAGGAAGCTCTGCTTCCGGCCGCAGGCGCAGCCTGCGCTTTGAGGTTTACGCGCATGAACGAACTATTATCCCGCAGGGGGACGTGGGGGGCTGCGCTCCTTTCAATCTGTTTGTAGAGACGCCCTGGTCTCTACGAATCTCTGGTTTTGAACGTGCGGGAGATTGAGAATCTTCGTTGTTGCGGTTCTGACTACTCGAGAGCGACAGGTATATGTCATGCTGAACGAAGTGAAGCATCTCGTTTTTTGAACTGAATTGTGCTCCTTGCCATGAACGAGATTCTTCGTCGCTGTGCTCCACAGAATGACATTGGCCAGGAACCTGACATTTCGAGTGAGCCGTGAAGCGGCGACCGAGAAATCCCTATGATGTTGCTCTTGCTAGCTCCAGCTGTAGAAATGAGCACCAATCTCCCGCATAATGATCACAGCGCGAAAAACCTCCCGCAGGTTCAAAACCTGCGGGAGGTTGGTGATGCCAGCACACGGGTCGGTCCCTCATCGTTTGTGAAAATGAAGGTCCAACCTTCTACACTCGATTCACTTCGTCTACGTCGCACCTTGCAGCATAGCGCCATAGATGAGCGCGGTCAGCGTGACGTCAATGATGGCATACAAACCGAACCGGGTGGTTAAGGAAGGGATGTCCCAGCGTTTGATTATTCGATGTGAGAAGAATAAGCTCGCGCTCACGATGAAAAGCGGCCAGAACGCTTTATAGACCATGAGCGTTGAAGCTGGAAACTCCGGAAGCCATGCTGAAAATGGAACGAACGAACCAATAAACGGCAAGAAAGAAAGCTTAACGACCCATAAGACTACAGCGCCAGAGATAAAACCGATCGGATCTTTCCAGCGTTCGAGTCGTATTAAGCCGGCGACCCGAGAAGTGATGAAAACGGCGATGTAAGAAAGGCCAATGGCAAGGAGCATGAAAGGCAGCAGGAGCAGCCCCGTTACGGCTTCAACGAAGATGCCAAGGATCGCAATGGTCACCTCACTCATATTGGTTTGATTGAGGAGTTCCGCAGCCTGCGGATTCGTCGTCGCGAAGTAAACATCATTGCCGATCCCTCTTTCCAGCCATGCCATATACAGGTTTCCATCCGCATCCCCGGTCAGGTTGGGGGAAAGCGATGTGTTCGATGTCGCTGTGACGGGTTGGTAGCCGAGAATCTGTCCATGTTCGAAGAGCAGCATGGCAATGTTCTGGCGAACCTTGTAGCGAAGCTGCGCAGGAGTGCTCACGACAATTACCATCTGATCCTCGAGTGCGACGGGGCTTGAGGGCAGGTAGGTGAAATTACTGAATGGGATTTCAACCTGCGCAAGCCGTGAGATCGCGAAAGGGCCTGTGTACGTCTGATAATTAAGTTTTTCTGTGATGACGAGTTCGAGTCTTTGTTCGCTTTCCGGGTTCCAGGTCTGCGCATCGAGGCAGGTCAGTACAGTGTAAGCTGACCCGCCTTCGAGCCCGCGGGTGTACTCATAGCCATACACGAGGCAGTTTTGGTCATCGACCATTGCCGCACCTAGGCCAACCTGCCGCGTCCCAGTAAGCACACCGGCCGTGATTCTCGAAACCTGATGCGCTTCGCCCATGCTGCCCTCACTCATCGTTGTGAGCCAGACTGTCGTCTTAGCTTCGTTTGCTGCCTCCGTCCAGGAGAAAAGGAGCGAATCGCCCTGAAGGTTTATCCCGGCATTAACGGCCTGTGTGGATAACTTGGTAGGTTCTCCCCCCGAGACCGAGATGAAGAGATCTCCACCTGGCGTAATCCAGGCGTAGTGTTCACCCGCAGATGTGAACAGTTGAATATCGGGCGGGGCTGAGATGAGTGTGTAAGGAGCAATTTGCGCAGGATTATCCTTGTTGAGGGGAGAGCAGCGTACGCCCTCGTCGCTGATCCAACAAAGTTCCAACCCTTGGCTGCCCTGTCGTAATGAGCCTCCACGTAAATGATTTTCAGGGATGGAGACCGTCGTCTGGACTAGAAATTCGCCATCAGGTGAGATCTTGCTGTAACCAACTTCGCCGGAATTCAATGAAGTATCAACAGTCCAGGCGATATGTACCGTGCCGTCCGCTTCGACGATCATCGAGGGTTGTGTCAAACCATGTGCGAAGCCAACACGGATCCCCCGGCTCCAATCGGAACGAGGTTTTGGGCTGCGAACTTGGTCGGAGCTGCAGTTGGTGAGTAAAAGCGCGATTAACGCGGTGAGGATAATTATGCCGAGAGTTCTCGTTCTTGCTTTTAACATTTTCATTCTCTCCATGTTTGTGTGGATCCTGGCATACGCGCAGCGGAAAGGCTAGCTACTTACATTAGATATGTAATGCATCTGTTTCTCTCACGGGCAACGAATACAGTAAACTCAACCGCGCTTTAGTATAATCTCTTCTATGCTCGCCATGAGTTGAACCAAACCCACAGGTCTCCGGTATTGAATCTCACAACTAAGTCTGTAATCATCCCTAATTAATTTAGGAAGTGTAAATGTCAGGCACAGCAAATCAGACAGATCGTCAGCCGGGTTGGTTTCACAATATCCGCTCCGGGATGCAGCAGGAACAGTGGGAAATGTTGGTAGGCGTATCCTCACTCCTTCTGCGGCGGCTAATCTTTGGAAGTATCGTCCTGGTCGCTATCGCTTATTTAAGTCATTTCGGGCTGGCGATGGCGCGCGGGATGGGATTTGAAGAAGCGCTTGGGCGTGCCGTTCCAGATGCATTCTCCTCCCTCGGACGGGTCATCACGGGTGATTTGGGTTTGTCGACCTCCGCTACGAGTACGCTGAACCCTGTGCCCGTCATCGATGTCTTGAAGAGTTCGTTCACGAAAAGTATGGGCCTCCTTGGCGCTTCCTTGCTCATCTCGGTGGTGATAAGCGTGCCACTGGGTATCCGGGCTGCGCGCGTTCGACGTTCAGGTTGGTCCTTGTTTATGCTCCTGATAACGATCGCAGGGGTTTCTGTACCGAGCTTCTTCGCCGCATTTCTCCTGCAAAGGCTGGCAATCCGTGTGTCGCAGTCTATAGGTAGTACTTTCTTACCTGTTGGAGGGTTCGGTTGGGATACCCATATCATTTTACCGGCCCTGGTCCTGGCTGCTCGTCCCATTGCGCAAATCACACGTGTAACCTTCGCATCTCTTCGAGAAGTTCTAACCGAGGATTATGTGCGCACTGCTCATAGTAAGGGCTTGCCGAAGAAGTTTATTCTGTGGCGCCATGTGCTGAGGAATGCGGCGATCCCGATCGTCACCACGATCGGCCTATCACTGCGCTACTCTCTTATCAGCCTGCCGGTGGTCGAATTGTTCTTCGGTTGGCCTGGTTTGGGTTACAACTTGCTGCGCTCGATTGCGCGACAGGATGATGAGCTGACTGTCGTTCTGCTCCTCAGCTTGGGCCTGCTCTTCATTGTTGTAAATTTATTGCTCGACCTCTCCTATCGGTTAATTGACCCTCGCTTGCGCCAGGCGAGCGATCGAATTGAACGATCGGAGTCCAGGACGATCCTCGAGAGAATGGGTGACTTCCTCGAGGGTGCAAAGGACCTGCTCCGGGGGATTAAACTCCCCGGGTGGCTGAGATCAGACAAAGGAGAGTCAATACCAAGCCCCTTAATCGAGGCAACGGACGATATCGAGGAGATTGAGGTGGGTGGTGGAGAGAGAGGAATTCGCGCCTGGTCGAGGATATTTCTTGGCAATATCCCGCTTATCGTGGGGATCATCTTAATCATCGGTCTGGGGGTCGTCTTTTTCTTCGGGTACCAATTGTCACCGCATAACCCCTACACGACATCAGGCTTGACCATCGTCGAAGGCGAGCTCTTCGTTCCGCCGTTTGAACCCGGTGTTGAGTATCCCTGGGGTACGGATGTATTGGGGCGAGACATGATGAGCCTGGTATTGACGGGCGCCTGGCAAACCCTGCGGTTGGTGATCATCGTGGTCGTTGTCCGACTTGGTGTGGGCTTTTTGCTTGGCGCAATCGCTGGATGGAATGTTGATAAATGGATCGATCGCGGGATCCTCGGGCTGGGAGAGACCATCTCCGCCTTCCCCTCACTCCTTCTGGCAATGACGTTGATTTTGGCCATCGGGATCCGCAAGGGTCTCACTCCATTTATCATCGCGCTGGCATTCGTGGGTTGGGGGGAGGTTATGCAATTCGTCCGCAGCGCAGTGATGGCCATGCGCCCGAAAACCTTTATCGAAGCGGCGGTTTCAGTCGGTCAGCGAACACCACGAATTCTTACGAAACATGTCCTGCCGAATCTGATTCCTACGTTGATCTTGATATCCGCCCTGGAGATGGGTGCAGTGCTCATGCTGCTAGGCGAATTGGGTTTTGTTGGTATCTTCATCGGCGGAGGAGCTTTCGCGGAATTATCGATCGGCGCTGCACCCTACCATTACTCAGATGTCCCAGAATGGGGAGCATTACTAAGCAATGTGCGCTTATATGCCTTCTCCTACCCCTGGACGGCTCTGTACCCGGCATTGGCGTTCTTCGTCGCTATTTTAGCGTTCAACCTTTTTGGTGAGGGGGTCCGGCAGTTGATCGAGGATGTCGGGGTGAGGATCACCCGTCTTGTCAATCGTTATACGGTAGGTTTTACCGCTCTCGCACTTCTTTTGCTGACCTGGATGCATGGAAGTACCGGCGCACTGCGAAGTTACAGCGAGAATGCCGAGACATTTGATGGTCAGAGAGCGCTTGCTTATACACAGGAATTGTCTTCAACGGCTTTTGAGGGGCGCGCCCTGGGGTCGGAGGGCATGGCTGCAGCTTCAGAGTGGATCGCCCATCAGTTTGAAGAGCTGGGTTTACAGGCTGCCGGGGAGGGGTTCACCTACTTTCAAACACGCAGCCGCGATTACGAAAGACTTGACTCCATTCCCACGCTCTTTATTGAGGGGATTCCATTAGCCTATCGGGAGGAATTTTCCGAGTTTCCCGGGTACACGAGAATCATGGGCGAGGCCAATGCCCCCGTCCGGTTTGTCGCCATCGGTGAACAGATGCGGCGAAACATCTACGGGAGGTATATATCCTTACAGGACTATGATTTCTCCGGTGAAATTGTCATGGTGTCCACAGCTTTAGAAGCTTCATATATGACTCATTTACCGCATGAAGGAGTACTGGTTATCACCGATGATCCCCTGAATATTGAGCGAAGGTATACGCTCTCTCCACGAGATCCCACGGGATCAATATATGGCTCCAACCGTCTAATTGGCCAAGATTCACCCATGTTATGGATCACAGAGGATGTGGCCGTTGAAATCTTGCGAAATTCCGGGCATGATCTAGATGGATTGCGCCAGATCGCGGAGAGCACCCAAACAGAGGAGCTTGTATCCTTTACAACTGGAACTGTAGTCGAAATGGGCGTCGAAGGGACGGTCATTGAAAAAGAACCTGCCTGGAATGTCATCGGGCATCTGCCGGGAACAGCGGGCTTGCCTGGACATCAGATGGATGACCAATTGATCGTCGTAATGGCGCAGTACGACAGTTCACCGCTTGGTCCAAATGGCGAGATATTTCAGGGAGCGAACGATAACGCCAGCGGCGTAGCTTTGATGTTAGAGGTCATCCAGACTATGCAATCTTCGGGTTATCAGCCGTACCGGACCTTTCTCTTTGTGGCCTATAGCGGGGAGGGATTAGAGTGGGGCGAATCCGTCTTGCCGCCAGAGGTCTTCAAACTGCTGCAAGCCAAGCATGGTTTTTTATCCGCTTTTGATGTCGAAGCCATCATCGAGCTGCGCGGACTCGGCGCGGGAAGCGGAGAGGGGTTGGAGCTCTTGACCGGCGGCAGTTTGCGTCTCGCCAATCTATTCGAAGATGCCGCGCGTCACGCGGGTGTGAGTACAACCCGCGGCGGAGAGAATGTGGACATGAGTGTGGTTTTTGATACCGGGAGTGCCCGCGATTCGGGCGAGGAAGCGCCGCGTATCGGCGTAACCTGGGAAGGTTGGGAGGCGACCTCGCGGATGGAGTCAGATTCGATCGACGCCGTCTCCGCGGAGAAACTGGAGCAATCGGGAAGGGCTGTCTCGCTTGCCCTTATGATCCTGGGACGCGAGATCAATTATTAGACTAGAGTGGAGATCCTTGGCATGGACAGGTTATGTTAATTAGCAATCTCCAATTTGTTAGATAAGCAGCGAAATCATCTAATGGCTCAAAGCCAAAACCCCAAAGCAAAGCAGCCTCTGCTTAAGGTGGAAGGTTTGAAAGTCCATTTTTTCGTCGATGGCAGTGTCATACGTGCCGTCGATCAAATGGATCTGGAGATCTTCAGGGGGAAGGTCTTAGGTTTGGTCGGCGAATCGGGCTGCGGCAAGACCGTGACGGCACTGTCCATCATGGGGTTGATCGATGAGCCCGGGAAAGTCATCGGCGGGGATATTGTTTTCGATGGCATATCCCTGGTTGCGCTAGCGGAAGATGAATTGAATCAGATACGCGGTGGACGGATCAGTTTGATATTTCAGGATCCTCAAGTACGTCTTAATCCAGTTTTCACGGTTGGTTCGCAGCTCGCGGAGATCTTCCAGGTGCACTATGGGATACCGCGCCAAGATGCCTTCGACCGTTCTGTAAAGCTCCTCGAGACTGTTGGAATCCCGGACCCATTGGATCGTGTCCACGCCTACCCGCATCAACTTTCCGGAGGCCAAGCGCAGAGGGTCATGATCGCCATGGCGCTCGCTCTGGAACCGGAACTCATCATCGCTGATGAGCCTACGACAGCTCTCGATGTGACAATACAGGCTCAGATCCTCGATTTGATGAACGAGATGAGGGGGGAGCATTCTACGGCGATCCTCTTGATCACACATGATCTGGCGGTGATCGCAGGGATGGCCGACTGTGTCGCAGTGATGTACGCCGGGCAAATCATCGAGCAGGCAGAAGCAGAGGAGCTTTACGAAAAACCACTGCATCCTTATACACAAGGCTTACTCGCCTCTATCCCGTCTGGATTGGATGAGGGTCCGCTCCCTTCAATCCCGGGTTCATCGCCGGATCCGGGAAATCTCCCCACAGGATGCCGGTATGCGCCTCGCTGCAAAGCACGCGTCGAGTATGGGCTAAAGATTTGTGAGCTGAAAATGCCTTCGATACAGCCTTTCAGTCCCGAACACAGCATTCGCTGCTGGCTGTATGAATCGGCACCGGGACATGAACCACCTCTCTCGAGCCCTGATCGCGGTTGATCCTGTACTCGAAATACCGGAAGCGGTTTCAGAGTCTCATACTGGATTGAAGAATTGAAACTATGCGGAGTGCGGAAGCTCTGCTTCCGGTCGCCAGCGCAGCGTGGAGCACACCCCCTGGATCACCTTGATTGTCATTTCGAGGACACTATTCTTCCAATGAAGCGCAATCCGGAGTAGATTGGACAGAGCCCGGCTTATTAACTCGGGCGCGCCACTTTCCAACCTGGAAAGGTGTGTGCGGCTCGTCAAGAGCAATTGCTTACACTTGCCGGTCCTGCTACAATCCTCACGATGAAAGCGCCGCAGATCATTCTGGAATTATCCGCTGCGGATGGTCTATCCTTGATTTACTCCTGAAGACCGGCTTTCGGATAGGGAGAGCGATTATGAAAAACGAAAAGAAGGAACTTAGTGAAGAAGCGGATAAAATCGATCCCAAAGAGGCAGAGCAATTCTGGGATAAAGCGGTATCAGATGCGCCCAAAACGAAGAGCGCGAATGGAGATATGCTGACGTACGAGGAAGCCCTCGATGAGGGCATACTTCCAGAGGATGCAGACTGAGCGTATTACCCCTTTTTATCCGGTTACTATGGCTTTTAGGTAATCATCATCCACAACAATGATTTTCCACTTCGCGTTAGATGGAGCAACTATATTCTCATTGTGGTCCCTCTGGCGCATGTGATAAAATTCGTGACACCCGCCTCGAAGCGGGAATAGTGGGGCGTAGTGTAACGGCAGCACACCGGACTTTGAATCCGAGGATCCAGGTTCGAATCCTGGCGCCCCAGCCAACGATTGACAAAAGAAATTGAACCCAGTAGAAGACGACGACCCCCCGTTAGAGAGATCTCACTTGAAAAAGGTATTTTCATTGGATCGCCTGTTGAGCGCTCGAAGCTGGGCGGTCGTCTTCGCATCCAGAAATCCAGGAGGAGAGAATTATGAAGTGTGAGGCAGTACTTCTGGCTGCTGGTCTGGGCACTCGAATGAAATCGCGGCTTCCAAAAGTTCTCCATCCACTTGCCGGCGTTCCCATGGTTGATTGGTCGATCGAAGCTTGCAGCCAGGCAACGAAAAGGAAGCCTTACCTGGTTGTCGGCCCTGAAAGTGATGAAGTGCAGCGCCAGGCTGAGGGAGTATGCATCTTCATTGAGCAAACCGAGCGTCTCGGGACGGGGCATGCGGTCATGCAGGTTCGAGAGTCCTTGGAGGGAAAGACCGATTTAATCCTGGTTGCACATGCGGATATGCCGCTGCTTCGGTCGGATACCTTCGAACGCATCATCACCTGTCAGAGTGAGAACTCTGGTCCGCTCACAATCCTGACAGCTGACGTGCAGGAATCACGAGGTTTCGGGCGGATTAAGCGCGATGCATCGGGGAAGATACAGGGGATCGTTGAGGAGCTTCATGCGACGCCAGAGGAGCGGGCGATCCGCGAATTGAATGTCGGCGCCTATGTTTTCAGCGCCGATTGGTTGTGGGAAAACATCTCCAAGCTTCCGCTTTCGCCGAAGGGCGAATATTACCTCACGGATATGGTTTCCCTCGCTGTCGAGCAGGACAAAACGGTTGAGAGTGTCAGCGTTACAAGTCCAGACGAAGTTATCGGAATAAATACCCGCGAACATCTGGCAGAGGCCGAACACGCCATGCGCTTGCGAATTAACCGCAGATGGATGGAAGAGGGCGTGACAATTATTGATCCAGAAACGACGTATATCGGTCTTGAGGTGCAGGTTGGACAGGACACCGTTATCCACCCCAACACGCATTGCGAAGGGTTCACAAGCATTGGCGAGGACTGTCGTATCGGACCCAATAGCATAATCCGCAATTCAGTTGTAGGGAACAGATCGCAAATCGAAGCTTCAGTTGTTGAGGGGGCGGTTATCGAAGAAGAAGTTGAAATCGGACCCTTCGCTCATCTGCGTAAAGGCGCACACTTATGCAGCGGTGTGCATATGGGGAATTTCGGCGAGGTTAAAAACAGTCGGCTTGAGGCTGGGGTTAAACTGGGACACTTCTCTTACATTGGTGATGCGCACATTGGCGAAAACACCAATATTGGAGCAGGTACGATCACCTGCAACTACGATGGGAAAAATAAAAATCATACAGAGATCGGGGCCGACGTCTTCATCGGCAGCGATACGATGCTTGTTGCTCCGCTCAAAATCGGACGCGGGGCACGCACAGGCGCTGGTTCTGTTGTGACGAAGGATGTTCCAGATTGGAGCCTGGCCGCGGGCGTTCCCGCCCGCGTAATTAGGAAATTGGACAAAGATGATTAATTTAAGTTACGGGCTTATCGGTCTTGCAGCGGTGCTGATCCTGGATGTATTACTGGCGTCAGCTCGTAGTGCCTTTGTAAATAGCCGTCTCTCGCAGCTTAAAACTTATGAAGAGGAAGGTTTACCGCGAGCGGGTTTGGCTTTTCGGGTCCTCTCCGATGCACACCGCTTGATCCTTGCTATGCGCATCGCTCTTACTTTTGCTCGTATTCTCGTGATTGGTGTGGCATTGATCACCTTTCTGCCGGTCCAGTTCGAGAGCGCCATTTCCGGTATTGGCATTATCGCCGCTATTCTCGCGGGCACTGGGCTCTTGATCGGGCTGCTCGAATTCCTTGCAGAGAGCATCGTTCTGCGTGAACCGGAGCGGTGGGCGGTACGTCTGGCGCCACTTGCCGCTGGAGCAGTTTTCCTGTTCGCGCCTATAGGGTGGCTGCTCTTCCATTTGGGGAGCAGTGCCTCCAATCGCAGTGGAGACCGCCCTTTTCCTTTGATTACTGAAGAAGAGATTATGACGATGGTCGATGCCGGTGAAGAGGAGGGGGTGATAGAGGAAGATGAGAAAGCGATGATTTACTCCATCTTCCAGCTCGATAACACCCTGGCTCGCGAAGTCATGGTCCCACGCATTGACATCATCGCATTTGAGGAAAATTCAAGCCTGAAGGAAGCCACGGAGATGTTCCTGAGCACCGGCCATTCGCGCGCCCCTGTTTTTCGTGGTTCGATTGATAATATTGTCGGACTGATATATATCAAGGATTTGCTCGCTTCCTGGCAATCGGGAGAGTTGGATAAAAATATCTCAGATCTCCTGCGTGAACCCTATTTCGTCCCTGAAGCGAAGGTGCTCGATGATCTGCTGGCAGAGATGCAAGCGAAGCGCGTGCACATAGCGGTAGTCGTCGATGAATACGGAGGAACAGCTGGGCTTGTTACAATCGAGGATATTGTTGAGGAGATCGTCGGTGAAATCCTCGACGAATATGATTTTGCAGAAGAACTTGCCTATGAGCAGGTAGGTGACGGGGTTTTTACCTTCAGCGGGGGGATTGACATCGATGATGTGAATCAAATCACCGGCGTCCGCGTGCCCAAGGAAACCAGCGAAACACTTGGCGGCTTGATCTATAGCGAATTGGGCAAGGTGCCTGTCGTGGGAGAAACCGTGGACGTTGGGGGTCTTCATCTCGTCGTTGAGCAGGTCGTTGGGCGACGGATCCGGAAAATCCGGGCAAGTGTAATAAAGAGTGGTGAAACGGAGTCGGAAGAAAATGGAAATCACGCAAGAAGAAATAGCTGAATTGATTCAGAGAGCCTTGGAGGTTCGACAGTACGCCTATGCACCTTATTCAAATTATGCGGTAGGTGCTGCGCTTCTAACGGAGTCGGGGGATATCTTCCATGGGGTAAATGTCGAAAACGCATCCTACCCCCTTAGTATGTGTGCAGAACGAAATGCGGTGTTCAAGTCCGTTTCCCGTGGTCATAGGAAATTCAAAGCCATCGTTGTGGCGACGGAAAATGGCGGATCTCCCTGTGGAGCTTGCCGCCAGGTGCTATCGGAGTTCGGGCTGCATACGCTGGTTATAACCGTGAATGGAGAAGGTAAACCGACGCTTGAGACAACGATTGGTGATTTGCTGCCGGTTGCTTTCAGACCGCAGGATCTGCCAACGGAATAAATAAACTACTGCAGGCTCGATGTTGAAAGAACCGCAGACGCATTTAGAAGCGCCTGCGGTTTATTTATTGGACGATAAGTTCAGGTCGAGTTCTTTATTGAGAGTCTGCAGCGAAAGGCTGGTGGGACGTTATTAATGGTATCAGGGAGCGGTTTTGTTCTCTTCATCGAAGAAATGGACTTCGCCGGTTGTCATATTGACGAGCGCTGCTTGGCCGCCGAAGCCATGCTCCATATCATGACCTCGTACGATAACCAGGTCAATGGCCTCGGGGATCAGAATAGTCGCTGATCGAGTGAAGGGAATGGTGCCATGACTATGTGCGAGGATTCGTTCACCGAGTACGGCCCCATCGAGATCTTCGACCTGCCATCTGTCCGCAAAAGAAGGTGACTCACCATCGTCGTCATGGAGAAGCGTGACGTCAAACCGGACCTTGTATTCGTCTAATTTCACAAAGCGGACATCGAGTACGTTCGCTTCCTGGAGATCAAGGTGTGAGGGTGTGAGTGTGTTTTCTTCCATAGGCTCTGCGCTAGGGATGACTGCGGGATTGGTTTCTGCAAAGATTGGCGTCTCGATCCCACTCGCACATGAGGTAAGTAGACCACAAAGGAGCAGGATTCGACCGATGTGTGAGATGCTTACCTTATACCATCCAGACATGAATTGCTCCATATATAAACTATCTCCGCAACTACTTAAGTCCCTCACGCCATCGTCATTCTGAGTATCCCTTCGGCTTCGCTTCCCATTCCCTCCGGCCGGGGACTTCGCCCCCGACACAACCGGGGATTACACAGGACAAACTCAGCGACGAAGAATCTCGTTCACGGCCAGAAGCATAATTCAGATCAAAAAACGAGATGCTTCACTTCGTTCAGCATGACAGGTTCCTGCATACTGTCATTCCTTCGCTGTTTCACGATTCACTCGAATGATATCCTGGAGAGGACCATTCCCAAGTGTGTCATTTCGAACCCCCAAAAGGGGTGCCTGTACTGAGCTTGTCGAAGTGAGAAATCCCTGAGGCGACACAATATTCCGCTCAAGAATCTAAGGAAGGTTTCCTCCTTTTTTTCCAAGATGGATCTAGCAAGAGTGACATCATAGGGATTTCTTGCTGCGCTCGAAATGACATTCGGTAACGCAGAACCCTTCTTGGTCTATCGATAAATGTCATTTTACCCGTTTAATCCTGCGCTGAGGTGTTCTGCTGGCGAGCGCCGATGTGATGGGCGCTGGTATAATCGATCTATGCCAGAGCGAGAGCGACTCTACCGGGCGGAAGGGATCGTCCTAAGCCGCAGAGATTTTGGCGAGGCGGATCGCTTGTTAACCGTCTTCACCCGAGAGTATGGGAAACTAGAGCAAATCGCCAAGGGTGTTCGTCGGCCGAGCTCGCGTAAAGCCGGCCATCTTGAGCTGTTTACGCGCGTTCAACTGCTCGCGTCCCGCGGGCGTGAGTTAGATATCATCACGCAGGTCGAGGCGATAGAAACCTATCCGCAGTTGAGCAAGGACCTTCAACTTGTGGGCCAGGCCTCCTACATTCTGGAGTTGGTCAAGCTTTTTACCGTGCAAGGGGATGTTAGCCATGAGATCTACCGTCTCCTTGTTGAGACACTTGAGCGGCTTAACTCGGGTGATCCTCCCTCCAAAGCCACCCGTTATTTCGAACTTCGTCTTCTGGAACTGGCTGGTTATCGTCCCGAGCTGTTTCACTGTGGTCACTGCCAGTCGGAGATCAGACCTGAGGCGCAATTCTTCTCCTATATCGATGGCGGCGTTCTCTGCTCGAATTGCGGTCGGGAGCAGAGGGGTGTTCGCCCAATCACACTGGCAGCTTTGAAGGTTATGAGGCACTACCAAAGGAACCCTTTTTCGACCGCATCAACAGCCCGGATTCAATTAAAGGTTCATCAAGAGCTGGACCACCTGATGGAGGGCTTTTTCATTTTTCTCACTGAGCACAAGCTGAATTCACCGCGTTTTCTACGCAGAATTAACCAGAATGCCGTCACAATCCTTGAAGAGGACAAGATCGCGTAGGAGAGGAAAGTATTTTGACCAATCAATCCAAGATAACGCTGCAGGAAGTAATCTTGAGGCTGCAGAAATTCTGGGCCGACCAAGGATGCATTATCTGGCAGCCATACCATACAGAGGTTGGCGCCGGCACGATGAACCCGGCTACTTTTTTACGAGTCCTCGGACCGGAGGATTGGCGGGTTGCATACGTCGAGCCATCGATTCGCCCCACGGACAGCCGCTATGGAGAAAACCCAAACCGATGGGGGCATTACTATCAATTCCAGGTCATCCTTAAACCAGATCCGGGGAATCCGCAAGAGCGATACCTTGACTCACTCATCGCTTTAGGCATCGACCCGACCAGACACGACATCCGTTTTGTCGAAGACAATTGGGAGCAGCCAGCGCTCGGAGCCTGGGGCCTGGGCTGGGAAGTCTGGATGGACGGACAGGAAATCACGCAATATACATACTTCCAACAAGCTGGAGGGAAGACTCTTGACCCGGTTTCGGTGGAGATCACATACGGTCTTGAGCGGATCGTGTTGGCGCTCCAATCGATCGAAAGCTTCATTGACATACAGTGGAACCAGCACCTGACGTATGGCGATATCCTTCTTCAACCAGAGCTCGAGTACAGCCGCTACAATTATGAAGTTGCCGATGTCGAGCGGTTACGAACAATGTACGATGAGTTCGAGGCGGAGGCGAATGCATGCCTTGATGCGGGCCTGGTTTTCCCAACCCACGATTACATCTTGAAATGTTCCCATACATTCAATCTGCTCGACGGGCGGGGGGCGATCGGCGTGACCGAACGAGCGGCGCTCTTCGGCCGTATGCGGGAGCTCGCTCGACGAGTTACAGACCTTTACCTCGAAGAGCGGGAGGAAGCCGGCTTCCCTTGGCGATCCCGTTGGCAGGTCGCACTTCCTGAAACGCCCTCAGTCGAACCAGGCAAAGCGCCGTCCGAGCCGGCACCTTTCCTGCTCGAGATCGGCACTGAAGAACTCCCAGCAAAAGACCTGACATCAGCGCTTTCTCAACTGGAACAGGGTGCCAGGACCATGCTTGAAGAGAATCGTTTGCATTATCAAAACATCAAGATTCTCGGGACGCCACGTCGACTGGTGCTCTATGTTGAGGGCCTGGCGCCGGCTCAAGAGGCGCGAACAACACTTGAGAAAGGACCACCTGTTGATCGAGCTTTCGATGCTGATGGAAAACCGACGAAAGCCGCGCAGGGTTTTGCGCGCAGCAAAGGTGTCAGCCTGGATGCGCTTAAGCGAGAGGAAATGGATGGGGGCGTTTATGTCGTCGCCGAGGTGCAAGAATCGAGTGACCCCGCCGATCAGGTTCTCGGCGCGAATATCCCTGACCTCATCGGCAGCATACGATTTGAGAAGTCCATGCGTTGGAATCAAACCCAGGTCGCTTTCTCCAGGCCCATTCGCTGGCTGCTGGCGTTGCATGGAGAACATGTTGTGCCCTGTGAGTACGCTGATTTGTCGACAGGCAGAACGACACGTCTGCTGCGATTCCAGGCGTCTGAAATCACAACGATCCAAGATGCAGCAGATTACTTACGGGTAATGAATGAAGGCGGAATTCTGCTTGATGTGGATGAGCGCAGTCGCCGTATACAGGAGGAGATAACACGTCTGGCAAACGAAGTGGGTGGCGAAATCGTCGACGACCCCAATCTCCTTGCTGAGGTGACGAATCTTGTTGAAAAACCAACCGCATTCCGCGGTACCTTCGACGATGAATTCCTGGAACTACCGCGGGAAGTGCTCATCTCCGTGATGAAGAAACATCAGCGATATTTTCCGATTGAGAAAAAGGGTGCATTGTTGCCTTACTTCATCAGTGTGCGCAACGGTGGTGAGACGCACCTCAATACCGTAACTGTGGGAAACGAAAATGTCATCCGGGCACGTTTCGCCGATGCAGCGTACTTCGTGAAGAAAGACCTCACAGTTCCGCTAGAATCCTATTTGCCAAAACTGAGTACTCTGACCTTCGAATCGAGTCTGGGGTCAATGCTGGATAAAGTCTCGCGCATCGAAAAACTGACCCCTACAGTTGGCGAGATGCTGGGGCTTGAAAAAAACACGATCCAGGTCGCTCAACGAGCGGCGCATCTCTGCAAAGCGGATCTTGCCACGAAGATGGTGATTGAAATGACCGCGCTTCAAGGTGAGATTGGCCGAGTGTATGCTCTTGAAAGCGGTGAACCTGAGGGAGTCGCCGACGCGATTCGGGACCATTACCTCCCGCGCTCTGCTCTTGACCACCTCCCGGAGACGGAGGCGGGAGTCGCAGTCGGGTTGGCGGATCGCCTCGATACACTCATCGGACTAATCGCGGCAGGATATAAACCAACGGGGGCGCGGGATCCATTTGCCCTTCGTCGTACTGCGATTGGACTGGTCCAGGTCTTGATTGTGCGTAATATTTCCATGGACCTGCATTCTGCGATCAACGCCGCAAGGGATAATTTACCCATCCCGGCGCCGGAAGATAGCGTCAAGGAATGCCTTGAATTCATTACGGCACGGTTACAAGCCCATCTGCTTGCAGAGGGGAAGCCGCACGACGCTGTTGATGCGGTCCTTGCAGAACAGGGCAATGATCCCACCAGCGCCGCATGTGCGGTGGAAAATCTAAAGGCTTGGCGAGAGCGAGATGATTGGCCGGAGATGCTGCAAGCTTATGCGCGATGTGCCCGTATAACTCGCGGCGAAGATAGCGCTTTCACCGTTCGCCCAGACATGCTTGAAGAGGAGGCAGAAAAGGAACTCTTCGCAGCGGTTCTCGGCGCAGAGAGCGTTGTTCGAGAGATGGGATCCATCGACGACTTCTTCACGATGTTCCAACCGCTTGTTCCGGTTATAACGCACTACTTTGATGAAATTCTCGTCATGGCCGAAGAGCCAGAACTTCGCAGCAACCGGTTAGGCACGATCCAGCGCGTGGTAAAGTTGGCAGATAATGTGCTGGATCTCTCTAGATTGGAAGGTTTTTAACGGGTTACGTTTGAAGCAGTTATAAGATTTTTTGCCCTTCTGTTTCAAAGGGTTTGAGACGGGAATATTTGAACCTACTAAAAACGGTTCCGGTAAAGGTTTCGGGGGTTGATGTCGATTGAAATGATCTCATTCACTGCGATGAGAACTCGAGGCTGATGAGCGTTATCGACGAAGTAAAAGATCGTATCGATATCGTCGACCTGGTCGGCGAAACGGTAAAACTCCGGAAGTCCGGAAAGAATTACACGGGCTTTTGTCCATTCCATCCTAATAAACGGACTCCCGCGTTTGCCGTCTTTGCCGATAGTGGGACATGGCGGTGTTTCGGCGCGTGCAACGAGGGCGGCGACATATTCAGTTTTGTAATGAAGAAAGAGGGCTGGGACTTCTCAGAGACACTGGCCTATCTCGCCGAGCGGGCAGGTGTAGAGCTGGTACCACACACACCGGAGCAAGAGGCGGAGGACGAAAGCCGCCAGAGACTGCATGAATTACTCGACGCAACGGTCACTTTTTTTCGTCATCAATTATTTTCGACAGCCGCAGGCGAACCCGCCCTTGCCTATCTTCGTGGTCGTGGCATGAGTGATGCAACACTGGAGACGTTTGAGATTGGGTATGCGCCCGATTCATGGGATTTGACAATGAAGCATCTCATCGAACGGGGTTTCCAAGAACGAGACCTCGTGGATGCAGGAGTAGTTTCCGAACGTGAAACGGGGGGCCTTTTCGACCGCTTTAGAAATCGGATCATGTTCCCAATACGCGACGTGCGTGGCCGCATGGCCGGTTTTGGTGCAAGGGTACTTGATCCCGAAGCCGTTCCCAAGTATCTGAACTCACCACAAACCTCGACCTTCGATAAAGGCCGGCTCCTGTACGGGCTGGATAAATCCCGACAGGATATCCGCAAGCTGGATCAGGCGGTCATCGTTGAGGGCTATATGGATGTCATCGGATTGCATCAAGCCGGTTTTCGCAATGCGGTATCACCAATGGGCACAGCGCTCACAGAGAGCCAACTGCGCTTATTGAAGCGTTACAGCCGGCGGATTGTCTTAGCGCTGGATGCTGATACAGCTGGAAGCCAGGCGACTTTACGCGGTCTGGATGTTGCTCGCGAGACGCTTGATCGGGAAGCCGATCCGGTTTTTAATGCCCGGGGACTGGTTCGTCACGAAGGCCGTCTGGATGCCGATTTGCGGATTGTAACCCTACCGGAGGGTTTGGATCCAGACGAGGTCGTTATTGATGATCCAGAAGCTTGGACAGGATTGCTTGAAGGTGCGCAGACGATTGTGGATTACGTACTCGATGTTGCCACTGCAGCGCGCGACATTGAAGATCCCAAAGCGAAAGCAGAGATCGCCCGCCAGGTTCTTCCATTGATCGAAGATGTTGCTGATCCTGTAGAGAGAGAAGTGTATCGTCAAAACCTCGCCCGACGGTTGAAAGTGGACGAACGCGCGTTGCTCCAGTACCGAAAAACGAAACCCCGACGCAGCCGGCGTGAACCTCAAGCTGTAAGTGAAGTAGAGGAGAAACCTGCTGCAATCTCTCCTTCTGGTGCGGTAGAAAGTTTTTGTATGGCCGTTGTGTTGGGTCACCCCGAACTGCTTTATCGGGTAGACCGGGAATTCCAGGCGTTGGAGATTGAACGTTCATCGAATCGGGATTTCTCAAGCACCGAGTACCAGATGATCTTTAGGGTTATTCGCTCTGCACTCGGCCAGCATGACGAAGAGCCGGTCCACTATTGGCAGAATAATCTTGAGACTCAACTGTTATCCATCGCTGAGACATTGATAGATGAGTTTGGTAATATTGATATCCTTCAACAGAAGGTCATTGATGAAGTGCTTGCTAATTTCTTTCGTTTACGTAAGCGGTGGCTAGAATCAGAACTCACGCACATTCGCTTCCAGCTTGAAGCCTTGCAGGAACAGTCACCTTCAGAGGGTGATGACCAACGGGAGCAAATTTGGCAGCTTACCCGAGAGGTCCAGCGCTTGGCGGTTATTGAGAGGCGATTGGATCAAGTGCTTTCACGTCAAGGCGGACCGATCTCAACTGCAGCCGTCCTTTAGAGGTTATGCCGAGTGAAGAAAAAGAAGAAAGTGAAACAGGAAGAAGTAATTTCATCCCCAGATGTGTCTGAAAAGGTTCTTCAAGAGGACGTGAAGGACCCTGTTGACGTCGTTGATGGGGAGGCAATTGCAATAGAGCCTGATTTGAAGGAAGAGGAAGTATTGGAAGTAAAGAGTGCCGAGGAAGAACAAGCGCTTGAACGAATATCACTTACTCTGGAAATCAGCGATGACCCTGTAAGGCTCTACCTGAAGGAAATCGGTCGTGTAGACCTACTGAACACGGACCAGGAATTATGGCTCGCGGTGCGGATGAATGCCGTACGGCAGCTGGAGATATTAAGGTCCGGTCGGGCAGCGCGAGGGGAAAAAGATGACGAATTGATCGCCGTCTATTTAACTCTCTACGATGATATGAGGACGGCGTGGAAACGCGTAAAGGAAGATGCGCAGCGGATGAAGCAATCGGAGCCGGATCTCCACCTCATCCTTGAGGAGGCGCGTCAATTACGCCAGACATGGGCATCAGATTCGGTTTCGTACATCCGCGCATGGCTGAGTACTGATATGTGGGGGACGGATCCAGCTTGGGAACTGGTGGCTTTAAACGCACTTACTATATTCTTAGCATTTTACATATTCCCGCCTCATACCCAATCTCGAATGGTTGACCGATTTAAGCAAGGGAAGAAACTTCCCATCAAACGCACCTTTAAAAACTGGCTTCCTGATCCGATTGATCAGCGCGAGGACATGGACCAAATAAAGAACCTGGCGGATGAAGCACAAGCCGCGCTTATACGTGCCAATCTCCGCCTGGTTGTGAGTGTGGCGAAGCGGTATATGGGACGCGGGATTGCTTTCTTGGATCTCATTCAGGAAGGCAATATCGGACTCCTTCGAGCTGTTGAAAAATTCGATCCAGCGAAGGGCTATAAATTTAGCACGTACGCAACGTGGTGGATCCGTCAGGCGATCAGCAGAGCGATCGCGGATCAAGCGCGCACGATTCGCATCCCGGTGCATATGGTTGAGACCATCAACCGACTGGTTCGTATTCAACGCAAGCTGACCCAGGAACTTGGCAGGGATCCGAGTTCAGAGGAGCTAGCGCTGAAGATGGATCTCTTGGAACCTGAAGAGGTAATCCTGATCAATGCATCACTCGCGGATGACGATCCGATGGATCCCGCCCTCGAGCGCAAGTGGAAACGGGCTGCCGCCAAAGTCCGACGGATTATCCGTATCGCCCAGGAGCCGATGTCGCTGGAAACCCCGGTGGGAACAGAGGAGACAAGCCAACTCGGCGACTTTATCGAAGATGAGTCAATGCCCGAGCCGGTAGATTCAGCAGCTCGAGTATTATTGAAGGAGCAAGTGCAGAACGCGCTATCCGTCCTTACCGAACGTGAACGCCAGGTGCTCGAGATGCGCTTCGGGTTGAGGGATGGCAAGGATTACACATTAGAAGAAGTTGGAAGACATTTCCAGGTGACGCGCGAGCGGATACGACAGATCGAGGCCAAGGCGTTGCGCAAGCTGCGGCATCCGACGCGCAGCCGCCACCTGCGAGATTATCTCTCCTGAAACTTATTGCTTGATCGAAACTCTTTTCTAAAAACCTCCCGCAGGTTCAAAACCTGCGGGAGGTTTAACTTGCAGGCAGCCAAGCGCAGGCGCAGCCTGCGACTGGAAGCAGCGTTTCCGCACGTTCAAAACCAGAGAAGCGTAGAGACGCAGCATGCTGCGTCTCTACAAAGAGGTTGAAAGGAATGCAGTTTTCGAGCGCTAATTGTGTAAATTGTCACAAAGTTTGATGTCAGATTTCCTTTGATACCCCCTCTTATTTGTTCAGCATATGCCCTTGTGCTAGAATGTTCATGTTATGCCGTTATGGATGTTCTCGAGCTGGTCGCAAATTCGTTTTACCCGAGGGCTGGATGCCTGCTGAATATCTCCCAATCGTTGTTCTAATCGTCCTGGCAACCGGCCTGGCTTTTATTGTTGTCGCACTCGGTCATCTCTTTGGACCACGAAAACCAAACCCGGTAAAAGGAGAACCTTACGAATCAGGAATGCGGCCATACGGACCAGGGCGACGACGCGTCTCGGTCCATTTCTACCTGATCGCGGTCCTTTTTATTCTCTTCGATATTGAAATTGTATTCCTTCTGCCATGGGCAGTAGTGCTCCGTGAAATCAAGATGGTTGGTTTGATCGAGATGGCGGTCTTCATGGGGGTACTGTTGGCTGGTTTGATCTACGCTTGGAAAACAGGAGCGTTGGAATGGGAGTAGAAACCAAACTAGGTAATCTGGGGTTTGTTACGACAACGCTCGAGAAAGTGGTGAACTGGAGCCGAGTACGGGCCATGTGGCCGGTGTTGTTCGGCTTAGCCTGCTGTGCGATCGAGATGATGGTTGCCCAATCCGCGGATTATGATATGAGCCGCTTTGGGATGGAATTGATGCGCGCCAGCCCGCGGCAGAGCGATTTGATGATCGTTGCCGGTCGGCTCACGCGCAAGATGTCTCCGGTTCTTCGCCGAATCTACGATCAAATGCCAGAACCGAAGTATGTCATAGCTTTGGGCGATTGCAGCTCGTGCGGGGGCATTTTTAATAATTACGCCGTCGTCCCTGGCGTGGACGAGATTGTTCCGGTCGATGTTTATGTCGCCGGGTGCCCGCCTCGCCCGGAAGCGTTGATTCACGGCATCCTGACTCTTTACGATAAGGTTGAGAACCAGAAAGTTAAAGATTGGGCTTGACTGTTGACTGAGGTAGTTTGCGAATGACTGTCGTTGAAAAAGCCGTAGCAAAATTGCAGCGAGAGCTTGGTGAAAGCTTCCTGGGCGTTGAAGAATTCCGGGGACAAACTTCAGTGACTCTGGATCGCGAAACTATCGTAAGCGCTTGCCAGATGCTGCGAGATGACCCGGATCTGGATTTCAACTTTCTCGCCGCGCTAACGGCTGTGGATTACTGGCCTTCCGAACCTCGCTATAAGATTGTCTATCAACTTTATAGTTTGGCGAATAAGGAATTCATCGGCCTTCGTGCCCAACTGAGCAATGAATCCCCAGAGATCTCGACAATAGAGAGCATCTACCCGAATGCGAATTGGCATGAGCGCGAGGTTTTCGACATGTTCGGCGTGACGTTTAAGGATCATTCTGATCAACGCCGCATCATCATGCCTTACGACTGGGAGGGACATCCTCTGCGCAAAGATTATCCGCTTGGTTACGAGGAGGTCCAGTTCACCTTTAATTTCGACGAGATTGATAAACGCAAACCGTATGCGAAAAAGTAACCGCGGACCCTCAATACGAGGATCGTAGGAATGTTGGAAAAGAACCTAGAGATAACTGTAGATGAACTTCGGCACCTGGTCTCTGACCGGGCGTTAGAAGGCGAAACCATGCTGCTGAACATGGGGCCACAGCATCCCAGCACCCATGGGGTATTGCGGCTCCTGTTGGAGCTCGATGGTGAGCGCATCGTCACCTGTGTCCCTGATATCGGCTTTCTGCATACGGGGATTGAAAAGAGCATGGAAACCAAAGCGTACGAAAAGGTTTTGGTGATGACCGACCGAATGGACTACCTTAATAACCTGGGCAATAACCTGTGCTACTGCCTGGCGGTTGAGAAGTTGGTCGATCTGGATGTCCCTGAACGGGCGATGGCGATCCGGGTGCTGCTCGTTGAACTGCAGCGTATCGCCTCACACCTCGTTTTCCTGGCGACGCATGGACTCGATACGGGTGCGATGTCTATATTCCTCTACTGCTTCCGCGAGCGTGAGGTCATCCTGGACATTTTTGAGATGTGTTCTGGAGCGAGGATGATGACATCCTACTTCAGACCCGGCGGTCTTTGGCGAGACGTCCCCGATGGGTTTGAGGAGACGGTGCGGTCTTTTATCGAATCTTTCCCGAAGCGAATCAAGATGTATGAAGATCTTCTTACCAAGAATCCGATTTATACCCATCGAACGCAGGGAATCGGCGCTATCTCCAGTGAAGAGGCGCTTAAGTGGGGGTTGACAGGGCCTCCATTGCGAGCGACTGGATTGGCGTGGGATTTGAGAAAATCGAACCCATACAGCGGATATGAGCGCTATGATTTTGATATCCCTGTCGGGGTAAATGGGGATACGTACGACCGTTATACCGTCCGTATCGGCGAGATGCGGCAGTCGCTGCGGATTGTCGAGCAGGTTCTGGATACGCTTCCAGGTGGACCTGTTCGCAGTGACAACCGCAAGTTTGTGCCTCCGCCGCGGTCCGAATTAGGCCACAGCATGGAAGCTGTCATCCATCATTTCAAATTGTGGACGGAGGGCTTTCCCGCTCCCAAAGGATCTGTTTTCGTCGCCGTAGAATCTGCGCGCGGGGAGTTGGGATGCTACCTGGAAGGTGACGGTGGACCGAAGCCCTACCGAGTGCATTTCCGAACGCCGAGTTTCGCAACCTTGCAAACGCTGCCAATGCTCTGTAAGGATCACCTTGTGGCAGATGTCGTTGCCATCATCAGCAGCCTCGACCCGGTATTAGGAGATTCAGATCGGTAAAGAGTGATCCAAAATGAAATGCTCAACTATCCTGCACGTCTGAAGACAGGCAATTGAGTTGGCAGGATACGAGGAGCAGGCACCATGCGAGATGCTATTCCTAATCAGGAGCTCATGCCTTGCTGGTAGATAAGTATCCTAAAGAGATCGATCGAATTCTCGACAAATTCCCGCCGGAGCGGAAGCGCGCAGCAGCGCTGCCGCTGCTCTACCTTGCTCAGCGGGAATATGGACACGTTTCAAAGGAAGCGATTCGAGAAGTCGCCGGCATCTTGGACGTCGATCCAACGCAGGTGGGTGGCTTGGTTGGCTTTTATACCCTGCTCCACTCCAAGCCCGGCGGGAAATACCGCATTCAGGTTTGTACCGATCTCCCTTGTGCATTGCGCGGCGCGGAGAAATTCGCTGAGGAGTTATGCGAGAACCTGCAAATTAAAATGGGAGAGACGACCGATGACGGTTTAATCACAGTCGAAGAGGTCAAGTGCCTGGCGGGTTGTGATAAAGCGCCGATGTTTCAACTTCAAGCACCGGATGGAATCCATTATTTTGAAAACCAGGATCTCGAATCGGCCATGGAACTGATCGAGGAACTTCGACAAAGGGGTGACGATGCCTGAACATATCTTGTTGCGGCACCGGGACATCCCCGAGATCGCGGATCTCGACGTATATCTGAAGCATGATGGATTTAAGGCGTTTGAAGACGTCGTAAAAAACCAAACCCCCGAGCAAGTGATTGAAACTGTAAAGACCGCAAATTTGCGCGGCCGCGGCGGAGCTGGCTTCCCGGCGGGCGTCAAGTGGAGTTTCCTCACCCCCGGTGTCTTCCCTCGCTATGTTGTTGCCAATGCGGATGAGTCAGAACCCGGCACGTTCAAAGACCGCGAAATCATGGAGGGCAATCCCTACCAGTTTCTCGAGGGCGTCGCTATTTGCTCGTACGCTGCGCAAGCCAATACTGCTTATATTTACTGCCGCGGAGAGTTTTGGGATCTGGCGCATGAACTTGAGAGCAAGATTGAAGCTCTTCATAAACGCGGACTTCTAGGCGAAGGACTTTTCGATACGGAATACAGCCTGAGAATCTACGTCCATCTCGGCGCTGGCGCTTATATATGTGGAGAAGAGACCGCGCTGCTTTCATCCATGGAAGGCGAGCTCGGGCAGCCACGGCTGCGACCACCTTTCCCTGCGGCTGAGGGACTCTTTGCAAAACCGACGGTTGTAAACAACGTTGAAACGCTAACGAACCTGCCCCCTATCATCAATCAAGGGGCGGACTGGTATCGTTCCATAGGTACGGAGAAGAGCACCGGACCGAAAATCTTTTCACTTTCGGGTCACGTGGAACGTCCGGGCAATTATGAACTTCCATTCGGGACGACTTTCCGTGAACTCATTTTCGAGCACGGCGGGGGGATTCGCGACGGGAAGGCAATCAAAGGGATTCTGCCGGCAGGTGCATCAGCGCCGCTGCTGCCGGCAACGGACGAAGTCCTGGACACGCCGATGGATTATGAATCCGTGCCGAAGGTGGGATCGCAGCTTGGTTCAGCCTCGATCATCGTGCTTGACGAGACTGTCGATATTGCCTGGATGGCCTATAAGACCACAAGCTTTTTTAAGCACGAATCTTGTGGAAAATGCGCCCCCTGTCGTGAGGGCACATATTGGATGTACCACATACTGAATCGTATTCAGAACGGCAATGGAGCACCCGCGGATATCGATCTATTAAATCGGGTTGCTCTTGGAATCCAGGGGAAATGTTTCTGTGCGCTGGGCGAATTTTCGATCACACCGGTTGTCGCCGGTATTGAGCATTTCAGAAGCGATTTCGAAGCCCTCACCGGGGATGGGAAATGAGCGAAGAGCTGGTACGTCTGAAGATCGACGATATTGATATTCGTGTCCCCAAGGGCACAAAGGTTGTCGATGCCGCAAAGCAAGCAGGGATCGAAATCCCGGTCTTTTGCCATCACCCGAAGATCGAGTCAGTCGGCATGTGCCGGATGTGCCTGGTTGAAATTGGAACCCCAAAGCGTGATCGCAGCACCGGCGAGAATGTAGTAGACGAAGGCGGCCAACCGCAGATCGAATTCTGGCCGAAGCTGGAGACCTCCTGCACGACGCCTGTAAGTGAGGGGATGGTTGTGAAGGTCTCAAGCGAAAAAGCGAAAGAAGGCCGAAAGCAAATCCTTGAATTCTTGCTTACTTCCCACCCACTCGATTGTCCGGTTTGTGACAAGGGCGGAGAGTGTTCCCTGCAAGATTTGGCAATGGGGCATGGCTCCGGAGAGAGTCGCTTCCTCCTTGATGATAAAAAGCACCAGGACAAGCATGTCCAGCTTGGGGATTTGATCGTTCTCGATCGGGAACGCTGCGTCCAGTGTGCGCGCTGTATACGTTTTCAGGAGGAAGTTGCAGGCGATCCGGTAATCGCCTTCGCTGAGCGAGGTCGCAACATCGAGATCGTCACGTTCTCCGACCCTGGTTTTGACTCCTATTTTTCGGGGAATACAACAGACATCTGCCCGGTCGGTGCGCTCACGACTGTAGATTTTCGCTTCGGCGCACGTTCCTGGGAAATGGACGCTATAGCTTCGATCTGCACGCATTGCCCGGTGGGATGTAATTTGATGTTGAACACTCGCCGGGAGGCGAGCACGAACGGGCGGCAAGTGATTAAGCGTGTGATGCCGCGCCAGAATGAACGTGTTAACGAGATCTGGATATGCGATAAGGGACGCTTTGCGCACCACTTCGCAACCAGCGATGAACGGTTAACAAAACCGCTCGTTCGAATTGACGGAAAACTTATTGAAACGAGTTGGAAAAAAGCGCTTGAGCACGCTGCCGAGGGATTGAAAGCAGCGGGTGAAGGTGTTGTGGGTCTCGCCAGTGGGCGGGTTTCAAACGAGGATCTATTCAGCTTCCACACGCTCTTGAAATCTGTAGGCGGTCGGGCGATTCTCTCCGACCCACAAGCGGGTGGAGAGTTGGTCCAGCAGGTCGGTGTCGGTCAGGGGACGGATTTAGGTGCACTGGGCGCAGGGGACGCCATTCTTGTTATCGCCTCTGATCTGCATGAAGAAGCTCCCATCTGGTGGCAGCGGGTTATGGGCGCAGCAAAACGCGGCGCCACATTGGTTGTCGCCAATGCTCGTAAGACACGCTTGGATGATTACGCTGAGCATGTAGTTCGATATCGCTATCAAGAAACAGCGCGCACAGGCTTGGGATTGCTCCAAGCAATTACCGGGGCCAAGGATCTATCGAAATTCGCCGGCGAAGAACCGCTGAAATCAGCGGCAAAGGCGCTGACGGAAGCCGAGAACCTGGTGATTTTCTGTGGTGTAGAAGGTTTGACATACGCTGAATCGACGTCTCTCTCTGAGGCTTGCGCGGCCATACTCGTTGAAACGAAAAACGTAGGGAGAGCACAAAACGGATTGATAGCTGTCTGGCCAAAGAGCAATACGCAGGGTGCATGGGATATGGGGTTACGACCTGCAGAGGGTGATCTGGAAAATGCACTCGCTGACGCAAAGGCTGTGTATATCATGGCGGTTGACCTCATTGGGGATAATCCGAACCTTGCGGAAATATTTAACGAAGATCGTTTCCTTGTTGTCCAGGAATTGTTCATGACGCCGACGGCTGAACTGGCTGATGTCGTGTTTCCCGCTGAATCATTTGTAGAACGCGAGGGCACGTTCACTTCGGGTGAACGCCGGGTGCAGCGCTTCTACCCAGCTGTGAAGGCTCTGGGTGAGGCGAAAGCGGATTGGCGCATCATAACCTCCCTGGCAGCGGGTTTAGGCATAGAGCTTGAGAGCTCATCGGCTGCAAGAGTATTCCAGCGAATCGCCGATGAGAACGAGGCCTACGCTGAGTTAAGCTATCAGAGCCTGACGGAGGGCGAAGAGCAATGGCCGCCTGTTGGAGAAGCGGATTTATATTACGGCGGAACGTCTTTCAAGAACCGCCAGGGTATGGGTGTGCAGCTCACACCCGCAGCCGAGAGAGATGGATCTATTAAAATCCAATGGAGTGATCCTCCAGAATTCAAAGGCAAGAAAGGCTACCTTCTGGTACCCGTTGTTGAGTTGTATGATCGCGGTGCTACCGTAATGCCCTCGGAGAACCTTCACCCGCGCCTTGCGTCGTCTCTACTGCGGATGAGCCCGAAGGACGCCAAAAGTATCGGGATTGTCCAGGGTGTCCAGGTCGAATTGCTGATAGATGGACGGACTGAGGAACTGCAGGCAATTGTTGAAGAAGGGGTTCCAGAAGGTGTAGTCTTACTCGGTCGTGGTCTCGGCGTTCCCGTTGCTGAGCCGCAATACGTTGAAGTGAAACTTAAGGCTTAACGAGGAAACCTATGAGCCTGGCGTTACTACTTGAGTGGGCGATTAAATCTGCGGTGATCATCGTGATCATTCTGGGTGGGTTTGCCTATCTTACGCTCTTCGAACGGCGCGTGTTAGCGAGGATGCAGACGCGAATTGGCCCCAACCGGGCCGGTCCCTGGGGTCTTCTTCAGCCAGTGGCGGACGGTATAAAACTGATTTTCAACGAGGAGCTGATCCCGGCGCAGGCGGATAAAGTGCTGTTCTTGTTAGCCCCCGTGATCACTGTGGTTCCCGCATTGATCATCCTTGCGGTAATACCGCTCGGTCCAGAGGTTACGCTCTTCGGGCGGAGTTACCAACTGGGGTTGGCTTCAAATGTCAACGTGGGCGTGCTTTATATTCTCGCAGTTGCATCCATCGGCGTGTACGGCATTGTGATCGCGGGATGGGCTTCGGGCAATAAGTACGCATTGATGGGGGGCGTGCGTTCAACAGCGCAGATGGTGAGCTACGAGTTGGCTCTCGCCTTAGCCTTTGTCGGTCCCATCATGTTGGCTGGATCAATGAGCGTTGATGCGATCATCGAAGGGCAGATGCGGTTATGGTATGTCGTACTCCAGCCGCTTGGTTTTATGATATTTGTAATTGCAGCGGTCGCTGAAATTAACCGCGCGCCTTTTGACATGCCTGAAGCCGAGCAAGAACTCGTGGCGGGTTATCACGCCGAATATTCAGGCATGAAATTCGCGCTCTTTTTCATGGCTGAGTATGGCAAGATGATCGCCGTGAGTTTCATCGCCGCGACCATGTTCCTCGGCGGCTATCTGGGACCGTTTCTCGACCGCTGGCCTTTGCTGGGTCCAATCTACCTCTTTATAAAAGTCGTCGCCTTGCTATTTTTTATTGTCTGGCTACGGGCAACTTTTCCGCGTTTTCGTTATGACCAATTGATGGCGTTTGGTTGGAAGATTATGCTGCCCTTGGGTCTGTTGAATGTTGTGATTACCGGTGTGATCATTGTGTTGGTGGGAGGCTAGCGAATGAATTTAATGGGGTTCTTGCGCGGCTTGTGGGCAGCATTTCTCAGCATGTTTGAGCTGCTGCGCGGTCTGTGGACAACCTTCCGCAGCATGTTCGAGACGCCAGTCACCTATCAATATCCTGAAGTGAAGAGACCGGTCCGCGAGCGTTTTAAGGGTCGACATGTGCTGAAACGTTATGATAATGGACTGGAGAGGTGCATTGGTTGCGCACTCTGCGCGGCGGCTTGTCCAGCGGATGCCATCTTCGTGGAAGCGGCGGAGAACACCGATGAAGAACGCTACTCTCCCGGGGATCGCTACGCCAGCACCTATGAAATCAACCTATTGCGCTGTATCTTCTGTGGATACTGCGAAGATGCGTGCCCAACGGAAGCCATTGTGTTGGAGCACCAATATGAGCTCTCGTTCACAAACAGGCGGGATGCGATTTATACCAAAGAATTGCTAATCGTCCCCGTTCCCGAAGGTGGGAAACCGACGCCGCAGAACGTACCTGTTGGAATGTTCAACCGAGCGATCCCAGAGATGAAGGATCCGGCGTGAGAAACTTGCTTATGGATGCGATTAATGACGATTGATCTGGTTCTATTCTTTGGATTGGCGCTGATCGCTGTTGTGGCTGCCATTGCCATGATTGCGAGTCGCAACGCGGTTTATTCAGCGTTGTTCCTGGTCTTTAATTTCCTCACCGTCGCCACGCTATATCTGCTTCTGAACGCGGCTTTTATCGCCGTTGTACAAATCACGGTCTACGCTGGGGCGATCATGGTGCTTTTCCTCTTCGTCATTATGCTGCTGGGGACAGAGAGAGAAAGTATCGGTGGGAGAATCCGCTGGCAGACGCCATTGGCGATCGTCTTGGGTCTCGCCCTTGCCGGTGAACTGGCGTTTGTATTGTTGCGAAATGACATTGTACAGGGACCTTTGGCTGATCTTCCGGTCGAGTTCGGTAGTCCGGCATCCATCGGCCGGGTATTATTCAGTGAATATATCGTCCCCTTTGAGGTGACTTCGGTCCTTTTACTCGTCGCAATGGTTGGCGCAATTGTGATCACACGTAAGCAGAGGAGGGAAGGCAAATGAACATTCCCCCAGCCTATGTGCTCACGCTCTCAGGGATTCTTTTTGCCCTCGGTGTCATAGGGGTGTTGATCCGTCGGAATGCAATTGTTATTTTCATGTCGATTGAGTTAATGCTCAACTCGGCGAATCTCGCGCTCATCTCTTTCGCTCGTACACTAGCGCCGGCGCAGGAAGCGCTGAGAGGGCATGTTTTTGTGTTTTTTGTGATCGCCGTGGCTGCTGCAGAGGTCGCTGTGGGTCTGGCGCTGATCGTGGCGATCTTCCGTAGTAAAGAAAGTATCGACGTTGATGAGGTGAGCAGTTTGCGAGGTTAGCCTCGCCTGCGGAGGGATTGGATGGTTCTTCTTGAAGTGGTGCAGGGTGGAGGGCTTTTCGCCTATGCGCCTTTGATCATCGCCCTGCCAATCTTGGGCTTGATCACCAACATCATCTTCGGCCGCCGACTCGGTGAGCGGTTTGCGGGAATTGTCGCCAGCGGCGCGGTCGCGCTTGCGTTCGTAATCGCCATCATGCAATTCTTGGCGCTGCAAGCCCATCCGGAGGGCGTTACGATCCCCATCGCCGAATGGATATCGGTCGGCAGTCTCTCGATTCTATGGTCTATCAAGGTAGATACGCTTTCGACAACGATGATGCTCATGGTTACGGGTGTCAGCACGCTGATCCATATCTACGCAATTGGTTACATGCATGAAGACGTTCGCTTCCAAGGCGACCCCGGCCGCTACGCGCGTTTCTTCATCTTCTTCAACCTATTCGTCGCGGCGATGATGGTGCTGGTCTCGGCGGATAACTACCTGATGATGTTCGTCGGTTGGGAGGGTGTCGGCCTCTGCTCCTACTTGCTGATTGGTTTCTGGTATGAGAAGGGGGAAGACGGCATAGGCAATGCAGTCGCCGGCAAGAAAGCTTTTGTAACCAACCGCATCGGTGACTTTGGTTTCCTGATTGCCATGTTCCTGATCTTCGGCGCTGTTGGAAGTCTGCAGTTTGACCAGGTTTTCCATTGGGTCCATGAACACGGTCTTGCGAACGTTGGGGTGATCTCGGTTGCTACATTGTTTTTACTCCTCGGCGCGACCGGGAAATCGGCCCAACTCCCGCTGTTTGTCTGGCTGCCGGATGCGATGGCAGGCCCGACTCCTGTCTCGGCGCTGATTCACGCAGCGACGATGGTCACTGCTGGCATCTATATGATCGCCCGCAGCGCCCCTCTTTTCGAGGTAGCACAGTCAACGGCAAACTTGGTGGCATGGGTCGGCGCGGTGACCGCACTTTTCGCGGCGACGATCGCGGTTGGGCAGTTCGACATCAAGCGTGTGCTCGCCTATTCAACGATTAGCCAACTCGGGTTCATGATGGCTGCTGTGGGGATCGGCGCTTACGTTGCGGCCATGTTCCATCTTGTGGCCCACTCTTTTTTCAAGGCCCTTCTCTTTCTCTCGGCTGGTTCCGTAATACAAGGCGTTGAACACGGGCATCACCATATTGAGCACGGTGATGGAGAACCTTTCGAGCCACAGGATATGCGGAATATGGGTGGATTGCGTTCGCGCATGAAGGTCACATACTGGGTCTACTTGATTGGCGCGCTTGCTCTGGCGGGCTTACCGCCCTTGGCGGGTTTCTTCTCCAAGGATGAGATCCTCGCCGATGCAAAAATGGAAAATATGGGCGTATACATCCTGTTGGCAGCCGCGGCTTTCCTCACGGCCTTCTACATGGGGCGGCAGGTCCTGATGGTCTTCTTCGGGAAGGCTCGCAGCGAGGCGGCGGCGCACGCGACAGAAAACCCACCGGTGATGACGATCCCGCTGATCGCCCTCGCGGGGCTTGCGATCTTCGGTGGGGCGCTCAATCTGCCCGGCGTTCACAAGCTAACGGATTGGCTGGCACATACAATCGAACACGTCCACGCGACGGAGTTCAACGTTCTTGTTGCCGGTCTTTCAGTCTTATTCGCTCTTATCGCTATCGGAATCTCGTGGCTGCTCTATGGTCGTAAGACGATGAAGGAAGGCGACCCCGATCCGCTGCGGAAAATCCTCGGCCCGATCTTTGTGGGCATGGAAAACAAGTGGTGGGTTGACGAACTATACGATTTTCTATTCATCCGTCCTTACGTCGCCATATCCTGGTTCCTTGCGGATGTTGTGGATTGGCGCTTCTGGCACGATTGGTTCCACGACAGCGTATTGGCAAGCGCTTACCGCAATGGAAGCCAGTGGCTTGCTCAGGTATTCGATCTCGGCATCATCGATGGGGTCGGAAATGGTCTTGGAAATATTACCAATTGGGGCTCACAACGCCTCAGAGTTCTGCAAACAGGATACGTCCGGAATTACGCCCTCGCGGTATTGGTCGGGGGATTGCTAGTGTTGAGCTACTTCATTTTCGGGTAATGTGGCTGAGGAAATGCCTATGAATCTTTCGTTCTCCATACTCTCTTGGGTGACATTCACCCCGGTCCTGGGCGTCCTGGTGCTCTTGTTCTTGCCTAAGGACCGCTGGAATCTCCTGCGATGGGTCGCTGTGCTGACCTCCATGGCTGCTTTCGGGCTCTCCCTGGTCATGCTAGCGCAGTTTGACCAAACGAACGCCTCGCTGCAGATGGTCGAGAGGCTGCCGTGGTTCCAATTAGCAGGGATGCAGATCGAGTATTTCCTGGGCGTGGACGGGTTGAGTGTCTTGCTCGTTCTGCTCACGACCTTCCTTACACCGATCTCTATTATCTCCACCTGGAGTGCGGTTGAAGAGCGCGTGAAAGAATTCTTAATCTTCTTCCTGTTACTCGAAGTGGGAATGGTTGGCGTCTTCCTTTCTCAGGACATCTTCCTGTTTTACATCTTCTGGGAATTCACCCTCGTGCCGATGTATTTCCTGATCGGTATCTGGGGAGGACCAAGAAGGGTCTATGCCGCCATCAAGTTCTTCCTTTACACAATGGCGGGGTCGATCCTGATGTTGCTAGCGATCCTGTGGCTCGGGATCACCTTCGAATCCTTCTCGGTTCCAGACCTCATCGCACAAGGCGGAATACCGGGCAGTGTTCAAACGTGGTTGTTCCTGGCGTTCGCGGCCGCTTTCGCCATCAAAGTTCCAATGTGGCCTCTGCACTCGTGGCTTCCGGATGCACACGTGCAAGCACCGACGGCGGGGTCGGTCATCCTTGCCGGTGTGCTGCTGAAGATGGGCACCTACGGTTTCCTGAGGTTTAATCTTCCGCTATTCCCGGAGGCATCAATCCGTTTCGCCCCATGGATGGCTCTCCTGGCGGTGATTGGAATTATTTACGGCGCGGCGGTTTCATATGCGCAGAAGGATGTTAAGAAGCTTGTCGCATATTCCTCTGTGAGTCACCTGGGTTTCGTCGTGCTCGGTCTGTTCGCGTTGAATCCACTGGGGATCCAGGGCGGGATCCTGCAGATGATCAATCATGGTCTGAGCACGGGCGCTTTGTTCCTTATCGTGGGTATGATCTACGAACGGCGACATACGCGCGAGATGGATGACTTCGGTGGGTTGTGGAAGGTGATGCCGATTTACGGCGCGTTAACTTTGATCGTGACGCTTTCCTCAATGGGCTTGCCGGGTCTGAACGGCTTCGTAGGTGAATTCTCGATACTTCTTGGGGCTTTCGGATCCGAGGCGATCGGATCTCCCATCTATGCTGGCATCGCCGCCGCGGGAGTTATCATGGCGGCGATTTACATGCTTTACATGTTCCAGAAGCTTTTCCTTGGTCCGCTCGACAAAGATGAGAATAAAGCGGTCAAGGATATCAATCTCCGTGAAATTCTCACCCTGGTTCCTCTGGTGATATTCATCTTCTGGATTGGTCTATATCCCAAACCTTTCTTCAACCTTATTGGACCGTCTGTGGACAAGCTCGTCGCTCTATTACAGGCAGCAAGCGTAGCGGTACACTAAATAATGGACTTGCAAGATTTTCTTTCAGTACTCCCGTTCATCATAGTCGCCGGCTGGGCGACGATCCTCCTGCTGGTTGATCTGTGGATTCCCGCCAATCGCAAGGGGATAACAGCAGGGCTGGCTGTGCTTGGCCTGATCGCGGCGATCGCAGCGGTCATCTCCCGCTTCGGCATTGAGCGCGAAGCCTTTGATGGAATGATCATCGTTGATGGTTTTTCCTCATTCCTGCAACTTTTATTCCTTGGCGTTGGGTTGATCGCCATATCGCAGGCTTATGATTACCTGCGGCGGCGGGATATCGAGCGCGGGGAATACTACATTTTACTGCTGTACAGCTTAAGTGGGATGCTCTTGATGGCATCGGCTGGAGATCTGATCGTTGTCTTCCTCGCGGTCGAACTGCTATCGATCCCACTGTATGTTCTTGCCGCTTTCGCAATTCCTAAGGCCGATTCTGAAGAAGCTGCCCTGAAGTATTTCCTCTTGGGAGCCTTTGCCTCGGGATTCCTCGTGTATGGTATCGCGCTGGTCTTTGGTTCAACGGGAACAACCGCGCTAAGTGGGGTGGTTGCTGCGATTGCGAGTGATGAAGCTACGCCTGTTCTTCTCCTTATAGGGAGCGGGATGATTCTGGTTGGCCTGGGATTTAAGGTTGCCGCGGTGCCCTTCCATATGTGGACTCCGGATGTTTACCAGGGGGCGCCCACTTCGGTGACGTCGTTCATGGCTGTAGGCGCGAAGGCTGGCGGTTTTGCTGCCTTGCTGAGGATTTTCATTTCTGCTCTGCCGGGTGCTGCTGTGATGTGGATGCCGCTAACGATGTGGATCGCCGCATTGACGATGGCCTGGGGGAATATCGCCGCGATTTCGCAGACCAATATTAAGCGAATGCTGGCCTATTCGAGCATCGCACACGCAGGATATATTTTCATGGCTCTACCGGCTGCAGCGACACCAGAAATTGCGCCGGAAGCGGTTCGGGCCGCGCTTTTCTACCTGCTGACGTACGCGATTACCAACCTGGGCGCCTGGGGTGTTGTGCTGGCTATGGAGAAAGCGGAAGGGTCGGGATTGGCAATCGAGGATTACAGCGGATTGGGGAAGAAACGTCCGGCACTTGCGCTGGCAATGGCACTGTTTATGCTATCGTTGACGGGGATTCCTCCCACAGTCGGGTTTATGGGGAAGTTCTATCTCTTCCGAGCCGTCATCGATGCGAATTTGATCTGGCTTGCCCTCGTGGGTGTTGTGACCTCTCTCATCTCCGCATATTACTACTTGCGCGTGATTGTCGTAATGTACATGCGCGACGGTGAACCAGAAGTACGTTCAGAAGCGCTCCTCAATTCCACAATTATTCTCACCGCTGTAGGGACATTCTTCTTCGGGATTTTGCCCGGTCTCCTCTTGAAGATGATCAATCAAGTCGGTCTACTGGATTTGTTCAGATAATAGAAAAGCCATTTGCTTTGTGTGATGAATCCCGCGACGTGGCTGTAGCGGGATTTATTTTTATAGGATTGGTGGGTAAATTACCCAAGTTGGGGTGTGCAACATGGTGGGCAGATGGACGCAAAAATAGTAGAAGAGACCCCCATGCTTTTTTGAGAGCTATCGTTTATAGTTGCTCTGATTTGAACCAGCAGGAGAGCTTTATGGGTGCAGCTCGGGCGCATCTCTTAATACAAGGGAGAGTTCAGGGAGTGAGCTTCCGCTATCACACAATGCAGGAGGCGCGAATACTCGGCCTCACGGGATGGGTGCGGAATCTCTGGGATGGAAGTGTTGAAGTCTTGCTTGACGGTGATGAGGATGCGGTAAAGCAAATGATCGAGTGGTGCAAACAAGGACCTCCCTCTGCGGCTGTCGAGAATGTAGAGGTCGCCTGGGAAGAGCCCACTGCTGAATATAACAATTTCCGCGTTCGGATAAACGCAGGTGGGGGATCTTCTTGAGCAATCCTCCCGAGATCCAGGCATACCGTTTCGGTCGAATCGTCATTGATGGTGTTGTTTACAATCGAGATGTGATCATCTTCCCCGATCGGGTTCTATCCAACTGGCGGCGAAGAGGCGGGCATAAGCTGGTACTCGAGGACTTAGTCGAAGTGCTGGAGGATGGCCCAGAAGTCGTCATACTTGGGCGTGGTGTTTTTGGACGGATGAAAGTCTCGGAGGATTTACGAGAATCGATAACAGAGCGGGGGATTGAGCTCGTTGTATTACGGACTGAAGGGGCTAGTAAGGCGTACAATGAAATGCGTGAGCGACAACGAGTGGTCGCTGCGCTCCACCTTAGTTGTTGACCAAGCACTCGTATATTCGTCATATTGTTCCGTCTGTAATACTTAGAATCTCCTCCGGTTTCTACCCTCAGGGAATACTTCTTATCAAGAGCGCAGCGGACATCCGCGGAGAGCCCCAAGCTACGGAGCGACAGTGTGAACATGAAGGATTACGATCTCTCACAATATGGAGTTCTTTGGGATCTCGATGGGGTTTTGATAGAAAGTTCCCAACAACACCTCGAAAGTTGGATAAGTGTTCTGCCCCGATTTGGTTTAACAATGTCCAGGGAACTTCACGAGCAAACCTTCGGCATGAATAACAGGGAGATCCTAACAATCATGCTCGGCGAGCCGCCTGAAGCGGATCTTCTGCGCCGCATAAGCTCGGAGAAAGAAAGCGCCTTCCGCGAGATCATTAAAGGGACTGTCGAACCTCTTGCGGGAGCGGTGGAGCTGGTTGAGCAGTTATATTCGCGGAACATGCGGCAGGCGATCGCATCTTCGGCACCGGAAGAGAACATAAACGCTGTAGTTGAAGAATTGCAGATAGGGGAATATTTCCAGGCGCTTGTTTCTGGACATGACCTCCCCGCGAAACCAGACCCTGCGGTCTACCTGGAAGCCGCCAGACAGATCGAGCTGGGTCCTGAAGCATGTGTTGTAGCTGAAGATGCTGTCGTAGGAGTTCGGGGCGCTAAGAAGGCTGGAATGCATGCAGTTGGGGTGACGACAACACATGCAGCCACGGCATTGCAGGACGCAGATTTGGTTGTCGAATCCTTACTTGATTTATCCGTGGATGATATCGTACACCTTCTCTTAGATTAACCAGCGATTGTTAGAACCATTCTTCAAGAAGAAAATATATCAATAAACGCGGAAACAGAAGAGTAACTCTACTCTCCTACTTCCAAATTGCTCCCCTGGGGGGAGAGACTACCGGGTTTGATTCATCCGGAAATGTGTTTCATTGGGGAAGGGGATATTCTTGATGGATAAAGGAAAGGATTGGTAATTATTATTCCGGTCGTTTGATCTGAAAATGATCGAAGTCGCGAGCAATGGTGGTGTTTGGAAAGATTGCCCTCGCTTCCTCGACAACTTCTTTCTCCCGGTACCGGCGGGAGATATGGGTTAGGTAAAGGTGACGCACGCCAATACGTTGTGCAAATTCCGCAGCCTGGCCTGCAGATAAATGCCCGAACTTCTTCGCTAGATCGGATTCAGAAGAGAGATAAGTTGCCTCAATCACGAGTGCATCTGCCTCAAGCGCGGCTTTCTGCAATCCTTTTGTGCTGCCGCAATCGCCTATGTGGACCAGCCGAGCGCCCTTGCGCGGAGGTCCAAGGACATCCTCCGGGTTTATCACACTTCCAGTTGGTAAGGTGATGGGTTTGCCGGCAACAAGCTCCGCACGGAGGGGGCCAGAGGGCACATTCATCGCCTCTGCTTTTTCCACGAGGAAGGGGCGGTGTGAGGCTTCCTCAAAAACAAATCCGAAACAGCCCGGCCCCCGATGGGAGACGGGGATCGCGGAGACCTGCAAGCCATTTTCCTCTATTATCAATCCCGGTTCAAGGATGCGCAGGTTGATATCTAGAGGGGGACGCGCGCCGCGAAGAACAACACCATAGAGCAAGTCATGTATCCGCTCCATGGCCCATTCCCCTGCCCAAATTTCGAGGTGGTCAATTGCCTCCCAGCGAGAAAAGGTTGAAAGCAATCCCGCGAGACCAAGGATGTGATCGAGATGGCCATGCGTGATTAGAATCCGATTTAAGCGGCGGAATCCTAAGCCAGAACGCAGGATCTGACGTTGGGTCCCCTCACCACAATCGACCAAGAAACGTTGGTCTTGGTAGCTTACAACCTGCGCGGATAACCCGCGGTGAACTGATGGCGCCGATGCCGAAGTACCAAGGAATGTCAATTCCAGCAAGATGTCCTCTATTTATGCGATCCAGACTATAGGAAGGAGCGATTCATTGTACCTTAATCGGATTGATGTTTCACGCGTTTTGGAGGGAGGATCTGAGCGAGGATAGACCAGCAAGACAGGCCGCGAGGCCAAGGAACAGCGCGGCAGGGCTCATCTGGATTCGCCAGGCGAGAATGCACCAGGCACATATGATGCCCATCGACAGCGCAGAGTAGCGCCGCGAGATGGTTCGGGACCAGAGACGAGTAGGCAGCCAGGCTGGGCGGAGAAACATTATAGCGAGAGAGATGACCCCTGAGAGAATCACAGTGATGCGCAGACCAAGACTCCATGCTTCGTAGTAGCGGATGAGGATGGATGCGGGTAAAAAGATTAGAAGGCCATAGGCAACGGCCAAGGATCGCTCCCAGCGCTTATTTTTATCGATCCAACCTCGCCTGGCGACGACTCCCATGCCTGAGGCGAAACCGATATAAAGTGTTGCCATCCCTAAAGTGAGCAGTAATTCAATCAGGTCCATTCTGATCTCTTTTCAGCACCTGCAGCGTGGTGGTTTTACCGCAGCAAGCACGTTGGATAATCTCGGGTCCGATCTGATTTCTGCGCGGTTGCGATGGGAATTGCTGAACCTCATGCGCAGAAGGCAGATCTGAAGGCGTTATCGACGTGTCGGAGTCGTTTGTCTATGAAGGATTTGATGCAAGTTGTATGCCCATTTAGGTATTTTCGATGGACGTCGGGACGAGCGAGGACGGTGTTAAAAAAGGAGGCAGCATTAAGCCGCTTCGTCGCACCACAATTTGGAGGATAGGAGCTTTTATGAGGAGTGGAATTAAGATAACAGCGAGGAGTGTGAGATAACTGATTCACACATCATTGCGGTGATTGCTGGAATTAATTCGCGATTATGAGCGTTGGCAAGGGCATGGGCAGATTCCCATGTTAGCTCCCGCCGCCGTTGCCACCGGGTGTTGGCGTCATGGTGGGAGTTGGGGTTGCGGTCGGCACCGGTGGAGGCGCCGATTGGGTTGCACAAACTTCTTCAGCCTCTGAGGCTGTCGGTGCCAAATCGGGGAATTCCCAGGCGTTGAGTGCAGCATTGTATTGCTCAGAAGCGCCGCATTCATCACCCTCATCCCAGAGCAGGTCGCCGTATTTCCATGCAGTTTCAGCGTATTTTCTACAAGAATCGAGTGTGGCGCCTTGTTCGCAGAGAGGTAGGAAGAGCTCCGAAGCGCGGAGCCAATTTAGTCCGATGTAGCTGTTTGCGAGAAGATACTGCTGTGCGAGAGTCATGCGGAACATTGCATCCCGATCGAGAGGGCCAAATCGTTTTGCTAGGCTCAGGTTATACAATCCTTCTTCCATTAAACCTTGGGAGATTAGCTCCATCCCTTTGTTTCGAAGTGCAATATACATTAAACCATCTACCCTCACGGGTTGGTACGCTGGATCCTTGGCGCGTAGCGAGAGCAGTTTGTTAATGGCCATATCCCAATCCTCGTCTGTAATTGCCTCTTTCGCCTGTGCCATTAGATCTTCAGGTGGGGAAGGATCCGGGGTGGATGTTGGTTCGGGTAGGGGTGTTACCGTCGGCACATTGAGGTTAACGAGTGCTACGACGAGCATGTCCTCCGCGCCAGGATAAGCGGGATCAAAGTTGATGATGGCTTCAAACCGCTGTCGAGCAACCTCATAATGGCCAGCATCAAGATCTGCTATGCCGAGCTCAAACTGCTCATACATCGCTGCAGAGACCTGTGCTATCTCCTCGGCGCTATTGAGCCCTCGACCTTGGAAATAAGCCACCAGCCCGATGGCGACTAGCGCGGCAAGATAAACGAGAAAGATATAGAACAATCTTCGTCGCGTTGAGTTTCCCGATTCCGAAGGTTTCAACTGCGAGCCTTCGGGTTCGAAATCCGCCGTGTTCAGAGGCGCGGTATCCTCTAGTTTCGGGTTTGTTGGTTCCGATTCCACGGGGCGCATTATACCGTACTTGAGTTTAAAGCAGCCCCGTTCCTGAGAAAGATTGGCAGGTGTTAATGGGTATGCGATCTTGAAATGGTCGAGAGGATAGAGCAGGGAACACGGTGGAGATACGTAGCGTTTCATTTCTTGACGCTCGGTTACAGCGGGTGGTAAGATGCTCACCGAAACTATGATGTGACGGAGTTCACAAAGCGGATGAATTTAAGTGGGAGCAAATGGAATTTACGGAAGAAGCGTAGGCGCTCTAGCCCTTGGCGTGTACTTCTGATCTTAGTTTTTATCGCCGCCGCCGTTTTTTTCTGGCAGATTTATATCCCTACCATACCGCCTCCCTTTATCCCGACACAAACACCCACGCGAAGTCCAGCATCTTTTGTTCTGGAGGCGGAAAGCCTTTTCGATTCTGGAAAATTGGAACAGGCAGAAGATGCTTATTTGGATGCGATTTTGGCCGACCCACGTGAACTGGCACATTATATCGAACTGACGAGGGTGCGGATGTTCGCTGGGAAGTACGAGGATGCGGAAATCACCGCTCGGGATGCGCTCGTGCTCAACCCGGATTCGGCTTTAGCGCATGCGTTTTTAGGTTGGTCGCTGGATTTCCAGGCTGGCAATAGCGAAGATCCACTTACCAGAAGTGAATTAATGGTCGAGGCGCTGCAAGAAGCCGAAACCGCGCTCGGGCTTAACCAGAACCTCCCAGAAGTCCAAGCGATTTACGCTGAAATTCTGGTTGATACAAATCTTGAAAATTACGAAACTGCGCTTGAGCATGCTCGATCGGCTGTAGCCATGGACAGCACATCATTGGAGGCTCATCGCGCACTGGCTTACGTGTGGGAGATGACAGGGAACCGGGAACTAGCTCTTGAATCCTACGAAGTTGCCCGTAGCCTTAACTCCTATCTTCCACGCCTGCATCTCGACATCGGGAATATGCTGCGGGCGATGGGGGATTACGATGGGGCTCGAGAGAGTTACCTCAACGCTGTCGCTCTATCACCCACGAGCACGGAACCCCTCACTTATCTGGTGCAGCTTTATGCAGGCATTGGGGAGTATGGTGTAGCCAGTCAATATGCTCGCAACGCCGTTGAAATCGATCCGGTGAACCCTCGACTGCGGGGGAATTTGGGTCGAATGTATTATCACAACGGTGTATTGGATGAAGCGATCGTTCAATTTAATCTGGCGATCCGCGGCGGCCAATCCGACGAAGGCGTATGGGTAGAAGGCCTGCCTCTGAAGAAAGAGGATTTTCGTATCGTAGAGTTTTACTACACTTATGGGTTGGCGCTAGCAAAACGGAATTCGTGCGAAGGAGCTATTGAAATATTCGAGGCGATCCTGCAAACAATCCCTGAGGATGAGATCGCGGTTTTCAATGCCCGGGAGGGGCTCATCCTGTGCGGTGAATTAGAGCGCCCACCCACGCCTGAGGCGGAATCCACTCCGGCCTCCTGAGTCCAAACATAACCATGCGTTTAACCGGTGAAAAACTCAAGCTAAGCCAAGATCGAGGTCGATCGAAGCCATGGCGCATCCTTGCCCTTATGCTATTAATTGCAGGGGGCTTTCTGCTCGTTCGTGCTCAGAGGCAAGGAAATGTTCAGCCGCTGTTCTCGGCTACCCCCACAGCAACCCGTGCCGGAGTTTCTTATGCTGATGAGGCGGAGGTCCACTTCTTCGCCGGCGACTTGGAGAGCAGCATTGAAGCCTACAAAAATGCTGTACGCGTAGATCCGGAGAATGCAGAACTATGGGCAATGCTGGCGCGTGCACAAACATACTCAAGCGATCTGCTAACAACGCTCGATCTACGACGCGAGCGATTGGAGGAGGCGCGCTCATCGATCGATCAAGCGAAAGAAGTAGATCCAGATAATTCATTTGCCTACGCGATCCGGACTCTGGTTTACGACTGGTCTGCTTCATCAGAAGTGAAAGACACCATTACTACCGGCGATACAGTCCATGTTTTTGCAACGATCGGAGAGGGAGGTCGAATCTCCGCTAATATTATTGAACTCGAAGGGGCTGGAGGAAATGGAACACCTGTTTCGATCGTCGAAACCGAAGCGAACCTGCGCTTTTCGGGTTTAGTCGAATCAACGGGTGATGAAAACTGGGTAATCAGCGGCCGCACAGTCTACCTCACCCCGCTAACAGTGATCCGTGAGAAGAACCGCAAAGATGCCTTTTTAGCCGAAGCCGAGCAGGCTGCCATACGAGCCGCCCAGTTGGACCCGGATAACTTCCTGGCAAGTGCCTTTCTGGCAGAGGTGTACGTCGACCAGGGCGATGTGCGTCGAGCTGCTGATTTGGCGCAAATCGCAGTTGACTTGGCGCTTGAGAAGGGGATCGCGCGACAATTCCTCATGGATATCTACAGGGTCTATGGCACTGTACTGGAGAATCAAGCGTGGTATCGCAGCGCGATCGAAGCCTACCAGGAAGCGGCGAATATCACGCCAAACTTCACGCTCCTTTACCTTCGCATCGGAAACAACTATCGAGCTTTGTCCGATTTCGACACCGCGCTTACTTTCTACGATAAGGCTGCAAAGATTAATTCGCAGCTCGGAATAGAAGACCCCACACCCTATCTAGCGATAGGGAGTACCTATGCCCGTCAGGGGGAATTCTTCATAGCTGCGTTGAATATTGAACGAGCGCTTGATATCGATCCATCGAGCCCGGATATTTACGGCCGCTTAGGGAGCGTTTACTTCCGGGCAAGGAATTACGAGAGCGCAATCCCGGTGCTGAAATGTGCCGTACGCGGCTGTGATAAGCAAGAAGTTGGCGACTTGCTATGTGAGTTGAAAATATACCTGTGCGACCCGGGCAGTGAGATCGCTGCGGACATCGGCGTAGCGGTGGTTGGATTGCCACTGAGTGATGCAAGTGTGGAGTACTACTACATCTACGGATCGGCTTTAACCTTCTACGCTGAACAAAAGGATGCCTGCGAGAGGGCCGAAGAGATCTTCTCGGAGTTAATGGCGGTGTATGGGCGGGATCCGATTGTATCGGCGATTGTAGAGGAGGGACGGCTTGTCTGCCGAGAGGCTCTAACTTTCCCGAGACCCCCAGACTTAAGCTTGTCCACCCCAACACCGATCCCAAGCGCGACCCCTTGACACCAACGCCTGAATTGGTTAAACTTGCGAAGCGTTTAGCACTCTATTGACTAGAGTGCTAATGGATAGAAACCCCAAAATTCTTAGTAGGAGGAATGTCGGAATGGCACTCAAGATTAAACCTCTAGCCGATCGACTGGTGGTCAAGCCTCTCGAAGAGGAAGACATGACCCCTGGAGGGATCGTGCTTCCCGAAACGGCAAAAGAAAAGCCGCAAAAGGGCGAGGTATTGGCCGTCGGGCCAGGTTCTCGCGACGATGAGGGAAAGCATATTGGCATGGAGGTCTCGGTAAAAGATCAAGTCCTCTTTGCAAAGTATGCAGGTACCGAGATCAAGATGGAAGGTGAGAAACTGCTCATTCTCCGCGAGAGCGACATCCTTGCAATCTTAGAGAAGTAGATTTCAAAGAAATTCGTGGTTTATTAGATTTTATGTGATAGGAGCTATAGAACAATGACTGCAAAGCAACTAGCATTCTCAGAAGATGCCCGTAGGCGTCTTAAGGTCGGTGTTGATGTGCTGGCCAACGCGGTTGCTACGACTCTCGGCCCGAAAGGTCGCAACGTAGCGCTTGACCGCAAATTCGGTTCGCCGACGATCACACACGATGGTGTGACGGTCGCGAAGGAAATCGAGCTTGAGGACCCATTTGAGAATATGGGCGCTCAGCTTTTGAAAGAAGCTGCAACAAAGACCAATGATATTGCCGGTGACGGCACAACAACTTCAACGGTCCTCGCACATGCGATGGTAACCAATGGTCTTAAAAACCTGGCCGCAGGTTCTAACCCCATGCTGCTGAAGCGGGGAATTGAAGCCGCTGCTAAGGCTGTATCGGAAGCGATCACCAAGCAAGCGATCGATGTTACGACCAAAGAGGAAATCGCATCTGTAGCCGCCATTTCCGCCCAAGATACCGAAATTGGTGACTTGATCGCGGAAGTGATGGACAAGGTCGGCAAGGATGGTGTGATCACGGTCGAGGAGTCCAAGGCTCTTGAATTTGAGACCGAGTATGTGGAAGGTATGAAGTTCGACCGCGGTTACATTTCGCCCTACTTCGTCTCCAACCCGGAGAACATGGAAGCCGTCGTCGAAGAACCGTATATCTTGATCCACGATAAGAAGATCTCCGCCGCCACGGACATCGTTCCCATCCTCGAGAAACTCGTCCAGATCGGCAAACGTGATCTTGTGATTCTTGCTGAGGATGTCGATGGTGAGGCGTTGGCTACGCTAGTACTAAACAAGATCCGCGGCATGCTGAACGTTATTGCGATCAAAGCCCCCGGATTTGGTGATAGGCGCAAAGCTATGCTTCAGGACATTGCTGTCCTGACAGGCGGGACCGTCATCACCGAGGAATTGGGCCGTAAGCTCGAGTCCGTCACGGTCAACGATCTGGGCAAGGCGGGCAAAGTCATCGTTACCAAAGATGACACCATAGTCATCGAAGGCGCTGGCGAGAAGGATCGCATTAAGGGCCGCATCGAAGAGATCAAGGTCGAGATCGATCGTTCAACAAGCGATTACGACAAAGAGAAGCTCCAGGAGCGCCTGGCCAAGCTGGCTGGCGGTGTGGCAGTAATCCGCGTCGGCGCTGCGACTGAGACCGAACTTAAAGAGAAGAAACACCGCGTCGAAGACGCGCTCTCCGCAACCCGCGCCGCGGTCGAAGAGGGCATCGTCCCCGGTGGTGGTGTCGCTTTGATCAACACCATGGATTCGCTCGACAAGATCAAGATGGACAACGAAGACGCGACGATCGGCGTCAACATCGTCCGTAAATCGCTTGAAGTCCCCATGGCAGGCATCGCCGAGAACGGCGGTCAAGATGGTGCCGTTGTTATCGAGACTGTCCGCAGGAAGCAGGAAGAGGCCAATAATAAGAACATCGGCTATGACGTTCTCAAAGAGGAGTACGTCGACATGGTCAAGGTTGGCATCATCGATCCTGCGAAGGTGACGAAGGGTGCGATGGAAAATGCAGCATCCATTGCCGCCATGATCCTGACGACAGAGGCATTGATCACGGACGTTCCTGAAGAGAATGCTCCGCCAATGCCACCGATGCCGGAGTATTAGACCGGTAAGGCAGAATGACTTGCAGCCCCTCTACCAGAGGGGCTGTTTTTTGTACGCCCGGCATGGGCGATAACTAGGAGGTGGAAATCCTCTGCGGACGTTGATCCGACGAACCGCTAGCCGAAGGCAACTGCGCTCGTGCGAACGGGTGTGGGGAGGAAGCCGGAGTGCAAAACCTGGACTTGATGG
>CBDAFF010000044.1:0-15453 GCA_965195195.1 uncultured Anaerolineales bacterium | reverse complement strand
TCCCCACACCCGTTCGCACGAGCGCAGTTGCCTCACGGTCCCCGCAGCGCAGCGGAGTGGGGTCGGCTAGCGGTTCGTCGGATCAACGTCCGCAGAGGATTTCCACCTCCTAGTTATCGCCCATGCCGGGCGTACAAGAGAACCGCTCAGCATATCTGTTGAGCGGTTTGAAGTGTGGGCGGAACAGGACTCGAACCTGCGACCTCTTCTGTGTAAGAGAATTCAGGGGTTTTCCATGGAGTATCCTGGTGACTATCCAGTGATTTTCTCTCCATAAAATGCCTCGTTTATGGGGGATAATCGTCCAAGATGTCTATGCAGTCCATGCTTTATTACCGCAACTGCACCAAAACTGCACCAGACGATACGTAGTTCTTTCAAATGCTAGAATAAAAACACGAGGAAAGGCGACTCGAATTCCCCTGTCTGATTAGAATCCCTCACATGCAGGACTAAAGTTGTGTGAGTTTCATGAACAGGTTCTTCTCCTGCAATGGGTGGATCGAATGTGTCAGCGAGGAGGCAAGTCCTTGTGACGGTTACGCCGTTGCATAATTGTATCCTTGGTTCAGAAAGCCATAGGAGGAAACATGAGTGAAGGATTCATTCGAGATTATTGGGATACGGTGAAATCACAGTCTGCCTTTCCTGATAGGAATTCAAGACCGTGATTATATCGCTCACCCTGTGTCCAAGCACATTTTCTAGAACGGATGTCCTTTTTCGGCCATCACAACCCTATGAACAGAGCAATCCTGATCTCGAGGCGTGACGTGATCCCATGCTATTGTTTTGCTTTATGCTTTCCGAAAAACCGGGGGGAGACCACACGGCTGAATCGCGCTCCATCGCGCTTCACCCCTCACTCCCTCTATGCCCGAAGATCTTCGTGCCGATTCGCACCACGTTGGCCCCTTCCTCGATGGCCACACGGTAGCTGTTGGTCATTCCCATAGAGAGATAGTGCATGCTCACATGGGGAAAATCCATGCGCACCAGGCGATCGAAGGCCTTCCGTGTCTCTTGGAAAAAGGGGCGGGCGTGTTCCGGGTCGCCGAAACGTGGACCCATAGTCATCAAACCCTGCACACGTAGGTGCTCCAGCTCGCGCATATGCAATACCAAACCTTCCACGTCCTCGGGCTTCACACCGGTCTTGCTCGCCTCTCTACCGCTGTTGACCTCAACGAGTACCGGCATGGTTTTTTCCATGCGGGCGCATCGTTTGTCGAGTTCCCTCGCCAGACGCCACGAATCCACTGTTTCGACCATATCGAAGAGCAGCACGGCCTTCTTGGCCTTGTTGCGCTGCAGGTGCCCGATCATGTGCCATTTGGCGCTGTCCCGCATAAGATCGACCATCAGCTCCGCTTCCTGTATGTAGTTGTGCCCCACATGGGTTACGCCGGCTTCGATCGCCGCCCGGACCTCGGCCACGGAACGGCCTTTAACAGCCGCCACCAGGGTTACCTCCGGTGGGAGGCTCTCCATTATCCTGTGTACCGATTCTGCGATCTTCTTTTTAAATTCCTCCATCATCAACCTTTCCGCTCGATCTCCTCACGGCTGGTCCGACATCCCTACCCCGCCTAACTTTGCCCCGCATTCCAGGCAGCATCCGTTCTGGAGTTAATTGCTGACTACCCTTAACCTCTAACGCCGGACGAGGGCATGACTGCCTTCCGTTGTTCTTGCTGCTCCCTCACATCGTCCTCGTCCGTGGGTCAGATCTAACCTGCTCCCCATTGAGGTTTCCTCATGAACCAAGCTTGTGATTGAAGCTCCCCGAGAGCACCGCGGGCTTCGATGTTTCCCTGTCACCTTGATGTTCCATCAAAAATACCAGGCCATCCTCCTAAGACCCGGTTATTCTCCGATGGTTACAGACATAGGCTGGTTAAAGGTCTCATCATCTTTTATAGGAGCAACCTTTTCGGAGAGTACCTGCAAGGCAATAAGCAGAAGCTAGCCCACCCGGTGTGCCTTGTCATTGGCTACCTCTCAACCGGTTCAAGCCCGCCCGGCCGACACACAATCGCCACAGAGCACACCCTTCACGGTGCCGTCGGAAAAGACCGCGACCCATGCCCCCGATCCGAGCGATTGTTCACAGCCAGGACAATCCTCTTCCCCGTTGAGATTCTGGATGCGATCGATGCGGATATACCCCTGCACCGACAGAGGGTTAAGCTCCTTATAATAGCGATCGATCGCCTCGAGAAGCGCCTGGGTTTGATTGTTGTCATGCTTGCGTTCGGCGATCTCTTTCAGCAGCTCAAGCTTCTCCTCGGGAAAACGAAAAGAACGCATCTTGCTCATGGTGCTCACCTCCAACTACGGGGCAAATCTTATATCTGCCCCCCCGTGAATCTGCCGCTTTTGCCGCGACATCTCATCTTGACACCTGATATACTTTTGTATATACTAATGTATAGATAGGCGCTTGTCAAGATCAAAATGTCAAACCGAGCACGGGTCGGTGCAGATAGGTTAGCTGAACCAACTCATATCGCTACGTACTCTTTTTGGTTTCGCCGAGGAACCCTCCATGAGAGAGGAGTAAAGCTATGGATAACCGACAAGAAAGGATAGTCAGGGATTGGATGACATCCGATCCTGTCATGATCTCCAGCAGCGCAACGCTGCCTGAAGCCTACTGGCTCATGATCGAGAACAACATCCGCCGCCTGCTTGTCGTCGACAAAGAACGATTGGTAGGCATCGTGACGATGGATGACTTGCGTGGTTCATTCCACACGGAAATCATCGCCATCAACCCCCTCAAGGTCAATGAAATGCTGTCTGAGCTACCTGTACGTCAGCTCATGTCCAAGAATCCGATGACTATCGCTCCGACAGCAAACGTTGTCGAAGCTGCCCGAATAATGCTTGAACATAAAATAAGCACCCTGCCTGTGATGGACTCCGAGAAGATAGTAGGGATCATCACCGAGAGCGACCTGTTTCGCGTCCTGGTGGATATCTGCACTGGTGAGGAGCAGTGAAGGGGAAATAGATGAAACTCGAGTCTTTCAGAAGGAAGAGGAACATATTAACTTGCATGTTTTTAGCGCTGTGATGCTGGCCAGCACGCTTGCTTGCGTGGTGACAACGATTGGCATCTATGTCATCGGCAAATATGAAGAATGGGGTAACCAGAACGTTGTCTATTTCATGAGTTTCGCCGCAGGAGTGCTCATTTCCGTGTCTTTCATCCACATCATCCCAAAGTCCTTTAACATGAGCAACACAGCACCAATATTCCTGTTGGTTGGTTTCATGTCGCTCCACCTCTTCAACCGCTTCTTAAATGTATTCGTTTGTCATGAGCATGAATGTCCCAATCTCTCCTTAGGCATCATCCCGATGCTAGGAATCGGCTTTCATTCCTTCTTGGACGGAATTATCTACTCGATAACCTTCAATGTGAGTATCTTCACCGGCGCAATGACAGCCATCGGCATGGTGCTTCATGAATTCCCAGAGGGGATCGTTACCTTCCTGCTCCTGAAGCAGGCTGGTTTTACAAAAAGGAAATCGTTCTTATATGCCTTTCTGGCCGCTGCCATATCCACACCGCTGGGAACGCTGATTTCTTTTCCATTCATCAGCAGGATTGGCCAATCGACCTTAGGTATATTTCTGGCCATGTCCGCCGGTGCATTGGTCTATGTCGGCGCTTCCCACCTGCTGCCGGCGGTGTAAAGGGAGAACAGGCGCTACAGCTTGATTTCACTCGCCACGGGTATCCTTGTGGCTGCCGGGATCGTACTGTCCAAGCAATAATCTTGCGCGCTGGATAGGCTTTGCCCGCTTGAAGGCGAGGAGAACACTTAAGAGATGCATACTGCAACCCTAAAAAGCCTATAAGTCGAGAGCGGCAGCGATGATTGGGACGATGATGATCGTATTGCCAAGATCCAGATAATGATTTGATTGCGGAAAATCGCTAAGGCTGTAAATCTCACCGTGAATCAGGAGGTCCTACATGAACATCGCTTTTGGACCTGTCCCATCGAGACGCCTCGGTCGTAGCCTGGGTATCAACAACATTCCCCCAAAAATATGCACCTACGCTTGTGTCTATTGCCAACTTGGACGCACGCTAACGATGCGCGTAGACCGCCAAGCTTTCTACAAACAAGAGAAAGTCATTCGGGCTGTACGCGACAAGGTTACCAAAGCCCGCGCCATCGGCGAGGCAATCGATTACCTGACCTTCGTCCCAGACGGCGAGCCCACGCTCGATCTCAACCTGCCTGCTGAGATCTCAGCATTGCGTGAACTGGATATACCAATCGCCGTGATCAGCAACGCGTCTCTGATCTGGCGAGAGGATGTCCGTGACGACCTCATGGGTGCGGATTGGGTTTCCTTGAAGGTGGATGCCGTGCGCGTTCCCACCTGGCGTCGGATCAGCCGCCCTCATGGGAGCCTTGATCTTCATAAGATCTTGGGCGGCATACGGGCTTTCTCCGGGGTCTTCGAAGGCGAGCTCGCCACCGAGACGATGCTCGTCAAGGGGGTCAACGATGATGAGGCCAACCTTCGGGAGACCGCCCGCTTCCTCGGCGAGATTCAACCCAAGGTGGCGTATCTCGCGATCCCAACGCGTCCACCTGCAGAGGAATGGGTGCGCCCTGCACAAGAGGATCGGATCCACCAAGCCTACCATCTCTTCAAAGAACAGATCGACCGAGTCGAACTCCTCGTCGGTTATGAGGGCAACGCTTTCGCCTCCACCGGAGATGCCGAGCAGGATTTGCTGAGCATCACCGCGGTGCATCCCATGCGGGAGGACGCTGTCGAGCAGCTTCTGGAAAAAGCCGGATCGAATTGGGGTCTTGTTGAGAATCTTATACGACAGGATAAGCTCGTTGAGCTCTCATATGGTGGAAGGCGTTTCTACTTGAGACGAATCGCTATGCCCAAGGATCGGGCAGAGTGAGCGAAATCCAGACAGGAAACTTAGGTACAGCGAAGAAAACCCATGGTTGCTTCGGGTAGGATCATGAAAGGCGCTTGGCACTCAAGTACTTGGCGGAGAAGATGGCCGAAGAGCAGACAAACTCGAATCCCTTCGATGACCTGTCACTGGTTCAGGAATACGAAGACTGGTACACGAACCAAGGGCGTCGCGCAGATCGCCTTGAGAAGACACTCCTCGAGTGGCTAATCGGGCATTTCCAAGAGCCTATCTCCATCTTGGATGTGGGCTGTGGTACAGGGCATTTCACGCGATTTTTCAAAACCCTCGGGTTGAGAGCAGCAGGGCTCGACATATCTCCGGCCATGCTGGCGGAAGCGAGGCGACATGGACTGCGCGTCGCAGTGCAGGCTGATGCCTCGCACCTCCCCTTCGCAGATGGCGCATTCGACCTTGTGGCCATGATCACCACGATTGAGTTCCTGCGGGACCCATTAGTGGCCCTTCAGGAAACGAGTCGGGTGGCTCGGAGGGGGCTTATCCTTGGTGTGATCAACCGGAAGAGCTGGATCGGCAGGGAGTACCAACAACAAGGTGTTCCCCCCTGGCAATCAGCCCACTTCTTTACACCCGACGAACTGATCCAGATGCTAGGGACAATTAAGGATTCTGCGTCCGACCCCTTCTGGCGGACAACACTGTGGAGGTTCTTCCCGTGGGCATTGCCGCTGCCGGGGGGTGGTTTCATTGGAATCGGTCTGCACATCAAATCGAATGACCAATCCCTCTCCCCGGCTCCTTCGGAACCATTGCTCTTGTGACTTCGCAGACTCGGGAAATCCTCTTTTCGATTGTTGTTATGGTCATAGAAAATGGAGGTGAATGATGCCAACTGATCCAGATAGACTGATACGATACGCCTGTTTCCGTGCCCTCACGGAAGATCAGCGCCAAGCCGTTGCCCAATTAGCCAGAGAGGAATGCTTTTATCCCGGACACACTCTCTTTCAAGATGAAAAGCCCGGGACGCAACTCTACATGCTGGTCGCTGGAGAGGTCGAAGTCCTGTACAACATCGGTGAGGAGGGACCAACACGTGTGGACACGGTGGGTGAAGGCGAGATTCTTGGGTGTTCAACGCTCATTGACCCCTACGTGTATTCCTCGACTGCTCGTTGTCTTTCAGAGATCGAGACGCTGGTCCTTGATGCCGAGGCACTCCGAGAGCTTATGGAAGAAGATTGTCAAATCGGCTATTCGATTCAGAAACACATTATCCAGATGCTCTTGGATCGCATCATCGATTTACGATTGGGGGCGTGACGCAAGTCTACAGAGGGAGTGACAAGCCCAATGTGCACTGGGCCTTGTCCCCAATACAGGGCGATGGCTTGCCTATCATTATGGCTCAGAGGTCAGGTATCTGCAGGAAGCGGATGTGCCCATCACCAGCAGGGTCACAAGGCGGAGGTGAGCATGGCACAGGACCCTCTGTTTCAGCCCTAACAATTGTGATCGCTCACGTTTCATAACCGCGTGGTGATGAAAACTGTCAAGCTCGGCTACGGGACACAGAGCGGCGAGGTGAACGACCTCCATATCGCCTTCTACACCCGTCGCACGCAGGGAGAGGCGGCATTGCTAACCACTGAACCCTTGCTCATCCAGGAAAATGGTCGCACCCCCCCCCACTTGGATTCAATGATGTCGCAGTTCACACCGATACGAAAGTCACAAAGCTGACCTCGAACACCGCCTTCGCGCAACGGAACGATCACGAAGTCCAATTCCCCACTAAAACAGCGGTGATTGCCTTTGAGGTAGTTCATGATCGCGAGTTGGCGAATCCCTTGGAACAAAGCGGCATAGAAACGTACGTTATCGGCGACGCGGTCCAGCCGAGGGAAGTTTAGATGTCATTTGGGAAGGCTTCGAAGCTACAATCAAATTTTAGAGAGGATCGTCGGATGTCCACAGATCATAAAAAAGTGAAAGAGATTACGCACCAGATCGCGGACCTGATGAAACGATGGCCTGCTCATTCGACTCCACCGGTACTGATGCAGCAGTTAGACGAATTGGAAGTAGAATTGGAGAAGGCGCTGAGCAGAAACGAGGGTGTGGACAAGAATCATAATGGGTCTGAGACTCACACATAATCTATAGCAAGGACAGATACCATGGAAGTGAAACGCAGTTCAGAAGTAGAAGAAATGCCGGTGGAAGGCGTGCCGGGGGTGACGGTGCGCTGGCTCTGGTCCGCAGCCGACGGCGCGCCAACCTTTGCACTGCGGCTCTTCGAAGTCAATCCAGGTGCTGCCACTCCATACCGTAGCCACGCCTACGAGCATGAGGTCTACATTCTCAGCGGCCAAGGTCGCCTGCGAGGCAAGTCCCAGGAGCATGCATTGGGACCTGACGATACGGCCTTGGTGCTGCCCTATGAGAAGCACCAATTCGTCAACACTGGCACCGACCCGCTGCGTTTCCTTTGCGGTATACCCCTACAGGGAGAGCCAATGGGGCTGACTGCCCAGGTGAGCCTGTATCCACTTCAACAGCCAGAATTGGCCCCCACAATCGACGAGGCCCTTGAAATCTTCCGTCAACAAGGCCTGGAGGTGATGCCCGGGCCGATGAGCAGCCTGGTCGCGGGCGACAGCGCCAACGTCTTCAGGGCGCTTCAGCGCGCCTTCCAGAACGCTGCTGAGGAGGGTGAAGTGGTGATGGTAACCACCTTTTCGAATGCCTGTCCCACACCGGGGGAGGTGGTATCTGAGGGTCTGTCCTTCCAGGCAATTGGCCGTGTGGAGAACGAGTTCGCCGAGCCTACGGACCCTGACACGCTGAGTGATTCGGTCTCCCGTATCGTTATCGACTCTGATCTCTCGGAAGGTCTGGTGAGCCTAACTCCTGGCGACAAGGTGCTGGTCGTCTTCTACTTCCATCGTAGCGAGGAATACGAACTGCTTCAGCACCCGCGCGGAGATCAGACTCGTCCAATGCGGGGTGTCTTCGCCCTGCGCAGCCCACACCGCCCCAACCCCATTGGGGTCACCGAGGTTGAACTGCTGGAAGTTGACAACAATGTCCTTACTGTTCGCGGCTTGGATGCCATCGACGGAACGCCGGTGATCGACCTGAAGCCAGCATGAGAGTGTATGAGAGTGATCAATCTCCGCAGTCAGCCACGCCGGTCCAATTTCCGCCACTAGACTAACTTCTGAGAAAAGCGCCCTTTCGGGCGTGACGAACATCACCCAGGAGACATCGCTATTCAATACGAGCACTTAACTTAAAGGTGGGGTTGAGTCGTCAACGTTTCTCTGTTGGGACTCAGCTACTGCGCGCGCCAACGCTTCCTCCAACTCCTGAAACATAAACGGTGACACCGAATTTGCAGGCCAACGTTTTTTTCAAGTTTTCAATCTTATTTTTTTCAATTCTTTAATACGCTCGGTTTTCACCAGGCTGGCTCAGGGCCCGGAAAACCATCTACCAGAGATATTTGGGTTGGGATGATGAGGCTGACGCTAATGCAAACTTTTCAGGATATTATAATAAGATCATTACCCTGGATGGTCTTGGTCTCTCGGAGAAGTACATGACGCAGCACACTGAAAGGATCCTGGAATTATTTAACTGAACGGGCTTGGAGGGAAAATTTCACCCGATCACCCTTGAACGTTTCAGGGAATTACTGAAAGATGCTCTGTCTATCTCTGATGGATAAGGCTCATTGGAATAAGGGAAAATGCAAAGGAACGAAAGAGTAATGGACAGTCAAAAGAATAAGTACAGTAGTGAGGCCCTGCTCTACGAGAGGCTTACGCAAAACCGCGTGCGCTGCAATCTGTGTGCTCACCGTTGCGTTATTGCAGATGGGAAAAAGGGCGTTTGCCAAGTGCGTGAGAATCGGAATGGGGTACTTTATACGTTGTTTTACGGTCGTACTATCACCCAACATGTAGACCCCATAGAGAAAAAACCACTCTTCCACTTCCACCCCGGTTCCACAGCTTATTCCATCGCTACCCCAGGTTGTAACTTTCGCTGCCGATGGTGCCAAAACTGGGAGATTTCCCAAATGCCCCGCGAGCAAGATCTGCTCACCGGCCGCGAAGCTACTCCCAAACAGATCGTCGCCATCGCCCTGGAAACCGGGTGTCGCAGCATCGCCTACACTTATACCGAACCGACCATCTTCTTTGAGTATGCCTACGATACGGCCCGCCTAGCCCATGCGGCCGGTCTGGCTAATCTTTACATTACCAACGGGTATATGACGGTCGAAATGCTGGATTTTTTTCACCCTTACCTGGATGCGGCTAACGTAGACTTAAAAGCATTCCGCGAAAAAACTTATCATCATTACGTAGGAGCGAGTCTCCAACCGGTATTGGATAGTATGAAGGCGATGAAGCGGCTGGGTATCTGGCTGGAAGTAACCATGCTGGTCATTCCCGACCTCAATGATGATCCAGCCGAACTGAGAGACGCGGCTCGATTTGTGTCCCAGGAACTTGGGCCTGAGACACCCTGGCACATCAGTCGCTTCTTCCCAAATTATGAAATGACAGACCGACTACCCACTCCCATTGATACCCTGCGGCAGGCGCGGGAGATCGGATTGGAAGAAGGGCTGCATTATGTTTATGTTGGCAATATACCGAATGACAGCAGTCAGAACACATCTTGTCCAGAGTGCGGCCGTTTATTGATCCAGCGACATGGCTACAGGATCACTGAAAATATAATTAGAGAGGGGAGCTGTCCCACCTGTGGCATGGCAATTGCTGGCGTCTGGGAAGAGGGAAGGCCTTGAACGTAACAATCTTGGGCACAGAATCACTCGGCGTGCGTGGGCATTCCTGTGCAGTAGAAGTAAAGGGACGTAAGGTCGTCATCGATCCGGGCGTTGCCTTGGGCTTCCAGCGAAACGGGCTGCATCCTCACCCGGCGCAAGTGGCCGTTGGCGAACAAATACGTTGGAAAATCACGGCAGCATTATATGAGGCGACTGATGTCGTTTTAAGTCACTTCCACGGTGATCACATCCCTCTTGCAAACGCCAATCCTTATCAGCTAAATGCGCACCAAGTTGCCCCACTACTCCGCACGACTCGCCTCTGGAGTAAGGGGCCAGATGGACTTTCTCATAACATGGCTTCTCGTAGAGAAGCGTTAATCGAGGCGTTGGACAGGTACCTGCCCAACGCCGAGGGGCAAAGGGATGGCCCGTTAGCGTTTTCTATACCCGTACCTCACGGAGACCCACATACAAACCCCAATACGGTGATGATGACACGCATTGAGGATGAAGACGGCGTTTTTGTACACGCTTCGGATATCCAACTCCTAAATGAGGAGGCTGTGACGTTAATATTAGCCTGGCAGCCGGACATTGTGCTGGCGGCTGGGCCACCCCTCTATCTTGCCAAACTTTCCGCACAGCAGCGGCGTCAAGCATGGAAAAACGGGTTACGCTTGGCCCAGGGTGGCATAAAGACCCTTATCCTTGATCATCACCTGCTGCGTTGTGAGGCAGGTCTCCGCTGGTTGGATCGCTTGGCAGCCGCGACGGGAAATCGTGTGCTCTGCGCCGCTGATTTCATGGATCGCCCCCGCCGTCTATTGGAGGGCCGACGCGCGCAGTTGTATAAGGAAATGCCAGTACCTGAAGGGTGGCACGAAGCCTACGCAAATGGTAATTCGGATACCATGCCTACCTGGCTTACACGGATATATGCGCGCATAGATTGCTGAATTCGACCATGCCGATAACCGGCATCATTCCAGAAGAGAAAGCGAGGTGAAAGCCGCACATCAAACATTAGAGAATATCGTTACGAACTACGGCCGGTATTACGCGGTTGTGCCAACCGCACCCTCTACGTCAATCTTGGACAGCAAGAGATTGTCGAAAAGCCGGTTACGCAGCAGATGAAAGAGTTACCTGGATTCAACTACGAAGTGCAACTCTGGATTCGAATTCAATTAGCACTCAAATGGGTCTGACCGCTTACTTGTTCTGAATTCCATTCCTAAGGGGAGGCTTTTCGGTTTCGCCAGTCCAGAGCGAAGCGTGGGAAACCCAGGATCCAGAGGTTATTGGCTCAGATCCTAAATGCTCACCCTGCCCCTTCTCACTTTCCGAGAATCTAGACAACCGAGATAGCCAAAAAATGACGGTCACGTAGCCGCCATTTTTTTCTTTTCAGGATTCCTACTCGGCACATGGAAAAGGGACTGTCCAGACCTTTTTAGACAGCCCCTCAAAGAGTGGGCGGAACAGGACTCGAACCTGCGACTTCTTCTGTGTAAGAGAATCCAGGGGTTTTCCATGGAGTATCCTGGTGACCATCCAGTGATTTCCTCTCCATAAAATACCGCGATTATGGGGGATGACAGTCCAAGATGTCTATACAGTCCATGCTTTGTTACCGCAACTGCACCAAAACTGCACCAGACTAAACATCGTTTCATCACATCTGTAAAATAAAAACACAAGGAAAGACGACTCGAATACCTCTGTCTGATTAGAATCCCTCACATGCAGGACTAAAGTTCTGTGGTTTTCACGAATAGGTTCTTCTCCTGTAATGGTTGGACCGAATGTGTCAGCAATGAGGCAAGTCCTTGTGATTGTAAAGTCGTTGCATAATTGTATCCTTTCATGGCTGCAAAAGTAAAAATATGTAGATCTTACAATAAGAAAAGGAAAGTGTTTTTTCTCTAGATAGACTTGCTGATCATATCAAGTGGCTAAAATGGCAAATAAATATATATTCTTGAACCCCAATAAGATCTATGGCGTGGGCGGCGTCCAGGTAATGGTCCAGGGGCCGGGTAGTGGTACGGTCTGATACAGTGTGAGTTCAAAAGTCAGGATGCCGGTGGGCACAGGTTCGTCGGTAAGGAAATTTCGTGCGTAATTTATGCGATTGTCCTGGCGGCGATCTTCCATTCCCCAGGATGCTTCCGTCATCGAAGGCGATAGATCATGGATGGTCAACGAAAAAGATGTACGTTCGGGAATATCAATACCAGAATGCCACTTGAGGAGATAGCCCTTCTCGAGCATCTGCACCTGGTCGATAACGTAATCATATCCACCCAGTTTAAAGGGTAAATTGAGCTCCCATTGTTCCCCTGAACCCGGATCAGGACCGGTATCAAATTGGAACTGGAAGGTATCCGATTGGAGGATATTGACTTGATCCAAGGTGATTTTTAGCGGACCGGTCACCGGTTTCGGGATCTCATATGCCCAGGAATAAAACCAGGTCCAGACGGTTACAGGCGAAATGTCCTGCCGTACTATGAACGAGACAGTTTCCCCAAGAGCATTCTCAATTTTTGGTTTATAAATGGAATCGCTGCCCCCATACATAACCACGGGGCCGGGCAAATCACCCGCATCTGTAAAGTTGCCCATCAGGACATAGGAATTTTCCATCTCAATGATTTTATCCAGATACAACCCAGAGCCTTTGGGAACATTAGTGGGCCGAATCGGCAAGGATGATAAGTGGGGTTCCGGCGTAGAAATTTCGGTCTGGAGATCGTCAGTTGGGGTGATTGAGCCAATGTAATTAGGGCTAACAGACTCGTACGTAACCTCGATTTCTGCCGCCGGGGTAACCATATTTATTGGAGCCGGGACCAACAGCAATTCAATGACTGGCATTTGGCAAGGAGAAATAAAGATCACCTTTCTGGTCTGTGCCGGAAGCGGTGCAAATGTTAAGCTTGACTCAAAGCGCATTGGTGCACCATGATATGACTCCATGCCGCCTCCCCCGCCGCCTGTGAAATTTAACAAACTTCCATCGGGCAGCGCTAACCCAGGAGTATCAGTACAAATTGGGAAACCAGAATCAACCGGAGGAATGCCATCAACCCGGTAGGCGACATAGGTACGCATGGAATCAGCCACCAACCGGTTTACCGTCACCATGATGCCAGCTTGATTTACCGAAACTGGTTCGGCCAAAATGTAGATTCCATCGCCCTGTTCCACAATCCCCACTCCGGGGAAATAGCCAATCGACCTGCTAACAGCATAAGCCACGCCGGTCAACAGGGTGAGGGCACATAAAATGGAAAAAGCCATCAGAACAGGCCTGGCGCGTAAGGTACCCATGAAGGTTACTCTTTCAAGCTGCGCGGCGATACGCGGATACAGATTCAGGTTATCTGACACATGCGTCCGAGCGGCGGCATCCAAGTATTCACGTGGGGTCTTTTTCATTGGTCACTCCTTTGCGAGCTCAGCAGGTCACGCAGACGTGTACGGGCGGCGTGCAACAACCACTTGATCGTGCCGGGCGCAATAGTCAGATCCTTCGCCATTTCCAGTTCGCTCATTTCAAGGTAATAGCGCTGGACAATCACTGCGCGCTGTCGGGGCGTAAGTTTGGATAGGGCGTTGAGAATTTCATGGGAAAGTTGGGCAAATTCGACCTGCGTTTCGACCGAAGCAGCACTCGTCAGCAGGGTTTCCAGCATGGCGGGATCAGCATCCAGCGAGACAGATTTACCGTCTCGACGAACCTCATTCAAGGCCGCATTGACCACACTGCGCATCAGATAGGGCTCAAAAGGTCGGGTCTCATCAATATGCTGGCTGCGCCGGTACAGACGGATGAATGTTTCCTGGACTATGTCCTCGGCAAGGGATTCATCATGTGTAACGAGAAACGCGGCTCGTACGGCCTTGACCTGATAATGATTGACCAATACTTCCAACCCGCTGATCTGACTGTTTTTCATGCGCTGAATGGCTGCGCGATCATCCATGTAATTCTCCATTGCTTGTGTACGCGTTCACATTAGATATACACATTGAACTGCTAAAAGGTTGGGTTAAGTTGAGACTGCAGGACTAAAGTTCTGTGGGTTTCATGAATAGGTTCTTCTCCTGTAATGGTTGGATCGAATGTGTCAGCAAGGAGGCAAGTCCTTGTGATAGTTAAGTCGTTGCACAATTGTATGCTTAGTTCAGGAAGCCATTGGAGAAGACATGAGTGAAGGATTCATTCGAGATTATTGGGATAAGGTGAAATCACAGCCTCCTTTCCTGACAGGAATTCAAGACCATGATTGTATCGCTCATTGTGTGCACTAAGCACATTTTCTAGAACGGATATCCTTTTTCGGCCACTACAGGTGATCCAGGGCTTTTTTTGTCTTTCACCAATTTCGGCGGTCAATCTATTGGAATACGTCGATACTCGCTACTAGAGCTGAGAATTCGCAGCCTTTTAGCTGCTTTTCACACGGCCTGGCGAATGGTTATGCAGAGCAATATTCAAACTAAACATTCTCATGCCATATCAGCTCGGACTCTCTTGCATATCTCATCAACTTCTGCTTGACCGCCAACTGGTCGATCAGGCCATTCAAACAAATCTAGGCCCCAGAATTCTCTGGGCGTATCTGGGTATCGAGGCACTACCCAAATATGGAGATGGGGGACATGATGACCTAAGACGAATACATAAACGTGTTCGGCATTCGCACCCTTCTTCAGCGCGCGGCTTACATCTCTAATTACTTTACCTATCGTCTCCGCTTCCTCATCATTAAGTTCCGCCCACGTTGGAATATGACGCTTCGGCTCAACGATGAAACCACCAAGATAAGGAGTTTTTTGATCAGATACCGACCAAGAATGGCCGGAGAAAACTAGATTATCTTCATATATGGACCCGCCAGGAACGATCTCCAACCCTTTGTGTTTCCGGCAAACAAAGCAATCGCTCTGATTAGACAAGATTCCCCTCATTTAGAATTGGCTCTGCATAACGGTTTCGAGATGAGCGGCCCACCCTCAACTTCGATAATACATCAAGTTACAAGCAAACTCGACAGAATCTCGGGTCCGCTCCATTGAGTGGTTAGATGGATCGAAATTCACTTAAATCATACATACTTACTCTACGACGGGGAAGCTGCATCGTTCAAATATCACTTCATGTTCTTCTAGTAATTCAACTGATTCCACGATTGGTTCAATTGATATATAGTCCCATTTCCTCGGATCTATGAGTGCTGCATGGGCGGCTATTTGACAATCCATATGTAGAATTAACTGAGAATGGTTATGTTCCATTTCAGGGTCTACTTCCAGCCCCACAACGTCATTTCGTATTTCCTGCATTCTAATTATGAGGTCAAGCATATCAGTTCTTCCCCACTCGGTTGCCAGTCGATTTACTTCTAACCATTCTGTAACGAACGGACCTATCAAAGCATTGTATTCTCTAAGAATTTGCCGAATCAATTCTTCTGGCAAGGGTGTGGAGAAGGGAATTGGTGTTGGCGTTTCCGTGGACATGGGGATTGGTAAAGTCGGGTGTATAGGAGTTGGTGTTGGCGTTTCTGGCGAGCAACCCTGTATCAAAAGATACAAAGTCAGGATGATGATCATTCCGAAGGAATTTGTTTTATTCACTTTATTCACCCCCGTTAGTTAGAAAGGTTAGATCTTCAAAAATTATACAGTAGATAATCGATCCATC
>CBDAFF010000043.1:0-108602 GCA_965195195.1 uncultured Anaerolineales bacterium | reverse complement strand
TGTATTCCCGCACGATCCGCGAAGGGGGTGAACCCAGGTAATTTACTTCTCCTGAAAAATCCAAATCATTGCGAGACTTTTTTGACGGCACCCGAAGAGAGTGATTGTCGATCGTCTGACGGATTTATGCCCGATTGCCTTCGTAATCGGTATCTCCTTACCAGATTCCTATTCGCACCACATGGTAATTTTGGACAGCTTGCTAAAACCAACTTTGGTTTCCATACATTGTTTATTAGAGTGTGTTAAGTGCAGGGGATTCCACTTATTCACAGATTAGGGGCTCGAAATTCACCATAGCATCTTGACTTTACCATATCATATGATAATATATTGACGGGAGGTATATCATATGATAAGTATTGTCTGTGGTGCTTTATTATGCAGAGCAGGCAATAGGAGTGAACCTTGCCAGAATTCGACAAAGATGAGGTGCGCCATTTCCTACGGACATTTAAGGAAATTGCAGCTACACGAGGAATGTACATTGTAGACCGCGAGAAAACGGATAATGCTCTCATTAGGTTGGGGCTTACGAGGACTAACTGTAAGGAAGAAATTATGAGTTTATCTGTTTTAGATTATTCGTCTGGTCCGGATCCCGATTTTTCCCGGCCAGGTGGTGCACCATTTTGGGTATTTGGTAAGACAGTGAAAGAAAATGAAATCTATATCAAGTTAAAGGTAGTAGAGGGGGCATCTAAAGATTCAGCCCTATGTATCTCATTTCACATCGCAGAAGAACCACTTTCTTACCCTTTTAGAACTTAAATTGAAAGGAGGCAGTCGCAGTGAGAGCACTTTGCCCACATTGCGAAGTTGATCGCGATTTAGAGCAGGTCTCGATCTCGCGTAACTATGAGATTCGAGGCGATACCATTGGTGTTAATGTTGATGTTCTGAGATGTAAAGAGTGCGGAGAGGAATTTGATGCCCCTGATTCATATTTTGATCCCCTCGAAATTGCATATCGAGAATATCGACGGAAACACCAATTGCTTCAACCCGAGGAAATTAAGGAGTTACGTACTTCAATAGGTTTAACTCAAAAAGAACTAACTCAATTATTAGGGTGGGGTGGTGCAACTCTAAGTCGGTACGAGAATGGTGCCTTGCAAGATGACGCTCATAATACAACCTTGCATTTGTTAAAGGATCCACAAAATATTCTTCGACTTGTTGAATCAAATCCTCAATCTATCTCATCCAATAAACTTCCAAGAGTTGTCTCTCATCTTACGGAAATGATCGAAGAGGGTGAACTCTCGTTCCGTCAAATATTTGAGCGAAGATTTGGGCAATATCCAATTGACATTTACAGTGGATATCGAAGACTTGATCTTAATAAATTGTTTAGCTCCATCTTATACTTTTGCAACAAATCGGAAACTGTTAAAACTAAGCTGAATAAACTTCTCTTTTTCTCCGACTTTAAGCACTTCAAGGAATATTCAGTATCAATAACAGGTTCAAGGTATGCTCATTTGCCCTATGGTCCCGCACCTGATAGATATTCATTTTATATAGCAGCTCTTCACGAAGATGAAGGGTCACTTGCTATCAAGGAAAAATATTTCAATGATTATCCAGGTGAGGTTCTTATTGCATTGAAATCTCCTGACTTGAGTTTATTTTCATCGAGTGAAATTCAAATTCTTACTGAAGTAAATGATGTCTTGGGGGAACAGAGCGCGAAGGCGCTATCTGATCTCTCCCATCGGGAACAGGGGTATTTAGAAACTTCAAATGGGGATCTCATATCTTACGGGTATGCTGATCATCTTCATTTCTAAAAAATGTATTAACCCACATCGAGCCCCTTAGTGTCATGCTAAAGGCGACAAGGGATACGGGGCGATTTGCAATCGATCGAGATGGTAATAGCAGGGGGAAGTCGTGACCAGGATGCATACCCAGGCGCCTCAGCTCGAGGTGGTTTGGTGATAGTTTGTCCATTTGTGACTATTGTGAAAGGGAGAATTCAGAAAATGACCAAGAAAAAGACTGCAAAGTTCAATCCTGGGGATATTGGCAAGCTTGCGAAGGATAAGCCCGTAGTATATAAGTTATTCGACGTAAAAGATGAGAATGTATACACTGGCTCGAGTAAAAAGGGTCAGGTAGAAAGTCGTATTAAGGATCATTTACCCGGTGGATCCCATCCTATACCTGGCGTGAAGAAGGTCTATATAGAACAGCACGATTCGATTTCTGATGCACGCGACTCGGAAAAAAGGATAATCTCCAGATCTAAGCCGAAACACAATAAGAAGGGAAAGTAAAGCTAACCTTCACTGCCTATCGTCTCGATGGAAGCGCATGGGGGCTTCAGCGCGATTTGGAAACGATTAAGAAGAATATCGGAAGCAAGAAATGAAAGCCCCCAGCCTGTCCCCCTCATGTTGAGGGTGATTTTGAAAGTAAGCGGAGTCTGTAAATGAGTGTATTCTTTTCGGCGAATGCCCCCCATTATCTTGGTGTAATAATGCATGAGGGAAAGCCATCATGCGTAATCCGGGCCATGCCGATCACTGATTCCGAAGCATGTCGATCACCGATTCCGGAGCATATCGATCGCGGATTCCGATGCATGCCGATCATCTGCATCGTTGAGGAATCTTGAACTGCAAAGGGCGAACGGCGCTGGATAATCTTGCTTTATACGGGCATGATTTACTTCCTCACAAATCAGGAGGTAAATATGTCCCAGGAAAGGTTATCCATGCGAAAAATCCACGAAATACTTCGCTTGAAGTGGGAGTGCGGGCTCTCAAACCGGGCAATTGCCCAGAGCTGCTCTGTCTCACCCAGTACAGTAAGTGATTATGTGAATCGAGCCAGAGCAGCCGGACTTGTCTGGCCGCTTGATGATGATCTGGATGAGGAAAAACTCTTCCGGATTCTCTTCCCCAAGCCAACTCGTTCAGCCTCGAGGGCAATCCCTCTACCTGACTGGTCCCAAGTTCACACCGAGCTTCGCAAGAAGGGTGTGACCTTGCGTCTGCTGTGGTTCGAGTACCGTGATGCTCATCCGGACGGATACGGGTACAGTCAGTTTTGTGCACTCTACCGCCGGTGGGCTAAAAGCTTGAAACCTTCGATGCGCCTGTCCCACAAGGGTGGGGAGAAGCTCTTTGTGGACTACGCTGGTCAGACCATGCCGGTGGTAGATCCCAGAACCGGTGAGATCCGCCAGGCGCAAGTCTTCGTAGCTGTATTAGGCGCCAGCAGCTACACCTACGCCGAAGCACAGTGGAGCCAGGGTCTTCCCAGCTGGATCGGCGGTCACGTGCGGGCCTTCGCATTCTTCGGTGGTGTGCCCGAAATCCTGGTCCCGGACAACCTCAAGGCAGGCGTCAAGAACCCTTGCCGCTATGAACCTGATATCAATCCCACGTACCATGACCTGGCTCAACATTACGGAACCGCTGTGATCCCGGCCAGGGTGCGGAAGCCAAAGGACAAGGCTAAGGTGGAAGTTGGTGTACAGGTGGTAGAGCGCTGGATTCTTGCCAGGTTACGAAACAGAAAATTCTTCAGCCTGACTGACTTGAACAACGCTATCTACAAGCTTCTTGAGGAGCTAAATAACCGGCTTATGCGTCACCTGGGCAAGTCACGCAGTGAACTGTTTGAGGCGTTGGATCAACCAGCTCTTAGACCCTTGCCTGGACTGCCATATGAGTTCGCAATTTGGAAGAAAGCCCGGGTGCACATCGACTACCACATTGAGTTCAAGAAGCACTATTACAGCGTGCCATACACCCTCATCCGCAAAGAAGTCTTCGTCCGGGCTACCGAGCGCACCGTCGAGATCTTCTACAAGTACCGCCGAGTGGCTTCCCATCCCCTCTCAAAGGTCCGCGGCAGGTTCACTACACTTTCGGTGCATATGCCGCCTGCCCATAAGAAGTATAGCAAGTGGTCCCCTGATCGCTTCATGCGCTGGGCCGAGAAGATCGGACCCTACACGGCTCAGCTGGTGGAAGCCATCCTTGCCTCACGAAAACATCCCCAGCAGTCCTACCGCTCTTGTATGGGCATTCTCCACCTCGGTGCCAGATACACCGATGAGCGTCTCGAAGCTGCCTGCAGACGTGCTCTTCCCGCTGGTATACGCTCCTATAAGGGCATCAGGAACATCCTGGATGCCAAACTTGATCAGGTGGGACCCGACGAACCCACTTCCGCATTACTTACAACTCACGCTAACGTCCGCGGTGAGAACTACTACCGATAAGGAGATATACAATGCTCGTCCAACCCCTTCTGGAGAAACTCAACTCGCTGGGACTTGCAGGTTTTCGGGCAGCCTTCGAAGAACAGCTTCAAAGCCCCCACTACGCCGAACTTTCTTTCGAGGAGCGGCTTGGCCTACTTGTGGATATTGAGTGCACTCGCCGCGCAGATAACAGCCTGCGCCGCCGCATCAAGGCTGCTCGTTTTTCCGCTCCAGCTACCATAGAAGACCTTAACCTATCTCAGTCTCGTGGACTCGATCGCAGCCTCATTCTCGAGCTAGCCCAGGGTGAGTGGATTCGTCGCCATCTCAACATTATCGTTCTTGGTCCTACTGGCGCAGGAAAGACCTACCTGTCTTGCTCCTTAGGTCATGCAGTTTGTCGCCAGGGCTTCTCCGTGCGCTACGAGCGAACCTCACGCTTGCTCCATGAGATTATGCTCTCGCACGCTGATGGCTCTTTCCCCAAACTCCTCCGCACTATGGCCCGGCTCAAGCTTTTGATCTTCGACGATTGGCTTCGTGATCCTCTGACATTGGCTCAGGCTCGAGATTTGCTGGAGATATTGGATGATCGTTATGGCCGAACCTCCACCCTGGTCTCTACTCAAATACCGGTTGAAGACTGGCATGCTCGGTTCCCCGATCCAACCCTTGGCGATGCCATATTGGACCGTCTGGTACATAACGCTTATCGACTGCAGTTGAAAGGAGAATCGATGCGAAAAGCCTGTTCACCATTGCCTTTGCAGACGTCTTGACAGTATGATGTCTGCTCCAGCGTTGTTTCGCTCTACTTAGGTGATCGACATGGCTCGGTACTTGTGGTCGACATCAATCGGATCAGGTGATCGCCATCGCCTGGAACTAGTGTCCAACATAGTCGGAATGCGCACGTGGTTGCTAAACGAAATCAAGAGACACTTAGGCAGACCAAATCATGGTGTTGGGGGGGGGGTACGAATTTCATATAGCAGAATCGTGAATTGAACGTAATAATTATGCTGTAAAGGTTGGTCAATGGTTGAAGATACAGCGAGTTCAACAGATCATCAGGAAGATCCGATAAAACTCCTTGTAGTTGAGGATGATCCGGCGATGCTCATCGCCTTTCAGGACGTACTCAAGGGCGCGGGCTTTGAAGTCCTTTCAGCTTCCAACGGGGAAGCCGCGCTGGAACTTCTAGGGCATACACAACCTGCATTGATCCTTTCCGATATCTCGATGCCGATAATGGATGGCTATGAATTATTTGAGGCTGTTCGCCGTCAACCGGGAGGGTCTAGCATACCTTTCATCTTCCTCACCGCCAGGGGCACCCGTGAGGATATCTTCGCCGGCAAATCATTAGGTGCTGACGATTACATCACAAAGCCCGTAACAACCCAGGAACTCTTGTCCGCCGTTCGAGCGCGGCTCCAGCGCTCAGACGAACTTATGCTTGCCCAGCTTAAGCACGCATATAAGGACAGCCTTTTTGTGTTGGCAAATGCAATTGAAGCCCGTGACTCCTATACGCACGCACACATGAGGCGTTTGAGTCTGTACGCAAAAGCTCTTGCCGACCAACTCGGATGGGATGACGCCAGACTTGAAATACTTGAATTCGGCGCCATCTTGCATGACATTGGGAAGATTTACATACCTGAATCGGTTTTGAAAAAAGACAGTTCCCTCTCTGATGAAGAATGGGTAGAGATGCGAAAACACCCTGAAGTAGGGGCGTTAATGATCCGCGACATCCCTTACCTTGCGCCCGCCATCCCACTCGTGTTGCATCACCATGAACGCTGGGATGGGAATGGTTATCCTGCTCAGCTCAACGGTGAGGAAATCCCCGAGGGTGCCCGACTCCTTGCAGTAGCCGATGCCTTCGACGCAATGACCTCCGATCGACCTTACCGAGAGGCAATGCCCATTGAAGTAGCCTACACAGAGATTCGTAACGGTTCAGGAAAGCAGTTTGATCCGGGCATTGTGCAAGCGATGGAAAAATGCTGGGATTCTGGTGAAATCCATCGGATTGTGGACAACTCCAACAATTCAAACGATTAATTACCCCCTCAATAAACACAATTTTAGAAACCCATAATTGATAGCTTCCATTTTACAGGAAGGCTGTATAATCTCTGCTATCCGCAGTAGATATATAAGATAAATATGTCGAAGAAAGAAAATCTCCGCCAGATATATAATCGATTAAACCTATGGACACGAGGCGGGCTCGGCATTCTTGCCCTCTCGCTAGAGCGATTCTCAGAGGCCCGTGGCGCAGCGACCGCTGCCAGCCTTGCATATTACGCCCTTTTTTCTATCTTTCCATTCTTTCTTGCATTAATTGCGTCGGCGAGTTTTATACTTGAGGAAGAGATTATTTTTTCACAAGTGACAGAGTTTATCGGTAATTTTCTTCCTGTCTCCGAATCATTAATTGAGGACAATCTGCAGACAATTCTTGCTCTTCGTGGGCCTGTTCGCATAATCGGACTTATCGGTTTGGTATGGGCGGGGACAGGTGTTTTTTCCAGTGTGTTCTACAACGTGAGCCTAGCCTGGCCAGATACAAAACCCAGCAATTTCATTCGCAACCGGCTTGCCGGGCTCTCGATCATCACCATTGTGATCGTGCTTCTATCGGCCTATATGTTCTTCTCAACCGTCTCCACTTTCCTTTCCCGCTTTGACCCTGCGAAGGTAATTATCTTGTCACCCGAGATTTTCCCAGTCCAATCTTTCATCACTCATTTCCTTTCATGGGGATCCAAAGTCATATTGTTCTTCCTCCTCTTTCTATGGGCTCCAAATACAAAGGTTCCTTGGCGTGCAGCGCTCGTTGGCGCCATGGTGGCTGGCTTGGGCTGGGATCTCGCCTCAGCAGGCTTCACCTGGTACCTTAGAAGCGGGATCGCCGCCTATGAACTTGTTTATGGCTCATTAGGGGCCATCGTAGCGCTCATGCTTTGGTTTTACATCATCAGTTTAGTGATACTTTATGGTGCACACCTTGGGGGAGCAATCACTACTTTTTATCGGTCAGAATCATCTGAAGCAGAAACCGCGGATACCCTCTTTGAATAATTCTTCCATTCATTGATAGGATCCCGAATTTTCCCCCAAAGAACATACGTTCGTCTCTTTACATTTCAATCTCGCAACATCAATCATTCCCGAGACACTTCAAACGGGTAGGGGGGGGGTGTAGCCATGGCAAATTTCTCCATATCCAAAATCATTTCTTTCCTTATGAAAGAATTCTGTGTTTTATAACGCTATACACTTCCCACAAAGAATATACTGTTTGTCTGGGGGAGGGGCTTGACCTGGCAGTATTCTTATGCTAAATTCGGTATGCTTATGATAAGTACTATTATAATAAGCATACTCAAGAGAGCGGGTAAATCTCTTCTGGAGTCAAAAAGCTGTGGTTCGGATTAATATCGATACCTCTATTCTGGATTACTTAGGGACAATTGCGCTTGCGCGCAGCGAAAATACAACCCGGACCTATCGCAATGCGCTAAATGCTTTCCAGGCGATGCTCCTAGATTTGGGGATTGATCCCGCTGATACTGCGACCTCCGAAGCAAAGGAGGATTGGATTGCCGATTTCGCTGCTGCGCTGAAATCATACGCGCCTGCAAGCGAACAGCTCTATCTCACAGCAACCGCTGGCTGGTACGAGTACCTGGTTGCAGAAGAACTCGCCGATATCAATCTCTCTCGTATGCGAATGCTTATCCGCCGTCGTGGACGCCGCCCTGGTCAGCGTCTACCCCAATTTCCGCGAAAGCAGATAGAGCTCACAATTGACTACGCGAAAAACCTCGTCCACTCGGCAGCTGATGATGAACGAGACCGTCTGCGCAATCTAAGAGACCGCGGTTTCCTGCTAACACTCGCCGATACAGGCCTCCGCGTTCACGAAGCCTGCAACCTGCGCCGTGCGGATATCGATTGGAATGAAGGACGAGCGATCCTGATCGGTAAAGGCGATCGGGAATCGATCGTGCGTTTCTCATCACGCTCTCTGGCTGCACTGAAGGATTATTTGCGATTAAGAGCCGAACTAGACGGTGGCAGCGGGCGCCCTCTGTCTTCGCTCCCACTCTTTGCCCGCCACGATCTCGGAGCTGGGAAGAAAGTATTGCCAATATCAACGACAACCGGACGTGCTATCGTCCACAAACACGTCAGTGAAGCGCTCGGTCCCGAAGCCGCAGGCACGATCACACCCCACTCTTTCCGGCATTACTTCGTTACAACAGTTTTGCGTGGCTCTGGCGGCAATCTGAAGCTAGCTCAGGAGCTGGCAAGGCATCGCAACATCGCCGTTACGCAGCGCTATGCGCATCTATCAGATGATGAGCTGGATCGCGGCTATCATGATATTTTCGAGAAGTAAGCTAGGTTTATCTGTCTGGGGGATTTCTGAGTTGTCGAGAGAGAATTCGTGTACGTGGAACATGCTCTCCATCGTTTAGTGGTTTCCCTTGTTTTGGTTTTATGGCTATCTCTCCCACCAACTCCGGGTACTTTGCGGTAACGTCTTTGTAATAGCTGCGGATCACCTTCAGGTCTTCCTCGATATCCCCCGTCGTCTCCATAAGCAGACCCAATCCGCCCACTTTTCGTTCGTAATCCAAAAAAGCGAGAACAATCGGAACTGCAGCCTGATGTGCAATATGGTAGAAGCCGGTCTTCCAGTACTTTACGTTCCTGCGGCTCCCCTCAGGGGTGATCCCAACGATTATCTGCTCGCGTGAACGCACCGATTCAACTGTCTGTTGGACCATGTTCTTATGGGAACTTCGCTCAATGGGGATGCCACCCAACCGTTTGAACAAACCTCCTAAAGGCCAACGAAATGCTTCCTTTTTTCCAAACCAGTTAAACTTTAGCCCTAGAGCGAATATTACCCCCATGATGAATAATAAATCCCAATTAGATGTATGCGGAGCCAGGATCGCAACAAACTTTTTAGGCAATAAGTGAAGGTCTCCCTCTGCTTTCCATCCCAATAATGCGATAGACCATAGACCAAGTGTTTTTAAAAGAATGTTTACTTTAGGAGGACCTATCACATTATTCATTACCATTTTTGTTATCCCTTTTCAGGACTACACTTACAAATACTGTGTTATATCAGGACCCGGTGTATAAACCACAACACCCGAGCCAAGATTCCGATGCGCTTATTCAAGTATACCTGGGTTGTCAGTCTTCATCGTCATCGATGAGCCTGGCGAGGATCTGCGCAGGGTGCAGCGCGTGGATATCCGCTCCATCGTGGATTTGTGTTCGGCACGAGAGCCCGGAGGCAGAAATCTGTGCTCCCTGCCCTACTCCTTGACGCACCGCGGGTAAAAGCCGATCCTCCGCGATCTCCATTGAGAGGGAGTAATGCTCTAATTCATAGCCGAACGCTCCTGCCATCCCACAGCACCCCGAATCTAACTCCTCGACATCAATTCCAGCAGCTTTAAACATCGAAGTTGACGGCTCAGAGCCTATCAACGCTTTGCAATAACAATGGTTGTGGAATAAGACCGAGATATCCGTTTCCTGGAATTGTATTCTATCGATAGGACGCGCCTCTGAGCCGCGTGATCGAACGAGAAATTCTTCAAAAGTAAATGAATTCTCCGCAAGTTGTTGCGCGCGCGGGTCATGCGGGAAGAATTCCAGGTATTCATCTCGAAGTGTAATGAGACAAGATGGTTCCAGACCAACAACTGGAATTCCTTCTTCTACACAGGGCGATAAAGCGCGGATATTTGTCTCAGCAAGCGTTCTCGCATCTTTTAATAACCCCTTCGAGATCATTGGCCTCCCACAACAACCCTGCTCGGAGACGAGTTCAACCCGATAGCCAGCCGCTTCCAGCACATAAACTGCGGCGATACCGACCTCGGGAGATTGGTATTGAGTATAGGTATCTAAGAAGAGAACGACTGTCTCGGCGAAACCCGGATCCGGATGTTTGGAGAACCACTCACTGAAGGTCACATCCGCAAAATGCGGCAGTGTCCGCTGCCTTGGAATCCCCAGCAATTTCTCTTGCATCCACCGAAATGCCTGCAGCCGCGTTATGGTATTAAGTAGAGCTGCAAATACGCTTCCATAGCGCGAGAACCTGGCAATATTCGCAAACAGATAGTCACGCAGAGGCACTCCGTGCTCGGCGCGATGAAGCGCCAAAAACTCTGATTTTAACCGAGCCATATCCACAGCGGTTGGACACTCTGCCTTGCAACCTTTGCATGCCAGGCAGAGGTCAAAGACATCATACATTTCGCTGCTTGTGAGGGAATCTAGCGGCAGCACCCCACTGATCGCAGCCCGGAGGGCATTCGCTCTTCCACGAGTAGAGTGCATTTCATCTCGGGTTACCTGGTAGGATGGACACATCAGCCCATCTTCTTTTCGACATGCGCCTAAGCCGGTGCAGCTCTCGACCGCAGATGCGAGGCTTCCCTCTCTTGCGTAAGAGAAGAGAGTTGCCGGAGAATCAGTCCGATACCCGTCGCCATAGCGGAGATTCGAAGTCAGGGACCCTTTACCTCCAAAGCCGCTGGACGCAGGCACGACTTTACCGGGATTCAACACTTCGTCTGGGTCGAATAGTTCTTTCACCTGACGGAAGGCGTTTGCCAGGTCTGGTCCAAAGAGGCGCTCGTTATACTCCGTGTGTGAGAGGCCGTCCCCGTGTTCCCCAGAGATGGAACCCTGCATTTCGATAACCAAATCCGCGATTGCGTCAGCTATACGGCGCATTCTTTCCACACCCTCTGTGGATTTAAGATTGAGCATGGGCCGGAGATGGAGGCACCCAGCAGAGGCATGAGCGTACCATTCCCCAGTCGTCCCATTGTCCTTGAGAATGGCGTCAACCCGCCGCACATAATCCCCCAACTTTTCAACTGGCACAGCTACATCTTCGATGAATGTCACCGGCTTCGTGTCTCCGGGGACGGACATAAGGAGTCCTAATCCTGCTTTTCGCACTGCCCAAAGGTCAGCTTGGTCTTCCTCACGTTCTAGCAGTAAACCCACTTTGAGACGCTTCGCTTTCGACAGCGCTTGCTCTACGCTCTCGCCCGCATACTCAACGATTAGCAATGCAGTTGGATCTCCTTGAGCGAAACCCATTTTTCGTGCATACGCTGGGATCTCGCGAGCACGGGTCAGAATCATGCGCGGGAGCACTTCTACAGCATCGGGTCCAGTCTCTAGTATCCCTGGGGTAACGTCGGCTGCTTCACTGATGCTATCGAACGACAACACCTTTAAAACCGTCGCACCTGGTTTAGGTACGAGCCTGAGCTTGGCCCGTCTGAGAATGCCCAATGTGCCCTCTGAGCTGCAGAGCAATGGAGCTAGATTCAACCCGGCGGTTGGTGGATAAGGAATCGCTTCATCAAACCAGACAGCCGGGGCTCCCGGAGAATAATCGGCAAGATAATTCAGGCTGTAGCCAGATGCCCGTCTCCATGTCCGCGGCCAATGTTCACGAATAGCTTCGCGATGAGTATCAAGGATTGAAAATACTTTTTGGTAAATCTCTCCTTCAAGATTCTTGCCCGCTTGCTTCATCTTGAGTGAATGTGGTTCGAGCGGTGCAAATGTGGCGACCGAGCCGTCACTTAAAACCACCTCGGCTTCAAGCAGATGATCGATAACCAACCCATATCGGATCGAATGCGCCCCCGTCGCATTATTGCCGATCATTCCGCCAATCGTCGCTCGATCAGCCGAGGCCGGATCAGGTCCGAACATGAGGCCGTGCTCCGCCGAGATCCGATTAAGCGCAGCTAAGACGACCCCAGGACCGACCTCAACCTCTGATGCCTCGGGAGCAAGTGAGTGGACTTGATTCAAATATTTAGAACAATCGAGAATTATTCCATACCCGAGTACCTGCCCGGCCATGCTAGTCCCGGCTCCCCTTGCAATCACTGATACTCCATATTCCTTGGCGATCTCAACGACCGCGCAAACCTCATCTTCATCCCTCGGAAGCACAACACCAAGAGGTTTGATTTGGAAATTCGACGCATCCGTACTGTAAAGAACCCGCGTGAACGAATCAAATTGCACCACGCCTTCAAGGTGCATTTGTAGATCACTTATCAATTCGTTAAGCGTCTTCTCTGAAAGTTTTCTCATACAGAGGATAGTTTTACAATTTCACGTAATTACATGATGTCTTAGGAGGTGATTAATCGTGCCCCTCATAGGGATCCCGTCCAGGTAATTCGGCACTATCCAGCAGAAGATAGGGACGGAATTCTCTCTCAAGACGTTGTGGAAGCTTGCCATGGATCACAACCCGATCGCGATCGTAAGAAACACTTACGACTTCTCCTTGATCATGGAATATGCTGATTAAGTGGCCTTCCTTATACGGCAACTCCACAGTTACATTGAGCGAGTCTTCAAACATGACTCGCTCAATAACCGCCAACAAAGTGTCCACTCCATCTCCTTTGCGCGCTGAAATTGGAACGGCGCGCTCGAAGGAATCGACCTGGTCGAAAATGTACTCCTGATCAGGGACCCGATCAATCTTATTCAAAGCAGTAACCATCGGAATACCAGAAACTTGGATCTCCTCGAGCGTTGCCTGGACAGCCTCTGCTTGAGAAGAAGCGTTCGCATGAGAAATATCGACTACATGGAGTAGTAAATCTGCTTCATGGATCTCCTCCAGGGTTGCTCTGAATGCAGCAATAAGCCCCGTAGGCAGTTTCTGAATGAAACCAACTGTGTCTGTAAAGAGGAACGGACGCCCTGTCGATGAAATCACACGCCGGGTTGTAGGGTCTAGGGTCGCGAATAGCTCGTTGGCCACATAGACTTCAGCATCTGACAAGAAATTTAAAAGCGTTGATTTACCTGCATTTGTGTAGCCAACAAGGGCTACTGTGGGAATAGCAGACCGTTTCCTGCGCTCTCGATGGCGACTACGATGTGCGCGGACTTTCTCTAATTCTTTCTTCAAGCTGGCGATCCGACGCCGAATTTGGCGGCGGTCAATTTCAAGCTGGGTTTCGCCCGGTCCCCGAAGCCCAACACCGCCAACAGACCCAGATCGTCCTCCACCTCCACCTGCCTGCCTGGCAAGGTGTGTCCAAGCCCGAGTAAGTCTGGGCAATTGGTACTCATATTGTGCCAACTCTACTTGCAGAGCGCCCTCACGTGTTTGCGCGTGCTGAGCGAAGATATCAAGGATCAACGCGGTGCGATCGACGACTTGAACAGAATCCCCAAATTCCTTCTCCAGCTCTCTTTGATGCCTGGGATGGAGCTCATCATCGAACAGCACGACATCTGCGACGAGATCCTCCACCAGAGCCTTAATTTCCTTGATTTTCCCTGACCCCATGTAGGTTTTCGAATTGGGATGCTCAAGAGTCTGTTGTGCCTGCCCCACAACGCCTAACCCCGCCGTTTCAGCAAGGAGTGCAAGCTCTTGAAGCGAATCATCAATCGTAAGTAAACCAGGTTGGTTTTTGATATTAAGACCGACCAGGAAAGCTCGTTCCTGTGGATTTGTCGTCGGTGTGGCGAACTTACTCATCATCCGCGCTCCGCACATGACCGAGCAAGCGCGCCGTCACATCGTCCGGTGGTGACTCTCTGAAGGGAAACATCAGGTGGAAGGTGCTGCCTGGGCAATTCTCTTCATCATAACCCTGTGACTCGACCCATATTGCACCCCCATGCGCTTCGATAATCCCCTTTGCCAAGTGCAATCCAAGACCCGGACCAGTCACCACGGCATCATTTCTGACATACTTAGACCGCTGTCCAGCACCAAATTTCTCGAAAATCATCGCTTGCACACTAGGGTCGATGCCAACACCAGTGTCAGCGATAGTGAGCTCGATAAAGCCGGGAAGCATTCTTCCATCCACGACGATCGAACCACCCTCTGGTGTGAATTTTACAGAATTGTCTAGCACGTTGATGATTGCTTGGAGAAGCCTTTCGGAGTCAACGAAGACTGTTTTTTCCGCCGCCGGGAAATTGTTTATCTCCAACTTTTGTGATCGCTCGGCAGCTTTGGCCCCCATCTCTGTCTTTGCTTTATCGAGCAGCTTCTTTATCTGCAGTGGTTGATAGTGCAACAGCAGCATATTCGTATCGATCATGGAGATGTCAACCAATTCGTCAATTGTGTGTCTCAATTTCTGAATCCCTGACTCCACACCAGCTACTAAAGGACCGCTTTCTAAGTCGCCGCTCAACAACATTTCTTTGAGCATTTCCGTATAACCTTCAATAAGTGTCAGGGGTGTTCTCAATTCTTGTGCGGCCACTGTCACGAAATTTAAACGTGTTTCGTCGAGCAGCTCGGAAGCTTCTTTTATCTTATCTCGACTCGTTGTGAGCTTCTCAATAACCGCCGCGAATTCCCGATATGCAGCGTATTCAATAATCAGACAGAATTGAGCCTCAAGATCGTTTTGATATCTAATCGCCATCTCAGGGTTCGAATTATTTTGGATGACGGTAAATGCTGCCGTCCGAAGGGCATGGAGGACAGGAACGATGCCTCGCACTTGGTACCCTTTCAATGCTTCATCTACGGAATCAAACACTATGGGGGCAACAATCAATTCGTCGATACGTCTTTCTAGAACGTTGGATTCAGCAGTGAGCTTGGCCTCAAGGAGGGCATCGAGAAAGTCTCCCAGTTCATCAAATGCAAGCGACGAAGCCTCGCTGTTGATCGCCAGCATTCTTACAGATTCGTCCACCCAATCCTGACGATGCTTAAGGAAGAAATCAACTGTATCAATCATTTATTTTCCAGCATCCGTAATTATGCGCTCCAACTCGTAAATAATTCATTAAGTCTACTCAGAATCTTAACCTTGGATACATCTATCAATCGTTTAGCGTTGGATCTCCAACCAGTGCTCTAACGTACGACCAACCTGTTCCAGACTATCTGCGGATACCTTGTCAATTGTGTCACCAATCGTGTGCCAGTAAGGGTAGTCGAAATCTATGATAACGACTGCAGGAACTCCAATCCGCAGAAACGGCGAATGATCATCGATCATTGAATACTTTGGAGTATTTATAAATGCTGGGTAACCTAACTGATCAGCCAGCTCCCAGATCTCTTGTACAAGGTCAATGTCAGAATTTTTCTCGATAAATAGCTGCAGGTCCCGATCCCCTACCATGTCGACAATCACTGCCGCTTCTAAGTCTTGAATGAGGTTATCAGCGAAGAAAGACGAGCCAACGATCCAGTCCCATCCGTCAATATTCCCGCTGTCCTCTGCATCAAAAAACACGAGCCATACCGGCTGTCTTAACCGATCCCTATCTAACACATGGGCAAGTTCTATCAGAACCGCTACCCCTGATGCACCGTCATTGGCGCCTGGCACCGGCGCCTCGGGATTATTTGGGTCGCGATCGGCATAAGGCCGGGTATCGTAATGTGCCCCAATTAGTATAGGCTTGCTATCACTAACCCCTTCCGATTTAGCGATAATATTCATCAGCGGTGTGCCTAGATAACTGAAGTGCTGGATTTCAGTCTCCCAGCCGATTGATTCCAATTGCTCGACGACCCATACAGCTGTTTTCCGGCTCTCTTCACTTCCGGGTATGCGCGGACCAAATGCTATCTGCTCTTCTACAAATAGAAGCGCGCTCTGCCCGTCGAATTGGACTTCTTGACCGTGTGAAGAGCACGAAGTGAGCGATAACAATAAAATCACACACAAACTTCGCATAGCCTTTCTAGTTATCAATGGACTATATAAAGTTTGGTTGTTTATCTCCATATGGCTATGCGCATATCTCATGTGTATTTTCGAGGAATTCTGTCAAAGCTGTCGCGGACCGTTCAGCATAGGCGCTGGCGCGCTCACGCCGATTCCTCTTACGCCCATCTTCCAGCGGTGGCATTAAACCGAAGTTCGCTTTCATCGGTTGGAACAATTTCGTTTCCGCATGCGCTATATAATGAACTAATGAACCGAGCATGGTCTCCCGCGGCATTACTAAAAGATCCTCTCCTCTTATTCGTCGAGAGAGATTTATTCCTGCCAATAAACCCGTTGCGATATTCCCTAAGTATCCTTCCACACCCGTAAGCTGACCAGCGAAGAAGAGATCGCTCCGGCCTACATGCTGTAAATTCGACTGCAACAGCATCGGGGCGTTCAAGAACGTATTGCGGTGCATTTGTCCATAACGTTGAAAACGCGCCTTTTCCAATCCAGGGATCATCCGGAATACATTGCGCTGCTCGTCGTAGGTCAAGTTAGTTTGGAAACCCACCATATTGTAAAGGCTTCCCGCCAGGTTATCCTGCCGGAGTTGAAGGACGGCATGTGGCCGTTTCCCGCTTCTTGGATCTCTCAGTCCGACCGGACGCATAGGTCCAAATGCTAAACTATCCCTGCCTCGTTCGGCGATAATTTCAACCGGCAAACATCCCTCAAAGTAATGTTGCGCACCCGCGCGCACTCCCTCCTTGATTTCTTTTTCAAAACTCCTGAGAGGGATCCTTTTCGCCCGGAGCAAGCTATCTATGAATGCTTCATATTCCTCTTTGTTCAAGGGACAGTTAATGTAGTCCCCCTGCTCACGATCTCCTCTCTCATAGCGTGAAGCTCGGAAAGCGATCTCCATGTTGATGCTCTCCGCGTCGACAATTGGCGCAAGCGCATCGAAGAAAAAGAGGTGATCCTGACCAGATAAAACGCCAATCGCCTGTGTCAGAGAGTCTGAAGTTAAAGGACCGGAGGCGATTATCACAAATCCGTCAGGGATGCTCTTGGCTTCGTTGCGTATGACCTGGATCTGGGGATGTTTTTCAATTTGCTCCGTCACATCTCGTGCGAAATGCTCACGATCAACGGCTAAGGCACCTCCTGCAGGAACTGCGTTCCGCTCTGCGCAGATTAATAAAATGGAACCTAAAGCCCTCAATTCTGTCATAAGGACTCCAGAGGCGCGGTCTGGCATCTTAAAACCAAGCGAATTGGAGCACACGAGCTCAGCAAGGTATCCAGTTTGGTGCGCTCCCGTCGAAATATCAGGCCGCATCTCAAAGAGACTAACGCGGATACCACGCTTCGCCAGCTGCCACGCCGCTTCGCTTCCCGCCAATCCTCCCCCCACCACTACTGCATCTGCATTCATCCTGCGATTCTATCACGCCAACGTTGGCATAGTTCTTGCAACATTATTGCCAGCATAGTCCAGTCGATGTATACTCACCTGCGAGGCGCAATATGTTTCGTCAAACCCAAGACCATTCACTCAGACCACTTACGACCGCTCACCTTGCTCAGACAATGAGCCTCCTGGTTTTATCCAATCAGGAGCTGCACGATCGAGTTATCACAGAACTTTCATCGAATCCTGCGTTGGAGCTTCTTGACGAGCGCATCTGCCCGGGCTGCCATAAGCCGCTGAGCAGTGCCGGACCCTGCCCCGCATGCAGTCGTCAGGTTGAAGGCGAAGAACCGATCGTATTTCTCTCACCTCGCGATTCCTACCGGCCGTCACGAAAAAGAACACTTGAAGATCAACCGCTGGATCAAGAACCCGCTGCACCAGAGGATCTTTCCATATATGTTATGCGCCAACTCGCGGCTGATCTCAAGCAAGAAAACCGGCACCTCGCGGTTTACATCCTTGCCAGCCTTGACGAAGATGGCTTCCTAACCAGCCCCCCACCCTACATAGCGCAAGCCACACGTTCCAGCCTGCCACAGGTTATGAGGGTCATCAACTTGATACATAAAGCTGACCCAGTCGGCCTGGCAACCGAGGGCCCCCGACAAACGCTTCTCGTTCAACTCGATCAATTAGACGAAGAAGAAGAACCGCACTGCGAGCTAGCTCGCCTTCTGCTGCGAGATTCTTTCACGGAACTGGGGCGCAGGGAGTACGACAAGATCGCCCACAGTCTCGAAATTAGCCCTGCTGCAGTGAAGGAAGCAGCTGCTTTCATTCACGACAACTTAAACCCCTACCCCGCTCGAGCATACTGGGGATCCGGACGGCATCCGCAATCTGGCGACTCTATTATCTACCACACACCAGACGTCATGATCTCGCGCAACCCCTCTGTCAATGATGGCCCGCTGATGGTTGAAATATTCTCATCGATTTCTGGCTGGCTTCGAGTGAACCCCCTTTTCCGGCGAGCCATGCCGGAAGCTAATGAAGAGCAGAGCGATGAGTGGACTGAGCATCTAGAAAAGGCGAATCTCTTTGTAAAATGCATTCAACAGCGCAACAACACGATGCAGCGCCTGATGGGCTTGCTTGTATCACAGCAAAGTGGTTTTATTTTAGAAGGCGCTCGCTTCCTCATACCCATGACGCGCGCCCAAATTGCAGAAGAGATCGGCGTACACGAATCCACCATATCAAGAGCAGTTGCGAATAAATCAGTCGCAATGCCAAACGGCAGAATAATTCCTCTCGCAAAATTCTTCGACCGCAGCCTTTCCGTGCGTGATCGGATCAAGGAGATTGTCGAGAACGAATCCAAACCACTTACAGACGATGTGATCGCCTCGCTTTTACAAGAGGAAGGGATTAAGATAGCACGCAGGACTGTCGCGAAATACCGTGCGGTTGAAGGTATTCTGCCGGCCCGATTACGCGGGGCAAGAAAACTGTCGCAGGCAGCCTAAGGTGTAATCTTTGGCTAAGGATACTTCACCCACCAATCCGATCTCACGCTTATTTAAGTCTGATCCCTACCGCGAGCTTTTCCTCTCCCTCGCCGATACTCTAGACAACTCCGTCCTGGTTTTATCCGGGACGGAAACGCGTCTACTCACATGCAATCATGAATTCCTGCTTCTCTCAGGCTACGCCCGGAAGGATCTCGATGACTTAAGCCCATCCACACTTTTTCCTGGTGAAGAAGGCCACGTCATGCTCGAGCAGATCCTTGACACCTGGGAGAACCCGGATTGCAAACTCCACGATATTCCGCTGCAGACACGTACGGGGGAAATCATCCTCATTGACATCGAAGCGCACCCAATCGCCCCACCTCGAACAGCTGTACTTCTTCAAATAAAGCCTGCGAGTGCTCGCTCACAAATAGAGCAACGCAAACTTGCTGAGGAGACGCTGCTTCGCAGCTTGGAGAACATCACAAACTTGATCCTGATGGGAGGTACATCTGCTCTACCAACGGCACTTGAGCTCTGCCAAGATCCGCTTTGCGCATCTTACACCGCAATCTATCGGCTTTCGGCAACATCCCCTGACTATTTCATTGAGGGCGTACTACCCCCCGAATTCCCAGAATCGGTCCCTGCCACCGAAATCGGCAATTTGCAGATGCAAACATCTTGGAGCCTGGGCCAACGCCCTGAGGGCGAACTAGAGCGTGCAGCGAGAACCGCAGAGCTCACCCATCTAAAAACCGCATTGATTGGGGATGATTCTGCCTGGATCGGTATTTTCATCGTCGGCTGGAAAGAGAAGATCGCGTTAAGTCCTGACATCGATCCGCTGATCCGCATCATCGCCAACCTCCTCCACACTGCGATCTATCTGAGCCAGCTGCGATCCACCATCTTCGAGGGCGAAACGACGATGGAGGCGCTCGAGTCAGAGATCACAAGCCAATTTGAGGCTATCTCAGATACGCTAATAGCAGTGGACTCTTCGCTCACCATAATTAGAGCGAATTCGGCGATCAACCGCCTGCTCGGCTATCGCCCACATGAAGTAAAAGACCTTGCGATCCAGGATGTCCTTGTAGGTCCCGAGGACGTGACAACTACAATCCTCGACGCATTGGGACACAAGCGCATTGCAGAACGTTCAAGACTCATACTTCACCATCGCAATGGCACACGTCTGCCAGTCCATTTACGGGTTGTCCCTATGGCTGGAGCTGCAGACGGTCAACTTCTCATCGTTCTAGGTGATCAATCCGAACAGCAGGCCATTGAAGACCAAACAGAAATCCTGGCGCAGAGAGCGTTGCTAGGAGAAGTTACAGCGATTTTCGCTCACGAAGTGAGGAATCCCATTAACAACATATCCACCGGTGTCCAGCTCATCGCCTCGCGCCTCGGTGAAAATCACCCACAATTCGAGGCGCTGGGCACCATTCGGGCAGAGTGTGTTCGCCTCGACCAATTGATGAGCGACGTTCTCTTCTTCGCCCGCCCGCTCCAGCTTAAGATGGACCCACTTGATCTCGCTGAGCTTCTTCAGAGAGTGATCACGAGATGGGCGCCGCGCTTTAATCAAACTGGCACTCGCTGCCATACTTCATTCGATCCTGATACGCCGCTCGCATCAGCAGATCCGAGGACACTTGAAAGAGTCATCGTAAACCTTATTAGCAATGCCCTTGAAGCCATGACTGAAGGCGGCACACTCTCCATCAATATTGCACCCATAGGCCCTACTCAAAATAGCATGATCGAGTTAAAGGTCGCGGATACCGGTCCGGGAATCCCCCCTGATAAGATCCACCGCATATTTGACCCCTTTTTCACCACGAAAAAAGACGGGACAGGTCTGGGACTTGCGATCAGTCGACGCATAATAACCGCCCATAAAGGGACAATTCAGGTCGAGAGCTTTCCTGATGCTGGAACTGTGTTTACAATTCACCTTCCATCTGCAGACCTTAGCTCCAAGGAGTGATGATGACCGCAACGGTATTGATCGTTGACGACGAAGAGACCGCCCGAAACTTCATCAGCGAAGCGTTGAGTGATGCTGGCTATGAAGCAATCGAAGCGGGGACTCTGAAGGAAGCAAATAAAGCGATCGACAAGGGCGTAGGAGATATCATCCTGCTCGACGTAATGCTCCCCGACGGATCCGGTTTATCTTTGCTCGACCGCCTCGCCCTAGAAAATCCCCGGCCACCGGTGATCTTGATCACCGCTTTTGGAGAAGTCGATACAGCAGTCGATGCGATGAAGAAAGGCGCATTGGATTTCCTGCAAAAACCCCTCGATCTCGACCGCTTGCTTCAAGCTATTGAGCGATCATCCGAGGTCGTAGGTTTGCGCCGGGAGCTTGATCTCCTGCGCCGGACTTCAATTCTGGAAACCGAGATGGTCATTGGCGATACCCAGAGCATGAAACAGATCATGCACGAAGCCGAACGCGCGGCCCAAGCCGCCGTCTCTGTCCTGATTACGGGCGAGACTGGGACAGGCAAGGAAGTCCTTGCTCGATCGATTCACAGTTTCGGGCCGCGTGCAGATACGCCTTTTATCCCCATAAACTGCGCTGCGTTGCCGGATACGATGATCGAATCGGAGCTATTTGGCCATGAAGCAGGAGCATTCACTGGCGCGCAAAAGAAAAAGCCGGGATTAATCGAGATCGCTGACGGCGGCATCCTCTTCCTCGATGAGATCTCCTCGACAAAGCAGGAAATGCAAGCCAAGCTGCTGCGCGTCCTGGATGAGCAAAAATTCAGACGAGTCGGCGGGGTAAAAGAAATTGCCGTTGACGTTCAAATCATCGCTGCTTCGAATCGAAACCTCCCGGCGATGATCGAGGAGGGAACCTTCAGGGAGGACCTCTACTACCGGCTGAAAGTGGTAGATCTTCACCTCCCGCCTCTTCGTGATCGCATTGTCGATCTTCCAGCACTTACGGGTAACTTCATCCGTCAAATCAACCTTCGTGTCGGCGGTATCGTGGAAGGAATCACGCCGCGTGCGCTAGACGCGTTGAAAGCTCACTCCTGGCCCGGAAACATCCGAGAACTCCGTCACGTAGTCGAGCGGGCAATCCTGTTTTGTGACGAGGAAAACATCGATCTCGCACACCTGCCGCCTGACATCCGAGATCTCGCTCCCTGATCTTTTTGGCACGCTACTTGCACCTTTCGCCTTCAGACGCATTACCTGGAGGCGAAAATGATTCCCCTTACCTTTAGCGACGTTCAAATCCTCATAGCTGCATCCATCTTCATCTTGGGCTTCTTGTTGGTGCTCATCGGTGCATTAGTTTTGGTCAGCCGAGGCTATTCCCGAGAAGTGCGGGCATTGGCGGCTCACACCGCCAGGCTTGGCCAGAAAGGCATTGCCCAAGATGTGACGGGGCTTGTGACCAGCGCCACTGAGCTCGTCGCTTCGCTCAACGGCCTTGTTCGTACCGCAAGCGGAATCGGTGTCTTGCTGATTTCAGTTGGATTGGGCTTGATGTATGCAGGCTATTGGGTCATTCAGCAAATCAGCTGGACAATCTAACCGACTGGATGGGTACTATGCTCAATGACACGGATATCTTGCAGTATTTAAGCCAGGTCCTGAACGAAGAAGATCTTTCCAGTGCAATTCGAAGAATCCTGTATGTTCCAGAGGCATGGCGCGAGATTCACACAAGCGAATTCCTCACTCTGGCTCTGGAGAAGATCGATCGTGCTGGTTGGTCACCCGCCACACTGGCTTCTCTTGCCCTCGGACAATCTTCGTTATCTAGCGCTCTGGGCGCTCTCTCCTCCGAACAGGAGAGCCGCATCGCAAATCTAATGGATTTGAATGTTGACGCTGAGAATAAAAATCTTGTTGACATCGCGCTGCTCTCTGTCACCCTGTTAAGAATCGCGGCTGATGAAGGATTGGACGGGCTAACGGAAGCGATAATTAAAAGTACAGATTTCTGGGCCTCGGCGCTTTGCTGCGCGTGGCCATATCTCGAGTTTGGGCAAGAAATTATCGATGCGCTTATCCGCGATGGAAGTCCGGCTGCGATAACGCTGGTAACACAAATACTGCACTCGAACATGGATGTCCTCAGTGCTGTTGAGATTCTCTCAGATCTTGACCCTAATTTAATTCGGAAAGTATTAATCAGTTTGAACAACATGCACGAGGATGAATTATTCCTGGCCCTTTCTGAATCGGTCCATGAAGAACTCCACCCGATTCCAGCGAATAATCAACAGGATCCGGGCGATCTTTCAGAACAGGCGATCATTCTCGCAGCAGCAGGGAATGCCGCTGGCGCGCAAGAAATCGTCTCTCAAGCCTGGGATCAAACCACATTGATCTCAGCGCAGGTCGCAGATCGATTGGCTGATATCGCCAGGATGGATGGTGACCCAGTACTTGAAGTGGAGGCACGCAAGCAAGCGTTCCAATTGAAGCTTACGCCAAGGCGGCGTGCTGAGCTGGCGAAGGCGTATGTTCAAATCGATCGCCCTCAAGACGCTCTCGACTTACTTCTGGAGCCGGGGACGGCAGAAGAGTTTATCGCTGCAGGTCAAGCATATGCGCTTTCAAACGAATCTGCGCTGGCTGCGGACTACTTCATCCAAGCCCACCAATGCTCCTTAAGTGCCCCTACACTGGATCCCACATGGATGGCCTCGCTCTCCAAAGGCCTTGATGCGTCAGGAAAGTACCGCCAGGCTGTCCAGGTTCTCGAGATCCTATCTGTGCAAAAACCAGTCGATGCAGAGCTACGACATAATCTAGCTACTTTGCTTGAGAAGGCTGGCGATCCTAATGCGGCAGCCGAGCAAGCATCATTCGCACTCACGCTAATGCCGAATTCGCTCGAATTGCGCGAAATCCTAGCTCGTAACTTGCAGAAATCCGGTCGCTCAGAACAAGCTATTCCGCATTGGCAAACCATCACTCTGCAGGACAAACAAGCACTTGCGAAGTTGAGCGCCTGTGCCCTGGAGGCCGGCGACTACACTTTAGCGAAGGAAAGCGCAGAGGAGCTTCTATCCGAGAACCCCGAATCTGTGGAAGCCCAAGTCCTTTTAGGCAAAGCCCTTTCTGCTTTAGGGGAACATCAAGAAGCTGAGGCTCACTTAAAGCAAGTGACACAACTTACCCCAAGTGATGCCGAAGCATGGATCGCTCTTTCGGAATGCCAGATGGCGACAGGCGATGAAGCTACTGCCGAGGAGACATTGGACTCTGCTCTCCAAGCCTTACCAGCTAGTGGAGCTGTTCACATCGCCAAAGCACATTGGCTCCGGGAAAAATCCATGCAGACTGAAGCACTCGAGCATATCCGCCAGGCCGTAGATATTGACCCCGAGCGCGCGGATTGGCTTGTTGACTATGGAGATCTGCTCCGGGAGCTTGGTCGCGCAGAAGAAGCGACGCCAATCCTGGAGTCAGCTTGCGAAAAGCAGCCAGAAAACTGGAAAGCTCGCCATGCTTTAGCGCTCACCTTCGAAAGTCAGGGCGAGATGGCTTCAGCTGCAGCTCTTGTTGAAAACCTTCCCACGAATCTAGATCCCGAATCTCTTTGGAACGCAGGACGCATTCTCGTCCAGACCCCTTCCGCGCAAGGAGAAGCCGCTCACGTAGCCGGTGTGAAAACCCTTGAAATGGCTCGTGAGGCCGGATTTGATGACAACGCCATAGATTACTGGATTGCACAGGGTCTTCGTTGTCAGGACCTCAACGAGGAAGCCATCAATCATTACCAGACTTTTCTGGATAATTCAGAGGATCTCCCCAGCGAGGCCCATCTTCAAGGTGTACTCGGTTTGGCTGACGCTGCAATTGCATTGGACGATGCTGTATTGGCAATTGCGACAATGGAGAAGCATCGCGGTCAGTACCCCACTTCTCTCGAAATGCTCATACTTCTCGCGAAAGCACATATGTCCATCAACGACTTCAGTGCTGCAAAGAACCTCGCTCGCCAGGCCTTCGAGCGGAACCCGATTGAAACAGATGCACTCTCCATATTATGCATCGCTGCGGAAGCGGATGGCTCGCTGGATGAAGCTATATCTGCACGCAAACAACTCGCCAAACTTCAGCCAGAACAATCAGAGCCCTGGCTAGAACTGGCCCGGCTGACATGGCTCTCAGGAACCAAGGACGAAAGCCGCACTCATCTGGCACGAAGTCTTTCCCTGGGCCGGAGAGATAAGCAAACCCTGCAAAAAGCCGCCACACTATGCGGCGAATTCAAATTCCCCCGTCTGCAATTACGGTTGCTCCAACGCGCTTCATCACTCGATAAAAATGACCCAGGCATTCAAAAGGAATTGGCGCTCGCAGCTGAAAGCATTGGCAATTTTGAACTGGCGCAGCGGGCTTGGATGCACATAGCGGATCTTCTTCCAAATGATACCCACCCCCTTGACCGTGCCGCGGACGCACTCTGGAAACTGGATAAGAGAACCGCAGCTATTGGATTGTGGGAACAAGCTACCCAGATCGATCCAGAGAACGCCCTGCACTTTACCGCACTCGGGCGAGCCTACATGCAGATTGGTGAGATACAGCGAAGTCTGAACTGCTTTGGTCATGCCTTGGCACTTCAACCGAACGATCCAGCCTTCCTCATCGAAGCTGGTTCAGCAATGACGTACTCAGGTTCGCCTGAGGAGGGCTTGGGGGCTCTGCAGAAGGCAGTTTCACTCGTACCGAACGATCCCACCCCCCTGATCGCTCTCGCAGAAACACTTCACCTGCTTGGACGCAATACGGATGCCCTCGCGGCTCTTGATCGGGCAGCAATACTTGCGCCCCTCTCCGTTAAAGGCTTCGCCTTACAAGCTATCACGTCTTTAGAATTGGGAGACCTTGAAAACGCGCAGGAAACATTCAACTCGGTTCTCAATACAGAACCTGCGGATTTAAACGATGTTCTTTGGTCTACACGCAGCGCAGTAGCACTCGCTGACTGGGACGCCGCTGTGCACAGTATCGAAGAATGGATGGGCACCGGTAATGATAAACCGGAAGCTGAACTCGAATATCTCCGCGGCCAACTTCGGCTGCAGGACTTACTCTGGGTGTACCGCTCGGTTTGCGAGTCAGAGGCACATGCCCCTTCACAAGTCGATTTATTAGGAGAGAGAAAGAAATATCTCCAACAAATGATCGATCAATTCAAATCAGCCGGCTCCAATGAATCGATCGGCGAATTGCTCCAGACCTGGTTTGAACTAACCACAGACGCGAAGACTCCTGACGAATTGACAGTCTCTCAGAACATACCTCAACCCATCCTTCATGAATTCACCCAGGCGTTTGCCCTCGCTCAAATCCGAGCGAACAGACCAGCGAAGGCTGAGAATGCGCTCCTGCAAGACAACAGCACTGGTAATAAGGATCCCTACCACAGCCTCCTGCTCGGCATCAGTCAAATGATGCTTGGGAGATTTATAGATGCACAGGAGACGCTTCAACAGATTCAAAACAACCCCATGATTCGCCCGCTCGCACTTTTCGTTGAGGCTCAACTATGGCTGAAATCCGAGGACAATGAAAAAGCGATAACAGCGCTCAACAGCGCACTGTCTGACTGGCCTGATGAAGCTTCATGGCATGCAAAGCTCGCTTTTCTATACCAGGAAAACAACAAGCTGGAAGCCGCGTTGCCCCACTGGCAAAATGCCGTTGAACTCGAACCTGAAAACGGTGAGTACCTGACTTCACTTGCCCGTATCTATCGTCAAGCAGGTCAATTGACCGATGCGCAAGCTACGTACGCTAAAAGCCTGCAAACGTCGACCGTCTCACCCAAAGTTTGGAAAGAGGCCGGCGAGGTCGCCCTGGCAATCGGTGATGCCGAGAAAGCCGAAGCCTGGTTCGAGAGAGCTTGCTCCCTAATGCCATCTGATGTTGGTGTGATGATCGGAGCATCAAGAGCCGCTATGGCTCTCGGGAATGTGAAACTTGCGCTCGATCATGCCCGTAAAGCCTACCGGCTTGCTCCGAACAACGTGGAAGTCCTCACTGGCCTAGGTGACGTTTTCGCCCATAAAGGCAAGCTTCAGAAGGCCGTCCAGATTTACGACCGGGCGTTGCGCGTCTCCGAAGACGACCGAGCCGTTCAATTAGCTCGCAGCAAACTCCTGCTTCGATTGGGGCGAACCGAGGAAGCTGCCGCGGACCTGCGGTCGCTTACGAAGGCAGATGCAGAATTCGAGGACGCTTGGGCTGCGCTTTCAGAAGCATACTCTCGGAGCGGGAATAATGATGATGCCCTTGAAGCTGCCGGCAAGGCTGTAAAACTCGCCCCTCGTAACGTGGAGTATCAACTCCTCTTAGGACGGAAGTTCAAAGAGGCTGGTCAACTTGACCAGGCGCTTAACGTATTGACCAAAGCTTCCTCCCTCGCTCCCGTCGACGCTCGAATTGCACGCGAACTTGGAGATGTTCACAAGGCTCGTAGGCAGGATACACAAGCTCTCGATGCATATTTGCATGCGATTACACTCGACCCTAAGGAAGCAGCCGCCTATAAACAAGCCGGATTGATCCTGAAGGTCTTGAAATCATACGGACAGGCAGCAGACATGTTTGAGAAAGTTGTTTCGCTAAATCCCCTGGATCCAGACGCTCTCCATCAGCTTGCTGCTGTACGCGCGCTGCAATTGGTCCATGGCGGCTTGGAAGAGCAGGCGGTGACCCTATGATCAACCGAGATACCTTCATTCACCTCATCGATACAGCATTTCTCGCTGGACGCGCTGATTACGCGAAACACACGGCGAACGATTGGCTTGCGGTATGGCCAGGCGATCTCGAAGTCCAACTCCTGATTGCACGAGCGGAGATGGAGCAAGGTCAATTCCGTGAAGTCATTCAACGCTTGAACACTGTCCTTTCCATCGACCCGGAATGTAACCAAGCCTACGAATTAATGGCCAGTTCTCTGCGTACAATCGGCGAGGTCGTAAAATCCCGGATATATGAAGCTTGCGCCAAAGCCCTCAGAGGCGAGGAGCTGAATTCCCAAGAAGCTCCAGCCTGGGTTATCCAGGTTCAGTTAGCTTTGAAAGCCCTTGCCCGTGGAGATATCAAGACTGCAATACCCGCCGCACAAGTGGCACTCACAGCCGATCCCGATCTGGCGCTGCCCACTCTCGTTGCCCTTAATGCTTCCAGAGCGGCAGGCAATCCATCTGCCGTTGCTTCATTAGCAAAAACGGGGCTTGAGCGTTGGCCGAATTGCGTCCATTTTCTCCTCATCATCGCAAATGACCTGCTACTAGAAGAGAAAATTGACCAGGGGGTTGCATACATTCATCAAGCGGTTAGCCATGATACAAGTGGCAGGATCGCAAAGGACGTTCTAGGGAACGATCATCCCTATCACAATCTGTGGCCTGAAGAACAATCGGCAGATCTAAGCAGACCCATTCCTGCTGATATAGCTGCATTTCTTGGCGACAACCGCCTCTCCAGCTCCGCCAGTGTAGAAAAGAAAATTGTCGATAGCAGCCCGGATACCGAGCGTGACACCGGCACAGTCATTTCCACAATGGGTGATGAGCCCACTGCCAAGTCTGAGGCACATGCAGCAGATTCTCTACCTGAACCCGAACCGTGGGAATCATTCCGGGGGCCTAGTACTGGAGATCCCCAAGAGAGTGTCGAAAAGTCATTCTCCGAAGAGAGCTTGATTGAGATAGAGCAGGATTTCCGTCGCCTTGCTAGCCGCTTGAAATCTCGGCAACGAGTACGAGATGAGGACGGACGATCACCCGTTTATGTAGTGCTTTCAAGCCATACACGCTTGCAGCAAAGTTTCGGCGAAGATGGCTATTTAAGGGTGAACGATGCTGTTCTCTCTCTGGTAGAAGCGATCCGCCGTCGCCCTGGTTGGACAGCCTACCGCATCTACCCTGATGACCCGAGCACTCTCGACGCATTCGATATCTCCCCCTGCGATCCTGGGAATGCCTGGGAGATTAAACTCCGCATTGCGGATCTCGACCAATCCCTTGCCAAGCGAGGCGAGATGATCGGGGCATTGCTCATTGTTGGCGGGAACGGGATCGTTCCTTTCCACCTACTGCCAAATCCCACAGACGACGATGACGATGTAGTTCCCTCAGACAACCCATACGCCGCAACGGATGAGAATTATTTTGCCCCAGAATGGCCAGTCGGTCGTATTCCGTTTGACGAAGATCTCGATGAACTCATAACGCAACTGGATCGTTCGACCCGGGATCACCGCCAGACAAACCGCTCAATGGGATTGTTCCAGCGGCTAAACCTCTGGCTTTTCCGCAGATTCACACGGATCTTCAGCGGCGACAAGAGAGTTTTAGGGTACACCGCAAGTATATGGCGAAAGGCGTCGTTTTCAGTCTTTAAAACCATCGGTGATCCGCGAGCGATGATCACCTCCCCGCCGACTGAAGCGAACCGCTTGCCCTCAGTCGTCATGGGACCCGCTCGCCTTTCCTATTACAACCTTCATGGCTTGGAGGATGCGCCCGAATGGTATGGCCAACGCGATCCACTCCGCGATGATAGCATCTTGGGAGAGTTTCCTGTCGCCTTACGCCCACAGGATGTCGTGAACAGCGGCCGTGCTCCTAAAGTCGTATTTACCGAAGCATGCTATGGGGCGAACTCCATGGCGAAGACCACAGAATCTGCGCTCAGCCTGAAGTTCCTTTCCTCAGGCAGCCGGGCAATTGTTGGTTCGACAAAGATATCCTACGGTTCGATCACGCCGCCACTGATTGCTGCCGATTTACTCGGTCGGATATTCTGGTTGAACCTCAATCAAAAATTACCTGTCGGCGAGGCTTTACGGCGCGCCAAACTGAAGCTCGCTACCGAGATGCACCGCCGGCAAGGTTTCCTCGATGGCGAAGATCAGAAAACCTTGATTTCATTTGTGCTATATGGCGATCCGCTTTTCACGCCTTCAAATATTGCCTCCATGCCGGGAGAGAAATCCGTTATCCGCAGGACTTCCAGACCCAAGACAATGAAAACGGTCTGTGCCCTGGGTGAATGTGATATCTCACCTGACAAAATGAAACCGGGCTCTCTCAAGAAAGTCAAACTTATCGTTTCTCAATATCTTCCAGGAATGCAGGACGCTACGTGCAAGATCCATCCGCAGCACTTCCATTGCTCGGGTGAGGATCATACCTGCCCAACCATGCAAATGGGTGCGAAATCGCAAGCTTCTTCCGCGAGTGGATCGACAATCATCACCCTATCCAAGCACATCCTCGATGGCGATCTCAGCCACCCCCACTTTGCCCGCATCACGCTAGACGCGTCCGGCAAAGTTACCAAGCTTGCGGTCTCTCGTTAATATCACGCTCCCAGGGATATGGCACACTTCTTGCATCTATCTATGCAGGAAGGAATTAAAGTGCCATGTCCCTAGAATTTGATCGACTCGGGTTTCATTATTATCACGACCAGCAACACTACACCCAGGCGGATCTTGACCGCTGGCTGCCGATTTTCCAATCCATTAATACAACCTGGCTCACGCTGAGCGGCTCTAGTTCGCAAGCTATCCCCGAGTTCTTCCTGCGTGAACTGATCGAGATGGATATCAAGCCGATCATCCACCTCGAGGCATCAATCAACGAAATCAACGTTCGCTCTCTCAGATCACTTTTCGCTAGTTACGCGGATTGCGGCATCAAGCACATCGTGCTCCACGACCGCCCGAATATGCGTGCTCAATGGGACCCCTCGAGTTGGTCTCGCGGTGATCTGGTCGAGCGGTTCCTCGACCACCTGATCCCCTTGTTCGAGCTCCAGACTGAGTATGGTCTCAATCCAATTTTCCCCCCCCTAGAACCCGGTGGTGATTATTGGGATATCGCATTTCTACGAACAGCCCTGGGGTCACTCCAGCGCCGAGGGAAGAGCGAATTACTACAGAATCTCACGCTTGGCCTTTACCAATGGAGCTATGGTAAACCGCTCGATTGGGGAGCTGGTGGTCCAGAAAGCTGGACCTCTGCACGACCATACAACACTCCGGACAATAGCCAGGATCACCGTGGTTTTCGAATAAACGAATGGTATTCCGCCATCTGCCGCGATGTTATTGGAGCAGAACTTCCAATGATGGTGCTCGCTGGTGGAATTTTTCCCCAGACCCAGGATGGCGATACAGGAAATGCTGCAGATCTTATAGCGATGACTGAAATTCTTTCGCATGTCAGGTGCGATGAACTCCCCAGTATGGCTCTCAACCTCGCTTTAGACCCACATACAGTTGCCGAAGGATTACGCGAGAGTTGGGATGAGATCCTAGAAAAACCATCACCGTCAACGCGAATAAAAGCCAAGGTTAAAAAACTATTTGCCGTTGAGGAAACGAGTCCCACATATTCTAGTCAAAAGAAATTATTCTCTCATTACGTTCTTCTTCCGATGACAAATTTACGCAACATAGCTCAGGATTGGGTTGACGTAGGTCCCTTTGCCCTCGCCGTGAAACCAGTTGTAGGTTTTTCTGTGGGTGAAGCCCAATTCGCTGAACGAGTGACGATCATCGGCAGTGAGAAGGATATTCCTGCCGCGATCGAAGACCAACTAAGTAGCGCTGGCTGTGACGTCAATCGTTTTCAAATGGCTGATGCATCAGAGCTTCTTGTGATGGCAGCCGAACTAGCTTCAAAGAACCTCACTTCTGGAGTTGTCAATGTCTGATGCAAACCCGCTCGAGTACTTGCAGCATCTCTCCCAACCTGAACCTCCGCGGCAATTAGGGGAGGCCAAGGTCAAGGTTCTTGGCCTGGGTGGAGGAGGATCGAACGCTGTTAATCGCATGATTGAGTTAGGGGTGATGGGCGTCGATTTTATCGCCGCCAACACCGACCAGCAAGCACTTACTTCAAGTCTTGCACCTACCCGCCTTCAACTTGGACCCCGAATCACTCGTGGTCTAGGAGCAGGCGGCGACCCGAAGATCGGCGCATCAGCGGCGATGGAAAGCAGCCGCGAGATTGCCGCTGCCCTTGCCGGAGCCGATATGGTCTTCATCACTGCAGGGATGGGCGGTGGAACAGGCACAGGTGCAGCTCCTATCGCCACCGAGATAGCGAGGGAAGCCGGCGCAGTCGTTATCGCAGTCGTCACGATGCCATTCAGCTTCGAGATGAGCAAGCGTTCTCAGAATGCACTGGAAGGTGTGCGCCAAATTCAACCACACGCTCACACGCTGATCACCGTGCCAAACGATCGCTTGCTTCAAGTCGTTCCCCGGGATCTAAGCCTGGAGATCGCCTTTCGAATTGCCGATGATGTCCTCCGCCAGGGTGTCCAGGGGATCGCCGAATTGGTCACCCGCCCCGGCTTGATCAACGTGGATTTCGCCCATGTGCGCGAGATTATGACGCACGGGGGCGGCGCCTATATGGCCATAGGGTTAGGTAAAGGCGAGGGGAAAGCACCCGCGGCGATTAAGCAAGCGCTGCACCACCCATTATTAGAGATAGACGGTCTCGACAGCGCATCAGGCATTCTCGTGCACTTCACTGGAGGCGAGGACCTTACGCTCCATGAAGTTGGGGAAGCTGTAGAAAAACTGCGGGATGTGACCACGCCTGATATCGACATCATTCTTGGCGCCACAACGGATCCAGCGATGACGGGGCGGGCGCAAGTCATCTTGATCTTCACCGGTGTGGGAGGCTGCCCAGTTGCTTCTGTGCAGGGGTTTGAGGAAGTTGCAATTGCTCCTTCTTCGCAGGTCCCAAATAATCAGATAGATGATCTCGACCTTCCCACTTTTTTGAGAAGGCGTGCAACTGTCGGCTCAAGGAGCTAACGAACTGTGGATCAGGCAACGATACAAAAACTCACCCGCTCTGTCGGGAAAAAGTTCCCCGAGATGAACAAAGTTAGACCGTCGGTGCGCGAGCAATCCAGCACCAAGGGGAATGTACAATTTTTGTTGACCTACAAGGGGAAGGCTGAGCTACCTGGGGGTCGTAAGATCAGCCGCATTGTTCGCGTCGTCGCTGATGAGCGGGGACGGATCATAAAGATGAGTACATCAAAATAGCCATGGACGAATATCTGATCAACTTCAACTCGTATGTAAAACTCGCTTTTTGGAAGATCGCCGCTAGCCTTACTGGGGCCGCGGTCCGCAACCAGAGACTCTTCAACCGTGTCTTATGGGTCGCCCCCATCGTTCTCGCCGCGGTCCTCGCCTACATGTTTGGCAGATTGTTTGGTGCAATTTTGATACTGGGATTAGCTGCATAGCTAACCCACTGTCATTGCAGCCCATAGTCGCCCAGAGTACAATCCGGGCGACTTTCTGTTACCCTGGAGACCTATCGGTAAAGTCATGCGAAGTCGTTTGCCAGTTGTATTCTTTATACTAATGATGTTGGTCTGCTTCGCAGCGGGTGCTATAAGCGTCCTCCTTCAAGGCGAAGAACAAGATACGATCCCTCAATCAACGCCCTTCGAATCGATTGAGATCGCACCAACCGCGCCCATCCAGAGAGGCGCTGTCTCCATTCTCGTTCTGGGAGTTGATGAGATCCAACAGGAAAAACCAAAGATCCTTTCCATCTGGTTCATAAGCTTCCACCCCCCTGATAAAAAGATCCATCTCCTAGGAATACCTACGGACCTCCTTCTTCCGGACACCGAAATCCCTCTAAGCGAGTCTTTCTCGCTTTGGGAAGCCCCGGATTACGGAGCCGATTTCATTACAGCGATGGACCAACTCTCCCCACATCCCATCTTTGGCATTGCCGTTCTGGATGAGGAGGGTTTCAGTGCCCTAATCGACTACCTGGGCGGCTTCTCCCTGGACGATCAGAGTTACGATGGCGCTTCAGCGATTGGCACTCTTCGCTTGCTTGAAAATCAACCACTTGTCGCTCTCAAGCTACAAGCACAAATCCTGCGCGCGTTGAGTGTGAAAGTACCTGGCCTTGGCAAAACACCCGAACTCACAACACTCACGCTTCTTCTCCCACAGCACGCTTACACATCCCCCTCACCGGCACAATTGGCGACACTTGCCAGCCCCCTACTCCCGCTGCAGGCGGATTTAATTGAGATCACTATTTATAAGACCACACCATGACCCAATTCTCAGAGCCCACGAAAGCCCTTAAGTCATGAAAAGATCAGTCCCACTACTCCTGGCAAGATCTGTGAGATGAGATAATAATTACATTGCTCTCACTATGAAGTTCTTGCATATTTGCGAAACTCCGGCTATTTTATAAGTGTCGGTATCCCTAATTTGAAGAAAACGTGTTTACGAACCAACAAGTCTTCTTCTTAATAAGTTGAAGGAGGTGCAATACCAATCGGAACTCACTATCAAAGATCTTCAGAAATTTCAAAGTTTATCAGGAGGAAGAGATGAAGAAATTAGGACTATTAATAACACTTACCATCGTTGCTGTTCTTCTCACCGCGTGCGGTGGAGGTGCTGCGCCTGAGGTTGGAGAAGTTACAATCGCAGTCGAGAACGCTTACCTGCCGTTCAACTACATCGATCCCATCACGAAACAACCCACGGGTTGGGACTATGAAGTCTGGGATGAGATCTGCGTCCGCATCAACTGCACGCCTGTCTACGTCGAGGCTTCCTGGGAAGGCATGATCCAGGCCGTCGCTGATGGTCAGTTCGATGCCGCCGCCGATGGAATCACGATCACAGAAGAACGCGCAGAGATTGTCGATTTCTCGATTGGGTACATCAACCTGGACCAGCGCTTACTCGTGCGCATCGATGAGGATCGCATCGAGAGCATTGAGGACATCGTCAATGACGAGAGTCTGAAGTTGGGCACTCAGACCGGCACAACGAACTACGAGACTGCCTCAACGTTCCTGCCTGCTGATCGCATCTCTGCTTTCGAACAGTTCCCCTTCGCCGTCCAGGCGTTAATCGCCGGTGACATCGACGCCGTCATCATTGATGAGGTCGCCGGGCAGGGTTACCTGGGCGAGAACGCCGATGCGCTCAAGCTCGTGGGACCTTCACTCTCCAGTGACCAGCTCGGCTTCATCTACCCCAAGGGTAGTGATCTCGTCGAGCCTGTAAACGAAGCACTCAAGGCGATGATGGAAGATGGATTCTTGGAAGAGCTGAATACAAAGTACTTCGGAACATCCTTCACCATCACCTACGACGATCTTTAAGATCACCGCACGCCCTACGAGCCTTGATAGTTAACTAAGGCGCATTGACAACCGGTGTGCAGAGATCAAAAACTGCGCACCGGTTGTTGTATACCATGGGAGCAAAGCGTGGCGGAACACAGCACAGAACCCATTATCCAACAGGATCAACCCCCCGCAGACCTGAAGGTAGATCTAGGAACTCGCGTTCGTGATTTCCCCTGGTGGTTTGCAGCCCTAATCCTTATCGCCATCTTCTCTGGCTACATGATTTATACAACCGAAAATTATCGAGATGCTTTCAATTTCATTCGCATTGGTCTTAAGGTCACCATTCAAACCTCCCTGATTTCCTATGCGATTGCACTTGTAATCGGACTGCTCGCTGGTCTCGGGAGGATTTCACGCAATGTATTTATTCATAATGCCGCACGTCTCTACGTTGAACTTATCCGGGGCATACCTATGCTCGTCCTTATCTTCTTCATCGCCCTGGTTGGCGTCCCCATTGTCGTGGATGGCATCAATTCCTTCGGCGTTTGGCTCGGATCAAAGGGGTTCATAGGAGCATCGGCTGCTTTCTCTCTATTCAGCAACCAATCCATCCCCATGAATGTACGCGCCATCGTCGCGCTATCTGTCACGTACGGTGCATTCCTGGCCGAGATATTCCGCGCTGGAATTCAATCTATCGGCAGAGGTCAAACGGAAGCCGCACGCTCGTTGGGCATGAGTTACGGTCAATCGATGCGTTTCATAATCCTCCCCCAGGCAGTAAGAAATGTGCTGCCCGCTTTGGGAAATGATTTCGTCGCCATGGTGAAGGATTCATCGCTGGTATCGGTGCTCGCTGTCCGTGACATCACGCAAGTCGCTCGCCTTTATGCGGGCAGTACTTTCCGCTTCCGGGAGGCATACGTAACGCTGTCCGTTATGTACCTGACCATTACAGTTGTTCTCTCGCTGGTTGTCCAGGCTATTGAAAGGCGGCTTCGTAAAAATGACTGACGCGCAACACATTATCGTGGTTAAGAATCTCCATAAACATTTCGACCAGGTACACGCCCTGAACGGCGTCAGCTTGAAGGTCGAACCCGGCAAGGTCATTGTGATCATCGGCCCCAGTGGATCGGGGAAATCGACTCTGCTTAGATGCGTAAATTACCTGGAAGTCCCAACTGAGGGAGAGGTCTGGATAGACGGCGAACAGCTTACAACGGATCAAAAACACCTTAACAAAGTTCGGGCGGAAATCGGCTTGGTTTTCCAGCTTTTCAATCTTTTTCCTCACCTCACAGCGATGGAAAACGTCACCCTCGCACAAAAGGTTGTGCGCAAACGATCCAAGTCGGAAGCTGCAGAGATTGCCATGAATCAATTAGAAAGGGTGGGCATACCTGAAAAGGCAGATGTATACCCTTCTCAACTCTCAGGCGGTCAGCAGCAGCGCGTGGCAATTGCACGCGCTCTCGCTATGGACCCCAAGATCATGCTCTTTGATGAACCCACGAGCGCGCTCGATCCGGAGATGATTAAAGAGGTGCTAGACGTCATGCTCGATCTCGCCAAGGAAGGCATGACCATGCTGGTCGTTTCGCATGAGATGGGCTTTACCCGCGCCGCTGCAGATGAAATAGTCTTTATGGATGAGGGGCTCATCGTTGAGCACACAACCCCCCATGACCTTTTCGCAAACCCGAAGGAAGAGAGAACGAAGCTCTTTCTCTCGCAGATCCTGGAACATTAATCAAGAAAGGTCAGGAGATCGTTCAACCCAGCTCTGACTTGGAATCGGACCTTGTTGGATGGCTCCCTCACTTTCCTGGCTAGTTATTTCGTATTTGTCTATGATGGGGGACCCACTAACGCAGGCGCTGAGAACGGGGTTCCCTGTCCAATTAACGTAAGAAGGCCGCCCAATGGCGACCTTTCGTCAGTGCGCTGGGCGGGAGTTGAACCCGCACGCCTTTCGGCACATGGCCCTCAACCATGCCTGTCTGCCAATTCCAGCACCAGCGCGTTTTTTGTTGGAACCGCGGTATTATAGCCCACACACCATGAATGTCAAACTTTTTATCTGCGATCACAGGTGATGCGACCCTAGATGCACAAAGATGTTTCAAATTCTTAGCGATGGATCTGACCCTGCTCCAGGGTTAGCAAGGAGTAAATTGCCATGCGAATAGTCCTTGATGCGATGGGAAGCGACACACACCCTGGTCCGGAAGTACATGCCGCGCTCGAAGCCTATAAACTCTGGGGTGAACCGGTCTTGCTCGTCGGTCCAAAAGCCGAATTAGAGACTCTCATCGCCGATATTGGCGGTGACCTGAACGCAGTGGAGATCGTCCACGCCCCCGAAGTCCTGAAGATGACGGACAAACCAGCCAAAACTGCCCGCGGAAAGGCTGAAACCTCGATGGCTGTCGGCATGGACCTCCTCAAAGAAGGAAAAGCCGATGCGTTCGTCACCGCAGGCAACACCGGCGGAGCAATGGCAAATGCTCTATTCCGGCTTGGCCGGATCCGTGGTGTTAAACGCCCAGCACTCGCTGCAACCTTTCCCGTTCAGGATGGTTCTGCTGTGATGCTCGACATCGGCGCGAATACTGATTGCCGACCGGAGTATTTGTTTCAATTCGCCGTGATGGGAGCGGTGTGGGTCTCTCAAACGTTCGATAAGAAATCCCCACGAATTGGTTTGCTATCAAACGGCGAAGAGCCAGGGAAAGGCAATATGCTTGTCAAGGACACCTACCCGCTCCTGGACGCCTCTGGCATGAATTTCATCGGCAACATCGAACCGAAAGAAATCTTCGCTGGCAATGCAGATGTAGTAATCTCTGATGGTTTCGACGGGAATGTGTTTATTAAATCTAGTGAGGCTGTAAGCAAATTCCTGATTGACATCATCCGTGATCAAATCCGTTCTAACGCCATTTCCTCTATCGGAGGCCTGCTCGCTAAACCTGCCTTTTCGCATGTGCGCAAGCTTCTTGATCCGTCGGAATATGGTGCAGCCCCGCTTCTAGGTGTAAATGGTCTCGTTTTTATCGGTCATGGACGATCGAATACCAAGGCCCTTGTCAATGCCATCCGCGTTGCCCGTCAGGCGGTCGAAGGTGACGTGTTAGAAGCAACACAGTCAGCGATAAAAGAAAGATTAGCTGCTAAATAGGAGAGCGTCTCTTGAATAACAACCTAAAGACCAACAACACCGTTGTGATCACCGGTTTAGGGTTGGTCACATGTCTGGGATCTGACAAAGAGACCTTCTGGAATTCCATCCTGCAAGGCAAGTCTGGGGTACGGAGAATCACACAATTCGATTCCAGTGACCTGCCCTGCCAAATTGCGGGTGAAATCCCCGACTTTGATCCTTCTCAATTCATACCTGCGAAAGAAGCTCGGCGGATGTCGAGATGTTCTCAGATTGGCTTGACTGCTGCGATTAAAGCTATGGATGACGCGGCTCTTCCCCAAAAAAGTGCACAAACCGAACGTGTGGGCGTCTACTTTGGCACAGCCATTGGAGGTTGGGATCGAGGCCTGGAAGGAGTCAATACGCTTCGAGAGAAGGGGTTATCAAGGGTTAACCCATTCGTGCTTCCCTCTACCCTAGCGAATATGCCCGCATTCCATGTTGCCAAACAATTCGGGGCGCATGGACCGAACATCACAATCACAACCGCCTGTGCCACTGGAACACAAACTGTCGGTGAGGCTGCACAGGCGATCCGAAACGGATGGGCGGATATCATAATCACCGGAGCCACAGATGCGCTGATAAGAGACTTCATGATCGGTGGTTTTTCCATCATGCGTGCTATCCCTACGAGCTTTAACGACTCGCCTGAACTCGCCTCGCGACCTTTCGATGCGAAACGAGAGGGCTTTGTGTATTCAGAGGGGTCAGCATGTCTCATTCTCGAGTCGCTCGAGCACGCTAAAAGCCGCGGGGCAAACATCTACGCCGAGGTCGCTGGATATGCTTCATCAAGCGATGCCTTTCATATCGCCGCGCCCGATCCCGGCGGAGATGGCGCGTTGAGAGCGATGAACTTAGCATTGCAGAACGCAGCTGTCCATCCTGAGGAAATTGATTACATCAACGCCCACGGAACTTCCACTCCGGCAAACGACGTTACAGAAACCAACGCAATCAAGAAGCTCTTCGGCGACCATGCATACCAGATCCCCATCTCCTCAACGAAATCAATGGTCGGACATGCGATGGGCGCCTCAGGCGCGATCGAAGCGATCGCGTGTGCATTGACCCTGGAAAATGGCGCAATCCACCCAACGATAAATTACGAATATCCGGATCCCGAATTAGATCTCGATTACGTGCCGAACGAGGCCAGGCAGATTCAGGTGAATACAATTCTCTCCAACTCTTTCGGCCTTGGGGGGCAAAATGCCTGTCTCGTACTTAAACGCTGGGAGCATTAAATGCGGCTATATCGCAACGAAAGCCTTATCAAGCGGAATAAATTCTTGGGGAGATTAATGATGTTTGGCGGGTTGGGGGCATCATTCGCCGCGGTGATCATCGTCTTCCTCCAACCAACGCTTCTTTCTCTCGCCTTTGGTTTAATGCTAGCGGGTGGTCTCTTCTCGCAACTCGGAACAGCTGTACACAATCGTTTCGGTCGCAGTCCCAGAAAAGACGAGGTCCTTGACGATTCACTCAAGGGTCTGGGCGACAACTACGTCATGTTTCACTATTACCTGAGCACAAATCACGCTCTGTTCACACCTGCAGGCGTCTTCGCTCTTATACCTAGAGATGAAAAAGGCGAGGTTCGATACGAATCGGACCAGTGGATTCTCAAACTTGGTAAGCGCAGATTCGGTCGGAGCCAAAAACCACTTAAAGATCTTGAGCGAATCGCCGCACGGGAAACGAAGGCATTGGGGCGAGCGCTAACCAAGAAGCTTCCCAATTGTTCCGAAATACCCGTTAGCCCTCTCCTGGTGTTTATCGCCGATGATGCAACCCTCGACCTGGATGATTCACCCATCCCGGCTTCTCATCGCAAGAAACTCAAGTCAACCATTAGGCGATTAGAACGTCGGAAATCTTTATCCGCCGATGAAATTCATCAATTGGCAAGTGCCTTCAATATTGCCCCTGACGCTTCGGATTAGGTTCTTTATCAAATCTAGAAACGGTAAACATCCATTTCTTCATCAATAATTCGTGGGGGCCGACCCGTGTGTCAGCCCACTGTCAATCTGCGTTCATAACCCGTAGAGACCAGGGCGTCTCCACAAATAGGTTGAAAGAATCAAATTATTTCCAAGACCCGGCCAAGTGTCGGTCCGCCACCATCATAGACTTGCGTCTCCTGACCTCCCGCACATTTATAACCTGAAGTGAAGGATGCGAAGAGAAGTAGCATGCTACATCTCAACAATGATGTTGAAAGAATCATTTTAATTCGAAGACCCGGTCCACCTCTACCCTCCCGCAGGTCTCAAGCCTGCGGGAGGTTTCAGGATGCACCCTTGCATTAAAAACAAAGGGGCTGGTCCAAAAGGGCAGCCCCTTGTTCTAACGATACTTTGATATTCTCGGGAGTCTAGCTGCTTAGAAACTCGTCCAGTGCTTCTTTCGAGATCCGGTAAGCATTCCCGATCTTCTTTGCTTTAATATCTCCGGCTTCAACCGCGGCGATCACGTCCTCCTCAGCCACCTTCAAATACGCGGCGGCTTCGGAAGGAGTCATTACTGGCGGTGGTCCGGAAGCTCCGGCGGGCACATCAGCACCCGATCCACTGCTAGGTTTCTTCAGACTATCTGTAATCGCGCTGCCGATACCCATCCCCGCACCGATTCCAGCCGTGAGACCTGCACCACCGGACGGATTTTGCGCAGCGTCGCGCATCGCATCTGCAGCTTGAAGCTGTGTGTAGGTTTCCATGTCGAGCATACCCATTGCCCGCAATTCTTCCGCGGATCTTTCAGACGGCTTCAAGCTCTCAATATAGAAGGACAGCAAAGACAATCCGATAGCCTTAAAGTCGTCTAATGTTTTAGCTTTTACACCAATACCGAGTTCCTCGACCAAGCCGATGAGTTCAGGAACGCTCGTCTCTGACGCCGTCTCACCAAGGAGATCTTGAAGCTTGGAGAGCAGCATTGCCCGCAGTCGTGCTTCGATATCTTTGGTGGAGTAGATACCAGTTACACCAACGATTTGAGCTACAAACTGCTGAGGATCTGCAACTTTATAACTGTATGTTCCAAACCCCTGCAGCAGAGCTACACCGAGCCCCATACCGGGATTGCGCACCAGAATTGGCTGGGGCGTTCCCCATTTCTCATCCGCGAATTCACGTGTGGACACGAAATAGACCTCAGCCGTGAATGGCGAACGATCGTTAAAAGCCTTACCGATAAGGTCAATCAGCAAGGGAATGTTCGCAGTCGCTATCGTATGACGACCGGGACCGAAATTGTCGAGCGCCTTCCCGTCTCGGTAAAAAACCGCCATTTGAGATTCGCGTACAATGACCTGACTGCCGATACGAAAATCCCCGGCAGTATCTTCCGGGAAACGATGGACGATCTCACCTTCCATTTCGCTTGGGTGTTCGATAACATCAAATATTCGAGCCATCTTCTTTACTCCTCACTTCCAGTTGATTCGACGGTAGCTAAAATTACTTCTTCTCTGCGGTCAAAGGCAACGACCATCTCATCGCTGAGAGTGACCAGGTGCCTGACGGCAGCCGGGAAGCCATCTGTCCCGATTGAAGCGCTGAGGTTGTCGACAGCATTGGAGATCTGGTCGACTCCCTCAAGCAGAGCAACATCATATTCATAGATTAGCTCTAGTTCATTGCTGTTTATCTGGACGGCATCAAAAAGCCCTGAATAACCATAGGATGCGGTCCTAATCCGATTCACAAAAGCACGCAGCTTGATCGCCGCTTCTTCTAAGTCATCGACTTGTTCGAGTTGTTTTTCTTTGATCAACCGTCGCTGAAGTTCTGCTATTCGCTCCCATTGTTCTTCTAAACGCTGAGCCACGGTCAGTCGCAGCAATTTATCCGCTTCCCTCCGATTATCTCGGTCAACATAGCCAACAAAACCGGCCAGGAAGTTCTTAACCTTACCAAAAAGATTATCACCCGCGGTGATTTTATCAAGGGGATCGTTCATAATATTCTCCTCACTCCATATGTTCTAAAGATACATCAATCTGGGTAAATTGTATATTCATTGCCACACTTATCACAAACAGCTGACTGACGAAATGCTGACAATAATGCCTCCGCAATGATGTGAAACAAGTATAATTCACACATAGTAACCTTGCATCAAATTGAAAGGAAGGGAATTCGATGGCTTTGATTGATGAATTGCTGCGAGTCGCAAAACCGCTAGGTGATTCTATTCGTATTGGCAAGGGTCCCGTTGTATCAGTACGCGATTCCAAAGTTGTTGCAGACAATATCGATAAAATTGTTCGAACGGCAGCGATAGGTAATCCGCGTGAGAAGGCGCTTGCTCAGTGGCTCATTCGGGCATGTGCCCTCGAGATGGGTGCAATCCCTGCATCTATTCATGACTTCTATCTGGCACGCGGCCAAGGCAAGACTCCTGATGATTTCACCGTCCCGGCGATCAACCTGCGCGCCCTGCCCTTCAATGCTGCAAGAACCGTCTTTAAATCCGCTGTAGCGACAGACTCATGCGCGCTGATCTTTGAAATCGCGCGCTCAGAGATGGGCTACACTGACCAGCGGCCGGAGGAGTATACAGCCAACATCCTCGCCGCGGCGATCGCCGAAGGTTATGAGGGTCCGGTTTTTATCCAGGGAGATCACTTTCAAGTGAGCGCAAGCAAGTATGCTAAAGACCCGAACTCAGAGATCGATGCAATTCTTGCACTATCGCGGGATTCGATAGCGGCCGGTTTCTTCAACATCGACATCGATACCTCGACTCTTGTAGATCTGAGTAAAGTAACGATTCCAGAGCAGCAAGAAATCAACTATTCCCGCTGCGCAGAACTCGCAGCTGGTATTCGCAAATTAGACCCGGAAGGCGTGACGATATCTCTGGGTGGTGAGATCGGCGAGGTCGGCGGAGTGAATAGCACAGAACCCGAACTGAGAGCTTTCATGGAGGGTTTCAACAAAGAGCTGGAAGCAAGACTCCCAGCCGCTCCAGGACTCTCCAAGATCAGCATCCAGACCGGCACCTCCCATGGCGGTGTTGTCTTACCTGATGGGTCCATCGCAGAAGTTAGTTTGGATTTCGATACATTGAAACACCTATCAGCCATCTCCAAGGAATATGGGATGGGCGGCGCGGTCCAGCACGGTGCGTCCACTTTACCAGATGAAGCCTTCAGCCGCTTCGCCGAGGCGAACGCGCTTGAAGTCCATCTGGCTACAGGCTTCCAAAACATCTTCTATGATGAACTCCCCACTGATCTTCTCGAGGAGATCTTCGCCTACCTCCGCGAAAATCACAGTAACGAACGCAAGGAAGGTCAAACCGACGATCAGTTCTATTACAAGACGCGCAAGCGAGCCATTGGCCCTTTCAAGAAAGCGTTCTGGGACCTACCCGAAAGCACAATCCGCACGATCGAGAAGAAATGGGAGGCGCAGTTCAAGCTCCTCTTTGAACGCCTGAATACCAGTGGGACGCGCGAGATGGTCCAGAGATTTACCAAGGTAGTTCCAATCCAACCTGATATTGAGTCTTACCTCGCCGAAAGCGGCGGTGTAGGAGATGTAAGCGACCTGGATGACTAAAGCGAAAAAGAGTCCCTGATGTCGCTCCCGGGCCAGCAAGTTCAAGCAGGCAGATATTCGGTTTTACCCCGCTGCTTATCCTTCCTGCTGCGCCAGGAGCAGGTCCTTCTCATCCGGATTGCCAAGGATCGCGGTCCCTGGTCTGGCCTTTATAATGGCGTTGGGGGTCATATTGAGCGGGGTGAAGATCCGCGGAGCGCGGCTCTACGCGAGATCAAAGAGGAGACGGGGTTGATCCTATCCCCTTCTTCTCTTTATCTTTCTGGAGTAGTTACTGTAGATGTTGGGACCTCCCCAGGTGTCGGTTTGTACATCTTTGTTGGCGTAACCGAAACTTCGGAGACCCACAGTTCCTGCGAAGGAACGCCAGAATGGATCGACATGAACGACTTTGAGAAACAGACATTAGTCAAGGATTTACCTGCGCTCCTGCATCGGGCTATCAAGAGTTTTAATAATAAACAACCCTTTTGCGCCGTGACCACGTTCGATGAAGATGGGAGTCCAAATATCCACTTTAACCCGTGAAAACCGCAGATACACTTAAATTCCCGCTATATGGCATCTTCGGCTTCGCCATCATGGGCGTCGGCGAAATTCTACTTGCCCTGGACGTCTATTTCGCAGCCGTCTGGCTAACACCGATTATGTGGACGGGCTACATCTTGGCCGCAGATGCATTTCTCTATCACCGCAAAGGAAGTTCCTGGATGATGACCCGGCGAAGGGAGTTCCCCCTCGTCCTGCTTCTTTCCGTTGGTGTTTGGCTGCTCTTTGAAGCTCTCAATTTTCACATTCAGAACTGGGCTTACTATGGTGTTCCAGACAATCCCATTGTTCGTGATTTCGCTTATTTTTGGTCCTTCGCCACTATCATGCCCGGCGTATTCATCACCTCGGAGATCATATCAACATTCATCTCCACACGATTTCTGCACAATCGCCAAATCAGGAGTGATGAAGTATTCATTGGCGCCGGCTGGCTCTGGTTTTTGTGCGGACTTCTCATGGTTGTGATCCCATTATTGCTTCCCACACCGATCGCTTCCTATCTGTTCGGATCCGTCTGGATCGGATTTATCCTGTTGATTGATCCGATCAACGATCGGATGGGAGCACCATCGTTTCGAAGAATGCTGCGAGAACGGACTTATTGGCCAATCCTATCTTTGCTCGCAGGAGGGCTAGTATGCGGCTTCCTCTGGGAGGCGTGGAACTTTCAGGCGCTCCAATCTGGGGGTGGGCATTGGCTCTATCTAGTTCCTGAGCCACTCCGAATCTTCGGATGGCACTATGGGAAAATGCCTCTCCTTGGCATGCTGGGCTTCCCGCCCTTCGCGTTAGAACTCTTCGCGATGTATCATTTCCTGCGGAAAATTTTGGACGGTGACCGTCTGCTCGGAAAACCTGTAAATGGGGAACTGTTCCTTGCAGAACGATAAAGGGCGATCATCAAGACCGCCCTTAGTTCAATCATGAACACCCTCTCTAAATTTTACACACTGGGCCAATCATAAAAAACAAGTAAAGTCTTACCGTACCGCCGTTGGTCAAATTCAATTAAATTACTTAGGTTCATTTCTTCGTATTCATCGGGATCAATTTGTGCGATGACCCATGCATCTGGATTCAACCATGCCACCTTGTCGTCTATCGCTTGAACCCCTTTAAGCCACATCCCTTTGTATTGCGGTGGTGCAACGTAGATATAATCAAAAGGATCTATCTTAGGCTTGTACTTAAGTAATTGGAAAGCGTCACGCTGCTCCACATCCGCCTCATCCTGCAGTTTCGTGTGTTCGAGATTTTTTCGGATTGTTTCAATCGCCCTTCTGTTCTCATCGATAAAAAGAACCCGAGCTGCGCCTCTGCTTAGCGCTTCAATCCCAACGCTTCCCGTACCAGCGAATAAATCTAAGAACCTCGCCTCGCGGATATCACCGCCAATGATATTGAATAGTGACTCTTTTACACGATCTCCGATAGGTCGTACATCTTGACCTGGGACCATTTGCAGCTTTCGCCCTTTCGCTTTACCAGCGATCACCCTAATACCTGCCATTATCGTCTCAACATGAGCATTATTCTTTCAGTTGGATGGCTATACGCAATTCACTGCGGTACGAGCGGCTTCAATATTCATTCGCGGTGCGTGTACGGGGACGACGCAGCCGGTGCCAAGAACGACTCCCCGACCATTGAGAGACTTGAGAGCTTGTTCAGCCTCCTCCTGGACCTGAGTCGGGTCGCCACAAACCATCGTCGTGCGTCGAATGCCGCCGCAAACTGCACCAGAAATGCGTGACGCACCCTCCTCTAAACTCGGCGGAACCTCGCGATCATGCCAATTTACGATCTGTACGGGGTACTGTTCCGCAAGATCGAACATGATCGCTTCGCCATGTAAATGGAGCACATTAAGCCAAAACATTTCCGCTGCTTCGAAAATCCGATGGTTATAGACATCAGCAAACTTTCGATAATTCCCAGAATCGAATATCCGATAGGAGCCAAACTGTATGGCGTAAAAAATCCCATCCACTCCGCGATCTTTCATAGCCTCAATAAAATTGACTGTGGATTGTGTGATGATCTCCAACCCGGCGATCACTTCTCCCGGCTCCCGGTGGAGATGTTCAAACAATACCTGCCGACCGGCAAGGTTTTTCGCTTGTGAGAGAGGGCTAAAGACCGTTTGAATGATCGGTTGAGTTTTTCCGAGTCTCTCGCGCAATAGCGCAAGACACTTCAACTGCTCGCCGAGACACCCCTGCTCCGCGTCAAGCACCGCAAGCTTCCGCCAATCCGATGGCTCCTTGATTGCGCGTCGTGTGTAATCCCTGGTCCCCTCAGGATTCCCATTCCACTCATCCTCGATGCCCCAGTCAAGCAAGCAGAAAGATGAAGCGGGAGTGACTTTTACAAAATCATAGTCAAACCGCGCCTGATAAAGGGAAGTGGACTCAGCCAATCCATCAGGTGTTTGATCGTCAACTGGAAAATGCCGCCATAAAGCAAACGGAGGACGATCAGCCATGTCTTTTGCTATCGCCGCCTCTAGCCGCTCACGTTTTGAAACCATCCGCTGTGTTTCCTCCGCCCGATTTTCTATCGATAATATTGTTTGTTCACCCACGAATTCATAAAATTAAGAATCACGGGCTATTTTCTCCCATTCAAATCCCCCTTTTTATAAAATCTCCATCTTTCACTGAAGTAAATCTGGTATCTCTTCTGGTTGGTCCGCGGTCGTTACCCCGGCAGCGGCCAAAGCCTTAATCTTATCTTCCGCGGTTCCCTCTCCACCCTCAACAATTGCACCTGCGTGGCCCATTCGCTTTCCAGGCGGAGCGGTCTTGCCGGCGATAAAGGCAACAACCTGTTTCGTCATATGGTCGCGGATGTATTCAGCAGCAAGCTCCTCATCTTTCCCGCCGATCTCCCCTATCAAAACAACCTTCTCTGTGTGAGGATCTGCCTCAAACAACTCCAAAGTATCGACAAACGATGTACCGTTGATTGGATCCCCGCCGATGCCAACACAAGTTGAGACTCCCATCTCGTTCTGCTTTAGAGCATGCAGGACTTCATAGGTTAGAGTTCCCGATTTGGAAACGACGCCAATATTCCCGGCTATAGCTATATCTCCAGGGATAATCCCGACCTTCGCTGTGCCTGGCGAAAGCAGTCCCGGGCAATTCGGCCCGACCAAGCGAACGCCCAATTGATCAAGGTATCGCCTTACTTTCATCATATCCTGGACTGGAATACCTTCTGTAATGCACACAATCAAAGAAATTCCCCCATCGGCAGCCTCCAGGATGGCATCCGCCGAAAAGCGTGAGGGGACAAAAATCACGCTGGTATTCGATCCGGTAGCTTCAACCGCCGACTTCACCGTATCAAAGACTGGAACCTTCCCCCCCATCACCCATTCCCCTCCCTTTAGGGGTGTAACGCCAGCGACGACACTCGTGCCGTGCTCAATCATTCGAGCAGTGTGGAACAAACCCTCTCTCCCGGTAATCCCTTGGACAAGCAGCTTTGTACTCTTATCAACTAAAATACTCATGATTCCTCCGCCGCTTGAGCCGCTGCAACTGCCTTTTTGGCAGCATCTGCGAGCGAGACAGCAGTTTCCATGTCTGCCTTTACAAGCAGATGGCGACCCTCTTCCGCATTCGTTCCAACCAAGCGTACAACCATTGGAAGTTTTGTTGGTGTTTTCTCCAACGCTGCCAGGATGCCCCGAGCCACCTCATCACCGCGTGTAATCCCGCCGAAGATGTTAAAGAGAACCGCTTTCACATTTGGATCACGTATGATGATTTGAATTGCCGCGGCCACTTTCTCAGCGGATGCACCACCCCCAATATCGAGGAAATTAGCAGGCGAACCGCCATAAAGATTGATCACATCCATCGTTGCCATCGCCAAGCCGGCGCCATTGACCATGCATCCAATTTCCCCCCCCAGCTTTACGTAGGAAAGTCCATATTTTCGCGCCTCTCGCTCCTCCGCGGCCTCTTCGTCCAGGTCGCGCATTTCGGCGAGTTCAGGATGCCGGAAGAGACCATTATCATCGAGCACCATCTTCCCATCTAAAGCCATTAATCCCTTGTCGCCCGTGATTACGAGAGGGTTTATCTCCGCCAAAGTTGCGTCTGTTTGCATAAATGTCTGGTAGAGTCCCTTCGTAATCGACATGAATTCGCGCCAATTCTCACGGGGCATTTCTGTGCAGGAAGCGAGATACCGTGCCTGGTAATCCCGCAACCCAAGCAGCGGGTCGATCCACACCCGTATGATCTTGTCTGGATTCGTTTTAGCAACTTCTTCGATCTCGACTCCACCTTCAGCCGAAGCAATCATTACCGGACAGCGTCTGGTGCGATCATTCGTGATTCCGAGATAGATCTCGGTTTTAATGTCGACAGCCTCATCGATAAGTATTTTCCGAACCGGGAGGTCTTTTATCTTCATGCCCAGGATCTGTGTTGCGGCCTCCTCTGCTTTATCAGGCGTGTTCACCACTCGGATGCCGCCCGCTTTCCCTCGTCCTCCAACGAGCACTTGGGATTTAACGACGACTTTCCCGCCAAGCTCCTCGGCGATCGATTTCGCCTCCGACGCGTTCATCGTCATCTGCCCATGGGGAATTGGAATACCATGCTCGGCAAATAATTGCTTCGATTGATATTCATGCAGTTTCATTCGCTCTCCTTACTCAGATAATCTTTTCATACCATGAAGGTTTCTGCCGGTCAGGCCTTCAATTATTAAGGAAACGCGGGGATAAATCGCATTACCCGGTGATTATTACTGTCAACAACCCATACTTTGCCGTCAGATCCAAGCGCAATACCACTTATCAGACTGAACTGGGTTTCATCCTGGCCAAACACACCCCCCCATCCAAGCAAGAACTCACCCTCTTGTGTGAAGCATAACACCCGGAAACCCTCTGGGTCGGTAGTGCACAATGTGTTTCCGGAGCCAGCATCCAGGTACGGCTTGTTATCCAGCGATTGACCATACCAGGCATCAACACTCCATTCCTGCACAGCATCGAAAAATTCAGGAGAGACTTCAGAGAAAACCTGTATGCGTTGATTCCAGGTATCAGCGATGAATATCCTGTCATCGCTTCCAATCGAGATACCAACTGGTTCGTCCAATAATCCCGGAAGATACCCGGGACCGCCGAATTGCGTGACGAAGGTCCCTTCGCTGTCGAATACCTTGATCCGCTTATTGCCTGTATCGACAACAAATACTCTACCTTGACTATCAATGGCGACATCACGGGGCCCCCAGAACGAGTAAGGATCATCCCCCAGCCCCTCCTGTCCAAACGCCCCTAAGAAGGCACCGTCAGGCGAGAACCACTGAATTCGATGATTCCAGGTGTCGGCAACGTAAATATTCCCATTCGGGGCGACGCCAAGGCCCCACGGTTCGTTAAATGTCCCTTCTTCCGCCCCTCCCGCTTGGGAATCGCCGAAACCACCCCAAGTTGTCAGGACCTCTCCATCAGACTTAAATCGCTGGATGCGGTGGTTTAGCGTATCCGCCACATAAAGCGTTCCATCTGGTCCTATCGCAATATCGCGAGGATGGAACATTTCTCCAGGAGCCAACCCCTCGCCACCGATGATCAAATCTGCTCCAAGTTCAAAGATGGAGACAGCGTAAGGATCCTCAATTGTCGGTGGGGAAAACGATGCCGGGGTTACACCATAATCCCAAACCTGCGCGGCGATATCCTTACGAATATACAACCGCATTCGATCTGAAGGAGTCCAGCGAGCGAGGCTCATGTCCTGATCCTTCCAAGTGCCGTACTCCGAAAAATCACGATTGAGCCAGATCTTCCAAATCGCCGATCTCAGGGCGCTATCGGTGAAGAATGGCTTGATATGCCCCCAAACACGTGAGAGATATTCCGCGGTTCCCATCGGGGGCAAGGGCGCACTGTCAGGCATTTGGTCACGGCTTCTCTCCGCTTCTATCGCAGACCATTTAAGATTCCAATAATCCTGATTTGGCCACCACATGCGGATGTACTCAAAACTATTGAAGCGGTCTGCTAGAAGGGGTTCAACAAGATGCCAGTTATTGTCTCCGACAAGAACAACCGGATAGTTTAACAATTCTCTGGTTGGATTAGCTCCGTAGAAATACTGGTTGGAATAATCCCGCAGATACCAATTCAAAGGCCAAGAGACATCATCGTCAAAGGCCACTTGTATCCCCAATCCATCCGTCGTGCGGAAGGATAGATCCTCAATTTGATCCATAGCCGTCTTAACGCCGGTTGCTGAATGGGCATAGACCAGATATTCGGTTGCATCATCGTAGTTAACGAATGCTGCCCGGAATCCAGTTCTGATTGTGAGAATTAAGAGGATACCCAAGAGGAATACGCCCCCTACGCTGGCAATAACCCGCAAGGAGATACCCACCGACAATTGGCGAATTGCAATAGCAGCGCCAATTGCGAACACAACTGCAGCGATGAAACCACTTGTTGCGCGCAGCTGATCGAGCTGACTCCCCTGAAATGGTGGATTCTCCCCTAATACCGCTCCCATCGCGCTCAATAAAGCAAGCAGCATTAAGAAGATAAGCAGCAAGAGCAGCCAAGTACGCTGATTCCTTAAGTTCTGCCAGTTGATCCTTTCCAAGAACTGGCCTATCCCCCACCCTCCAAAGAGGATCATTGGTAGGGCTATGTGAACAGTCAGCCAAGGCATCTTTTCACCGGCAAAGGAGTAGCCGATGAGCGATGTGATCGTCATAAATCCGAGGAAGCCAATAACCGGGAAGGAACCCCCAGAGCTGCCTACTAGATCTGGATCCTGATCATCGGGTCGTAAACGGATCCAATATATGAAAGCCATGATCGAGCCAATGGCCGGAAGATATTCATAGATTGGGATCTGAAGGAAAAGATAGTAATACCAGGGCTGTCCACCACGTTCGACGCCGTGCTGTTCAAGCCAGTACCCTAAAGATCCCACGAGCCCTGAAGCGAGCCCGTCGTCGTTCGTAAAAAGTGTGGTGTAGAAGACGATGAAAATGCCGAAGAAAACACCAGCAGCGACCAGCCACCTCCGCCAATCCCACAGCGCGCCGATAGCTGCACTAATCAGAAACAGGGCGACCACAACTACCATTGTCTGGTTTATGGGGGATGAACTCGTATAGTCTAAGGGGTCCCACCCCAGGAGATTCGCCGGAAGCGCAGCCAATTGGGGAAGTGTCATCGTGCCTACGATGACCAGCAGATCGAGTTCAGGAAATTCTGTGCGCAAACGTTTACCAAACGCCAGGACCAAGGTAACTACCATCAAGATCAAACCTAAAACAGCCAATACACTACCAACCGCAACGAGGGGTGAGCTGGTCACAGCACCTGCACTTATTGAGGCGGCTCCTTCGATCGTCGGTTCGAGTGCGTTTGTGATTTCTCCTGTTGAAGCGCTCCCACCGAACAAGGTACCCATTACCAAGATCCCCCCCAGCGCGGCGATGATAAGACCGGCAACAAATCCTATCTTTAGGGAGCCCTGCTTCCACGGCATGCGAAGCATACGCATGGCAAAGAACCCCCCTAGAAACACCAGGAGTTGTGCAGTGTAAATAAACGATGTTTCTTTCGTTGTGAAGTGCAGTGCAAGTGAGGCGGCTAGTAAGTAAAGCCATTTCGCTTCACGTTTTTCAAAGTAGCGAAAAACCGCGTAAAACATCAACAGTGCCATTGGAACAACGAAAGCTTCGTTGCGGACGTAGCGATCGTAGTAGAGCATATAGGGAGAAAATACCATCATCGCCGTAGCCGCGAGTGTCCCCCAGCGCCCGAGCCACTTACGGAACAATAGGACTAATCCGACCGCAATCACACCGAATAACGCGGCAGGAATTCGTGCCGCAGTGTCGGAAGCGCCGAAAAGAAAATAGGAGAGGGCGACAGCGTGCATTTGAAAAGTGCCGTGCATAAGAGGATCATGAGAAAATCCACGCCCCTCTGCCAGATACCATGAGAACTGGGTATGCAGGCTCTCGTCATGGCTCATTACCCGTGTGTCGAGATCATAAAATCGCGAAAATACTGCCACGCAGAGCAGGAGGATATACAGAGCAACTTCGAGATCAATCCTCAGATTTCTCTTGAGGGTATGATCCAGCCAGCTCTGCTTTTCGTTTGATGAGATCGCTTCTTCCGTCATAGATTCTCCCTCGCCGGAAATGGGCGATAAACGATAATTCTTCGACACTTAGGATCATTACTCGATGCACTTAGTTCTGCTTCAGGAATTGACGAGTCGGTACAGCCGCTTGACTTCTTCCCCCTTCAATTCCCTCCACTCTCCCGGTTTGAGATTGCCAATTTCCAGATCTGCAAATCGGATTCTTACTAATCTCTTAACTCTCAAACCAAGGCTTTTTGCAGTCTCGCGAATCTGCCGTTTGTGACCTTCTGTGAGGATCACATGCACCCAGGGCTCCTTCGTATGCTCAACCCACACCTCTGCTGTACGCGTTCGAAAACCGTCCTCCAACACAACTCCCCGTCTCCAGGAATTTATTTGCTTCTGGTCTGCTTTCCTATCTAGGAGGACCCGATATTCCTTCTCATGATGATAGCGGGGATGTGTTAACCGATTCGTGAGCTCTCCGTCATCGGTCATCAAAATCAATCCCTCGCTCTCGAGATCGAGCCGGCCGACTGGGAATATGCGCCGGTCTATCTGAATTAAATCGCTCACAGTTGCTCTTCCGCCTTGTGATCGAAGACTAGAAAGAACGCCGCGCGGTTTATTTAGCAAGATATACAAAAATCCTGTTTGCAGCTGGATGATATCGCCATCAACTCGAATCTCAACTTCACCAGGGTTAACCCTCATCCCGAGCGTAGCTTTGCTGCCATTCACGGTCACCCGGCCATCCCTGATTAACTCATCAGACTTTCTACGGGAGGCCACGCCCGCTTGGGCAATAACCTTTTGTAGACGAATGCCATCACCCACCTGCGGCATCCTCAGTGTCAGCAAGGGATGCCCCATTCGCACCCAACTCGCCCATCTCACTTTCGAGATTAAGTGGAGGGAGTTCTTCTATGGAGGTTAAACCGAAATGGTTGAGAAAATCAGAGGTTGTAGCATACATAAACGGCCGCCCCGGACCATCTGTCCTTCCAACCTCGTCAACTAACCCATGCCTCAGAAGCGTCCTCATTACGCTGTCGGAGTTAACCCCTCGTACAGCATCGATTTGCGGTCGGGTGACAGGTTCCTGATAAGCGACGATCGCCAGGACTTCTAATGCAGCGCGACTCAACCGTGAGGTTTCTTCCAAGTCAAGAAATCGTTGGACATCTGCTGATATTTCCGGAGCGGTGATAAGCTGAACGCTTCGGGATACGCGTTGAAGGCGAATTCCCCGATTGACGAATAGCCTATCGAGTTCTTCCAGCGACTTTTCAACCTCACGTACTGAAGAATTTAATGCGTTCGCGATCTGAGGGAGCGAGATCAACTCTGGGGATACAAAAAGCAGCGCCTCGATCCTCGCATTAAGGTCGAGGGCAGAACCCTTTGGGTTCTCTTCTGTCTCCAGCGTGCTATAATCGGCCGCGATTTCCGCATCCGAGGATGAATGATTTGAATCACTCACAAAAACTTACCTATCGCACATTCGCGCTTGCTTCCATTCTGGCCAGCCTGTTTCTGGCTACTCTCGCCTGCCAAATAGATGTAGGGGGGCCAGAACCACCTTATCCACTCATCACTGCCGACGATCAGTCTACTGATGATGTTACGAATTTGTGGCAATCTGCTTTAGAGAGCGCGCTCGACTCGGGCGAGGTCATGCTCGTTCTCGATGAAAGCCAACTCAATACCTTTGTCGCCATGAGGCTTGCCGCAAAAGATTCTCTCCTACATGAACCGCAGGTTTTTCTAAGACAGAACGCCATCCAAGTCTACGGGTACGTTATCCAAGGGATTATCCGGGCGAACATCCACCTCTCAATATCGCCAATACTCGATCAAGAGGGTAGAATCTCATTTGAACTTACTACAGCTTCCGTTGGTCCTATTCCCGCTCCGGAAGCGGTCAAAAACACGGTTTCCGCTATTCTTACAGAGGCTTTCACTGGATCCTTAGGCTCGTTCGCTACCGGGATACGTATTTCATCTCTCGTGATCAACGATGGACAACTTGCGATCGTTGGTGAACTCCGTTAGGCTGGCGGAAGACGATTATACCAGCCGCCTTTTTCAACGACAATGAGCCAAACACTGCGTAGTCAATTCTTCATTCTCATCACGTCACTCATCTTGCTCCTGAGTTCTTGCGCTCGACCGCAGGCAACCGCAGGAATGATTCACGTTCTCATACACGTGGATGATTCGATTGAACCGGTTGAAGTGCCTTCTGGCGCCAGTGTTCAGCAAGCACTTGACTCCGCTGGTGTGATGCTGGGCTCCTTGGATCGAGTAAACCCTCCAGGGTATACCGTCTTATCCGAAGGCGCTGAGATCGAGATCATACGAGTGCTTGAGAGTTTCGAGATCGAGGAAATAATCATACCCTTCGATCGTCAAACTGTCCGCAATGAAGCCTTGCCGGAGGGTGAGACACGCCTTTTACAACCAGGCCAGAACGGCTTACAAGAAATCACATATCGGATATTAATCGAGGCAGATATCGAAATCTCCAGAGCCCCGGTCAAGAATGTCGTTATTGCCGAACCCCTACCTGAGATTATCATGATCGGCACTCAAAGCACACATTCACCGGTCACGATTGATGGCAGCCTGGTGTACATCACAAGCGGGAATCTATGGGTCATCGAAGGCAGCAGTGGCAGCCGGCGCCCGCTTGTCGTTTCCGGCGATCTGGATGGACGTATCCTCAAGATCTCCCCCGATGGTCAATGGGTGCTCTTTACCCGCGAAACCCCCGAGGAGGAGGATACGATTAACGGACTCTGGGTCGCATCAATGGTTGACTCTGAGTTTGAAATGATCGATCTAGGCGTCCGAAATATAATTCATTTCGCAGACTGGATTCCTCAGAAACCTTCTTTTACGATTACCTATTCAACATCCGAATCCAGCATTGCCTCGCCCGGCTGGCAAGCTAATAATGACTTGATGACGATCACCTTTTCAGGCGCAGGTCGTGCCCTCCGACCCCGCACAATTATTGAAGCCAACGCCGGAGGTCAGTACGGCTGGTGGGGAACGAACTATGTCTGGGGATACGACAGCGACCACCTGGCATATGTTCGCGCAGACAGTTATGGCCTTGTAGACCTCGACAAAAACGAGCTCATCACACTGCAAGAGATCATCCCTTTTCAAACTCTTGGGGATTGGGCTTGGGTTCCCGGACTCGTTTGGGGACGGGACAATCAGACGATATTCTTTGTAGCTCATGATGAGCCTATTGGCCTCGAGAGCCCCCAGGCATCTCCCGTTTTTGATATCGAAGCTCGCACAATGGGGAGCAATCTGAAGCTTACACTTGCGGAGCGAACCGGGATGTTTGCATACCCAACGGTTTCTGAGATTCTAAGTTCACAGACCGCCGAGATCTCGTACCGCGTAGCTTTCCTGCAGGCCATCACGCCGCTAGAGAGTCAGGAGAGCACCTACCGTGTAGCGGTTATGGATCGCGATGGCAGCAATTTACGCTACTTGTTCCCACCGTCCGGCGATCCAGGACTGGAACCATCTCTTCCCGGTCCAATTTGGTCACCCGGCGGGGATCGAATTGCTGTAATCTATCGAGGAGATCTCTGGATTGTTGATGTCGACACTGGAATTGGCCAGCAGCTGACCGCTGATGGTCAAACGCAGATCATGGATTGGGCTCCCTAGTGGCTCAAGATTCTGAACCGATACATATGTCTACTCTAAATCATGCAAGGAGGCGACTTTGAGAATTCTAATTACCGGGGGTGCAGGCTTCGTCGGATCTCACCTCTGCGACCTTCTTTTGAAGGAGAGTCATGAAGTTGTCGTTGTTGACAACCTCGTTACAGGGGACATCGACAATATCAGCCATCTCGCTGGGCGAGATGATTTCGCATTTGTTAAATACGATGTATCTAACTTCATCTTCGTTCCAGGAAAAGTCGATGCCGTTATGCACCTGGCTTCTCCTGCGAGTCCGAACCCCACTTCTCCTTATGGCTATCCGCAATTGCCAATTCAGACTCTCAAAGTCGGGTCCCTGGGAACGCATAACGCGCTTGGCGTCGCCCGTGTTCATGGTGCCACCTTCCTGCTCGCTTCCACATCAGAGATATACGGAGACCCCCAGGAGCACCCGCAGAAGGAGAGCTATTATGGGCACGTAGATATCGTCGGACCACGATCGGTTTACGACGAAGCAAAGCGCTTTGCAGAATCGATCACGATGGCTTACCACCGATACCATGATCTCGATACGCACATCGCTCGCATCTTCAACACCTTTGGACCCAGGATGCGCTTGGATGACGGACGAGCAATTCCTAATTTCATCGTTCAGGCCCTCAAGGGAAAACCGCTCACCATCTACGGTGATGGCTCACAGACGCGCAGCTTCTGCTACATCGACGATCTTGTTGAAGGCCTTTACCTTCTACTGCAATCGGAAGAGAATTTCCCTGTCAATCTGGGAAATCCGCAGGAGATGTCGATTCTCGTACTTGCTGAAGAAATCAATCGCATCGTCGGCAACAAAGCCGGCATTCGGAAAGTTCCTGATGGGCGCGCTCCCTCCGATCCTCAACAACGCCAACCTGATATCACCCGTGCCAAGACAATTTTGAACTGGGAACCTAAGGTCGATCTTGAGACGGGCCTTAAGCTCACAATCGAGGATTTCGAGAAACGTCTATGAGGGGGGTCTCACCACGCACACGGCGTGAAATCACCCGTTTTCTCAAATTCTCCGTCGTCGGCATCATCGGTGCGGTTGTAGATTTTGGAATCTTTAACCTGCTTGCCAATGTGCTCTGGGTCGGCAGTATCGTGGCCAGCGTAATTTCTTTCTCGGCTGCCGTCACCAGCAACTTTCTCTGGAATCGTTTCTGGACTTATCCCGATTCGAGATCAAAACCGGTCAGCCAACAGGTCATCCAATTCACCTTAGTCAACCTGGTCGGCCTCTTCATCCGAACTCCCATCTTTGCCTTCTCAGAAGCACCCATGATCCGTCTTTCAGAGAACCTCATCCAACTTTCCCAATCGTTCCTACCGGAGAGAATTGCTTCTCTCGGATACCTCAATGCGACAGTTCTTGGCCGCAATCTCGCTTTAGCCCTGGCCGTGATTGTCGTTCTTTTTTGGAACTTCTTTATTAACCGCATCTGGACATACTCCGACGCTGAGTAAACCTTTTACGTCCACAACGTTGAAGAGATTTTTCCAGGTGTGTATAATCAGTAGTGAAGATAGTTCCCTATCCACGAGATTTTAAGGTTACGCACGATCGCACCTTCTATCTTCGTCATCCATATGGTATTGGTATGAAGATTGCACATACAAAGCTGGAGAATTTGATGTCGACTGAAGCCAGGAAGAAACCCATACCTATTTATACAACTCCGGGGGACTGGTCTGCATTGCTCGTATTCCCCTACATCTTCGATCCTGTTGGTGAGTGGATCGGATGGATGTCCCCCGATCGCAACGTATTCGATGTGGATGGCGTCTTTGTTGGCTGGCTATCGGATGAGCCTCGGATTCTTAGAAGGCGCATCCTCGAAGGAGATCTCCTTCGGCGTGAAGTCCCCCCTCACCCCGGCCGGGTCCGACCACCCGCTACCGTCCCCCTACCCCCGATGATGGCCGAACTTCCCTTTGAAATCATCGATGTCCTCGATGAAGAACCTGAACGCCTTCACACAACGGACACTGGCGAATTCAAGGAAGATTTGGATTGACCGGACCATTGAAATCTCCGCTTGATTCAAAAACGGTTCAATCCTCACGAGTAACGCTAAGCCAATTGATGCTTCCGATCCAGGCAAATCTTCGCGGTGATGTGCACGGCGGTTGGATTATGAAGCTCGTCGATGAAGCCGGTGCGCTCTCAGCCATGCGCCATGCACAATGTCGTGTCGTTACCATCGCCATTGATCAGATGGCTTTTCATAAACCAATCCGAATTGGTGACCTGGTGATCCTGCATGCGGAGGTGACCTACGTAGGGAATACATCCATGGAAACCAGAGTTCAGGTCCTCGCTGAAAATCCCATTACTGGAGAGAGAACCTATACAAACACAGCCTACTTGGTTTACGTCGCCCTGGACGAGCAGGGGCATCCTACTCCGGTCCCCAAGCTTATCGCCGAATCCGACACTGAAAAAAAGCGAATGTCTGAGGGTGAGAAACGGCAGACATATCGGCTTTCTCAACGGAAAAGCTCCGAGGAGCAGCAGTTTTGACAAGGAAGATTGAAACCCTCACCGACCTTCTGGCTCAAGCAGGCGCGAAACGATTCCTTGAAACTCCACCGCCAGAAGATATGGGTCTGGCGGAACACCTTCCCTTCCCCTTCCTGGCAATTGTTGCCCAACAAGAGATGAAATTAGCGTTGCTGTTGGCGCTAATTAATCCCAATATTGGTGGCGTGTTGCTTGTCGGCCCTCGTGGGACTGGGAAGACAACCGCGGTCAGGAGCCTGTCAGACTTACTCCCTGAGGTCTCCAGGAGTCGTTGCCCATACGGTTGCCTTCCTGAAGATGTCACTTCGGGCGGTATGGACGAGGTATGCGCGGATTGCGCTCGACGCTACGCCGAGGGCGATCCACTCACTTATATGGATCGCGTTCGGCTAATTGAGCTCCCTCTAAACGCACGACTCGAGGATGTTGTAGGCGGAATCGATGAACGCGCAGCTGTTCAAAAACGGCTGCGTCTAAACCGCGGAATTCTCGCTCGAGCGGATAAAAATATCCTATATGTTGACGAAGTAAATTTGCTTGATGACGACCTTGTTAACGCCGTCCTCGACGCTTCTGCGCAGGGAATTTACACACTCTATCGCGGAACACTCAGTGCCACCTATCGCGCCCGGTTTGTCTTGATCGGGTCGATGAATCCAGAAGAAGGTCGTTTACGTCCGCAGATCCTCGATCGTTTCGGCTTACGCCTGGTTGTACGCGGTTTAGATGATCCCGAACAGCGTTTAGAGGCGTATCGCCGATCCATCGCTCATCGCAGCAATCCCCGTCAGGTGATCGCTGAATACGAAGAGGTCATCATCCAGGTCCGCGAGGAACTGCAATCTGCAAGGGCCGCTCTTCCTAATGTTGAACTCACAAAAGAGGCGCAAAACTTCGGGCTTCATTTAATCGATGGCATGGGAATCCATTCGCTTCGAGCCGAGATTACACTCTTTGAAGCGGCTCGAGCTCACGCAGTGGCAGACGGACGGGAAAAAGCTGAACTAGATGATGTGGAGAAAATCGCCAAGATGGCACTGCGGTTGCGCAGATCCGGCTTTATCGATGACTACCTTTCCTCTCAAATCGATGAGGAGAAAGAGATAAACCGCTTGCTTACTAGGCACTCGAAAACCGGTCCAGCGAAGGGAAAGAAAACAAAACAATCGAAGCCAAAATCGAAAAAACCGTAATCCTAATATGCAGGGAATCAGATCGGGCCGGTTTTACCGGCCCGATTAAACAACAATAGCAAATGAACTGGACCTACTTCATCTTCTCGTCGATATATGTGACTGCTTCCCCAACGGTGGTTATCTTCTGTGCATCTTCATCGGAGATTTCGCCCCCGAATTTCTCCTCAAAGGCCATAATTAACTCAACCAGATCCAGAGAGTCGGCTTCGAGATCCTCACGGAATTTCGCCTCGGGTACGACCTTTTCAGCATCCACACCTAAGAGCTCGACAATGATAGTCCTGACATCCTCAATTGTTTCCGCCATAGTTCGCCTCCTTTTGTGTCTTTGTGGCAAGTTGCATTGTAATCGAAGCACTGATCTTGTTGCAAGTTGACATGTGCCTCTTACACTTGCTATGATGGCATTCTCACTGCATGGAACACCTGTCTATGAGTAAAGTTACGCCCACCTCCAGCAGAAAATCAGATCACATCCTCATTAACCTTAATGAGGAAGTTCAATCCAGTTTGAGAACGGGTCTTGAGTGTTACCATTTTATCCACAACGCACTCCCTGAAATTGATCTTTTAGAGATCGATTTACAAACGACTTTCATGGCGAAGCATTTGAACTCGCCCTTATTGATCTCCTCGATGACCGGAGGGACAAAACAAGCTGATAAAATAAATATTTCCCTGGCCGAGGCTGCGCAGGTAAAAGGGATTGCGATGGGAGCAGGCTCCCAACGCGCCGTAATCGAAGAACCTGCCCTCTCAGCAGGGATGAATCTACGACAATATGCCCCCGACATCCTCCTCTTCGCGAATCTCGGTGCAGTTCAATTGAATTACGGGTACGGCATTTCTGAATGTGAGCGAGCAGTCGAGATGCTAGAGGCAGATGCCCTGATTTTGCACCTAAACCCGCTGCAGGAAGCCCTGCAGCCGGAGGGAGACACTCGCTACGCTGGACTTCTGGAAAAGATCAGCAAGATATGTCAGAAGTTACCAGTGCCCGTCATCGTTAAAGAAGTTGGTTGGGGACTTTCTAAAGAGGTTGCATTGCGATTGGTGGAAGCAGGCGTCACCGCGATCGATGTTGCCGGGGCTGGCGGAACTTCGTGGTCTCAAGTCGAGATGCATCGTGCAAAGTCACCCGAGAGGGCTGCAGTCGCCGCCGCTTTTATCGACTGGGGAATTCCTACTGCGGATGCGATCCTAGATGTTCGCGGAGCACTTCCAGCCATTCCGTTAATCGCTTCAGGGGGACTTAGAAGCGGGGTTGATGTCGCAAAGTGTCTCGCCCTTGGTGCCGACCTTGGCGGCATGGCCGGACCGTTGCTCAAGGCAGCAACCAAGTCCACCGAAGCAGTAATTGCACATATCGATCAAACCGTAGCGCAGATTCGTTTATGTATGTTCGCAACCGGAGCCCATGAGATTCAAGCCCTGCGTTCCGACAAACTGTGGAAGGAGTCGAGAACGTGAATACCGAGCCAGGTGCGTACATCGAGGCGATGCAAACCAAGATCGAGGCACAACTGAAAACCTCGCTCTCACACCTGGAATCCAAAAGTACGTCTCTCCTCGTTCAAATGGTTTGCCACCATCTTGGTTGGATTAAATCAGAAGCAAGCCGGGGAAAACGTCTCCGGCCTCTACTCACACTCCTTTGCTGTGATGCCGCTGGCGGCTCATGGCAATCCGCGCTCCCAGCCGCCGGTGCGATCGAGTGGATCCATAACTTCTCGCTCATACATGACGATATCGAAGATAGAAGTGAAACACGCAGAGGCCGTGAGACGGTGTGGAAACGTTGGGGGATCGCTCAAGCGACGAACACCGGGGACGCGTTATTCGCATTAGCCCATCTTCTAACACATGAATTGCATGAGCAAGGACATGACTCAACGACCATCCTCTCGATTCAGAAACAACTTGATAAGGCATGCCTGGATTTAACTATCGGCCAGCATCTCGATCTGAAATTCGAAGAGACTGACGGAGTAACTGAGGATGAATATGTAGAGATGATCGAAGGGAAAACAGCAGCACTGATTGCTGCGAGTTGCGCAATTGGCGCTCTCACCGCCCAAAGCGAACCCTCAAAGGTCGCACTTTTTCAGCAGTTCGGCCATGATCTGGGAATATCATTCCAAATCTTTGATGATTTACTGGGCATTTGGGGTACACCAGAAGTCACTGGAAAACCCAGCGGCGACGACCTGCGCGTCCGCAAGAAGACTTTACCGGTCATCTTCGCCATCAACCATTCGGATGATTTCCAGGAATTATGGGATTCAGATGAGATCGACGATAATCGGGTAGCGAGGATGGTAACGACTCTCAATCGATCCGGAGCGCGAGAGTACGCGGAGGAAGCGACCCGGCGCTGGACAGACTCAGCGCTCGAAGCGCTCACCTTAAGCGAGCCATCCGAACCGGCTGGGTCGGAGCTGGTAACCCTTACGCAGAAGCTTCTGAGTCGAGAGTTTTAAATCCTGTAGAGTCAGGTAAAACCTTACATGGTGCTTACAATTACACAGATTTCGCATTGTTTTCAATTGCGGCGCATGTCTCTCATGCTATAATCCGAAACATATAAATTATGCCAAGAACAACACGCCAGCTCGATGACAACGTCCAAGGCGAAAACGAAAGCTTGGACCGTTTACAACCGGGCACCACACTTGAAGATCGATATCTTATCCTGGGCATGCTGGGCGCCGGCGGGATGAGTTCTGTGTACAAAGGTCGCGACCTTCATTTCCCTAACGTAACCAAGCTTGTGGCCATTAAAGAGATGGTGAACCTCATCGCCGATCAATCGATGCATGAAATGATCGTGAAAAACTTTGAGCGTGAGGCAGATCTTCTCGCGACCCTCTCCCACCCGGCAACTCCCGCAATCTACGACAATTTCTCACATAACAAACGATCCTACCTGGTGATGGAGTTTATCGACGGTGATGATCTTGAAGCGGTTCTCGCTGAATCCACCGACTTCCTGCCGGAGGAAAGAGTCATCGGTTGGGCGATTGAGCTCTGCGATGTTCTCTCCTATTTACACAATATCAAGCCTGAACCGATCATCTTCAGAGATATTAAACCTTCGAATGTAATGATCGATCACCACAACCATGTGAGATTGATCGATTTTGGCATCGCCCGCAACTTTCAACCCGGCGAAAAAGGGACGATGATCGGCACCGAGGGGTATTCACCACCAGAGCAATACCGCGGTGAGGCTTCTCCAGCTGGTGACGTCTACGCCCTCGGTGCAACCCTGCACCACCTTCTCACAAAAAGAGATCCGCGCGTTGAAGCGCCATTTTCTTTCGCCGAGAGACCGGCTCGATCGATCAATCCCCTTATTTCGCCCGAAATTGAGACCGTGATCTCTACCGCCCTCGAGTATGATCCCAAGGATCGCTACCCTTCCGCCATGATCATGAAAGAGGCCATGATCTCAGCCGCAAAGCGTACAGGATTACTGAGCGCACCCAGTGTTGCTGCAGTGATTGCACAGAGCGATAAGATCGAGGAGCTTTGGTCGTTTAAATGCGAGGATGAGATTCGCGGGTCCCCGTTGGTCTTCGAGGATACCGTCTATGTAGGCTGTTATGACAATAACCTGTACGCCCTAGATAGACAAACGGGCGAATTCCAATGGAAATATGCAACGGAGGGTGGCATAACGGGAAAGCCCGCAGCCGAGGATGGAGTTATCTTCATTGGCTCCGAGGATGGTCGTCTCTATGCACTGACCGCAAATCGAGGCAGCCTGGTCTGGACGTATTACGCTGAAGGTCCAATCCGCTCCTCTCCCACCCTTTCCGAAGGGCATATTTTTATCGGTTCCGATGACAGACGGCTTCATGTTGTAAATCAGATGAATGGCCGCCGTGCATGGCGTGTGGAAGCGAACGATGCGATCTGGTCTACGCCATTTGTACAGGACGAACTCGTTTATTTCGGTTGTGAGAGTGGCGATTTCTACTGCTATAACTTTAAAGGGGAATTGAAGTGGAGGAAGAAAGCGAAGAGAGGCATCACCTCCTCTGCGATCATCGTTGATGACATTGTCTACTATGGATCTCGCGATTGGACCATGTACGCAATCGATTCGGAAAACGGCTGGCAGATTTGGCGTTTTCGGATGCGGGGAGCAACGATCTCATCCCCGTCCTACAGCGATGGCTTGCTTTTCATAGGGTGCGGGGATAATAATATTTATTGCATCGACGCCAAGCACGCACGTGAGATTTGGCGCTACGAAACAGATCACCAGGTTACAGGCTCACCGGTTGCACATGATGGATCAATCTATTGCGGATCGGTCGACGGCTCCGTATACTGCCTGGATCATAAGACAGGGCGGCTCCGCTGGCGGTTTCATTCAGACGCTCCAATCACAGGAACACCCTTTATCTCCGATAATGTCCTTTACATCGGTTCAACGGATCATAAGGTGTACGCTCTGATCACGTAGGCAATCTACTAGAAGCATCAATGAGATATCAATAAATGACCCCTTTGAAAACTTTCTTTTCCCGCATTTTTGGATCATCTCCTCCTCAGACCAAAACTGGCTCCCAGTTGACTGGTGAAGAGTCTGTGATGAGCCGCGCTTATAATTCCGCTCCCAACGATCGGATCATCATCGGTGCAAGCCAGTCAGCCGGTCTTGAGCGAAGTCATAACGAGGATGCACAGCTGGTAATCAAAGGGGATTCTGCCGGAGCTGAGCCGCTTCCTGAATTTGGCTTTTTCATGGTCGCGGACGGGATGGGCGGACATCGATCCGGAGAAGTCGCCAGCAACATCTCCATCCGCTCCGTTGCTCATAAATTAATGGAAGAGACCATCCTTCATATGCTCGATTTTGATAACCCTACCGAAATGCTCCCGCTGCAAGAACTCCTGCATGCTGCCCTGGATGAAGCGAACACCGCGGTTGTGGAGCAAGTGCCCGGCGGTGGAACGACAATGACCGCAGTGCTGCTACTTGGATCACAAATGACGATCGGTCATGTTGGTGATAGCCGCGCCTACTCCATCAATAATGGTCAAATCGAAATCCTGACCAGAGACCATTCCCTGGTTGAACGGCTTAAGGAACTTGGCCAACTCACTGCCGAGGAAGCCGAATCGCATCCCCAACGGAATGTGCTGTACCGTGCCATCGGCCAGGGGGCTAATCTTGAAATTGATGTTTTCACTACCACTGCACCGAAGGGGGGCCATCTGCTTATCTGCTCGGATGGCCTTTGGGGCGTAGTACCCGATCCCCAGATTAAGCATGTCGTGAACGATGCACCTCATCCACAAATCGCCTGCGAGCAACTCGTCCAAGCCGCGAACCTCGCCGGTGGCCCTGATAACATCTCTGTTGTTATCGTTCGTTTTCCTTCAGATTAAGGAATTAGGTGTCAGTGGAGAAGGATTACTATACCCTCCTCAAAGTGCCAAGAAACGCGACGGCGGAACAAATCCGACGCGCCTTCCGCGAAGCCGCCCACCAACTGCACCCAGATAAGAACATCCGCATTGGCGAGACGGAGTTATTCCTAAGTGTAAGCAAGGCATATGAAACCCTCATCGAACCCGACCTGCGCGCAGCTTATGATGAGGAATTGGCGGCTGCGGACATTTCCTTCGCAGCAGCTTCACCATTCCACATAAACATCCTTAATAGTCGTAACAACTTACTTGAGATCGATGAACCACAAGTACACTACATCCTTCTTGATGTCTTTCCCTCTGAAGATTTACCGGAGGTCCGACCTCCCATTAACCTTAGTATCGTGATCGACCGTTCAACTTCGATGGATGGCAAGCGGATGGACCAGGTACGAGCTGCTGTACTGGCTATTCTTGAAGATCTACAACCAGAGGACAACACCTCCATAACCGCTTTCAGTGATCGCGCTGATGTTATTGTTTCGCCAGATCAAGCCAAAGTCTTATCTACTGCCCGAGCTCGATTAAGCCTCCTGCAGGCTGGTGGGGGCACAGAGATCGCCCAGGGCTTGACTACCGGCTTAGATGAGATCCACCAAACGTTCTCAAAAGAGGGCATCAACCACCTTGTCTTGCTCACGGACGGGAGAACTTATGGGGATGAAGAGCTCTGTCTAGAACTTGCGGATCAAGCCGCCGCGGCAGGTATCACCTTCAACTGCGTTGGCATCGGTTCTGATTGGAGCGATCGTCTGTTAGACGAAATCGCAAGTCGAACAGGTGGGCATGTCATTTTTTTAAACACCCCTCGAGCTGTAACAGACTTGCTGCATTCAATTTACGACAGCTTGAGCCAGATCGTAGCAAAGAATTTGCAAATCGATGGAGCGCTGGGCCAGCAGGTTGATTTGCGTTCTGCATATCGTCTCCTTCCGGAGCCAATGCCGCTCGGTGATAGCTTCCCAATGACACTGGGTCATCTCCCGAGGAATGGTTCGGTCCGCCTTCTGCTCGAACTTGTTGTCCATCCGCTAGCGGGCGCAAGCGAGCTCACGCTTGCTCACCTCAATCTCAGATGCGATCTGGTTGGTGTAGATTCGGAGACAAAAACCCTACCCATAGATGTCAGCATGCCGGTCTCGGGCGAAGCCGACCCTAACCCACCGCCACAGGAGATTAGCTCCGCATTGAATATGCTCGCTTTATGCAAAATGCAGGAAAAAGCGCGCCATGAGGTTGAACTCGGGCAATCCTCACAGGCCGCAAGGAGATTGGAAAACCTTGCCACGCAACTTCTCGCTGCAGGCGAACGCGATCTCGCAAAAGCCGCGCTTCATGAAGCAGTACAACTCTCTCGCTCCAAGCGCTTCTCGACAGAAGGAGAAAAGACGTTAAAATACGGTACGCGGGCTTTACTATTACTTCCACCTACGAGTGAGTCATGATCGAATGCCCATCGTGTAATCACCATGAATTCGTCGGCACCTTGTTTTGTAGCGAGTGCGGTACTCGACTGATCCACGCTTCCCCAATCCCAACGATGTCAATATCGCCCGACAAAATCAGGAACGAAGCAAAGGCGACCAAACCAACGCCTCCCGCAGGTCCCGACCTCTCAAGCGGTTCGCTGTTGGGACTACGCGTTGTTTCCTCGGGCGACGTCATCTCCCTGCTCGGGCGGGATAATTTCACATTAGGGCGATCGATTGAAGGCCAGGCGGTTGTTCCAGATGTCGACCTGGCAAAATACGACGCCTTTGATCAGGGACTTTCAAGGATGCACGCCGAACTAAGGATTGAGACGGATGGCATCTTCGTAATTGATCTAGACAGTGCGAATGGGACAATCGTTAATAGTAAGCGCGTCAAAGGCCAAGAGGCTTCGCCGGTTCATCATGGTGATATCATACAGCTGGGTCGTTTAAGGCTGCAGATCATTTCGCAGCAGACAAAAGGGTCAGGGTAGCCTATGTCTTATACAATTCTGCTCCATATATCTGGTGAGGAAGCGATTCTTGGCGAGATCGAAGATTTGCCAGGACCGCAAGATACGTCGCTTACGGTAAATAATCCCCGACGTAAGGATGACAAAGATTTGCCCTTCTTGCACGAGACGGTCACAAGTGTTGTGTGGCCAATGCATCGAGTCTTTTTCATAGAGATCCTCCCCACCAAAGAAGACGAAGACCTCATCGGTTTTGTCCGGGAATAAAATGACAGAAACCTCACCTCGCCGGCGCAAGATTCTTGTTGTCGACGATGAACCGCGGATGATTCACTTCATCCGCTTGAATCTTGAGCATGATGGCTTCGAAGTCTACGAAGCAACTTCTGGGACACAGGCGCTAGACCAGATGCGAGATCGATTGCCAGATCTTATCCTGCTAGATGTGATGATGCCGGACCTTGACGGATTCGAAACGTTGCGTCTTATTCGGGATATCTCCACGGTCCCTGTAATTATGCTCACCGCCAAGGGGGAGGAGGAAGATCGGGTACGAGGGTTGGAGCTTGGCGCCGATGACTACATAACCAAGCCTTTTAGCCCACGTGAGTTGGTGAGTCGTGTGCGCGCCGTATTGCGCCGCACCGAAATGGCCGGACAACCTGTTCACGAAGTTATCCAGGTAGATGGCCGACTCAAGATCGACTTCGATCGCCGTGAGATATGGGTAGACGGTGAGCTCGTTAAGCTCCGTCCGACCGAATTTCGCCTTCTTTATCATCTTGTTCAGAACGCAGGATGGGTTGTCCCCCATGAGCAGCTGCTTGCCAAAGTCTGGGGGTATGAATACCGTGACGAAACACATTACCTGCGATTATATATAAATTATTTACGCCAGAAGCTCGAGGACGATCCATCGAATCCCAATTACATCATCACCGAGCGTGGAGTAGGTTACCGATTTGTCGACTACAAGCGCGACCTGGTTGATCGTACAAACGCCTGAACCCGCCCCTCCAAATTCTGGATTAGCAATTGTTTCCCATAAAAATAACTGAAGTTAGCACCCGTGGTAAACGGATCTTCCCGACCGTATTCGCCTGGGTAAGCAACAGGGATCTCCTTGTCCAACAAGGTCTCCTCGATTAGAATCTGGATAATAATTAGCTGAATTTGAAAGGAAGACAATTGGCTCGTCAACGTATACTCCTTGTAGACGATCACGAAGTTGTCCGGGTAGGTTTGAAAGCGCTGCTTGAGAAGCATCCAAGCTTCGAAGTGGTCGCCGAAGCGGTGGGACCTCGTGATGCAATCGAAAAGACAAAATCATACAAACCGGATGTCGTCGTGATGGATATTCGCCTGAAAGGCGGCTCTGGCATCGAAGCCTGTCAGGACATCACAGAGAACCACCCCGATACAAAAGTCATTATGCTAACATCCTATGCCGAGGATGAGATGCTCTTCTCAGCTATCCGCGCAGGGGCTGCTGGATATGTCTTAAAGCAGATTGGCGGGGACGATCTTGTTCGAGCGATCGAGGCGATTGGACGAGGTGAAGCTTTACTCGATCCCGCCGTGACTCAGAGGGTGTTCCAGGAAGTCCGCAAAGCAGCTCGCGAGGAGGAAGCCTCAGCTTTTGCAGAACTCACCCAGCAAGAGATGCACGTGTTGCAGCTTGTTTCCGAAGGGCGGACAAACCGTCAGATTGCCGAGATGCTCTTTCTTGGAGAGGGAACCGTTCGTAATTACGTCAGCAGCATACTTTCTAAATTAAATGTCCGCAACCGAGCAGAAGCAGCTGCCTATGCTGTCGAGCATAATCTGAAAGACTACCTCTAACGCATCTCTTCCCTTCTTCCTTTCCCAATGCACTGGCTGCGCCTGCAACCATAAGCAGAGCTTCCTGGCCCCACATATTGGAGAAATTCCTTGATTAATTAGAATAAAGGTGTCTATATTATTGGGAGAAGTTTTGCGTGAGGTTACAGATTCTCAAAGTGTTTTAACCAGAAGCTTGATTGGCCGGTTCAATGACTCATTGCTTGATTGTGATCCCAATCCGGATACTCAAAATTATGCACAGCCTCATAGGTAAGCCCATCGATCCAATCTAGCACGCTTTCCTCAAGCTGCGTGAGGATCGCCATTCTTCCGGCAATCGTAGTTACTTTATTCCCCGCTTCTATACAGATTTCTTCGAGCAATGAAGTTTCTTCAATCTCCAAGTGATAAGCAATCTCATTTACCTTGAATCTCATCTCATAACCACATATCTGCCTGAATGCTTCAGGATCTTCGGCAGAGAGGAGCTTTGGTAGAGCGACGCCAAATTCAGCCATGGCATCAACGAGGTCCTGACGTACATCTAACCCTTCTTTACCCAGGCCAGTTTTTATAGCTCTAATGACACCAAGAATCTCCCGCAACACGCTGAGAGAAGACGTGCCCGCAAGAATCAATTCTTCAAGAAGCTTGAAAAAGGGTTTTGGTTCTCCACGCTCGATACAATCCATGATGAGCGTCTCCGCTTCTAAGCGAACGTAAGTCCTCTCCGCGAAGTTAATTAGCTCATCTAGAGGGTCCTTCACACCGGACTCCTTCCACCGCCATGATCACTTCCAGACCAAAGTTGATCAAGGTAATCCCACGTATATATGCCAGCGTGGTGCCCATCTCGCCAAACCAACTGAATTGCGTAGTTGCCTACTTGTTCGATCCCTTCGAGGATCGTTGTGTTTTTATCGCGAATGTTCAGCTCCAGCATATCTTCCTTCTCAGCACCCTGCTCTTGATCATGACTCATGCGGCAATCTGCACAGGGGCAAGCTGCACGAAGCGTGCCGAAAGGAACTTCGCTTATTTGACCATCTTCCCATTCGATCCGTAAAACATCTTCCTTACGGGAGGCCGAGACGCTCTTTGGTTTTCTCTTCACTTGTTCCTTCCTTTGGCGGGCAAATATTAGCTCATGAATACTAACGGAGCAAATCGTCTTCTAGTCGATCGCTCGTAAATAAGTGCTAACAGCCCACCCCGTTTTATCCAAGTTATAGGGGTTAACCAAGAACCACCATTTATACCCATCTTTTTGCACCGGTCCATCGCGCAATTCAAAGACTTCACTCTCAACCGCTATGAATCCTATCTTGGAATCCAAACCAACATTATCACGCATCCGCAGGCCATCTCCTTCGGTACCATAGACTTCGACGAGTCTCCCCAGCGAGAGCGAGCCACTCGCTTCCGGTGAAAGTGTAGGCGTCGAGGTATTCGAAGGTTCGGCAGTTTTTGTTGGTGGTGTGATGGTTATGGAAGCTGTTGGCGCATTGATCAATATTAATATTGGTGTCGCCGGGGGTATTGAAACTTGAGATTGGCGCGTGATATATCCGAGCACGATCAACGCGAACAAAGTGATTGCCCCCAACAAGACCCCTAGTCCGGCCCAAAGCCCGTGTGACTTCACAACATTAGGGAGGGAAGGCTTGTTTTCCATTTAGTGGAGGTAGAAGGAAATTAAAACGAGATGGATTATAGTGTACACGGTGGCAATGAGAACCCACCCTGGCGAGACGCATACCGCGTCTACTTTTACTGGGACCACTGCAATGGGTAACATAAAATTCATTGGGTTCTCGAAGAAGATCTAATTCTTTTCTGCATTCATCCCTCATCCATCGGATTGGCCTGCAAACAGATCAGGATTTACATCGCCTGGAACGAGGACTTTGAGCGCCTTCTTGTGAACGCTGAACTCAAGCGGGGAGTCAAGAACCAACGGTTCACCATCAAATTGTATAGGTAGCCCATTTTCCATTTCAAAGACCGCTTCGCTGGCTCGAAAGTGGTCTACCCCTTGTGCATCCACATGACGACCCATGAAAATCTGCGCTACCCGCACAAGGACATCACGAAGCTTTCCACTCTCAATAAACCAGAAATCCAGCAAACCGTCGTCAACCTTGGCGCCCGTTGCTAAGTCCACCAAACCGCCGGCATATGCAGGAATATTGGAGGCGACTGCAACCAGGTATCGCCCCTCAAATTCGTTCTTGTCTGTCCGAACCTTTAAGTCCATCCCTTCCCACCCGATTGCATTCCATAAAGCCAATGTTGCGTAATGGACCGTCGCAAACGCTTTCTCCCAACGATCCCGTGGTTCGATGCTGTTGACAACCTGTGCATCCAGCCCGACGCCAGCCCACAATAGGAATGCCTGACCGTTACACACTCCGACATCCACGGGACGGACATCTCCGGCAGCTAATCTCTCAGCCGCCTGCTCCAGCGCAAAGACATGTATCCAATCAAGGCGTGGCAGACCGAGCTCCTGCGCCCATACATTTGCAGTTCCAGCCGGTAGGACACCCAGAGCGGTTTCCGACCCTGCCAGCGCAGATGCCGCCTGGCCGATCGAACCATCACCGCCGACTACAAATACGGCATCGCAGCGCTGTTTAACAGCCTCCTTCGCGACTTCGGCCACACCCTTCTTCGGTTCCCCTTTAACAATATGTGCATCCCAACCCGCAGTTGATAGAACACGCATCGCCCGCTCTAGAAGCGGGCCGGCGGGAAACCTACCTGCAGCAGGGTTATAAAGCAGCCAGGCACATCGTTTCGCCATAAATTACCTCAGGATATTATAGCGTCAAATAGATTTCTCTCCTTCATTGCCGCGAATACTTGTAAGGATTACAATCGTCAGCACCATGGCACAGGATTTATTGGGTGGACGGTACGAGCTGCTTGAAAAAATCGGCTCCGGCGGTATGGCAGATATTTACCGCTCATTAGACCATCAACTCCAACGCGAGGTTGTAGCGAAAATCTTGCGCGATCCGCTTGCCAAGGATCAATCGTTCCAAGAGAACTTCCTGCATGAAGCCCGTGCAGCTGCGAATCTCTCCCATCCAAATATTGTCACAATTTTCGACTTCGGCCGTGACGACGATACTCTTTACATTGTGATGGAGTACATAGCGGGAGCCGATTTAAAGACTCTTATCCGTCGCCGGAAACTCCTTGCCCCACTCGAAGCAGTGGAGTTAATGATAAAGATCTCCGACGGTGTTGGTTATGCCCACCGGGCAGGTCTCGTTCACTGTGATCTTAAACCACAAAACATTCTGATTACACCTGACAACAAGATTAAGATTACCGACTTCGGTGTCTCCCGTGCACTGGCAACAATCCAACCCGATGAACATTCCGACGTTGTTTGGGGAAGCCCTCAGTACTTTTCTCCAGAGCAAGCCTCAGGGGGGGCACCTTCACCTGCCAGCGATGTTTATTCACTCGGAGTGATTCTCTACGAAATGATCACCGGTCAACCTCCATTCGTGGCGGATAACGCAGCCGACCTGGCTAAGCTTCACCTGACCGCTGAGCCCATTCATCCTCGCTTGATCGAGCCCACCATCCCCGAATCCCTGCAGCAGATTGTTCTAAAGGTTCTCGCGAAGGAGCCCTCTGCTCGCTACCGCACCGCAGATCAACTTGGGCGGATCCTCACGAATTTCAACTTGGATGCAATCCCTGGAGACCACTCACCCGCAGGTGACGGATTGGGCATTACAGATCTCGCACAGGTTAAAGCCATATCACCTCAAGATCCAGCGATAGATTCGGAGATGGATTGGACCATGATCGCCCTTGGTTTGTTGGCATTTCTAACAATTGGTGGATTGATTCCTCTCTGGCTTTGGGTATGCTTACTTTACCCTTCCTGCCCAATTAATCCCGGGTAATCCAACATACTGGTCGCACCCCACCGGTCGCGGTATAATTCGGACGAACGTTGTAAAAATTAGTTTAAATAGCCAAAGCCAATGATTAGCTTTGGGAGGTATATGTGAATTCACCCCGAGGTAGAAACTCTCTCGTACTATTTATGTTAATGCTCACTATCGTGGCGGTTATTTTCTACTCCCGCAGCGAGGCGACCGAACCTGAAATACTGCCTTTAAACGAGGTCGCTGCAAAGGTTCAATCTGGTGTGATCGACCGAATAATCGTTGATGAAAACGAACTGGAATTGATTTACGCTGATGGCACCAATGCGTTCTCGCGCAAGGAACCTACAAAGACGACGGTTGAACAGCTTAAAGATCTGGGCGTCACTCAGTCGGCTTTAGCCCGCGAGAATCTTGAACTCGAGATCAAAGAGCCCAGCGATCTGGGAACCATTATCAGCCTGATTACCTATATCCTCCCCGCGCTGCTCGTCGTGGGCTTGATCTGGTTCATGATGCGTCAAGCGCAAGGTACAAATAACCAGGCACTCTCCTTCGGGAAGAGTCGCGCACGTATGTTTACAGGCGACCAACCCACGGTTACATTCGAGGATGTCGCCGGCATTGAGGAAGCGAAAGAGGATCTTGAGGAGATTGTCGAGTTCCTTCAAGAGCCTGAAAAGTTTATTTCACTTGGCGCCCGCATTCCAAAAGGTGTGCTTCTTATCGGGGCACCAGGGACGGGGAAAACGCTGCTCGCGAAGGCAGTCTCAGGGGAAGCGGGTGTACCCTTCTTCTCCATTTCGGGCTCTGAGTTCGTCGAAATGTTCGTCGGCGTCGGCGCAAGTCGAGTGCGCGATCTTTTCGATCAAGCAAAGCGCCACGCCCCATGCATCGTCTTTGTCGATGAGATCGACGCCGTTGGCCGTCAACGCGGCGCCGGCCTCGGCGGCAGCCATGATGAGCGTGAACAAACACTCAACCAGATGCTCGTCGAGATGGACGGCTTCGATACGGATGCGAATGTGATCATCATGGCGGCGACGAATAGGCCAGATATCCTCGATCCTGCTCTCCTTCGACCCGGCCGGTTTGACCGGCGAGTTATTCTCGACCAGCCGGATATGCGCGGGCGTGAGGCGATCCTGAAAGTCCATTCTAGAGGTAAGCCCCTTGAGGAGTCCGTAGATCTCTCGGTTATCGGAAAAGCAACTCCAGGATTTGTCGGCGCCGATCTCGAGAATCTTGTCAACGAAGCTGCAATCTTGGCCGCTCGTCGAGATAAAAAGACAATCGGGCAAGATGAGCTCGAAGAATCGATCGAACGAGTTATCGCCGGCCCTGAGCGAAAGAGCCGTCTCATAAGTCAGGAAGAGAAATTAATCGTCGCCTACCACGAAGCGGGTCATGCCGTCGTAAGCCACGTCATCCCTGAATCAGATCCTGTCCATAAAGTGAGCATCATAGCTCGGGGAATGATGGGCGGCTTTACGCTTGCCCTACCTGAGGATGACCGGACACTGATTTCCCGTAATAAGCTACTAGCGGATATGACCTTTGCCCTCGGTGGTCGCGCTGCTGAGGAGCTGGTCTTCAACGATATCACTTCTGGTGCCTCGAGCGATCTCGAGCGGGTGACAAAGTTGGCACGCTCGATGGTCACTCGACTCGGGATGAGTGATGACCTTGGACCCATGGTATATGGGCAAAAAGAAGAATTAATTTTCCTCGGTCGAGAGATCTCAGAACAGCGAGATTACTCAGAGAGTGTCGCTGAGAAGATAGATGCCGAAGTTCGCAGCTTGGTCCGAGATGCTTACACTCGCGCTAAAGAGATCCTGACTGAATATCGAACTTCACTCGATACCATCGCCCAATATCTCGTCGAAGAGGAAACCATAGATCGAGAAACGTTTGAGAAAATCTTCGGTGAACCGGTCAAGGAGAAAAACAGTGGAACCCCTCTCCTCGCGGGTGCGTGAAATTACTGAACGGTGCATGCTATAACTAACCAACGCCCGGGCGATGATCGCCCGGGCGTTTCGCTTTCTGGTCTCCAACTAGAAACGTTGGCTTAGTCTTCCGTTCCCGCCTTCTCGCGATCTTGACGCACGAGCTCCCGCCTCAGAACCTTTCCGATGGTTGTTTTAGGCAGTTCGTCCCGGAACTCGACATGCGTGGGAACTTTAAAAACAGCCATGTGTTCTTTGCACCACGCTTTAACTTCGTCGGCAGTCAATGTTTCGCCCGGTTTGAGAACCACCCACGCTTTCACGGTCTCTCCACGATAAGCATCGGGAATGCCTGCGACACCGACTTCAAGGACCTTGGGATTCTCGGCGATGACTTCCTCAACTTCCCTGGGCCAAACCTGATAACCGCTGGGCTTGATGAGCTCCTTCTTCCGATCCACAATGAAGAAATAGCCATCTTCGTCCATATAGGCGATATCTCCGGTGTAGAGCCAGCCGTCTCGTAATGCGTTCGTCGTCTCTGTGGGCATATTCAAATAGCCCTTCATTACCTGGGGACCCTTCATCACAAGCTCCCCGATCTCCCCTGTTTCAAGCACAGTAACTTCATCATCCAGAGAGATGATGCGGGCATCCACATCGGGGAAGGGGATGCCAATCGATCCCTCTTTGCTCACTCCGTAAACCGGATTGCAGTGGGTCGCTGTTGGGGCTTCGGAAAGACCATAGCCTTCCACGAGTTTACCCCCCGTCAGCTCTTCAAAAGTGGCCTGCGTCTCCCTCATCAGTGGAGCGGAACCAGAGATGCATGCCTTGATCGAACTCACGTCCACCTTGCCCGCCTTCACATCGGGGTGATTGTTGATGGCGTTGTACATCGCCGGAACACCGGGGTAAATCGTCGGGCGGTACTTGGAAATCGAGCCGAGGACATCTCCCATATCCCGTGGATTTGGGATCATTACCATGCTGGCGGCAGCAGCGATACCGAAGCTCATCCCAGCGAGCATGCCATAGACGTGGAACATCGGGATCGCCATCAAGACGGTCTCGCCTCCCTCCTTGACGGAGGGCAACCAGGATTTTATCTGCAGCGTGTTGGCTACGAGGTTTCCATGCGTCGCGATTGCCGCTTTTGATAGGCCGGTCGTACCACCGCTATACTGGTACAAAGCGTCATCCTGGGGCTTGATTTCTAGCTGCGGTCGATCAGCGGCTGAATACTCCTTAAGCAGATCCTGCAGCCAATAATCCCCCTCTCCCAACTCGACTCGATGACCGTCTTTCTTCTCTTTGGTCAGAGTGAAAAGGAACCGAAGCATTCCGGGCAGATATTCTTTAATATTTGTCACGATCAACTTCTTAATAGGTGTCTTCGGTTGAACTTCTTTAATCATGGAGTAGAAATTGCTCATGACGAGCATAATCTCCGTCCCCGAATCTTTCATTTGATGTTCAATCTCGCGACCGGTGTAGAGAGGGTTCGTGGCGACAACAATCCCGCCCGCTTTGAGTATCGCGTAGAATGCCATTACGAACTGCGGCGAGTTGGGCATGAAGATGCCAACTGGCGTTCCTTTCTTTACGCCCATTGCAGCAAGTGCGCCAGCTAGACGGTTTATGATTTCATCCATCTCCGCATAAGTAATCTCTGAACCCTTAAATATCGCACAAGCCTGATCAGGATACTTTGCTGCAGCATTCTCAATAAAATGATAGAGCGGCACTTCTGGGTACTCGATGGACTTCGGAACTTCTGATTCATAGTGTTTAAACCAGGGTCGCTCTTTCATATCTGCATTCTCCTTATAGATTGGTTGGGCGAAGAAATCTACCTTCATTTATACAATGGAATAAGCGCTATGCAAAGCGAGAGTGATATAATTCACCATCTTCGCCGCGTCTGCTCGGCGAGGAAACGGCTCAAAAACCATCGATTAATGATGTCTATGCGCAATATTGTTCAGCGCACATCATTACAAGTTCCAGATTCTTTCCAGGAGGCAATGCATCAATGAACGCGCAGAACATACCCGGCACAAAGGCGAAGAAACTCTTAGAACGAGACCTAAAAGTAATATCCCCATCCTACCCAAGGGCTTACCCATTTGTAATGGACCATGGAAAAGGATCCGAAATTTGGGATGTTGATGGCAACCGCTTTATCGACTTCGCCTCTGGAATCGCTGTCTGCTCAACCGGTCATAGCCATCCGAAAGTCGTTGAAGCTATCAAAAACCAGGTAGATGATTTCATTCATATCTCTTCCGATTTCTACCATCCAGTTTGGGTAGAATTCTCTGAAAAAATAGCCTCTACCGCTCCTTTTAAAGAACCCGCTAAAGTATTCCTGGGAAATTCCGGCACAGAAGCTGTCGAGGCTGCAATTAAACTCGCCCGATCTCATACAGGCCGACATCATTTCATAGGTTTTTTCGGCGCGTTTCACGGGCGGACAATGGGCTCACTAGCCTTCACTTCCAGTAAGACCCAATACCGGGAAAACTTTAGCCCGATGATGAGCGGTGTGACCCACGTCCCTTATCCGGATGCATACCGACCGATCCTCGTTCAATCTGATGACGAAGATTATGGCGAAGCTGTTGTCCGTTACATAGAAGAGGTCGTGTTCGCCAGAACTGTTCCACCCCAAGAGACGGCCGCAATCATGATCGAGCCCATACTTGGTGAAGGCGGGTACGTTGTCCCTCCCGCGGGATTCTTCCCTGCCCTAAGAAGATTGTGCGACAAGCATGGCATACTCCTCATCGCCGATGAAGTCCAATCGGGTATCGGCCGAACCGGGAAGTGGTGGGCGATCGAACATTGGAACGTGGAGCCCGATATCGTTTGCTTCGCGAAAGGAATTGCTTCAGGCATGCCGCTCGGCGGCATTCTTGCCCGGGCCAGCGTAATGGATTGGCCAATGGGCGCGCACGGGAATACCTACGGCGGCAATCCTGTCTCATGCAGTGCTGGTTTAGCGACCCTGGAGTTGATTGAAGGCGGCTTCATGGAGAACGCGGCAGAGGTGGGAGAATACACCTTGGATGCGCTATCTGAAATCATGACTCGTCACCCGTCCATTGGTCAGGTGCGCGGTAAAGGTTTGATGCTCGGAATTGAATTTGTCAAGGACCGCGAGAGCAAGATGCCCGCGGTTGATCTTCGAGATCGTATTGTTGATAAGGCTTTCTATAACGGGTTGATCACCCTGGGCAGTGGCAAGAACTCGGTCCGTATCGCCCCTCCCTTGAACATCTCACAGGATCTTATCAACGAAGGACTCCAGATGCTCGAAGATGCAATCACTTCCGCTGAAGCTGAAGCGTAAGGACGGCAAATGCTTCCTGATTTCCGGGTCCGCCAGCGCGATTATTTACTGAGAATCAACCGAGCGATCACTGAAGAGCTCGATCTGGATCGCGTCCTCGCTGAAATCGTTCGTTTCTCGGCTGAGATACTTGGCGGAAGTTCAGGTCTCATCGCCTTGCGTGATACGGAAGGCGCATGGCGGGTCGCCTCAACCTTCGGAATAAACCCGGATTTTGTGCGCTATCTCGATCCACTACTTACGGATATCCCCGACCACGGCGATCCCGCTCGCTTTGAGCTTCCTGAGGTCAATAGACGTTTGCAGCGGATAACACAGGCAGCCTCTATGGGCCTGCTTACTGGCGTAGGATTGCCAATGAATGTCAAGGGGGAGACCGTCGGGGTTATCTTCGTCTTCAGGTCCTACCGCGGCCAGTTCTCTGCTGATGATCGGAAACTCCTGAGCGCCTTTGCCTCACAAGCGGCTATAGCTGTTCACAATGCGACGCTCTTCACAGAAATTGCTCAGCAGCACCATCACCTGGATGCCATCTTGGAATCTGCCGCTGATGGGATTTTCATCCTCGACCCATCCTACCGTTTCACACGCTTCAATCGGGCGTGTTCGAGTTTAATGGGCTATGAGGCTGATAGCGTGATCGGTAAACAACACAAAGAGATCATCCGTTGGCTCAACAGAGAACCAGGAACATCCCTCGACGATACAGAAGCTGACGATTGGCCCCTAAGCGCACAGGCAACCATCTCCATAGAGGGCGACCTGATCACGAAGGACGACGGAGCTGTAAGCGTTGGCATCACCTACGCACCTGCTTTAGATGAAACCGGGGAACTTTTAAGCATCGTCGCCACCGTGCGCGATATTACAAAATTTCGCGAGGCAGAAGAATTAAAAAGCACGTTTATCTCCATCATCAGCCATGAGTTACGCACTCCAGTCGCACTGATCAAGGGATATGTCGGCACACTCCGCAGAGAGGATGCACGTTGGGATTCCGAGGTCGTAGAAGATAGCCTGGCAGTGATCGAGGAGGAAGCTGACCATCTTGCCGGCCTGATAGACGACTTGTTAGACGCCTCACGCCTTCAAGCAGGCGCGCTTAATTTGAACCGTTCACAGATTTCTCTCAATCACCTCGCACAGCAGATGGCAGACCGCTTCAAAACACAATCGGATCAGCATGATTTCAAGACAGATTTCCCTTCGGACTTTCCCTTTGTCTACGCCGATGAGACTCGCTTGATGCAAGTCTTGGGAAACTTGCTTTCCAACGCAGTGAAATACTCTCCGGACGGAGGGAAAGTCACCATATCCGGGACAGTCAAACGGAACCAAATTGTTATTTGTGTGCACGACGAAGGTCCGGGGATCGCCGTTGAGGATGTGCCCAGAATTTTCAATCTTTTTTATCGCTCGAATGAAACTAGCCGGAAGATCAAGGGAGCAGGTTTGGGACTCTTCCTCGCGAAAGCTGTAATCGAAGCCCATGATGGTCGAATTTGGGTGGATGACCGCGTGAAGGTTGGAGCATGTATCTGTTTCTCTCTACCTATACTTAAGAACACCGAGGCAGAAGAATAATATGGTAACAAGCGCTTCACAAACACATTGTCCCAATTGTAAGTCACCTATCCAGGCTCAGATCCAGCAGCTGATCGACGTAGGTCAGGATCCGAGCGCAAAAGCGCGTCTTCTATCCGGATCGTTCAATCACATTCAATGTAGTGTGTGCGGTTTCGATGGCACTGTCGCCGTCCCGATCGTTTATCACGATCCGCTGCATGAGCTTTTATTGACCTATGTCCCCATAGAAGCGAACCTTCCAAAAAATGATCAGGAACGCATCATTGGTCAGATGATCAAACGTGTTTCCGACCAGCTTCCTCCTGAGGAGCGAAAAGGGTATCTCTTCCAACCGCAAACCATCCTGACGATGCAAGGACTTGTCGAACGAGTATTGGAAGCAGAAGGGATTTCGAAGGAAGAAATCGATGCGCAGCGGGCCACCATGCGACTCTTTGAGGAAGTGCTTACCACCCCGGAAGATCAAATCGAGCCCTTCGTTAAGGAACGCGACGCAGAGTTCAATGCGACATTCTTCCAGATGGCCAGCCTCGCTCTTCAGTCGATAGGCGATGGGAATGCAAGAGAGGCGATGGGCGCCAGGTTGGAGAAAATCATCGAGTTTAGCTCTTTCGGGAAGAAGCTGAAGGCTCAGGAGGAAGCTGTAAAAGAAGCAACGGAAAGCCTGCAAACTCTATCCGAGGAGGGTTTAAGCCACGAGACGCTACTCGATCTGTTCGTGGAAGCACCCGATGAAAATCGTGTCGTGGCATTGGTCAACCTCACCCGCCCCGCATTGGATTATAGTTTCTTCCAACTCCTAACCGAGAGAATTGACCAGGCTCAGGGCGAGGAGAAGGAACACCTTAACTCTTTGCGGCAGCAAATCCTAGAAATTACAGAAGAGCTGGATCGGATTCAAGAGGCCCGAGCGGCACAATCCGCTGCTCTTTTGAAGACCTTGCTCGACGCAGAAGACCTGGATCAGGCTCTAATGCAAGCCTTGCCGATGATCGATGATCTCTTCGTGGGTATCCTTCAAGCTAACTTGCAGGATGCTGAAAAACGGAAGGATGAAGATCTCGTCAACCGTCTGACAGCGATCGAACAACGTCTTCGATCTCTCGCTCAAGAATCAATGCCAGAAGGACTCAAGCTCGCTCAAAGCATACTTGAAATCGAGGATGAAGAAGGTGCAATTAAGCTGCTGGAGGAAAATAAAAAGGTTATTGATAACGATCTGCTGAATGCCCTGGTCTCAACCGTCCAACAGTTGGAAGCCGCTGAGCAGCAGGATGACGCTGCTCGAATCCAGAAGATATATAAACACGCGTTGAAGCTCTCTATGCAGGAGAAGATGAAACCATCTTGATGGGGTTATGCTAGGGGTCTGCTCCAACTCAAGCGTAAATTGGTTGCTCTGTTCTGCCCGGAGCTGAACCTCCGGGCTCATTAGTAATCCCACCTCCCGCAGGTTCTGAACTTGCGGGAGGTTTCCACGCAGATCTTAAAGCACCCGAGCTGCGCCTGCGACCGGGAGCAAAGCTTCCGCACTCCACATACAAACAACAACCCTCACTTCTCCCGAATCTGGCACACAAGCCCTTTGAGATAACGCCCCTCCGGGAAGTAGACCTTAACTGGATGGTCGCTCGCCTGCGAAAGCCAGCCAACGATAACAGCGTCAACCTCTGCATCTAATGCGGCATCGGCGACAATCTTCTGGAAAAGTTGGGGGGTAACTCCACCAGAGCAGGAGAACGTCAGCAGATAACCACCTTCTCGCAGCAACTTAAACGCCAGTAGATTCACATCCTTATATCCCCGCGCAGCCCGATCCACATGAGCCGATGTTGCCGCAAATTTCGGGGGGTCCAAAATCACTGCGTCGAAATTTCTCCCTCGGTCGCGGAATTTTCGCAGCGACTGAAACACATCTTCCGCGAGGAACTCTACTCCTTCCACTGGGAAACCATTTAAACGAACATTTTCTTCCGCCAACTCCAACGCGGTTTTAGATTGATCCACGGCGGTAACCCGCTCTGCTCCTGCACCCAATCCGGCAATAGTAAAACCACCACTGTAGCAAAAGCAGTCGAGCACCTCCCCGCCTCTAATCCAGTTCGCAACCAACGCACGGTTCTCGCGCTGATCGAGGAAGAAGCCGGTTTTTTGCCCATCGCGAACATCCACGAAATAGCGCCGTTCGCCTTCATGTATTTGGATTCGCTGGGGTGGCTCCTTCCCAACTAGGTTCCCAGAGCGCGGCTCCAAACCTTCTAGTGCACGAACGTCGACATCGGAGCGCTCGTAAACCCCCTGACATCCTCCATGAGATGAAAGCGCATCGACGATTTCGTCCTTCCAGCGCTCAACTCCAACAGAGAGGAATTGAACAACACGGTAATCTCCATAGCGATCAACGATCAACCCGGGGATGCCATCTGACTCGCCATGTATTTCCCTATAGGCATCCGTGGATTTGGGAATCCCAAGTTCGTCTCGCGCGTTGATAGAAAGAAACATCCGCTCCTGGATGAAATCTGCGTCGACTTCCTCCGTCTGATTCCACGTCCAAATACGAACCCGGATTTGTGATTTCGGAGAGTACGCTCCTCGAGCGAGCCATCGCCCGTCCGCGGCGTGTACATCGACCACATCACCAGGATCTGGATCCCCGGTCACGCTCGCGACAGCCCCGGAGAAAATCCAAGGATGGCGACGGAGTATCGCTTTTTCACGACGGGGTTTCAATGTAACTTTTTTCATGAGATTATCAACATCAAACAGTATAGTTTTGCGTAGATTATCACCCGATTGACAAGAAAAGGATCAATCCCGCGGCTCTGAACCTCACCCGATCAACTCTTTAAGCTGGGTTTCATCGATTACAGGGATATCCAAATCCTGCGCACGGGTCAATTTCGAGCCAGAGGATTCTCCGGCGACAAGGTAATCCGTCCGCCGGCTTACATTTCCTGTAACTTTGCCCCCATGCAGCAGGATTAATTCTTTTGCTTCGGCTCGAGTTAATGACGGCAAGGTGCCTGTAAGAACGAAAGTAAGACCTGCAAGGGTCAGCTCAGTTCCCCCATCCTTAGATTCGGTTAACTCCGGCCACACTTCAGCTTCCTGCAATTTCTTGATGATTCTTATGTTTGACGGTTGCGCAAACCAATCGATGAGCGTTCTGGCCACCTTCGGTCCGATCCCCTCTACCGCTTCAAGCTCCTCTAAACCTGCCTCAGACAATAGGTCAAGATTTTTAAATCGCCTGGCCAGCTCTCCAGCCGCCGCCTCACCAACATTGCGGATCCCCAAGGCAGTCAGCAGGCGTGAAAGGGATTGTGACCGTGAGGCTTGAATTGACTCAATGAGGTTTTGCGCTCTCTTGTCCGCGAAGCCTTCCAATCCTGATAGAACTTCTTCGTCCAGGCTGTAAAGGTCCGCCACGTCGTTCACGAGGCGACTCTCAACCAATAAGTGTGCAACTTTAATCCCCAGGCCTTCGATATCCATCGCCCCACGTGATGCGAAATGCTCGATATTTCGAACCAGTTGAGCCGGGCAAGCCGCATTGACACAATAGATTGCGACCTCCCCTTCGATCCGCTCTAGAAGTTCCCCGCAGGATGGGCATTGGTCCGGGATTCGATACGAACTTTCTTCCCCTGTCCGGGCTTCAACTACGGGTCCAATGATATAGGGAATGACATCACCAGCACGTTTAATCAGCAGGCGATCCCCGATGCGGATGTCCTTCTCATGAATGAAATCGAAATTGTGCAGGGTTGCCTGCCGAACGGTCACACCGCCGACCTCAACCGGTTCAAGAATGGCAAAGGGTGTGACGACACCAGTCCGCCCAACGTTGAGGCCGATATTCTCTAAACAAGTTGTGACCACCTGAGCGGGGAATTTGTATGCTATAGCACCGCGCGGGTCTTTACCAACTACGCCCAATTCCCTCGCAAGTTGAAGATCGTTCAATTTCACAACAATGCCATCAACTTCGAATGGGAGGGAGCCACGCCGCCCGATCCAGTCCTGGTATCTGCCGAGGGTTGCATCGAGATCCGGCTCTAGTGTGATGTCAGATGGGACCGGAAACCCAAGCGCCTTAAGGTAGAGCAGAGCTTCCCACTGCTCTTGTGGAACCGGACCGTCGGAGTCCACGATGTCATAGCAGAGCAAGCGAATCGGACGGGAGGCGGTAAGACGCGTATCGAATTGACGAAGCGCCCCGGATGCTGTATTGCGCGGATTAACATAGATGCGCTCGCCAGCAGCCTCAAGCTCTTCGTTTAATTTCTGAAAGTCATCAAGATATATAATCGCCTCACCGCGCACCACAAGCCGAGCCGGTGGCTTGGGTCCGTTGGCGATGACGGGGATATGGAGTGGCAGGCTGCGGACCGTTTTCAAACCGGAGGTGATATCCTCTCCGACCTCCCCATCCCCGCGCGTCGTTCCTCGGGTGAACACTCCGTTTTCATAATGCAGCACCACGGTGAGCCCATCCAATTTAGGTTCTACAGTGAAATTTGCGTCGCGAACCCGCTCATCGAGTTTCGTGATCCGTTCAAACCATGCCCGAACCTCATCGTCGCTATGTGCGCTGCTCAAACTTAGAATCGGCACCGGGTGCGAAACCCGCACAAATCCCTCGGCTACTTCCCCACCAACGCGATGAGTGGGCGAATCTGGAGTGATCAATTCGGGGTGTTCGGATTCAAGCGCCTGAAGCTCTCTCATCAAACGATCGTACTCATAATCGCTGATGAGAGGCGCGTTCTGCACATGATACTGATAATTGTGCTTCCGGATCTCGGCCCGGAGGGTGATTATTCTTTTCTGGATTGTTTTTTCAACCATATTGTTTGAGATGTGATCGCCAAGTTAAGGACTATCTGAGATGCAGCTACCTTATGGGATCACATCAGGCCACACCGGCAGAAACATCATCCAATCTTCGGGATCGCTGCGGATGAATCCTTCGATGATCCCCGCTACTTGTTGGGCAAGCGTAAGTGTATCTCTTTTTACATTACCCGTTATTTCCGGTTTGATGATTGGGAGACCGGTAACTTTATAGTTGCCATCTGCAGCTTGACGAACGACTCCGACGATCATGTGCGCCCCGGAGCGGATAGCGAGCCGGGCATGACCGATCGGTAATTCGACTTTACGGTCAAAGAAGGTCAATTGCGCTCCCCCTACATCCGGGCGATCTACCGCGGTAACAACAAACCCATGGTTTGAAAGGCGTTGGTACGCTTCGCGCAGAGACTCCATTGAGATCGGTGTAGCGTTGATCCCAAAACGTTCACGTAGAATAGTGTCAGATCTATGATGCTCCTCGGATCGAGCGTATGAGAGAACCTGAACTGGGAAACCTCTCTTAGCTAGAAGCAAAAGGAACAAATTGAAACTGCTTATGTGCCCGCCCACGAACACAACGCCATGCCCGTTGCTCTGGGCTTCGAGCGCACTATGAATTAAAGACTCATCAATTTCACAGACCGCTTCAAGACCATCTAATCCGGAAGCCATCATCCTGAACCAATCCACATAACCATGTGCCGCATTCTGCAAGACCCTGCCGACTCCACCATCGAGTTCTGGCGAGGAGTAGGGGACCCCTTTCACAACCGCGAGGTTACTTCGTACCGCTTGATAAAGGGCGCTGTTTTCCTGAGCAGCGAGCCTCGCCGCTATAAAGTCAGCTAAGCGGAAAGCCTGCTTCCGAGTTAATACTCGACCCAGAAATACTCCAGCCATAGGTCCAATATAGCTGTTGATGAACTCATTGAGCGCCATTGATACACAACTCCCTGAGGTAAATTATAATCACGACAACTACTCTATTCGTTCGGCGTCTGTTTGGTTTTTTCCAGCTCCTGAACCCTCTTATGCGCCACCCAAACCATATCTATAAACTTGACCGAATCATGAAATGGGTGAAAGTAGCTCTTTTTCCCAATCCCATAGATCGTACGTATGTCCACCCACCCGATCTCCAAACCCGCCGCTACGGCCTCAACGACAACCTCCACTTCGAATTCAAATCCCGTTCGTTCCATATCCACAGTCTCAAGCAATTGACGTGTGTAGAGACGGTACCCACATTGGTTGTCATAAATCCTAATTCCCAGAGCTTGCGAGAGCATCCATGTTCCGACCCCGTTGCCGAAGGCGCGGTAAAGAGGCATCTCTCGGAAATCACGGCGACCGATGATTAAATCCCCCTCTCCCCGCTCGTAGGCTTCGATGAACTTAGGCGCTTCCTCTGGGTCATGTTGTCCATCCGCATCCAGCGTGAGGACGGCGTCGTAGCCTCTTTCCAACACCCACGTGAATCCCGTCGATAGCGCCACACCCTTGCCCATATTCTGCGGATGGACCACAACATCAACCCCCACTTCCCGGGCAATAGCTACAGTGTCGTCGCTTGATCCGTCATCAACCACAAGGACAGGCAGGGAATCACGAAAAGCCTCAAGGATCGGTCGAATTCGACTTGCTTCATTCCAGGCAGGAATCAATACGAGTATATTTGATCTACTCATCCGTTGAACCTTTATTTGCCTATTGTCAATGACTCTCTGTGACCCTGATCAGGGCGAGAGCATGACCGTGTATTATGGCCCAGCCGGAAAATGACAGCGAAACATCATTCACAAGTCAGGCACGCTTCATCGTTTAATTCTAGTCTAGCCATGCCAGAGGTCAAGTATTGACATCTTCCAGAAACGTGCTGAATGTTGGGGGAAAACCTGGCAAAGTGTTGGCAGACAATCGAGTGCTATTGGCCTATTTGCATGTTAAACATGATTGGCTACACTATTATTATGTCCTGGCTTCGGAGGCAATAAAAGCATGGGTAAAGTTATCGGGTATATTGCGGCCGCGATCCTCATCTTTTTCGGCGTACTTTTTGTTTGGGGCGCCTTCAGTGAAAGCGGATCTGTTGGATGGATCATAATTGGCGTGATCAGTATCGCTGGTGGTCTCGGTTTAATTTGGCTCGTAGGGCGGCAGGCAAAATCGGAAACGACCGAGTTGATCCAGAAGATTGAGCTCTCTGGCGACGTAAATCTTGAAGCGCTATCCTGTGAGAGTTGCGGAGGCGCATTGTCTCCCGACAACATCAAGATGGTCGCCGGTGCGCCTGTAGTCACATGCCCATATTGCGACTCTACCTATCAACTTTCTGAAGAGCCTAAGTGGTGACTGAAGCAATTTTCTTTGGCACAGCAAAAAGCGGAGCGAACGATAACGTCTTTACCTATTCCATCTTGACTTGAGGGCCCTATGGTGAACAAACAAAAACAGTTCTCTAACCGCAGCCGAATCTGGAAGATCTTGTGGATTACAGCGATCCTCGCCTCCCTGCTTCTTGTATTCTCATCGCCTGTTTTCGGGCAATCCACCTCGTTCACCGTCGACCAAGTGATCGTTGATGTGTACTGGGAGTCGGATGGAAGCGCCCGAATCCTCTACATGATCGTCTTCACCAACGATCCCTCCGGCCCGCCGATCGATTTCGTCGACATCGGGACGCCAAATAATAATTACAATCTTGGGTACATGTCAGCGACGATCGACAATATCGCCATCGCTCATATCGCTGACTCAGAGTACATATCCACCGGCATCGAATTGGGCTTGGGCAGCAACGCCATTCAGCCAGGCCAGAAAGGCATCGTAATCGTCGACCTGGGTCCAGTAAGCGGGCTTCTCTATAAAGATTCCCAGGATGACGATTACGCCAGCGCGCGCTTCGAACCTAATTACTTCGACAAAGACTTAGTCCATGGAAGCACAGACGTCACGGTGAGATTTCATCTGCCGCCTGGAGTTCAGCCTGATGAACCCCGCTGGCATGGATCGCCGAGCGGCTGGTCCAGCGAACCCGAGACTTATTTAGACAATGAAGGACGTGTTGTTTACCAGTGGCACAATCCCGCCGCGAACACCTACACGGAATACGAGTTTGGCGCCTCCTTCCCCCTCGAATATGTCCCGGCCGACAGCATCCGCTCATCATCCCTGCGATTGGATTTAACTGCGCTGACTCCGATATGTTGTTTCGGCGGTTTCTTCTTAATGATTCTGGGGATCATCGGTCTTTCGATTTACTCAAACAATAAAAGAAAGTTAGATTACCTACCGCCGAAGATTTCGATTGAAGGGCACGGCATCAAACGCGGATTGACCGCGGTCGAAGCTGCTGTACTTTCCGAAACACCGCTCGACCGGGTGCTCATGATGATCCTTTTCTCCGTGATTAAGAAAGGCGCGGCCAAGGTTGTGACCGAGGACCCGCTCACACTCGAACGCCTCGATACCGGTGTGAAGGTCCGGGACTATGAACGCGACTTTTTGGAAGCGGTAATCGATGAACCCAAGAAGAAGAGACGGTCCAACCTTCAGAGTGTGACCATTAATCTTGTGAAGTCTGTCCAGAAAAAGATGAAAGGCTTCAGCCTTAAGGAGACCAAGGCGTATTACGAGTCGATCACCAAGAAAGCCTGGCAGCAAGTTGAAAATGCGGAGACTCCGGAGATCAAATCGGAACGCTTCGCCGAAGATATCGAGTGGACGATGCTTGATGACAACTTCGATGATCGGACCAAACGAGTATTCAGGACAGGACCGGTATATATGCCAATGTGGTGGGGATCGTACCGACCGAGCTCAATTCCCAGCACTAAATCGGCTGTTCCAATTCCAAGCGGCAAAGGCATCTCGCTCCCGACGCTCCCCGGCGCAGACTTCGCAGCCTCCGTCGTAAACAGCGTTCAGGATACCGCCGCAGGTTTGGTTGGGAGCCTTCCCGGCTTTACACAGGGTGTGACCAAGACAACCAACCCACCTCCTCCTCGCTCCGTCAGCTCCGGTTCCTCCAGGAGCGGCGGCGGATGTGCCTGTGCCTGCGCATGTGCGGGATGTGCCTGTGCCTGTGCCGGAGGGGGTCGGTGAGATTGCGCCTCCCTTTTCATGGTGATCGGAGCAGTAAACGCTTCGAACCGGGTCTCTACGCCTATACGCAAGAATCTGAGGATGGGCGCGCCCAGATCCACCTGCGGATCGACCAGGATGGAACGGGTCTAATCCTGATTAATGCGAACCGAGCAATTCATCTGAATTCCACAGCAGCCAAGATGGCGTGGTTGACACTCGAGGATCTGCCAGAATCTCACGCTATTCGTGAAATCCGCAAATCCTTCAAGGTCTCATCCAATCAAGCCCGGAGAGATTTCAGCGCTATTCAAACGCAAATCAAGGAGCTAATTAAACCCGACGGGGCTTGCCCTATCCATGATTTGGCGATCGACATCCTGCCACCTTTTGCAGCGAAACCCAGCGCTCCGTACCGGATGGACCTGGCGCTCACATATCGCTGCAACGATAACTGCCCGCACTGCTACAACGCCAGACCGCGCGACTATCCCGAGATGGAGACGGATGATTGGATTGACATCATTGACATTCTGTGGGATTTGGGAATCCCGCATATTTGTTTCACGGGCGGTGAAGCGACGCTGCGTTCCGATCTGCCTGATTTGATCGCCCATGCGCAATCGAAGGGGCAGATCACAGGACTCCTCAGCAATGGCCGACGTCTCGCTGATCGGAATTATTTGAACCGCCTGCTTTCGGCGGGTTTGGATCATATACAGATCACGCTAGAATCTCACCAGGAAGAAGTCCACGACCGAATGGTCGCGACTCGCGGCGCATTCCGTCAAACTGTCGAAGGGATTCAAAATTGCGTCGCTGCGGGTGTCTACGTAATGACCAACACGACAATGCTCGCTGAGAACAGTCCCGAAATCGGGGAGACCGTTGATTACCTCGCCGATCTGGGAGTTAAGACTGTCGGCCTCAACGCGCTGATCTACGCCGGGAAAGGTGCAACCGTGGGGACAGGGATGCTGGAAGCAGACCTCGAGCCGCTCCTCGAGCGCGTGCGAGCGAAAACGGACCAGTACGGGCAACGGTTGATTTGGTATACCCCAACCCAATACTGCCACTTCGATCCGGTTCAGATGGAGCTGGGCGTGAAAGCTTGCACCGCGGCGTTATACAACATGTGCGTAGAACCGAACGGGGATGTGATTCCCTGTCAATCTTTCTATGAACCATTGGGTCATATCCTGCGCGATTCTTGGGATAGCATCTGGAATCACGAACGCGCGATCTGGCTCCGCGAACGAAAATATATTCCCGCCGCCTGCGAGAATTGCGCCGTGCTTTCTGAGTGCGGCGGCGGCTGCCCGCTTACATTGATGAACCGTTCAGATCACGAGCCCATCGCTTTTCAGAATCTCGTGCCGCACAGTATCTAGCCAGAAGGACGTCATAATGGACGCACTAATTACTCGTTTCTTCACACCAAAAGAACCACCCCCCGCCCCGGATCCTGGGATTTATCAATGTATGTTCCCGGAAGATGCGGAAACCACAAACCGGCTACATCTGCGCGTGGAGAACGACGGGACGGGTTTACTTTTAGTAAATGCGGCGACTGTGCTTCATTTGAACCAAACCGCAGCAGAGCACGTTGCGTTGTGGATCCAGGGGTTGGGTGAAGAAGATGCAGCAAGAATTATGGCCGCGAGATTCAAGTTAAGCCGAAAGCACGCCCTGCGGGACCAACGCGAGCTGCGGGATGAGATCCTTACCTTAGCGACAGAGCCTGATCTTGACCCTGTGCTATTCCTGGGGATGGATCGTGTTGAACCTTACAGCATAGCCCCTTCCGCTCCCTACCGCCTGGATTGCGCGCTCACCTACAAACTGGACGAACAAGGTACTCCCGATCCCCTCGCGAGAGAGCGTGTAGATCGAGAGCTTTCTAAGTCGGAGTGGATGCAGATTCTGTCCACAGCATGGGATGCGAATATCCCTCACGTGACATTCACTGGCGGTGAACCGACGCTGCGGGAAGACTTGCCCGATCTTATCCAATACGCAGAAAGCCTTGGACAGGTCACGGGGATTCTCACGCATGGAAAGCAGTTAGCTGATCCTGCCTACCTCGATCGTCTCGACAAATCTGGTTTGGACCATATCCTCATAGCATTCGCTCCCGATGACCCTGCTGCCAGGCAAGGCCTGGAGCGAGCGCTGGAGACTGAGATCTTCGTCGCTGTCCATCTAACACTGGACCCCACAACAACCCCCCAGATTATGGACACCCTGGAAGAGCTCTCCCAGATGGGGGTAAGGGCTGTCTCTCTTGCCGCGATCGAGAAATCTGACCAAAGCGTCAACGCGTTAGAGCAAGCCCGGGAGAAAGCCGCAGCCTTTGGGTTAGATCTCATCTGGGACCTTCCGGCGCCCTATTCAGATACGAATCCAATTGCCATTGAACTCGAGAATGTGCATCAAGGTGCGGGCCGTGCTTGGCTTTATGTTGAGCCAGATGGTGACGTCTTGCCGACGCAGGGTATGAATCAGGTCCTTGGGAACATCTTGCGTGATCCATGGGACCAAATTTGGGATAAGGCAGTCTCAAGCTATCAGGCCACTTCTTGATGGTTGCTCGCTAGCCCTCCGGAAAAGCAAAAGAGCTAATCGATGCTGTATCTTTAGCGGGTCCTCATGCAGCAAGAAACCCTAGAGCGTTTGCACTCGCGCTACCTCGTCCAAGCTACTTGGACCGCTTCGATCCGAGAGCAGCTTTTTGATTCCCTTCAGATCCAAGGAAAGCATAAGATTCTGGAAGTTGGCTCCGGTACGGGCGTAGTCAGTGCAGAAATAAGCCAACGGTTTTCACTGGCGAGTGTTGGCGTTGACATCGACCATTCTGCTGTAACCTTCGCCCATAATAATGATGCTACATCCTTGTATCTCGCAGGAGACGGCAACAATCTACCTTTCCAACACTCAGCATTCGATGTGGCTGTCTGTCATTTTCTTCTGCTTTGGGTTGACAACCCGGAGAAGATTCTCGATGAGATGGTAAGAGTCACAAAGCCAGGCGGTTGGATTCTGGCATTGGCAGAGCCTGATTATGGCGGGCGAATAGATTATCCCCGTGAGCTTGAACCCATCGGCCAAAGGCAGATCCAGGCATTGCTTGACCAAGGCGCCAACCCCTATCTGGGACGGACACTGCGTGCGCTTTTCCACTCAGCACAGCTGACCGGGATCCGAACTGGTTTACTTGGCGGAGAATGGCAGGGAAGGATAGATGAGGATCAATTGGAATCTGAATGGGAGACACTGGCTCAAGATCTGAGCGACTTGCTCTCCGCCGATGAGATCGAACGATTTAGACGGATCGACCATGAAGCCTGGGAAATGGGGACGAGAGTCTTGTTTGTCCCGACATTCTACGCCGCTGGCCGTGCCCCGCTCTAAATCATGTCATTTCGAATCCCTGCAAGGGGTGAGAAATCCCTGAGACGACTTAAAGCACAAGGGGCTGCCTTTTCAGACAGCCCCTTCATCGTTATGGTAAAGAAGCTCTAGAACAAGCCGGTGATCTTGCCTGTTTCCAGATCGATATCGATATTCATGAACGCGGCATGCGTGGCCAGACCGGGCATCGTGCTCATCTTACCCAGAATTGGATAGATGAACCCCGCACCTACACTCGCACGCACCTCCCGTACTGGCACCGTGAAGCCGGTGGGCACACCTTTCAACAACGGGTCATGGCTCAGGCTGAGATGCGTCTTCGCCATGCACATCGGCAGATCCCCGAAACCCGCTTTCTCGTAGGTCGCAATCTGCTCTTCAGCTAACGGCTCATAGGATACCCCGTCCGCGCCATAGAACTCTTTGCAAATAAACTCAATCTTTTTCTTGATTGGCCAATCCAGCGGGTAGAGGAATTTGAAATCGCTTGGCTGCTCACAGGCATCGACGACCGCCTGGGCGAATTCCACAGAGCCCGCGCCGCCATCAGCCCAATGCGTGCTTTTGACAGCCGCAAACGCACCTTGTCCCTCTGAGTATTTACGCACCATCTCCATTTCGGCATCGGTGTCATCCTTGAAGCCGTTAACACAGACGACAACTGGGATGCCGAAGCGAACGGCGTTCTTGATATGGACGCCGAGATTCGGCAAACCTGCTTCGAGAAGCTCAAGGTTCTCCGAGGTATATGCCTCGTCCAGAGGTGCACCGGGGGACACTTTTGGTCCGCCGCCATGCATCTTCAGGGCGCGCACAGTTGCCACCAGCACAACTGCATTCGGAATCAAGCCTGAGTAACGGCACTTGATATCGAAGAACTTCTCCATACCGATATCGGCGCCGAAACCGCTCTCGGTGACGACGTAATCTGCAACCTTAAGCGCGATTTGGTCGGCGATGATGGAGGAGTTACCATGGGCGATGTTCGCGAAGGGTCCTGCGTGCACTAATGCCGGCTGCCCCTCGATCGTCTGCATGAGATTAGGCATGAGCGCGTCTTTCAATAGAACCGTCACGGCACCAGCTACACCAAGATCCTCAAGCGTGACTGGATCGCCCTTCTTATTCAAGCCGACGACAGCCTTTCCGACTTTCTCGCGTAAGTCCCCTAAGCTCGTTGCCAGGGCGAGTATCGCCATTAATTCTGAGGCAACCGAGATATCGTAGCCAGTTGCGCGCGGGAAAACCGGGCTGGGCGAGCCATCCTTCAGCTTGTCATCATTAAAACCTACTTTGATGTCGCGCAAGGATCGATCGCAAACGTCAACAACACGGTTCCAGGTGATCGTGTCAACGTCGAAATCGATGCGTGTTACGCCTCGACGCTTGAGTGCTTCATCCGACTGCCGGCTCTCGTGATACATACGAGTATCAAGCGCTGCAGCGACCAGGTTATGTGCGACGGTGATCGCATGGATGTCACCGGTGAGGTGGAGGTTGAAATCCTCCATGGGGATAATCTGGCTGTAGCCTCCTCCTGCCGCCCCACCCTTGATGTTAAAGGTTGGTCCCATGCTCGGTTGGCGGATGCAGCACATCACATTCTTCCCCAGGTGTGTGCCCATCGCCTGAGTAAGACCAAGAGTCGTTGTGGTCTTCCCTTCACCAAGCGGCGTCGGAGTGATGGCAGTGACGTCGATATATTTTCCCTGGGGACGATCGGCAAGCTTCTTAAGCACGTCAAGATGGACTTTCGCCTTATATTGGCCATAGAGATCAAGGTCGTCCATCTCCAACCCGATCTTTTCTGCGATCTCGAGGATTGGACGAAGGTCTGCCTCCTGTGCAATCTCGATGTCCGAAGGGACTGGGCGCTTTGGTTTCAGGACCATGGAATCATCCTCCTAAGTAGGTAGCTGCTTATAGACATTCTCGCAAACGGACTGAATACTAAGTGTGCTTTGCAATCCTGTTTAAGGCAAGCGACATAATTCACAATCCCGACTGCCAACTATAACTATTGCCCTTTCCGAAGACTGCCTGCACTTGTACTAGCGAATGGACGATTAACTTATGTCAAAGACATCTTCGTCGAATCAGGATAATATCGTTTAATCATCCATAACGAAACTTACCTTCATATTTAATGTGTGTCTCTTTAAATGCGCGGTTCATTCTCGTTTGTAACTTACATTGTGTTTCGCGCTCCCAAGCTTGACTTTCATCCAATCTGCGCTGGTATTCTGTCACTTATGCAACTTGTGATAAAAATCACATACTGAAGATGCGGTGATTCACACAGTATTCATCGCGGTCGCGAGGGGCTCTCGCCCCGATGCCCGACGCAGGTTATCAGATGAGTTTAGAGACTCATTGATACCCAAGAAAACGGGAGGTAATAGCATGCCAGAAGTGCCCACGAACGGATCCTCCAGCAATTTCCGCGATGAAGTGATTAACGCCACACCAGGTGGAGAGAATCTAAGATTCTGCCTTCAGTGTGGCACTTGCGGTGGCTCCTGCCCCTCCGGGCCGGATATGGACTACTCACCACGACAACTCTTCGCCATGATCGACATCGGTCTTAGGGATGAAGTTCTCAAGAGCAATACCCCCTGGTATTGTGTCTCCTGCTACTACTGCACCGTACGCTGCCCCAAAGAAATCCCCATCACCGACATCATGTACTCATTAAAGCAGATGGCAGTGAAAGAAAAATTGTATGACGATAGCGATGCGCCCGAGTGGTCAGAGAGCTTCATCGGGTTTGTTGAGACCTACGGCAGAAGCTTTGAACTGGGCTTAGCAACTCGTTACCACCTGACTCACAGCCCCTTATCAAAGTTTAGCTTAGGACCTTTCGCATTAGGAATGGTTGCGAAGAATCGCATCGCATTCCGGCCTGAGAGAATCGATGGCATAGACCAGCTCCGGGCGATCCTAGAACGAGCGAAACAACTGGAGGCCGAGTTATGAAATACGGATACTACCCAGGTTGTTCTTTAGGCAAGTCCGCAAAACCCTACGATGACTCGACGAAGGCAATAGCCGACCAGCTTGGCATGTCTTTCGAAGAGATCGAAGATTGGAATTGCTGCGGAGCAACGGAATACTTTTCGCTCAATAAAACCGCCGCCTATGCCCTTGTCGCCCGCAACCTCGCTCTGGCAGCGAAACAGGACGACCTTAAAGAACTCGTCGCTCCCTGCAGCGCATGCTACTTGAACCTCAGGAAAACAGACCAGTACATGGGTAAATACCCCAAATTGGGAGAGTCGACCAACGAAGCGCTTGCCGCCGGGGGTCTTTCCTACGAACCAGGCTCACTGCGCGTCCGTCATCTACTCGACGTTGTCGTTGACGATATCGGATTTGAGAGCATCGGCGAGAAAGTCACAAACCCATTGACAAACTTGCGGATTGCCCCTTATTACGGCTGCATGGTCGTTCGTCCCGAGTTCGGCAACACTGATCCTGTGGATGCAGAATATCCGGTGACGATGGACCATCTCATGGAGGCACTTGGCGCGACGGTGGTTGATTACCCACTTAAAACCCACTGCTGCGGTGGTCACATGACCCAGATCAGTTCCGAAACTGCTTTCGAGTTGATTCGTCAACTCCTGCACAATGCAGATGAATACGGCGCGGACATCATCGTTACCATTTGCCCGATGTGCCAATTAAATCTGGACGCCTATCAGGCGCAGGTAAACCGTCACTTCGGCACAAATTACAACCTACCAATTCTCTATTTCACACAGGTGATCGGTCTGGCGATGGGGATACCCGCGAAAAAGCTCGGGATCGGCAAGGAGTTCGTCTCCGCATCCGCGGCGTTGAAGAAGATCGGTTCGGAGCTTGAAGAAGAACCCGCCCCGGCAGGCAAGCGAAAGAAGGATGACAAGTCGCTGCCGATGCCGAGCGGAAGAGTGGAGGGTTAACATGGCTGAACGTGTCGGCGTCTATATTTGCCACTGCGGGAGCAACATCGCCGGAAAAGTTGACGTTGAGGATGTTTCTCAATGGGCAGGCGAGGAACTCGATAACGTTGTCGTTTCTCGCGATTACGAGTTTATGTGCTCCTCACTTGGCCAAGAACTCATCGAGGATGACATCAAGAACGAAGGCCTTACGAGGGTCGTCGTCGGCGCTTGCTCCCCTCATCTTCATGAGAAAACCTTTCGCAAAGCCTGCAGCAACGCCGGTCTCAACCCCTACCTTTGCCAGATGGCCAGCCTTCGTGAACAAGTCTCCTGGGTTACCGAGGACGAGGCGCTGGCGACGGCGAAATCGAAGGCGATGATCTCCGGCGCAGTCGAGCGCGTGCAGCTCCATGAGGAGCTTGAACCTACCGAGGTTCCAGTTAACCCCCATTCGCTCGTTGTTGGTGGCGGGATAGCCGGCATCCAAACCGCTCTTGAGCTGGCGAATTCAGGCAACCCTGTTTACCTGGTTGAGAGAGAGCCATCCATCGGCGGGCATATGGCGCAGTTCGATAAGACCTTCCCCACCCTTGACTGTTCAGCCTGTATTCTCACCCCCAATATGTCCGATGTCAGCAGTCACCCGAATATCACGCTCATGTCATACAGTGAAGTCGAAGACGTCAGCGGATTCATTGGGAATTTCCATGTTCGCATTCGCAAGAAAGCAAGATACGTAATCGAGGAAGACTGCACGGGGTGCGGGATCTGTATCGAGAAATGCCCCAAGTCGGTCTTGGATGACGTATTCGAGGCCGGGATTGGTTATCGAAAATCAATCTACCGTCCCTTCCCTCAGGCGGTGCCGAAATATCCTGTTATCGATACCGAGTCCTGCATTTACTTTGACCGGGGAACGTGCAAAGCCTGCGAGAAGTTTTGCCCGACGAATGCCATCGATTTCGAACAAAAAGATACCTACATCGACATCGATGTCGGGAATATCGTCCTAGCAACCGGCTACGATACCTTCGATAGTCGAAAAATTCCGCAGTTTGGATACGGGCGATTGGCGAACGTATTCACAAGCCTGGAATTCGAGCGCCTATGCAATGCCTCCGGACCAACGGACGGCAAGATCCTGTTGAGAGATGGCGTAACAACCCCGAAATCTGTCGCCATCATCCACTGCGTCGGGAGTCGTGACACCAGGTTTAACGCGCATTGCTCTGCTGTATGCTGCATGAGTGCCCTGAAGTTCGGACACCTTGTGATAGAAAAAACGGGCGCGGAGGTCCACTCCTTTTATACCGATATGCGTCCATCCTTTAAGGATTACGAAGAGTTCTATCACCGGCTGCTTGAGGAAGGCATGCACTTTACGAGAGGACGTGTAGCCGAGGTCACCGATGCTGCCCGCCAACCCGGCGAAGAAGGTAAGCTCATCATCCAGGTGGAGGATACACTTATCGGCAGGCAGCGGCGCGTCCCTGTCGATATGGTCATCCTGATGACCGCGCTTGAACCGAAACCGGACGCCAGGGAAGTAGGTTTGAAATTTGGCATCTCCTGCAGTATGGCCGGTTGGTTTACAGAGCGCCATCCAAAACTCGACCCGGTCGCTACAATGACCGACGGCATCTTCATCGCTGGAGCTTGCCAGGGACCAAAAGATATCCCAGCCTCGGTCTCCCAGGGAGCGGCGGCAGCCGCACGCATACTGGGGATGATCATGAAAGGCGCGGTTGAAATCGAACCGGTTGTCGCCACGATCCACGAGGAGAGATGCTCGGGATGCCGAATCTGCAACACGCTGTGCCCCTTTAACGCCATCGATTATGAGGAAGAGAAAATGGTGAGCGTCATCAATCAGGCGTTGTGCAAGGGCTGCGGGACCTGCGTGGCTGCCTGCCCCGCGCAAGCGATCAGCGGCGCCCATTTCAGCAACGAACAAATCTTCGCCGAGATTGAAGGTTTGCTCTTTGACGTAGTACCAGGAAACGGCAGTAAACACACCGTTGAAGAACCTGAAGCGGTTCCCGCATAGCGGAGGATAAATCCTATGGCTGATGAAAGATTTGAACCGAAGATTATCGCTTTCTTATGCAACTGGTGCTCCTACCGCGCCGCGGACCTGGCGGGGACGGCCCGGATCAAGTACGAACCCAATATTCGTATGCTGCGGGTGATGTGCAGCGGTCGCGTCGACCCTTCATTCGTACTTAAGGCTTTCGCCCTGGGCGCGGATGGCGTGATGATCGCCGGCTGTCACCCCGGTGAGTGCCATTACATTGAGCAGAACTATAAGACCATGCGGCGCTTTTCAATGCTGAAGCATACCTTGAAAGCGCTCGGTATGGAGGATGACCGTATTCGCCTGCAGTGGGCTTCAGCCGCAGAGGGCGTATTACTCGCGGGAGCGATCAACGAAATGATTGAACAAGTTCGCGCTCTGGGACCGCTTGACTGGCCAAAGAACTGGTCTGAAAACGGGAAAATCGATAAAGCGATAGAGCAACTTGTCGAGGAACATGCCGAAGCGATGGAGGTGCCAGTATGAGTGAAAAAGGGGTCCTAGCACTATATTGGGCTGCTTCATGTGGCGGCTGTGAGATTGCCGTTCTAGGTATCAACGAGAAGATCCTTGATGTCGCTGCGGCATTTGACATCGTCTTCTGGCCCTGTGTACTGGATGGAAAAGTCCGCGATATCGAAAAAATGGACGATAAGAGCATCGATCTTTGCTTCTTCAACGGCGCGATCAGGACAAGTGAACAGGAGTACATGGCCCGCCTGATGCGCCAGAAATCGAAAGTTCTCGTCGCTTTTGGCTCCTGCGCTCAGGAGGGTTGTATTCCCGGCCTGGCGAACGCCACAACAAAAGAAGCGATCTTCCAGACTGCGTATCACGATACACCAAGCACTGTGAATCCCGACGGCGTCCGCCCACAGACAGAGACGGAAGTGGCTGAGGGCACGCTCTACCTGCCTTTCTTCTATGAGACCGTCAAGACTCTCGGGCAAACCGTTGACGTTGATTACTACCTGCCGGGTTGTCCGCCAGAACCGGAGCGGATCTGGGATGCCATCGTCGCCATCCTGGAAAATAAGCTCCCCGCCCCGGGCAGCGTGATTGGCGCTGAGACGACAGTTTGCGATGACTGCCCGCGAACACGGGACGAAAAGAAAATCAAAGAGTTCAAACGAACGTGGGAGATCATCCCCGATCCCGATATCTGCCTGCTCGAACAGGGTCTCGTCTGCTGCGGGATCGCAACACGCGCTGGATGCGGCGCCCTTTGTCCGACCGTTGGCTCCCCCTGCATCGGCTGTTACGGCCCGAATGAAGGGGTTAAGGATTTCGGCGCCCGGATGATGACCGCCCTGGCTTCCGTGATCGATTCCGATGATCCAGAGGAGATCGACCGCATCATACACGAAGGGATCCCTGATCCCATAGGTACGTTCTACCGTTTCAGCCTGGCACACAGCGAACTGCGTAGAATTGCATTGCCTGCCAATGGAGGTTCGGATGCGAAGTTGGAGACGGCCGAATCGGCCTGATGAGGAGATTAGGACATGAAACGAATTTCAATTGATCCGATCACCCGACTCGAGGGCCACGGTAAGATCGATATCTTCCTCACAGAAGATGGTGAGGTAGCGAACGCCTATCTACAGGTTCCCGAGCTGCGCGGTTTCGAGCAATTCTGTGTCGACCGCCCCGCGGAGGATATGCCCAACATCACCAATCGTATTTGTGGTGTTTGCCCTGAAGCCCACCATATGGCTTCAACCAAGGCTCTCGACACCTTGTTCCACGTCGATCCCCCACCCACGGCGAAGAAGCTACGCGAGATGTTCTACAGCATCTTCTTCGCCACAGATCACACGACCCACTTCTACGCCCTTGGTGGACCTGATTTCGTCATGGGTCCTGACGCCCCGGTCGCGGAACGCAACATCCTGGGTGTGATCAAGAAAGTGGGCATGGACATCGCCGGCAAGGTGCTCAAGATGCGCCACGATGGCCACCACTTGATCAAAATGATAGGCGGCCGCCCCGTACATCCAAACTGGGGTCTTCCCGGTGGTGTAAGCCGGGGAATCACCGAAGAACAGCGAGAGGAGATTGAGACGCTCGGCCGTGACGCGATCGAGTTCGCCAAATTCTCCCTCCAGCTTTTCAATGATGTTGTCTTGGGAAACCCAGATTATGTTTCGCTCATCACCGGCGGTTTATTCACCCATGAGACCTATAACATGGGAACAGTCGACGAGAACAACCATATCAACTTCTACGATGGGATGATCCGAGTAGTCGGACCGGATGGGAAAGAGTTCGCGAAGTACGATGCTAAAGACTATCAGGAACACATCGCGGAACGTGTCGAGTCCTGGTCCTACCTCAAATTCCCATATCTAAAGAAGATCGGCTGGAAAGGATTTGAAGATGGGATGGAATCGGGTGTATATAAAGCCACCCCCCTCTCCCGCCTGAATGCTGCCGATGGGATGGCAACGCCTCTTGCGCAAGCAGAATACGAGCGTATGTTCGATACGTTAGGCGGCAAGCCCGTAAATCACACGCTTGCCACTCACTGGGCCCGTCTCGTCGAGCTGCTCTACGCCACCGAGCGATGGGTGGAACTGGCAACAGACTCTGAAATCACGGGGGAAGAATTCCGCGTCCTGCCAACGGAGACTCCCGACGAAGGTGTCGGCTCCGTTGAAGCACCACGTGGCACGCTTACACACCACTACTGGACCGATGAGCGCGGGATTCTGACCAAGGTCAATCTAATCGTGGGTACAACAAACAACAACGCCGCGATCAACATGTCGGTCAAGAAAGCCGCCCAGGGGTTAATCACCAAAGACGTCGAGATCAAGGAAGGTCTGCTAAATACGATCGAGATGGCGTTTCGTGCCTATGACCCTTGCATGGCTTGCGCGACGCATACGCTGCCAGGTCAGATGCCGTTAGAGGTGACGCTCCGGGCGCCCGATGGTGAAGTCATCAAGCAATTAGCCCAGAATTTAGACTAAGAATTCAGCGGTCACCACCAGTATCCAACGAGTATACTAATGGCTGGCCGCTGATTGCGTCAATAAGTGCGATGAAAACTCTTGTTTTAGGTCTTGGAAACCCAATCTTGAGGGATGATAGTGTCGGCTTGCGTGTCGCCCAAGAAGTAGAGCGCCTCATTCCACCGAACCCTGATGTTGAAGTGGGGCTGGACTACTGGGGCGGGCTGCGATTGATGGAACGCATGATCGGTTTCGACCGGGCCATCATCATCGACGCCATCTGCACCGGCGCTTCGCCAGGGACAATTCACCTGCTCAACCCGGACGACATTCCCACGCAGCGCAGCTCATCAGCGCATGATGTGAACCTATCCACTGCGCTAGAACTCGGCTATCAAGCCGGAGCCCACCTGCCTCCTTCGAAGGATATCCTTCTCATCGGCGTCGAGGCGGCGGATGTCCAGACCTTTGACGAAGCACTTTCCCCCGAAGTTGAAGATGCATTACCGGCGGCGGTCGAAGCCGTGATGACCGCCCTAACCCATAAGGGAGATGCCCCATGATTTCACCAGAGACCTTGCGACGCTATCCACATTTTGCAGGCCTTTCGGATGGCTGCTTGAAGAAAGTCGCCTTATTCAGCGCAGAACGAGAGTTCAAAGAGGGCGATAGGATATTCGAGGAGAGCGGGGAATTCCTCACGGAAGCGCACATTTATCAAAAGGGAAAAACGGCCACTCACCTGATGCTGCTTACGAAGGGTAAAGTGGATATCGTATACATGACTTCGAAAGACGAAACGCTCGTCGTCGGCACCGTCGTGTCTGGTGATCTCATGGGGATTGCCGCTCTCATACCCCCCTACCACCTGACGGCGACGGGGGTTGCGAAGCAGGACGGTTCACTAATCCAATTCGAGGCAGAAAAGCTTCGAGAGCTTTGCGAGGAAGACACTGCGCTTGGTTATGGATTGATGAAAGCTATCGCAGCAGCCGCGTCTTCCCGACTTCAGGAAACTCGCATTCAACTGGCCGGGAAACTTTAGCGCAATCAGCCCAATCGCCTCAATGCCCCGCGACCGCAAACCGCCCTGTTTGTATAAATCAGGGCGGTTTCTTTCTAGGACCCCGGCTTTGAAGAAAGGAGAGCGGAAAGGTTCGTTCTAATCACCCAATCAAGGATTTGGTAAACTGGCGAGACCGCCCCTCTATTTCATTACGCTCACATTTTTGTATGCGTCGATCAATTTGTAGTGGGAGGTTTAAGCCAGAAATACCCGAAGCCTAAACCAATGACTAGATACAGCGCTACGGTTGTCCAACCAAGCGCGTTCACGACACCATTTAATACCGCCATCAACGAGACGACGAAACCGACCGCATCCCCAATAAAGAGGGACATCGAAAATGCTTTCACAGTTGATGGATTAGACGTGTTTCTCATCATCCATAGAAGAATTCCCAACAGGATAAACGCCTGTCCGAAAAGCTGGGCCATGAAAGCGCCGCCGGGATCTAAGATTGCTCCGTAGAGCGACATCAAAGTCGTTGGGATCAGGACCTCCCCAACACCGAAAAACAGGCAGATGACTGCCTTGATCGACATAAGTGTGCTGAATTTCATGCGTTTGCCCTCAGGAATAATGCGGGAATGAAGCTGGAAAGTTGAGCGAGAATCGAACGTAGTTTCTTTTATGGCTTTTCTTGTTATCAACACCTCCTATATGCTTGATTACGTTTGAGCGACCTAGAACTCCGAATTCCTGACCTTGTATGCGCGACACCAGATCGGCTATCGCTGAGTTGAAAAGGAGCCCTGCAATTAAGCGTTGCCGACAGACTTATACGATCTTTCAGTCTTGTCTTACTTCGTAAAATAGAAATAGTTGAATGCTATTGCAAAGCCACTCATCACGACGACGTACATCCATCCGATCGCTGGGAGATCCCAGAGGGTCAAGCCCAACACAATCACGATTACGAACAGTATCGTAACGATGCTGTTCATCTGGGCAACGATCTTGACCTTTTCCCAAGCATTCTCCCTATACGAGAAGAATGAACTTATCGCGTACCCGAGGATGGCTGTACCAAAGAGCCTGAAAACTTGTGGCACCTGGTTGGATAGACAACCCGTCAAATTACCCCACAGCACTGGAATAAAAAGGTACGTAAGGGCAAAGATGGCCATCATGATGGCGTGGACGAGAAATGTGTACTTCAACCCTGGCGTTATTTGCTTCTCCATTTCCTCTCTCCTTGAATGTTTCTGAGCCGCCCAAACAATTCGTCAATCCTCCTTTCGATGTCTTTGGCTTAATCCTTGTCCAGCAGACGACCCTCAATACTCGATGCGCGGAATAAAAAAAACGACCACCCGAGGGGTCGCTAGCGAATATTCACATGACATCGATTACCCCCCACTGGATGTCTCTATGCCCTAGAAAACTCACGCTCCGTTCGCCTCTTGATTTAACTGTGCATCATTGGAGCTGTCATGTTGTGTGTAACTAATTATGGTTGCATCAGATAAACCAGTATATACGAATGTGCATGATATTTTCAAATCAACCGAAGCAAATCACAATATGCTTTACACCTTTGTTATTAATTGAGCCCTGTGAACAACTCCGATCGGGAGATCCAAGGCAGCCATATTCTCATCAGGTTAACATAAGGAGCGATGCTGAAGGAAACATGCACATACCGTGTAAAACATAGACCGCTTCCTCTACAACGATGATGGGGTTATTCACTTGCGGAATTAAATATCACCTGGACTTTGCGTGTGCGAGGACCATCGAACTCGCACAAGAAGATGCCCTGCCAGGTCCCGAGCGCAATCTGACCACCTTCGACAGGGACAACTACACTCGATCCCATCAAGCTCGTCATGAAGTGGCTGGCGCTGTTGCCTTCACGGTGTGCGTAATAGGGTTGGCGGCGGGGGATGAGCCGTTGTAAGTCGGCGATGATGTCCTGTGTGACGGTTGGATCCGCATTCTCGTTGATCGTCACCCCGGCTGTGGTGTGGGGAATGAAGACAAAGGCAAGACCATCCCCTCGATCTTCTTGCCGGAGCAGGTTCTGCACCTGGTGCGTGATCTCGATGAACTCAATCGCTTGATTTGATTGTACGTTAAACGTTTCCATAGCTTCCCTACCCTCCAAATCTTCATTTGTTGCAAACTTTGCCTCCTTACTCTATTCTGGAAAAAGGTCAGATGCAAACAGTACGGGAAACACGGCTCCTTCTAACCTGTCGATGTGTACCCCTTCCGTCACACTCGCAGAGGGGCTATAATGGCGCGCAGAGCACGCCCCCGTAGCTCAATGGACAGAGTACCTGACTTCGAATCAGTTGGTTGGGCGTTCGAGTCGCCCCGGGGGCGCCTATATGTGGCGGTGCCAAGCACCGCCACCCCTATTTATGGGGGTTTGAACACCCATAGAATCCATGCCGATTCATTAGCGGTGCAGTTCCGGTGCAGTTATTCGGGGATATCCATCTCATTTTCCCCCTGAATTACCTTCTGGTTTCCAAATTCACTCATATCTAACTTGATTGGTGTCACCAGGTCGTCCATGATCCTGGCTGCCTCAGCTTGTGTTTCCGAAAATAGATGAGCATAGATATCCAACGTAGTGCTGGGTTGCGAATGACCGAGTCTGTTCGAGACTACGTTAACTGGGATTCCGTTGCTCAGCATCAACGAAGCCGCGGTATGCCTCAGATCGTGGAATCGGATCCTGGGCAATCCGGCTCGATCGAGAACTTGCAGAAAATCTTTCCTCAGGTTGCTCGGGTTGGAAGGTGTTCCTGCCAACGACGGGAAGACCAGTCCGTTCTCCTTCCAACTTGAACCCGTAATGGATTTCTGTGCATCCTGATTTTTCTTGTGCGTTCTCAATAGTTTCAGAATCTCATTACCAAGTTTTATCGTTCGCCGCCCCCTTTTTGTTTTCGGATCCGCAAAAGTCCATCCCTTGCCTGTCTCTAGCTTAACCTGACGCTGGACTTTTAACTCTCCACGGTTCCAGTTAAGATCCGTCCACTTCAATCCAAAGAGTTCACCCTGGCGCATGCCGGTATGGATAGCCAGGGAGTACAGGGCTTCATATCGACTGTCCTGTGCTGCTATCAGGAATTGGGTCACCTGGTTTGCATCCATGACATTCATCTCGGAGTGGGTTTTTCTCGGTAAGGATGCTCCATGGGCTGGATTACGCCCGATGTGTCCATAATTAATCGCTTTCGCCAATGCTGCGTGTAGCACGGCATGAGCGAATTGTACGGTTCGCACGCTCACTCCCGAGTCATGGAGGTTTGTATAGAGACGTTCAACCCGGGCAAGTCGCAGATCTCTCAGGGGGATTTCGCCAGCGTGGGGGATGATGTGATCCCGAATGATCTGACGATATTGATATACCGTGTTAGGGCGCAAAGAGGCTTTCCTCATTTCCAGCCATTGTGGGAGATATTCTGCTAAGGTGAGATTGCCACCTTCAATTTCAAGTCCCATTTCAAGCTGGTTTTGCATCTTGCGCAACCAATCTTGGGCATCCGCCTTCTTTTTGAAGGTTTTCCCGTATCGTTGAACGCCGCTGGATATCTGAGCTCGCCAGCTCCCTGAGGAGCGCTGGTGGATTGAGCCTTCACCATGACCACGAATCTTTTTCGCCATCTCCTTTACTCCTTTTCTATTTAAGTTTCAAGGAAAGGCGACTCTGTAACTCTTGTCCGCTCGATTGTTAAGGTGCGCGCTGTTCGTATCATTGTATCAATAGCCAAGGAGCATAGTAATCCAGAGATTTTGAACAAGTCGAGCATAATGCTCGAGACCAAGCAGGAGACCCTGCAATTGATAGCACTATTCAATGGCTGCCTGCCTCTGCGCCTTCGACTCGATGAACTTCTCCAGGTCCTCGGGGCGAATTCGGACAGAGCGACCTATTCGGATGCTGGGGAGCTCACCTCGTTCCACCAGCATATAAACTGTTGAGAGGCCCATATTGAGCGCTGTTGCAACATCTTGAGCATTCAATAATCTGGATAGAGTTTTCTCTTCGATCGAAAGATTTTCTTTGAGGTACATACTCCATGAACCTCCATATTTGTTAGTGTGGAGTGCCATTGGTGACGTAGTTGTCGGCGTGCATCAGGTTGATCCTGGCTGATTAAAATTCGGTCAGTTCTCGAGTGCTGTACATCATGAGCATCAAAGCAGGTACGTGAACGACGGCAGAATGAAGGGTCTCATATCGTCTCGCTTTATAAGTCGTCTTCATCACCTGATTTCCTCAACCATCCCTCGATCTCATACATACTCTATCGGGATTGGGCTGGCTTGTGTGTGACGATATCGTGATGTCGACGTTATACAATCAGTAGGGAGAACTATCCAACTCCGCTTGTTTGACCATAGGATTCCTCTGAATTAATTGTGATTATTAATCTCTAGGTTGAGGATCGTTTTATCCATTGCGTTTCTGTGGAAGTCCTGATCATTTCTACAACGAAGAAAATCCATATCCCCCCACGAAATAACCTGAGGTTTTATTCGCATTGCTAAGTCGCCGTCCTTACAGCAGAGCGAGGACTTGACCACATCCGTTCAAGGATGAATTTTGCTTCTGCTTCTACTCATCGGAAACTGAACGTTGCGGCAGGGGGCGAAATGGCATGTGCCAATAGTAGGCCCCAATCAAAACCGGTTCATTCTTTACAATACAGAAGATGATGGCTAGGATTCAATAGTGATCGCAGAAATGAAAAAACCAAGGGGGGGCTCTTCAGTACCAGGACCAACGTAACGGACGATGATAATGTGATCTAGATCCTTATTCTCACGCGTCTGTTCCACAGATATGTTCAACATATCAATGATCGCTGCATTACCATTAACATTGTTGCCGTACCAAACTCGCCTGCACTTGTTCTTATCGTGGACCTCAGTAACTAGAACATCGGGAGTTGCATTTCCTATTGCCCATTCACGAATATTAGTGCCTAGTGATAATTCCTCAAATTGCGGTGGTCCTTCATTGAATATGAGCTTTATCCTGCCAAGGCTATATCCCAAATATTTACTTCTGGCCCCCCCAGCATTGATGAGGAGGTGAACTGATTTTGCATTTTTTATTGTTTTACCCAATCCCAACTCACGTTCCATCAGGTCATCTTTTGATGTGTCGTATCTGTTGCCATTTATATAGAACGGTACTCCATGATAGATTTGTTCTCCTGATGGGGGACCATCATAGATTTCATCCAATGTCGTGTTGACGATCTCTAGAAGTGGGATCTTCGTGAATTTCGTTTTTGACCGCCGTAGCGGGGGGGCATTGACCCGAAAGATAACGACCAGAGCAAGGGTGTATACAATTATCAAAATTGCGAACCAACCATCTTTGAACATGAGGTTGGCAACAAGTATTGTAATCAAGAAAACAACAAAGCCTAAAATATTCCGAATATGACCAACAATCCAGTTTTGACCTCGGACGATGTAACGCCATCTAGGTTTCCGCGTTGCTACGTAACGTCCAATTCCATAGAGAGCCCCAAGTAATACAATAAGACCTCCTATTCCATTCCAAACATTGTCTCTTAGTAGATCGATAAGCCAATCCATTTAATCACCATAGAAATAACGTTGAACGAGCAATAACAAACTGAAATAATATTTTCGCGCATTCAAACTCATTATCAAAGTAGACAAGTCATTATTTGTGAGTGTATCCTGAAATCTATCAACAGGGCAGAAATGTTTTACACTCCCAGTTTGTTTAGTCATATCTACTTCTAAACCATCATGGGGTGCGCATATACAGAGAACAGAAATGCTTCGAGGCACCCCCCAAAAAAAAGCAAAACCCAAAAAATATGGCAATATATGGATTTCACAAAATTTATATCGCTACTCGATAAAAAAACACTCTCCTTTATCGTATCAGAACCTGTGGGACAAAATAGGGTGAATACTCGAGATATGCAGTAAATTCAAGAAAGCAAACGCTTGAACGGATGTCAAAAATTAAAAGGGATTGAAACTTAATCACGGGGAATTAAATAAAGCAGCACCGTAAATGAATTCAAAGATTTGTGAAAGCCCAACAGTCTACATTTCGTGCAGGAGAATGGAAATAGAGAGCTCCGAGGTATGGGCTCAAGATCCCCGAGTCGTGAGGTCTAATCCTGTATAAGGGGGCAAAAAAAAGCACCCTTTCAGGTAGCGGGGCTCGGA
>CBDAFF010000042.1:0-56067 GCA_965195195.1 uncultured Anaerolineales bacterium | reverse complement strand
GCCGCGGGAGCGATTTCCGGTGATCCAAAAGGGTCCAAAACAGCCCATATACGCCGTTTCTACGGCTTGAAACTCGATTGTTAAGGTGCAATTGCCTGTATCATTGTTTTTGACGTTAATGAAATTAGTCAAAACTCAAGTTTATTAGTAATCCCAGAATACCCGTCAGCTTGCTGGCGGGATGAATGGGCAAGCAGGGGGTTGGGGGCGGCAGCCCCCATGACGATTGTTCTGCGGTGAATGCCCCGTAGCTTGCTGCGGGGTAATTTACTTTAACATATCCGCACCATATCCCGGAGAATATTACGAATAATTTATGTGAAGTAGAATATTGGGTATGGTAAACAGGCCTCGTAAAACACACGGAAGCCAACACCGGAATATTCGATTAAATTTTATTAAGACAAGTATTTTTCATACACATCCCGATACGGATATTTTGCTGAGAGCTTCATAAACACATATCTTGAAGTTCTGATGATCTTCGCAGCAAGAAAAACATACTTCAATTGCATATTCCGGCGCATGCTGGACACCGATTCCGGCGCATGCTGGACACCGATTCCGACGGATGCTGGACACCGATTCCGGTCCATGGTGGACAACCAGGTGAACAGCTAAGGAGAGCATAGCGGCGCTGGATAATCCCGACTTGTTAGTGCATCCTCAGCCTTCTGAACATTCAGGAGGTGACAGATGCCACAGGAGAGATTGTCCATGCGCAAAGTCCAGGAAGTTCTGCGTCTCAAGTGGAAGAGCGGGCTAAGCACTCGAGCCATTGCCCGGAGCTGCTCGATATCCCCCACCACGGTGAGCGAGTACGTCCGCAGAGCCCAAGTGGCCGGGCTATCCTGGCCGCTGCCTGAGGCGCTCGACGAAGATCAGCTCTACCAAATGCTTTTCCCCAAACAAGCGCCACCCTCAGAGCGGGTGATCCCGGAGCCCGACTGGCAGCTCATCCACGCGGAGCTGCGGCGCAAAAGCGTGACCCGCCGCCTGCTGTGGCTTGAATACCGCGAAGCCCATCCCGGTGGCTACGGCTATAGCTACTTCTGTGAACTCTACCGTCTGTGGGCCAGGAAGCTGGACCCTCCCATGCGCCTCTCCCACAAGGCCGGAGAGAAAATGTTCGTCGACTACGCTGGTCACATCGTCCCAATGTCCTTGTGGGAGACCGTGCGCATCGTCAATCCGAAAACCGGGGAGATCCGCGAAGCCCACATCTTCGTGGCTGTACTTGGGGCCAGCAACTACAGCTATGCCGAGGCGCAGTGGGCCGAAGATCTTCCTAACTGGATCGGCGGCCACGTGCGCACCTTCGCTTTTTTCGAGGGTGTCCCGGAGATTGTCGTGCCAGACAACCTCAAGACCGGCGTGAAACACCCCTCCCGGTATGAGCCTGACCTCAATCCAACCTACCTGGACATGGCCGAGCACTACAACACCGTTGTTCTCCCCGCCCGGGTACGCAGACCGAAAGACAAGGCCAAGGTTGAAGTGGGCGTGCTGGTTGTGGAACGGTGGATCCTGGCCAGGTTGCGGAACAAAAGATTCTTCAGCCTGGCTGAGCTCAACCAGTCCATCCGCGAGCGGCTGGAAGAGATCAACGACCGGACAATGGAACACCTGGGGAAGTCCCGCAGGGAGTTCTTCGAAGAACTCGATCGCCCGGCGCTCAAACCGCTACCCGCAGAGCCCTATCAGTTCGCCATCTGGAAGAAGGCCAAAGTGAACATCGACTACCACATCGAGTTCGACAAGCACTACTACAGCGTGCCCCACAGGCTCATAGGCGAGAAAATCTTCATTCGGGCCACAGAGCGCACGGTGGAAGTCTTCCACAAGCATCGCAGGGTGGCATCGCACCCCCGATCCCGGGCCCGGGGCCGCCACACCACCCAGGCCGAGCACACACTTGCACCGCACTGCGTGCGTTGCAGTGCAGGTGTGCCGGCAAACCACCGCCACTATGCCGAGTGGTCTCCTGAGCGCTTCCTGCGCTGGGCGGAGGAGATCGGGCCTCAGACCCGGGCGCTAATCGAGACGGCTCTTCGCTCCCGCAGGCATCCTCAGCAGGCTTACCGCACCTGCCTGGGAATTCTGGGTCTGGCCAAACGCTACACCAAAGAGCGCCTGGAAGCCGCCTCGGGTCGCGCTCTGGCCTCCGGCATCCACTCTTATACCATCCTGGTATCTTAGGACAGAGGGATCAAGAACATCCTCGATACTGGACTCGACCAGGTGCCCCTGGAAGAACCCGTTTCTACGCCTCTTGACCCCCATGCCAACATCCGTGGACCGTCTTACTATCGCTAAGGAGATAAACAATGCTCAAGCAACCACTTCTGGAGAACCTCACACGCCTGCGACTTCCCGGCTTCCGGGAAGGACTGAGAGAGCAGTGGGAGAACCCCCACTATGCTGAACTCCCCTTCGATGAGCGCCTTGGGCTGCTGGTGGATCTCGAATGCACCCGCCGGGATAACAGCAGCCTGGAGCGCCGCATCAAGGCCGCTCGTTTCGGGTTGCCTGCCAGTATCGAAGATCTGGACCTCTCTCCCGTTCGCGGCCTGGACCGCAGCTTCATCCTGGAGCTCGCCCAGGGGGAGTGGATCCGCCGCCATCTGAACATCCTTGTGCTGGGACCCACCGGTGCAGGAAAGAGCTACCTGGCCTGTGCACTCGGCCAGGCCGTCTGCAGACACGGCTTCTCGGTGCGCTATCACCGCACTTCTCGCCTGCTGCACGAGATCATGCTCTCCCACGCCGATGGATCCTTTCCAAAGCTCCTGGCCGGCCTGGCCCGCGTGCCGCTGTTGATCCTCGACGACTGGCTGCGAGATCCGCTCAGTGCATCTCAGGCTCGCGACCTTCTGGAGATCATCGACGATCGCTACGGCCGGGCCTCAACCCTGATGGTCACTCAGATACCGATCGAGGATTGGCATGCCCGCCTTCCTGATCCTACGCTTGCTGACGCCATTCTCGACCGTCTTATCCATAATGCCTATCGGCTGGAACTGCGAGGTGAATCTATGCGAAAATCCCACTCAGCATTGCCATTGGCGACAAGCTGAGTGTATGATGTCTCAACCAGCGCCGCTAGCATCAGCCAGTGACCATCATGGATTGGAACAAGTGTCCATCATCAACTGGAACTGCTGTCCATCATCGATTGGATTCGGTGTCCACTTTCATCGGAATAAGCACTCAATCGGAATGTCTTGATTTGCTGTCTGTATTCTGAAACGCTTAGAGAATCAAATTTGAACAGCAAAAACATATTGTATGCAAGCATCATCATTTGAAACACTGCCTCGTTTGCCCAAAACGATTTTAGCAAAAGATGACCAACCGACATATCATATTTGGCCTCCTTGATGTAATTTTCGCAGTTGCTGTTTAATTTACTTCAATTTTAACATGCGAGGGGGAGGGTGAAAGTTAGCTGATCCAATCGCTTTTTCTTTCACCCAATGGGTGAAAACCAAACTTGACGAAAACCCTAAGTTTTAAGGCTGAAAAGGTTGTTTGTGTGTGTTTATTGATTACTTGACGCAGAATGCGGGTGATATTCTACTCGAAGCCGCTGTGCTTATCACCGACGACATGACCAAGGATGGCTGAGCCGTCATCCACCGTCTCCTGCTTGGACAAGTTACCCAGCAGGTCTTCGAGGATACTGCCGTCGTGGTAGCGTTGAAGCGCCCCGGTTAGCGCCTCAGCGCCATCCGATGTTGATGCGTTGCGGTTGAGCGCACCAATCAACAAAGGTAGCGCCAGCGTGATCGCTTGTTGAGTCTTGTCCTCGTTCACCCCAAGCTGCTCGCTCATACCGGATAGGGTATCCCCAGCGAGAAGTGGGACCAAGGTTTGTAGCAGTCCGTCCATTGATAAACCCCTTTTAATTATCGCATGCTGAGGTGTGTTGCTTAGGAGATAGTATTACCATCGGCAGCGAGGATAGTTGTTCCTTTCGGCAATTTTGTTTAAACAGCGGTATAAAGAAGGGGAAGTAATTCACTACCCTGGCCCATATTTACATTCAATACAAAGAGAGAAAACCAATTCATGAGTAAAAACAACGCCATCCGCATTCTCGAAAAGGAAGGCATTTCGTATGAGCTCCGCGAGTATGACCTAGAAGATAATGCCCTGACTGCCGAGGGTGTTGCCGAGGTCTTGGGCCATGAACCCGAGATGATTTTTAAAACGCTCATTCTACGCGGTGACCGCAGCGGACCGTTGATCGCATTGGCGCCCGCCGGAACGGAGATCAACCTTCGTGCGTTAGCTAAAGCTTCGGGGGATAAACGCGTGGAAATGGTTCCGCAACGCGAGGTACGTTCCCTAACTAGCTACGAACGTGGTGCGGTCACACCACTGGGAATGCAGCGTAGCTATCCCGTGTTTATCGATGAGACGGTCGATCTCTGGGATATCGTTGGAATCTCCGGCGGAGAAAAAGGTCTTGAGATTCTCCTCGCGCCATCCGATCTGCTGAGCGTTACCAGCGCGGTGAAGGCGGATTTCGCCCGGTCGGTGTGAGCGTTAGAAAAGGAACGACCACTGAGCAGGCACGCCTAGATAATCTAAATGAAATCTTTACCGGGGTTTTGCGAAAACAGCGGTCGTGTAGGCCCGATACGTGCTGTCAGACCAGTACTGATACCCGACCCCAATTTCTGTGTACGTTGGATTGAGCATGTTATCTCTGTGGCCGGGGCTGTTCATCCAACCATTGAAGATTGACTGCGCCGAACTGCTGCCGGCGAAAATATTCTCGGCGATGGCCGAGTAGTTATAACCCTGGGAGAGCGCCCGGTCCCACGGAAGTGAACCATCAGAACCCGTATGGGACACAAAATCGTTGCAGGCCATGTCTTCGCTGTGAACCCGCGCTGCTGAAGCTAATTGACTCTGCTGGCTGAGCGTACCGATGCCTCTGCTCTGCCGTTCCTGATTAATGAGTTGGATTAGAGAACTCTCCAAACCCCCATTGCCGGAAGGATTGCATATCCCTGAGGTCGGAGTCGGCGGGAGAGCAGTGTGGGTTGGAATTACCGTCGGCGGTGGGGATGTTGACGAGGCAGGCGGCGGTGGGTTGGTGGACGTCGGTGGCGGGATAGGTGTGTTGCTGGCAGTGGCGATCTGAGAAGCTGGCGGGGGAGTTGTCGGCGGGGATGTCCAGGTGATCGTAGGCGAGGGTGTGGTTGTCCGGGTTGCGCCGGCGGTACCTACCACGGTCGTGGTTGGCGAGGGGCTTGCGGTTAAAGTCCCCGGAGTCGCAGAAGGCATTATTGAGCCGGTGGGTGTTGGGGAAGCTGTTGCTGTCTCCGCAGGTTGTGACGCTAGGGTGGTGGATTCCGCCGGCTGGAAAGGTGTTGGTGAGGGGGTCTCCTCGGCACGATTGTCGGAGACGGGCACCAGGGCCAAACCCTGAAGGGGTTCGTCTCCAACAACTTTGCCTGGCAGGGCGACTTGCGCATCTGCGAGATGCTCTTGGGCATGCCCGTTGAGATTTAACTCTGCCAGGAGTGTCGGTGGGGCATTGCAGCTAAGCCCGGCCAGCGCCAGGGCAAGCACAGTGATGAGCAACAACAAGCCAGGCGATCGGTAGCGCCGCGGCTTCTTTTTCCCAGGGCTGTTCTTCCAACGAAAAAGCATGAGGTCTCCACCGCTTCCGTCCATCTGAACACTGGCTGGCAACCGCGGGAGAGCCCATCAGTTGCAGATATTCTAGAAGGCTTTAATAGATTATGACCCGCGCAGATTGTCGATCACCATAGAGAAGATGTACCAGCGGCGGGAGTTACCCGCCGCAAAGTATCTCAAAGACTAATATGAGGTGTATGTTGATAAGCGGACAGGCAATGCCCGCTCAGATGGTTAGTGCTTAAGCATTCGCTCCAATTCATCAGTCTTCATCAACAGGGTATTGGGTTCGGTGAACCTGCGCGAGGTCAGATCCAGGGCGCGTACCATGTCTGGAACGACATCGCGAACGATGGAGAAAAACTTATGCAGCGGCGTTTTGGAACCCATGCCAACTGTGAGGGCGACCTCGTTGTTGATATGCAGCACCAATTGCTGCATCTCTGAGCCAGTGATCATCGTGAATCGCCATTTTCCGAATTCGACTTCTCTCTGTGCACTCTCGCCCAGGCGCATGATGTGTGCAGTTGAAGCGATAGCCTCGTCAAAACCCGATTCAAGGTCTTCGGGATAGCTAGACAACATCAACCCATCGTAATCGACAATTACCGCCCAGCGAAAATCGACATCTGGGTTGTCGAGGCGGGCGAGAGCGTCAGTAAGAGCCTGGACGCGCGGATCAACGGTTCGAAGCGAAGATTCAACACTCGTATCCGTATACATAATTTCACCTGCTCCTATTAGACAATCATTCGCTACCATTCTGACACAGAATGACACATAACCGACTTTGCGAATAGCTAACAAATATTCCCCCAGGATAAGAGAGACGCATCAAGTTTTAATGAAATCAGAGAGATTCCTCGTATGAATCTTTGGGATTAAGGGTTGTTCAAGCGCAGCGAAGTTACCCATGGTTACTATATACGGGCCAGCCAACCATACGAGCAATAGATCGAGGTTACGCGCCGCTTCTCTGCGCAGGTGATTTAAGAAGCAGATAGCTCGTAACCGACAGAGGTCTGGGTCTTAGTTTTGAAGAGTTGTTTATTGGCGAGGCTACCAGCTACCCAGGGGTTTGTCCTGCGTAGGATAGCCCAAGAAGGACAACATCGCCTCACGCCCTCGGTTCAAGATGGGATCGCCGTGCGATGGCAGCAGATGAATAAAGTCCAGTTCGCTAAGGCGGCGCATCGAGGCCTCGGCCAGCTTCGGGTCTTGAGAGAAAGCTGCGAAGGGCGGGGAGAGTCGATCCTTTAGATTCATAACCGCGTCTCCACAAATCATCGCTTGATCAGACGGGTGTAGAAAGCCAATCTGGCCTGGCGAGTGACCGGGGAGATGGATCACGGCCATCCCGGCAGCAGATTCCCCGCTTTCGATGGTTTTAGCGACGGGTATCCCCCAAGCGGTTTGCATGAAATTGCGGGTAACCAGAAAGAGCGGGTTTTTTGACGGGAGGAATCGATAATCAGATTCACCGTTGATGAAGGGAGCCTCCGCTTTATGGCAGAGAATCGGCGCGCTCCACGCCGCCCGAACCGCGCTCAACCCGCCGCTGTGGTCGGCATGTGCGTGCGTCAGGAGGATCTGTCGCGGTCCCTGACTCTGCGTTAGCCTGGCGATAGCGGCCACGACCTGATCTCCGCTCTCAGGAGGTCCTGTGTCAATCAAAGTCCAATCCGCTCCGGTGCGCACCAACCAGAGCGACACCGGTAATGAGAGTAGACCGAGGACTTTATACTTGATTTCCAATCGCCATATGTTAGTGCTGATCTGTTGGAAGCCCAATGTCATTGTCCTTTCGTTTCGAACTCTCGGATCAGACCAGGAATATCTACTAGTTTCCCGGTGACCTTCTCGGGGATTATTTGCGTCGCAGTTGAACCCTCAGCCTCCGGCTTGAGCCAAATCTGGTGTATCCCGGCGTTTTGTGCACCGAGAATATCCGCTTCGAGTCTGTCGCCGATCATCACGACAGAATCAGGAGTCACCTGCCACTGTTCGAGCACCATCTCGAAGGGCTTGGGATCTGGTTTCCGTACCCCGATTGCAGCCGAGATGATGATTGGATCGAAGTAGCCGCGAATTTCAACCTTATCGATCAGCCGCTGCACATTCTCTGCATCTCCTGCATTTGAGATCAGGCCAAGCATTCGACCCTCCTCCTGTAGTTCATCAAGCACTGCGTGAAGCGCCGGCATTGGCTGCCAATGAGTTTCGCTCACGCTGTAGAAACGCTTCAAACCGTGCCCCAGGATGTCAGGTGGTGTTTTTTCGTACCCGAAGGTGCTCAATGTCTCTTGCAGCAACGATGCAGTGGAACGCTCGAGCTGGTTAGATTGGCGCGAATGGTCATATGCATCCAGTGCACGTTCGAATGCCGAGCGGAAGTCGCTTCGATCGAAATCTAAACCATCTTCCTGGAGTTGATCAATAAGGAGATCCAGGCTGTCTTGCAAGAGAATGGGCCAATCGCCCTCGAATCGAATAAGCGTCGAGCCGAGATCAAAAATCGCCCCACGAATCGCTTTTGTCATGTGAAGTCAGTACTCGCGCGATGGATCATAGAGATTCAACAGCGGCGCCTCAGATAGATAATGCTGAATGTTCACAGTGAACAGCTGAATCGCCCGTTCGAGGTAGTGGGGAGACGATCCGCCAATGTGGGGGGTAAGAATGACATTTTCCATCTCCCATAGCGGACTGCTTTCAGGGAGTGGTTCGATGGGATAGACATCCAGCGCAGCACCAGCTAAACGTTCCAAGTTCAGCGCCTCAACTAGTGCGCCATGGTCCACGACGCCGCCGCGGGAGATGTCGATTAGATACGCGCTCGGTTTCATAGCTTCAAAGATGGCTTCATCATAGACGCCCTGGGATTTCCGGGTGAGGGGGATGGTGATGATCACGAAGTCACACAGAGAAACCATTGAGCGCAGGGCCTGGGGTGGGTAGATGCGATCTGGTATTTCCGCCTCAGGGTCACCGAGCCCTTCGAGCGAGTAACCGTCATCAGAAAGGTGTTTCAAGTCTCGCTTGGTTGCCAATACGCTCGCACCGAATGCATGACAGAGACGTGCGATTTCGCGGCCAACGCTCCCGTAACCGACAATCCCGACCGTGCTCCCGCGAAGTTCCTGTGGTTGGTACCGCTTAAGACGGCCTGACGCCCAATGCTCCTCGGGAGTACTGTGAATGAACTTAAGCATACGGTGAGATAAGGTGAGGATAAACATTAATGTCAATTCGGCTAACTGGGGGGCCGAAACACCACTCATCGTGGTGATCATCAAATCCGAGCCGAGAAGCGGATGGCCCATGACATGGTCCACGCCGGAATAGTGGAATTGGATCCAACGCAGATTAGGAACGAGATCTGCGTCAGGAAGTGCGCTTAGGGTGTAGAGGATTTCGGTCTCCTGCAGCAGCTCTTCCGGAAGGTCTTCCGCGTCGCTGGTTGGGTGAGATGTTATCTTCAAGCGCGGAGAGACGGCTTGCAGGCGCTCAATAAGCGCAGTAGGGAAGGGTACAGTCAAAAGAAGAGGAATATCTGATTCACTCATGAGCTCATTTTACATCAGACTGGGGAGTCTGCCATAAGCCAAACGGAGCAGGTGGACGGATCATGGATTATCACCAATCGGAGCAAGAGGAGTGGAGCGCTCCAGACGAACATTAAGGGGGCGCTTGGTCTATACTTTGATTCAGAGATCTCTTTGGCTAAGTCAAGGATGCGATGGGAGCTAGGATGAAGATAGGCGTTGTTTATCCACAGACAGAACTCAGTCCGGATCCAATTGTTGTCAGGGATTTCGCGCAAACCGTGGATGACCTCGGTTTCGCGCATATTCTAGCGTATGAGCATGTGTTAGGGGTTGACCCGAATCGCTTGGGTGGGTGGAAAGGTATTTATTCAATCGAAGATTCCTTTATGGAGCCATTTACGCTCTTCAGCTTTATGGCGGCAGTGACAGAGCGGGTGGAATTCGCGACGGGGATCCTGATCCTCCCCCAGCGACAAACTGCATTGGTCGCCAAGCAGGCAGCGACGTTGGATCGACTTTGTGGCGGGCGTCTGCGCCTCGGGATCGGTGTTGGCTGGAACGAAGCCGAATATATCGCCCTGGATGAGAATTTCCATACCCGCGGCCGCAGATGCGAAGAGCAGGTCCAAGTTTTGCGTAAATTGTGGACCGAATCTTGTGTGCTGTTCAACGGTCATTGGCATAGCATTCCCCATATGGGATTAAAACCCCGACCGATTCAGCAGCCAATTCCAATATGGTTTGGAGGGCACGCGGATGTCGTTCTGCGCCGTGCCGCGCGACTCGGAGACGGTTGGTTACCGACATACAGCAGCGTTGAGGACACAGAGCCCTCCCTTGAGAAGCTCAGAGAATATTTAGATGCGGAGGGACGAACTTGGGATGAATTTGGAATGGATGTACGCGTACGCTTTTCGGAGGGAAAATTGGACGTGCTAGCGGGTGAGATAAAGGCGTGGGAGCAAGCTGGCGCCACACACCTTTCGCTGAATACAATGCGGAGCCAGCTTATTGGACTGGACGAGCATTTACAGGCTGTGCGAGTGTTCGCAGAGGCTTTTTTGGATTAGGGCAAACAGCCGGGGATGCGGAGATTCGCTGATGAATCGATGTGGGGTTAAGGTTCATTGTAGGCTGAGGAGGCGCAGGTGAGATCTGTAAGCGTCGTTGGTATCGGGCAATTACCAGTTGAGAAGGCATCCGCGCTCAGCCTGCGTCAACTAGGGAGCGAGGTTGTCCGGCGGGCAATGGAAGATGCAGGCGTCGATCGGGTCGATGCTCTTTTTGCCAGCAATATGCTGGCTGATGAAATTCAAGGCCAAAAGCACATTGCCTCCCTAATAGCGGAAGAAGCCAATCTCTTCGGTGTAGAGGCGTTGCAAGTTCGCGCGGCGATGGCTGGGGGTGCAGCAGCAATACGAGTGGCGTTTCTTTCGGTGGCGAGCGGCGAAGCCGACTTGGCGATTGCTGTAGGCGCGGAGAAGATGAGTGAGGGCGATGCTGCCCCAGCCCTATCCAAGGCTCTCGACGCAGCGAGAGATGTCCCCGACGGCGCAACGATGATCACAAAAAATGCGGATCTCAAGCGTATGTACCTTGACCGCTACAGTGTCCCAGAGGATGGACTGGTTAAATTCCCTGTCGTCGCTCATGATAACGCACGCTTCAATCCCTTTGCGCTCTATAAGAAGACCATCAGCCCGAGTGAAATTCAAAGTTCGAGGGTGATCCATGCCCCACTTCACTTGTTCGAGTGCTCGCCGATTTGTGATGGTGCCGCAGCTGTCATTCTGGCCCCAAGTGAACAGGCCCCCGCCTACAATCCGCATCCGGTTCAAATACTTGCCTCCAGCGTCGTCACTGACCGCTTCCGCATCGATGACCGGGAAGATCCTCTCCGGCTCGAGGCGGCTCATCGCTCATCTCATGATGCTTATCGAAAGGCGAACATCAACCGCGAGGATATCCACCTATTTGAGGTTCATGACGCCTTCAGCATCATGGCTTGTCTGCAATTAGAAGCGGCCGGGTTTGCCGAACCCGGTCAGGGTTGGCGCTTGGCAGTTGAGGATGAGATTCGTCTTCAAGGACAGATCCCAATCACCACAATGGGAGGGCTTAAGGCGCGGGGACATCCGATCGGTGCAACGGGCCTATACCAGGTGTGTGAGATTGTTCTTCAGTTGACAGAGCGCGCGGGTGAAAACCAGGTTCGGAACGCAGAGATCGGGATGATGCAAAGCGTTGGTGGTGCGGCATCCACCGTGCTGACGCACATCTTCGGTGTCTAGACCGGCGGCAACTTCCGTGATGATAAAGGGGAGTTCCCTTCTCGGTTCTTAGATGTCTTCTCGCAGGTTACCGTTCTATCGTGATTTGACCCTTCGCAGCATCATCCCCTCCACCACCGTGAATAGGTAGGCACGGGCACCCTTCCCTCTGCAGACTTTAATTGGCCCAGATAGCCAGGCCCATCCCCGCGGCGACAACACCCATCAAGAGCATTGTCAACCCGGTATGCCCATTCGATGCGGATGGGTACAGCCCGATGGCCGGGAGTGTGATCATTGCGAAGGCGATGGCCAAGAAAGAGAAACGGTATCGTTTTCGAAAAGAGTTGTCATCGTTCATGGGGAAGTGATCCAGAGAGCGAGAAGAGTTAATAAACTGATGAGACCGATGAGAGGAAATACGTAGACAAGAAGGCTTCGCAGGATTGAGCCCTCCTTTCCTGCTGCATCGGTCGTGCTAGCTCCGACGATGATTTTTGTTGGAGCGATGACAGATCCGAGGGCGCCGCCAGCTGTTTGTGCAGCCAAAATAATCGGCACGCTGAGACCGAGCAGTTCGGCGGTGCGAAGCTGGATGTTGGCGAAGACGACATTCGAATTTGTGTTCGAGCCAGTCATAAACGCGCCTAAACCGCCTATCCAGGGGGAGATGACGGGGAAGAGAACGCCCATTCCCTCTGATAATCCGCGCGCCAGGGTTTCCGTCATTCCGGCATGTGACATGACGACGGCCATAGAGACCATGGCGGTGATGCCCAGGCTGGAGGGTAACATGCGCCGGATGGTAGTCTTTACGATGCGCCGCCCAGCGCCAGGGGTGTAAAGCCTGGCGCGAGCGTAGAGGATGTATGCGATCAAAGAGCTGTATGCGAGGATCGCTCCGGCGTGGCGGAGGAGAGGAATCTCGCGTCCGTAGCCGGCTGGAGTTGCGTACCCAAGCGAGGTGCTGACTGCCGGGAAGTGAACGCGGATGACGATGGAGTCTAGAGCTGAGCGCAGCGGAGCAACGAATTGGATGGCAAGCGTGATGACGACAAGTGCGATGTAGCCAGAGAGAGCGAGTAGGAGCATTCGCGCCTTCGTTCCGGGCGTATTCTGTTCGCTAGACTGGCGGCTTCGGAAACGGGCGATGATAAAACCAACGATCAATCCGGCTGATCCGCCGCCGAGCGCACCAATAGCCCATAAACCGTGCGTTGAGAGCCAGAATTGTGCCCCTCCCATGGCAATGCCAAGCAACAATATCGGCCAGAACAATCGGCGTACCGCATTCCAGCCTCCGGAGATATGTGCGATTTGATAGCCGCAGACCAAGCCGGCGATCGCCAGGAATGCAGCCGCGGGAGGAGCCAATATCTCCCCCGCATATCCGGTGGAGGCAATGAGCGCCTGAAAAGAGGTAGCTAGCGAACCAAAGGTAACCGACCAGGAATGACCAATGGATGGGATCATTACTGCGGCTAAAGGAGAAAATCCGAGTCCGACGAGAAGTGGTGCGGTGACTGCCGTTGGCACACCAAAACCTCCCACACCCTGTAGAAATGAGGCGAAAGCCCAGCCGATGAGCAAGGCTTGCAGGCCGCGGTCTTTTGTCAATCCCGGAATGGCGTGGCTGAGGATTTGAATCGCACCCGCCTCATCTGCAACCCGATATAACAGAAATGCGCTCCAAGTGATAAGAAGGACATCGCTGGTTAATAGCAGAGCCTTAACATGGGCCAGGGCGATTAGGTCTATTCCGGCGCCGAAACGCAGGAGCGCCACAAGGATGGCTACAAACCACCCGGCAGGACCTGCCCTGGCAGCCCCCCAACGGAATCCGACCATCAATCCAACAATTACCAGAATAGGGAGCAGGGCGAGGAGCCAGTCGATGAGCATGGGTTTGTTTTCAGAGGCGATGGCGATTATAGCATGGAGCACAGGGACCGAAAGTCAGGCGGAGAAGGCAGGGTCGGCTGGGGTGGTTGTCTGTCTCCAGTAATGAGCAGACCCACGAGGATTCTTTCACTTTTTTCTCGCCGAACGCCGAATTAGGGCGGAAATTGACCTTCTTTAGCCGTTCAGTCCTAGACGGCGTAGGGATTCCGTAGGGCAGTCGTGTAGGATCAGCCACGCGTCTCTGGGGTTGATTCATATATAGTATAGGAAGAAGGGCGATATCTCTTCTTCTCCTCCTTAAGAGAGGGCCGGGGTCGGCGTCCCCGGCTCTCACGATTCTTCCGGTTTTTCAATCTGATAGAGTCCGTTCAGTACGTTGGTCAAGCTCCCCAATAATTATCTTAATAACGCAGCTGATAGTTCCATTGCGCTGGCGATGGGTCTTCAGTCGGGTGACGGGATGGTGATGCCCTCCGCAGGTATGGAGACGATGTGGAGCGTCACTGGGCGATCGAGAGCCTGCACAAGATCATTGCGAAGATTTTCAGCCATGTCTTCCGAGAACTCACTCAGGGCATTAAAGGTCACATCTACGTTGACCTCGCCATCACCTTCGCTGACGTCAAATTGAACCAAGTGCAAGCTGGGATTTGTCTCTACGTAATTCTGGAGAGTTGTTTCAACAACCTGGTAGGTTTGAGATTCGCGAGCGGTGTTAATGAAGACAATCCCCAGCGGGATCATGATGGCGATCAGCATCACCAAGGAAGTGGTTAGCCCGAAACGCAGTCTCGCCTTCTGTTCGGCTCCCGGGGTAGGTCGAAAACCAAGCAGGAGAAGCGTAATGGCGCCTGCGAAGGCGATGGCGATAAGGTTGGTGATGAAGAGCAGGCTCGCGCCCCCGGCGATGTCGACGTCCCACATAGCGATACCGATGCCAATGACGCCAAGCGGGGGCACGAGTGCAGCCGCGATCGCCACCCCCGGCAGTGCTGTTGAGACGTCCTCGCGGGCGACGGCGTAGGCTCCGGCTATACCGGAGACAAGAGCCACTGCCAGGTCAAAGAGATTAGGATTAATCCTCGCGGTAATTTCATGCGTGACGCTGCGCAGCGGCGAAAGAACGGTGAGCAAAACCGCCAGCCCGATCGCGAGCGCAATCCCCTTTAAAGCAGATTCAAAGGCAATCTTCAGTAGACGAATATCTCCCCGAACAATAGCCAAACTGATTGCGAGGATGGGGGTAAATAAAGGCGCCACGAGCATTGCTCCGATGATGACCGCGGTGCTTCCCTGGAGCAGGCCATATGTGGCGATCATCGCCGCAAGGCCCATCATGACAAAGTAGTCTGTGTCCGGTTGGGCGCCTTTATAAACTCCTCGATAAACCTTTGCTTGTTCTCTACGTGTGAGCTTGGGAAGCGATCGGAAAAATCCGTCCCAAACCCGGCGGAGCCAAAAACGAGGCAAACCGCGAAAGCTCTTGGTTATAACAACGGGTGTTGGACATGCTCGGGCAGTTTTCTCCGGAAGTGCGCCGAAAAGGACTTGGTCGATCAGGCTTTCTTCAGAGGCGCCCATGATCACCAGGTCGCTTTCAGATCCGGCTTGAACGATTCCGTCCACGATGGTGTGGGCGCGCACAACACGGCTTTCGATGGGGAACTGGCTCATATCGGCGGATGAGTCATCGATCTGTGGAAGCGACGAGAGCTGTTCCCGCAGCGCCTCGATCGTGCTTTCGATCCTTTGCCTGCCTCCCTCAAGCTCACCCTCGGTAGCGTCAGGTCGGGTGACGTACACCGTCTGTGTTGTCGCATCGAATTCTCGAGCGAGTAAGAGAGCAAGTCGCATCGCCAGTGGAGCATGAGGACCGCCAGCGGTGGGAATCAATATCCGCTTGATTTGGGTGGGCGGACTCGCCATGTCCCCGTCAATTTGTTCATCTTCTACTTGCAGCGACGATAATCGCTCGGGGTGATAGGCGATCACGGCAACATCACAGGGGGCAGAGTGCACCACGGGGTCCAGTATTCTTCCTGTTCGCGCGCCCTCCTTAGGAGTCTCCATTGGCCAAGACATGAGTATCAGGCTGCATTTTTCTTCGACCGCGGTGTCGTTAATACCCTGGGCGACACCGCTTGCCAGGCGGGTGATGGGATAGGTCGGTACGCTGTTTCCCTTACCCTCGCGGGTAGACCATTTGAAAAGCGTATTTCGCTCCTCGGCTATCCTCCGCCCCTCCTGAATGGCAAGAGGATCGGCGGTGGGAATGACCTGGAGGGGGATGACATCTCCGTTGGTTTGGCGAGCGAGGGCGTTGGCAAACCCTAAGACGAATCGACGCTCCACTCCGCTGCCGAGGGGAACGAGGATGCGAAAAGCACCCTCTCGTCTTAGGATCTCAGGTTCTTGACCAAATACAGTTACTCCGTGTTGGGCCTCGAGAAGGCGAGGCCGCGCATATACGAATAAGAGCACTGATCCTATAGCAATCCACACGGCAGCACCCAGCAAGCCTACGGGCACTAATCCAAAGAAGAGAATGATGCTGAATGTAAGTGCCAGGAGTGGGACAAGGGGAAAGAAGGGGACGACGATCGTCCTTCGACGTTCAGGTTCGGCTTGTCGGCTGCGGATTGCTGCTAAGTTGACAAGAATCACCTGGACGAGGAAAAGGCCGGCGGATACTTCGATCAACCATGCAAACGGCATGAGTAAAATCAGCAATGAGCCCATCAGGGTCAAGGTGACGAAGATGAAAGGCGGCAGACGGAAAGGACGACGGATTCGAGTGAAAATGAGCGGCAGGGCCTCCATGCGGCTGAGCGAATAAAGCACGCGGGCGCTGGTGAGCATGCACTCACTTGCCGCGAGAAGGAGAGCGAAGAAAATGACACCAGCGGTCAACCATGTCTGAAAAAACCCGGTGCCGGCGAGTGAGCGGGTTACGGCCGTTGATTCATCTAAAACGGAAAATATTGGAAGTGCGGGAAGAAAGAGTTGGGCGGAGATCAGCAGGAGACCGCCCACCAGGAGTGTTATCCACAAACCCTGGGGTAGACGGATGTGGGGCGTGAGAATACGTCGCCTGGAAGATGTGATTGCCTCTAAACTGGCGAAAAGAGTTATTGAAGAGGCGATGGCAAGAAGGTAGTTTTTTGCAGAGGAGTCGGACAAAGCGGAAGTTGAGGATGGTTCCCAAGAGGGGATGGCGCTGATCAGAAGAGCCACAAATGCCACGAGGAGCACCAACAAAACCGACGGGAGCATCCCTCGGCGAGGGAGAAGATGGAAGAGATTTATCAGCACCAATACGATGAGCAAACCCACTGCGGTTAACGCCGCGTAGGCTTCTATTTCGGGGAATAGAGCGGCAAGGGATCTGGACGCAGATTTCAAAAGCGCAGCACACAGCAACAAATTCGCGGCAAGGGAGGACCACGCGGCAATAAAACCCCACGACTTCCCTAGTGATTCGTGAACTAGCGCGTGGATGCCGCCGCGCTCGCTGCTTCCTCCAAGAAGTTCATGGATGTTTAGGAGTGTCAATCCGAGGACGAGAATGGCGAGCAGGGCGGGCGTCGCCGATTGAATACCGCTTTCGATAACGATATGAGCGGGGATGATGAAAGATAAGCCCAGGGCGACGGCCAGACCAAGCGCTGAAACCTGGGTTATGGTTTGCAAGTGCCGACTCAGGCGGAGTTCACCAAGAAAGCTTTCGGTTTCATCCTTCATTTATTGTTCCACCTGCAAGTCTCCCGGTGATCAGGCGGGTGTATGAGAATCGCCTTCCCTGATACGGGTGAGACTTTGCAACAGTGTACCCCGATCTTGTTGAAGTGCCAGCGTGAGATTCGCGCGATGCGCTGATTTATCAGGGCAGCTGTCATTTACCTAAACCACTGTATAATCGCGTCTCGTGGACGAATCCGAATCATCAGCCAGCCGTCAGATCGCACGCGCTAGTGGCGTGGTCATGGTGGGCTTCATTCTCTCAAGCCTGCTGGGGTTAATCAGCCAGGTGCTGATAACCCGCGCCTTCGGCACGAGCGCAGAGTACGATGCTTTTACCGCCGGCAACCGAGTAACTGAGATCATCTTCAATCTCATGGCGGGCGGGGCGCTTGCCTCCGCCTTTGTGCCCACATTTACCAGCTTTCTCACCCGCAATCAGACGCAAAAAGCCTGGCGATTGGCCTCCTCGATCGCCTCTTTACTTTTTGTCGGCCTCGGGGTTGTTTGCGCCTTAGCCTGGATCACGGCGCCGTGGTTGGTCCAGAATATCCTTGCGCCAGGGTTCGATGCTCAGCAGCAGATGTTGACCGTATCACTGTTGCGGGTGATGTTGATCTCTCCGGTGATCTTCAGCCTGAGTGGCCTGTTGATGGGTGTTCTAAATGGCTATCAGCGGTTCTTCCTGCCTGCCATTGCCTCGGGATGCTACCGCCTGGGATTGATTATTGGTGTGCTGTTTTTGAGCCCGCGGATGGGAATCTTCGGTCTGGCCTGGGGGGTGGTCTTGGGCTCTTGCCTGCATCTAGTCGTCCAGCTTCCCGGGCTGCTATCCCTCGGCGGGAGTTTCTTACGCGGCTTTGGTCTAGACATCCCTGAGGTTCGTCAGGTTGGACGATTAATGGCCCCGCGATTACTGGGGCAAGCCGTGGTTCAGGTTAACTTTCTCGTCAGCACCATCCTCGCCTCAGGGATGCCGGAAGGCAGCCTGGCGGCGATCTCGTTCGCATTCACGCTTATGCTCATGCCGCACACAGTCATTGCCAAGGCAGTCGGGGTCGCTTCTCTGCCCACATTCTCGGCCCAGGTCGCGCGTGGCGAAATGGATGCATTTAAGAATACCTTTGGTAAAACTTTGCGGGGTGTAGTGTTCCTTTCGCTACCGGCCAGCATCGGACTGGTTTTGCTGCGGCGACCGGTCGTGGCGATGCTTTTTGAGCGCGGTTTCTTTACAGCGGAATCGACGGAGTTGGTCGCGTGGGCGTTGCTCTGGTATGCGCTCGGCCTGGTGGGGCACTCAATCCTCGAAGTGGTCGTGCGCGCCTTTTATGCCATGTACGATACATGGTCTCCTGTTATCGTCGGCGTGATAGCGATGTCGTTGAATATAGTTTTCAGCTTGGTTTTTGCGGCGGGTTTTTCACGCCTCGGTTTGCCCCCACACGGCGGGCTCGCGCTGGCGAATTCTTTAGCAACGGCGCTTGAGGTGGCAGTTCTGCTTCTGCTCATAAGGAAACGATTGGGCGGGCTTGGTTTGCGGCAATTCCGGCGGGGGTTCATGGGTTTCGCTGTAGCCTCCGTGGTTATGACCGGAGGGCTATGGTTCTGGATGGGGATCACTGCTGGAGCAAGCGTATGGCTGAGTGGAGTGGGCGGGGTATTTCTGGGGGCGGGCCTGTACTGGGCTATAGCTTTCGCGATGGGTGTTACCGAGGCACGTCGGCTACCGCGGATGGTTTTAAGCCGGTGGTTATGACGCCCATAGCACGTAGACAATCTGAGCGACGACTATCCCCAGCACTGCACCGATAAATGCCTCCATGGGTGAATGACCTAAAACCTCCCGGAGCTTCTCCTGGCTGCGGGCAGGATGTCCCTCGATAAAATCCTTGATGATGGCGTTGATGATTTTAGCGTGTTGGCCGGCCTGACGCCGGATACCGGTTGCGTCGTAAATCACGATCATTGCCAGGGCGACAGACATGGCAAAGAGGGGTGTATCAAAACCGCTGGTGAGCCCGATGCCGTGTGCGGCTGCAGTAACGAGTGCGGAGTGCGAGGAGGGCATACCGCCGGCGCGCAGCAGTAGAGACCAGTCCCAAGAACGAGTGCGTGCGTACTCGATCACCAGCTTGAAACTCTGTGCGCCGCTCCAAGCCAGAACTGCGCCGATTAGGACTTGATTCTGAAAGATATCCAACAGATTCAACTACAGGTCCCCGAGTTTCAGGTCGGTCTCGATGAGTCCGCCGGATTCGTCCTCTGTGAGCTGCCGCAGCGTTAGCTGGGCTTCCTCTAAGAGCTCGCTGCAGCGAACGCTCAGAGCCTGACCTCGCTCGAAAAGAGCCAGGGAGTCCTTTAGCGGCAATTCGCCGCTCTCCATTTTCTCAACGACCGACTGCAATTCCATAAATGCTTCTTCGTAACTCATCTTTCCAATCGATTTCTTCTTTGGCATTTCTCCTCCTCGCCTGAAGGATGGCGGGAATGGGTCTTGTAGGGCTTGATCCAAGGTCGCGATATGGCAGTATTAGCCAATCTTTTTTTCTAACACTTATTCATCAAATTGGTCTTGGGCCTCCGCGTTGAACGTCCCATCATGCACCTGGATGTGCAAAGGGTCTCCGCCTCTGACTTGTGTGACAGAGCGGATTACCTGGCCGTTCTTTGCCAACGTAACGACGGCATAACCCCGGGCAAGAACGGTGCTCGGACCGACAGCGTGCAAGGTTTTCTCTAAGCCTGTGATAGCAGCCCGAAAGAGATCCGTTCTGTGTTGGATTGCAGTTCTGGCGCGGGATGTGAGCTCATCGAGCCTTTGCTGTTTGCTGGCGATGTGGGCGCGCGGGGAGGACAACTTCAGGCGGGCAGTCCACATTTCGAGCGCCTGATGAAGCAAGTGAAGGTACTCGCGGAACAACTGATTGAGATCGGAGCGTTGGAAAGCGAGATCTTCACGTAAAATCGCCCGGTCTGGTGTTGAAACCTCCGCGGCGGCAGATGGCGTTGGTGCACGCAGGTCCGCGGCGAAATCGGCCAGGATGACGTCCGTCTCGTGACCAATTCCGGTGACAACAGGAACCGTGGAGTGAGCAACGGCACGCACCACATCCTCGTGGTTGAAGGTCCAAAGATCCTCCATGGAACCACCACCGCGTATAAGCAATAGCACGTCGGAGCGGCCGTCCTGATTGAGCGATTCCAAGGCATTAACGATGCCGGCAGGCGCGTCGTCCCCTTGCACTTGAGTTGGCGATAAAAGCAAGGTTACGAGTGGGAAGCGGCGGCGCAGCACGTTCACGACGTCACGCAGCGCCGCAGCGGTTGGGGATGTGACCACGCCTATTGTTTTTGGCCACTCTGGGAGAGGCTGTTTACGCTCCGGGTCAAATAAACCCTCCGCCTCGAGGCGAGCCTTTAACTCTAGAAATTCAGCAAAGCGGGCACCCTCACCGGCTGGGCGCAGGCTTTCGGCGTAAAGTTGATACTGTCCACCAGCCTCATAGACGCTGATGTACCCAAGGACATCAAGCATTTCGCCATCTCGCGGGGAGTGCGTTTGATGCGCAACTCGCGGCCGCCACATCACACAACGAAGCGAAGCGTTTTCATCACGGAGGGTGAAATATAAGTGACCTGAAGAAGGTCGGGAGACGTTGGAGACCTCTCCGGTGACCCACATATCCTGCAGGCGATAATCGCTCTCCAGCACTTGCCTGATGTAGAGCGTAAGATCGCCAACGGTCCAAATTGGGCGAGAGGAGAAGAGATCAGAGAGCGTCTCCATGGCGCGACGGAGGATACGCCAGCCAGAACCCTCTGTCAACCATGAAGGTATAATGCCCGTACCGCAAAGAGATGAAACAGCAGATTGCGGTGATGACGACTATATTGAAAGCGACGGGAGCATTGGAGCAATGGAAGAGAAGATTGAGGTGAAGGTAGGGAGATTGCTGCGCGAGAAAGGACTGACCCTTGCCGTGGCCGAATCCTGCACCGGTGGGTTAGTCGGGCACCTGCTTACAAATGTGTCCGGCTCATCGGAGTACTTTCGTGGCGGGGTCGTGGCTTATGCCTATGGAGCGAAGGAGCGATTGCTGGGCGTTCGTCACAAAACGCTCTACGAGTTCGGCGCGGTCAGCGAGCAAACCGCCCGGGAGATGGCGCGCGGAGCGCGCAGTGCACTCAGCGCAGATATTGGGTTGTCAGTCACGGGAATCGCCGGGCCCGGGGGAGGTATGCCGGATAAACCGGTCGGGCTAACCTGGGCAGCCGTAAGCGCGCGCGAAGGCGAACGGGTGGAGCGCAATGTGTGGGATGGTGACCGGGAGGGTAACAAATCCGCGTCCGCAGTCGGGGCTCTGGCTCTGTTGCTCAAGGTGCTGGAGATGGATATTGAGTGATGTAATTCGCGTTGAGGCGCGCTTCCGGGATGATGGAGAGATTCTTCCTTTAGTGTTCGTTTGGGAGGAGCGCCGCTTTGCTGTTCTTGCGCTGGGACGACAGTGGCAGGAGGGTCCGTCGCGCCACTTTCTGGTTATGACCTATGGAGAGCAGGTGTTTGAGATCACCTACAACGAAGATGAGGGGAATTGGCGAATGAGGCGCAGCCCAGCGGAATTCGAGCGTTGTCGACAGGCTGTGTAAACACTCGCTTTTGAGATTAGAAGCCGGGTTTCAAGAAGCGAAGATTAAATACACACCGGGCACCTCATCAGGGATTAGAACCTACATACGAAACAATCCAGAAAAAAATGGGAGCGCGATAAATATTTCCGTTGATATGGAATTCGTGTAATTACTGAACGGATGTCCAGCGTAGTAGAGACGCCCTGGTCTCTACTATATCGAATGAAAACCCGGCGACTCTTTAAGCTAATCAACCCTAATTCAAGTAATCCCGCAGTTGACGGGCTCGACGCGGGTGGCGTAAACGGCGCAGAGCCTTTCCTTCAATCTGGCGGATGCGTTCCCGGGTTAGGCCAAATTTCTGGCCGACCTCCTCCAAAGTGCAGGGGCGACCGCTGTGCAGGCCGAAACGCAGCCGCAGGATGCGCGCTTCACGTGGACTCAAGGTTGCCAGGACCTCTTCGATCTTATCGCGCAGCAGGTTATGATAGGCCGTTTGTGACGGCGTCGGGGCAGAATCATCTTCGACAAAGGATCCCAGCTCGGTGTCCTCATCCTCTCCAACAGGCGTTTCGAGTGAGAGTGGACGCCAGGATACTCGCATCATCCATTGAACCTTGCGCGGGTCGATTTCCATAGCATCGGCGATTTCTTCTGGTGTAGGTTTGTGGCCGATGTTTTGTTCAAGCTGTCTGGCGATCTTATATAGGCGGCGGATTCGGTCAGACATATGAACCGGAACGCGGATTGTTCGGCCCTGGTCTGCGATCGCACGTGTGATCGTCTGGCGGATCCACCAGGTCGCGTAGGTGCTGAAGCGGAATCCGCGATGGTAGTCGAATTTTTCCACTGCCTTCATAAGTCCCAAATTACCCTCCTGGATCAGATCAAGGAAGGGTACGCCGCGTCCCATGTACCTTTTGGCAATACTCACCACTAAACGGGTATTGGCTTTGATAAGGTGATCGCGCGCAGCGCGAGCATCTTGGACGTAGCCATTGAGTTCAGCGCGTTTCTGGGCGTTAAGTTTTCCACTGGGTTGACGTAATTCGTCTTCGGAGAAATTGCCCCGCTCGATGCGTTGCGCAAGGTCTACCTCCTGCTCTGTTGTGAGCAGCGGAACGCGCGCCATTTCCTTCAAGTAGAGCCCAACGGTGTCGTCGCTGGAGATAGCGCTGAGATCGAAGGGTTGTACATCATCCGCTACGACCTCCTGAAGTAAATGTGGCGGGACTTGAGCGAGGTCTTCATAGACCTCGATGCCCGTGGTGCGAAAGAAGGTTTGTAAACGCTCCAGCCGGTCTTCCGAATCTTCAACCTCCGGAAACACGGTAGCGATGTCTTCTGTGATGATGTAGCCTTGGAAGTCCCCCTTTTCAATCAGGGCGGCAAAGGCTTCCCGTTTATCCCAGCGATCCTTCGAAACGCTCATTCACACTCTCCTGATGACTCCGCAAGATGCGGTCTTAACGCGGTCGGAACGTCGAACTGATTCGTCGCCATCCCCCTCGAGATTACGAAAGCAATGTCTTTAACACCGCAAGCCGTGGATCAATTTCCTCCTCTGGGTGGCTTTGGTGTCCTTCCGTAATTACTTCACCACACACTGGGCATAAACCCATACATTCGATCCGACAGATGGGTTGAATTGGCAGGTTGAGAAGAAAGTTCTCGCGCAGAATCGGGCCGAGGTCTAGGATTGCATCCTCGGAAATGGTGAGGTGGGGGTCGCTATCTTTCTCGGGGGGGTAGTCGAAGAGTTCGTTGAGCTCTGCGCTCAGGACTTGTGAATATTCCGAGAGGCAGCGGACGCATTCGAGATCGATATTTCCCTGAAGGTGACCTTCGATGTAGATGCCCTGGCCGGTTCGCGACAATCGGGCTGAACCACACAGGTCAGAGATTAAAAAGTCTTCTCCAATGAGGAGAGAGGGCTCCTCAAAGTCAAAGTCGCGACTGTCCCCGACATCCTTGTTAAGCAAGAATCCGACGTTAAGCCGCAACGGGTGGAACTTGGTCAGGTTTGCACCGCCTGGCAATAAGGTTCCCTAAAAAGCGCTCGCATTATAGCATAGTAAGCAGTTGAAAGCAAGAAAACGCGCTTGTACGTTACATAATTTACTGATCCGGAGTAAAATAACCCAATATCTAGGGGGTTACACAGAACGTGATGCCACGAGTGGTGATGGGGTACTGTGCGAATAGTCAAATGAGAGAGGTCCTATGAAACACCTTCTTTTAGCATCTCGAAATCCTGGAAAATGCCGTGAAATGCGTGTTTTGCTGCAACCCCTTGGTGTTGAAATCATCGATGTAATCGAGCTGGCGACCGAAGTGCGGGTTGACGAAATTGGGAAGACCTATGCGGAGAATGCAAGACTGAAAGCGGGGATATTCGCCGAGCAATTTCATATCTGGGCAATCGGTGACGACACGGGTCTCGAGGTCGATGTGCTCGAAGGCGCCCCGGGATTGCACTCGGCTCGTCTAGTAGGTCCGGGCGGATCGGACGTCAACCGTCGAAATCACTTACTCTCCCTGCTGGGGTCACATCCGCGCCCGTGGACGGCACGCTTCCGCTGTGTCGTCGCTCTCGCCGGGCCGGAGGGGGGAATCGACCTGGCTGAGGGTGAGTGCGAGGGAGAGATTATCCCCGACGAGCGCGGCGATGGGGGATTCGGCTACGATTCGATTTTCTTGGTCAAGGGATTGGGGCAGACGATGGCAGAGATCAGCCCGCAGGAGAAAAATCGAGTAAGCCACCGGGCGAGAGCCGTACAGGCTTTGCTCCCCACCATGAAAAAGCGCTTAGGGGGCTAGTGAAATTCGACGGGAAGTTGGTTTCCAAATTCAGTGCGGGAGGAGAATCTCGCAATAAATATTAATCGCCTCACCTCGCGCGCCTCGCCTGTTTGAAAATGAAGCTCTCAACGGCGCCGTTACAAACTTCCCATGTATTTTTCAACCGCCCCTGTAACTTCCAGAGGTTGTTCAAGCATGACCATGTGGCCAGCACCCTCAATGAGAACCAGAGTGGATTCAGGAATCTCTTCGTCCAGGTGACGGGCATACTTCAAGGGTGTCAGCACATCCTGTTCGCCGCAGAGAATCAGGGTTGGGACCCGAATCTCCGGCAGGTGGTCGCAAATGTCAAATTGATTGCAGGCTACAAAATCCCCGTGGATAACCGTGGGCCGGGTCTCCAGCATACGCATCTTCGCCAGAGTAACGATTTTTTCAGGGGTCTGGTCGCTGAAAGCCCACGTGATGACCACTTCCACGGTTTCTTCAAATCGGATTGGATCAGCGGCAGCCTGAAGGATTTCGCCGTTGACGCGCAAACGCCCGCCAGTGCCGACCAAGACCAGTCCGGCAACGCGGTCCGGTTCCTCCAACGCAGCGGTCATAGCGATGGCGCCGCCCATCGAGTGCCCGGCCAGCACCGCTCGCTCGATCCCCTGTTCGTCGAGCCAATCGACAACCTGCTCTACATAACGCGCAATGGTCGTCTCTCCCTCACCGGGTGAGTCGCCATGCCCCGGGAGGTCCAACCCAAAAACGCGATAATTAGGTAGATGTCTCAGTTGTGGCGGCCAGTGAAGCCGGTTTCCGCCCGAACCGTGGATTAAGACAAGCGGCGGAGACCCGGAATTAAGATCTCCGCCGTGGTCGCTGAAGTGTATGGCGCCGGCCATTTATTCCTGTTCCTCTAGCCAACGCTCGGTCATCATCCCCGCCGCGGCACCCTGGCCGACAGAAGTTGTGATTTGTCTGAAGACGGAATCCTGGATCTCGCCAGCAGCGAATACGCCCGGCACGCTGGTCATCATGCGGTCATCTGTAATTAGATAACCCTGCTTGTCCAACTCCAATTGTCCCTTAAAAAAACTAGAGTTTGGAAGGTGACCGATGAAGATGAAGATCCCATCGGTGTCCAAAGTAACGGTCTCATCTTTTTTGACATTGCGGACGAGCGCCGATTCTACCTTTCCATCCCCGCGTATTTCTTCCAGGATTGAATCCCATACGAACTCGATCTTCTTGTTTTCAAACGCACGCCGTTTGAGCGCCTCGCCGGCGCGTAATTCGTCCCGGCGATGAATCACCCGTACGCGATTGACAAACCGCGTCAAGAAGAGAGCCTCCTCGATTGCGCTGTCTCCACCGCCGACCACAAGCACGTCCTTGTCGCGGAAGAAAAAACCATCGCATGTGGCGCAAAACGAGACGCCGCGGCCGATGAACTCCTCTTCGCCGGGGATCCCGAGGCGATTCGGAGAAGCACCGACGGTTACGATCACAGCATCCGCTTCAAATTCATCCCCGTGAGTTTTAATGTGAAAGGGGGAGCCTTCCTTGAAATCTACTTCGGTGACCTCGTCAATAAGGACACGAGCGCCAAAGCGTTCGGCCTGTTTCTGCATCAATTCGACTAACTCAGGACCACTTGAGCCTTCCGGGAAGCCGGGGTAGTTCTCAACCTCATTGGTGATCGAAATTTGCCCCCCAAGCTGGTTCCCGGAAATCACTAAAGGATTCAGGTTGGCGCGTGCTGTGTAAAGTGCGGAAGTCAGGCCCGCAGGACCTGAACCGATGATAATGACTTTTTCTTTTTGCATACGATCCTCACAAATAGTGTTTTGGATGGAATTTGTGTCACAGAGGCGGTTTGTCAATTCCTTGACGATACAGCGCAGCCACCATTGTGGGGCACTTGCACGCAGACCTCACGCTTCCTGAAGCACGCTGTCATTGTAAGCTAACCCTTTGCGCCGGGCAATGGATAAAGGTTTAATTACAACAACTCCCGGGGCTACACGAGATTCCGCATCCGCGTTCAGCAACGGCTACTTGAAGCTCTAACATATAGATGCCCATAGCTGTTGTGAATATTACGTTGTAAACGGCTATGAGTTGGTTACCGGCTTGTTGGTTTCTTTAGACCAGGGCATGTTGAAAAGCACCACGATTGCCGTTTGTGTAGCCGCCGTGAGCCAGAAATTCCTTGTCAATCCAAAGATCACACCGGAAAAGAGCGCCCGCAGTAAACTAGCGCCGTTAGCGAGTGTGAATCGGTTTGCTTTTTCCTCCTGAAGAACCCTGATCGCCGTCTCGGCAAGGGCAAGGGACGTACCGATCGCAACGCTTGCGGGGAAAGAAGTTACCCATAAGGCGGCTGATGCACGATACAACGCCCAGCGAGTCTCTTCGCGAAGTGTCTCAGAGAGCGTGTGAGTCCAGGGTAATTTGACAGGGCGTTTGCGCAGAAAAAGAGCGGCAGCGACAAGCCCCAATCCGCAGGCGACCGCGCCACTAACCCAATCCGCTGGCGAGTGACCGTAGAGTCCTGCATCACGACCGATGATCGATCCTGTGAGCAGCGCGAGGTACGGCAGTAAAAGGCTGTGTACCCAGGGGGCTGCGGTCTCCAACGGCTCTCGCCAATCGCCGAAGCTCTCCTGCAACCGCGGCCAGGCCCAGCTAGCGACGATGGGCGAGATAATTAACGCGAGGGACCAAAGGGCCGCTTCCCAGGGCATCCTAATTATTACTCCTTCGATGACCCAATTGTCTGGCCTGTTACCTCAGGCACTTATCGTACAATTGTGATCAGGGGTGCTCCGCCATATTTTCAGTAATCTGGGATGGTTCGAGCAGTATAGAAAGCGTGATCCGTGTTCCTTTGCCTTCCGCCGATTCGATGTGCAAGATTCCATCGATGAGATCGGCGCGCTCGCGCATGTTTACGAATCCTAGACTGCCGCGTTGTTCGTAATAGGCATCTACGCTGCCGACGTTGAAACCTACCCCATCGTCTTCTACTTCGATGATGAATTGATCATCTTCGCCGCGCAGTCGAACCCAGACATGAGCGGCTTCAGCGTGTTTGCGAGCGTTATTCACCGCTTCCTCGGCGATGTAGAAGAGAGCGCCCTGTTTCCCGAGATCGAGTTCGTGAGGCAGCTCGGAATCAGTCTCGATCAGGACATTTTGATGGTGGATTTCGTTCTCCTTGTCAGCTAATTGATTGAGCGCAGCGACCAACCCGCTCCGCTCTAAGATCAGGGGTCGGATGGTGAAGAGCATGTGGCGAATCTCGCGGGTTGTTTGGCGAGCCATGTCCTCGACGCGCATTAACTCATCTGTAGCCTCTTCTGGATCACGCTCAATTAAGCGTCTGGCAAAATTCACCCGCATCGTGATCGCGGCTATCGTCTGGATCGGACCGTCGTGAAGGTCTCGGGCGAGTTTCTTCTGGGCTTCTTCTTCTAATTCGCTGATGCGCTTCTTCTCGGTCTCGAGACTCTCGTAAAGACGGGCGTTGTGCAAGGCGACACTCACTTGTTGTGCGATGGCGTTTAGAAGATCGCGCCGCTCTTTGTTGAAAAAGCGAAGCGTTGGGTGGCCGTAAAGCAAGACGCCATAGGTCTCTAGTTGATAGGTCAACGGGGCGACGAAGACATCGCAGCATTCCCAGAGTCCAGGTAATTGTTTGAGGTCAGGGTCTTGATCTGGATTGCGAGCGAGAAGAGAATCCCCGCGAACGAGCGCCCGACTTAGCGCACCCGTATCTGTAATTAACACGATCTGTTCTTTTTCCGGGCGAAGATGTCGGGAGGCAACGACTTCAAAACCATCATCGGTCAGGAGCAGCAAAGCACTTCGCAGCGTGTGTTCATGACCATCCCCCGAAGTAACGGCTCGCGTGGACAAGTCGAGAGCGAGGTCCAGGACTTCCTCAACATTGAGACTGGAGTTGATCTCCACGGCCATGCGAACGAGCTCGTTGGCCCGCGAGCGCTCCGCGCGGCGGACTCTTTCCGCCAGCGGGTGAGTATCCTTGGCAGGAATATGCAAACCATCAATTAGGTTAATTTCTAACCACGCCAGCAGCATTGAAGAGGGCAGTAAAATCAGCGCATAAGTAAGCATTGTTCGCAAGGGGTAGGGATCCAGCACAGGCGAAACATAGGGCAGAATATATGCGCTCGCCAATGCACCAACAGTCCATAACAGAGCAAGAGCGATTCCGTCGACGGTAGCGAAACCGAGGGGCCCGATAATTAGTGTCCACCATAGCGGACTTTGTGCCCCTCCGCTGTGCGTGATTAAAAATAATCCGAAGGCGAGATCGACAAATCCGCTAAGGCGGAAGAAGATAGAAGCATGCCGGCCATTGACCATTGCCAGACTGGTGAGCAGGGAGATCAGCAGCCATCCACCACAAAGAAAGGCCAGCTCCGAGTTGAGCAGACCAAAATACCCGGCGACAAAGAGCGCCCCAATTATCAGCAGGCTTCGAAAAGCCCACGACGTCCATACTTGACGGATGCTGAGTGACTTCAGGGAAGCGAACATCGTCTTTATGATAATCTCGAAACGCCTCAATGCAACTGGTGGCAAGCCAATCCGAGTAAATTAAAAGGATGGTCCATTAATTTGAGCTTTACATGAGGGGGTCGTTTAAGGGCGCACGGGGATGTGCCTATTCGCTATCAACCTTCGATTTCTCGGTTTTGAGACCTTTCCCGACGCGCGCTGAGCCAGGACCAGAGAGCGCCGCGTTGGGGCGCGACCACAAAGATGATGGCGAAGATCGCAGTCGCTACCAGGACGATCGACGCCCCGGAGGCGACATTGATGTAAAACGACAGATAGAGTCCGAGCACGGAGGAGAGAGCACCGATCAACGCACCCAGAAGCATCATGTTCGGCAAGCGCCTTGTGAGAAGGTAAGCGGACGAAGCCGGTGTGACCAGCATTGCCAGGACGAGGGCAACGCCAACAGCTTGAAGCGAGATCACGATCACAACCGCGAGCAGAACGAGCAGCAAGTTTTGGAGGAAATTCACCGGCAAGCGCAGCGTTTTCGCCAATGTGGGATCAAATGACAGGACAAGAAACTCCTTATAGAAAGCAAACACAGTCAGCAAGACCAAAAAACCCAATATACCCATCAGCATCAGGTCGGAAGTTGATACTCCGAGCAAGTCACCAAAGAGAATGTGAGTCAGGTCAACGGCGTAGCTTCGTTGGAGTGAAATGAGAGCTATGCCCAAGGCAAAGGCTCCAGCGAAAACCACGCCGATAGCCGTATCGTCCTTGATGTCTGTGCGTCTGCTGATGAACCCGATAAGAAGTGCGGCCAGCACGCCGAAGATCAACGCCCCAACGGCGTATGGCCACCCCAGAAGGAAAGCAATCACCACGCCAGGCAGAATAATGTGTGCGAGCGCGTCGCCGAAGAAAGCCATACCGCGCAGAACGACATAGGCACCGAGAATGGGACAGACGACACCGACGATGAGAGAAGCCCACAGGCCGCGCAGCATAAAGCTATATTGGAAGGGCTCGACCAGGAAAGAGAGTAGCTCGTTCATGATCTTAGAAACTCATCCTCTCCTTCGCAGCATGTATCACTGAGGATAAGCGCGCCGTCCGCGCCCGGAAGCATATGAACCTGTTTGCCGTAGGCTTGGAGAAGCGCTTCTTGTGAGAGTGCATTTGCTGCCGGTCCGTAGCTTATTAAACGCCGATTTAGCAGCATTACTTGATCGAAGCGTTTGGCGGCGAGGTTAAGGTCGTGTGTGGCGGTGAGCACCGTTACACCAGCCCGGTGCAGGTCGTCCAGAATGCGCAATATGGCATCCTGGCTGAGAATGTCGAGACCTGTGAGAGGCTCATCGAGCAACACGACTTCCGCCTCCTGCGATAATGCCTGAGCCAGGAAGACTCGCTGCTGTTGTCCACCGGAGAGCTCCCCGATCCTGTGATCGGAAAAAGCACTCATATCGACACGCTCCAGCGCCTCGCGGACGATGGTCCAGTCCGCGCGCGTCGGCCAATGAAAAAAGCCGATTTGATGAATGCGCCCCATCATAACGACCTCGGCAACACTAGCCGGGAAATCCCAATCGACCTGGCTGCGTTGCGGGACATAGGCAATGCAGATGTGGCCGCCCGGCCCATGGCCAAAGATATTGATCTCGCCATGTGTTGGTTCGATGAGGCCGGCGATTAATTTCATAAGGGTGGTTTTGCCCGCGCCGTTTGGTCCAACGACAGCGATGTGTTCACCGGCGGGGATGTCTGCATTGATCTCTTCAAGCACGCTGATGCCGTTATAGCGCAGAGAGACATTGCGCAGGTGGATCGGCGAGGCGCCGGCGTCATGTTCTTGAAAGTGGCTAATGATGTTCGTCATTTGTTGAGTCCCGGATCGCGATTGCTTTTTAGGGAGCTATTTCAAAGCAGTGGCGATCGCGCGCACATTGTACTGCATGAATCCAAGGTAGGTGTCGGCAGGTCCATAGAGTTCGCTGAGGGATCCTGTATAGAGCGGAACCACGGCCACTGAGGTATCCCCGGCCACCTGCTCTGCGATCCGCCTATTGGATGATATTCCAATGAAGATCACCTCTACACCGGATTGGCGAATACTATCCTGGATGTCAGCCAATTCCTGTGCGGAAGGCGAAGCCGCAGAACTGAAGGCGGGGAGCAGAGCGTTGATGATCTCGAAATCATAGCGTTGGGCAAAATATCCCATAAAAAGATGATCGGTCACAAGCTTGCGATCTGCTTGTGGGATTTCCTCCAATTGGGTCAGGATCCAATTGTGGAGATCTTCAAGTTGATTGTGGTAGGTATCGGAATTTGCCTGGAAGGTGGCCGCGTTTGCAGGATCGAGTGCGGACAGGGACTCCGCCGCGTTATCGGTCCAGATTACTATATTCAGCGGATCGAACCAGACGTGCGGGTCAACCCCGGTGGCCGCGTGGGCTTCCTGGTCATGATCCGCGTCTGTATCTGTTCGCTCCAAGGTGAACTCACGGAGTTGTATCCCCTCCGAGAGGGAAACAATGGGTATGTCTTCTGGAAGTTGAGATAGCGATTGCTCCAGTGCCTCTTCCAACCCCAGACCATTGATGAAGACCACATCCGCGTCGTGGAGCATTCTCAGGTCGCCCGGTGTAAGTTGGTAGCCGTGGGGGTCGGTCATGCGCGGGATGATCGAGTCGAGTTTGATGGCCTCCCCGCCTACGTTAGCGACAACATCAGCGACGATGCTGGTTGTCGCAACCACTTGTAAAGGACCGTCCTCTATTTGAGCGGCTTTGAGATCTCCTGGTTGCGTGAGGATGAGATCCGTGTGGTACGTAGAGCCGTTGGCAGCGTTTTCTGCCCCGCGCGAGCACGCTGCTAATAAGGCAGCGAGGATCAAAAATAATATTTGCGAGCGGGCGCGTCGTTTCTGGGATAGCATCGTTTAAAGATCCAATATTTGTGTGTGCATTGCGAAAAGCGATGGATGAATTTTTAAACCGCTCTTCTGGATTTGCATCGTTTGCATAACTTGGTCACCCATGATGGTTGCGTGGTCGTGTCGGAATATGCTGGCACTCGCGGCATAAACCGACCAGTTCAAGCAGATGATCTTCAATAACGAATCCGGTCTCGTTTTGAACCTGTTTCATAAGCGGCTTAAGGTCTTCTGTTCCCGCGATCTCGATCGTCTGCTTACAGCCACGGCACACCAGATGATGGCCATGACTTAATTCCACTCTGGCGTATCCGTGGCATTTGTCATCGAAGTGGATGCGGCGGATATAGCCGTGTTCCACCAGGAGCGCCAGGGTGCGATAAACCGTCACCAACCCGATTGAGGGGCAGTATTTCTTGGCCTGCGCGTGCACCTGCTCGGGTCGCAGCCACCCATTGGCTTCATCGATGATGCGCACGACCGCAGCGCGCGATTGCGTGCATCGATACCCCGCGCTTTTCAAGTCTGACATTATCTGTGTAGATGACTTTGGTTTTGTCATAATGAAAAAACTTTTCAATAACGAGTTTATCAGGATGGCCACAGGGGGTCAAGAGTGAAGTGGATGGCGTATGGGCTGCGCCAGGCACTTGTCGTTGTAGAAAAACGAGTGCATGACAACGCATCCTGGTTCACCCGCTGAGAAATGCGTTCGCTCAACGAAAGCATCAAGGGGAAAGGATGCCCCAAAACAGGAACCAAAGATTGGTCCGCCTATTTATTCAGTGTATGGGTTGTGGGAACCGGATACCGTCAGGGGGTCGGTGATGGAGTAAGGGTTGCCGTTGAAATGTAGTCGCCCAGAAGCCACCCCTCAAAAGTTTCGCCGAACTTCGTTGTGAAGCGAATGTACCACCAGGTAGTTTCCCCGACTTGTTTGGGGCCGGCGATGAGGAGAATGGAACTGCCATCCTCGACAAAGCCGATATGAGCGCCCAGCGGGTCGGACACAACGCGAACAACCGCTCCAGTGCCGCCGGTGTTGTTCACGCGAGCAGGCTGCGGGGTGGCGGTGGGGGTCACGGTGGGCGTCGGAGTTTTGGTGGGTGTGCCGGTGATCGTGGCCGTGGGAGTGATCGTTGGTGTGCTGGTTATGGTGGCAGTTGCGCTTGGGGTTGGCGTAGCTGTCGGCGTAGGTGGGGGCGTGGGGAGAATCGCCATCACCGAGGCGCCCAAACCGACTGCGCTGAGGATTGCCACCAGACCCATGAGCGCCATGGCTGCGACTAGAGAACGAGAAGCGCCGGTCAGGGGCCGAAACCCGAGGGCGGCCAGCACGGCGACGGCGACGACGATCGCCCATGCCAGGTGCAGAGCGAAGGTAAGCGCGGCGCCTTGCCATAGTTCAGGCTCGGCGCGCAGCAGCCCGATGGCGGCGGCACCGAGAGGCAGGAATAATTCGTAAGCGACTGCCGCTCCTGCAAGAGGGGACAACCGTTCTTCACGCGCCAGATAATATGCGAGGAAGCCTGCGCCAAGCATAACCAGGCTGAAGTCGACCAGGTTGAGTTCTGTGTGCCCGTAAGCGAGCAGGAAAGGTGACTCTGATCCTGTTGCCAGACCGCCCGCAAGGCCGGCGGTTACGGCAACCAGCAGCCCAGCGATGGCGAAGCTGGCGAGCATGCGTAGGAAGAAACGAGGTGAGCCAGTTACTGCTGAAAGTGCGAGGCCCATGAGCGGTCCCATCTGATGGGCGATGAGCGCGCCGGCGAAGAGTAAGGCTCGCTGTTCGAAGCGGAAACCAACGCCGATCAGGAGCCCTGCAAGCAGCGCGAAAATGAAGAAACCGACATTCGGCGAGACGATTTGAGCGAGGTTTTCGAGGAATGTCTCGCGCTCATCGGCACGAAGCTGGGTGAGCATGCGGCGGGCTCGCCTGCGGCGGGCGCGGGAATGAGTCTGGAGTGGATCGAGTGGTTCGCTCATATTTGTACTCATCGTCGTAGTGTGGCGACCAGGCGTGTGGGGTGCTCGAGTAATTCGAGAGCGGCGACGATGTCTGGGACAACTACGTCGGCGGAAGTCAGCGATTCGATGGCCAGTCCTTCAACCGAGGCAACGGCGATGCCGATAGCGGCTTCGTGCAGCATACCAGCGTCGTTAGCGCCCTGCCCGAGGGCAACAACATTCTCTGCGCCCAGCTCGTGCACGTACGCAGCCTTCGCTTTTGCCTCGCCGCCCGGCGGTATCCGCACAGCCTGCAAACCGAGCTGTTCATCGATCTGCGCCTGGCGACCGAGGGTGTCGGCGGTGAGCAGATGGAGCTGCAGCCGGTCGCCCAACGCGAGCAAAGCTTTTTGGGTGCCTTCGAGCAGCTGTCCATCGAGAGCGAGAGTCCCGTTGACATCGGATACGAGATGATTTAATTGGATAAGACCGCGTCCAGGGATGTTGAGTTCAATCACGTGCCCCTCCCGATACTGGGAGGATTATAGCATTGAGGCTCCATTCGACGAAAGAGAGAAGGATTCGGCGATCGGGAGGAAATCAGGATGAGATGCAGATAGACCATCGAACGAGGCGTACTGAGTTGAGAATGGAGGTCACTGGGTTCGTAGCTTGAAGCGCCTTTGACGCTCTGCTATAATCGCTTTATAGGGCGCGTAGCTCAGCTGGTTAGAGCGCACGGTTCACATCCGTGAGGTCGATGGTTCGAGTCCATTCGCGCCCACACTTATGGCCACTTCACTTGTTGAGGTGGCTTTTAGCTTCGGAGAAGAGTGACTCCTGGCTCCGAAGCACCCCCGAAGCAGAGCGGAGGGGTCGCGCCCACTGTAGACCTCACGGCTTGTCAAATTCGCGAGCCGTGAGGTCTGTGGTTTAAGGTTAAGGCTGCTAACGAAGAGGAGACCACAAGGTATGTATCCGTGCGACAAGCATTTTTGGGTTTGTTGGGGGATTTGACCTTATTCGGAACCATAGTCCACACGGTTCCATCTACTTTGTGGCAATCTACCAATCCAATTAACAAACAGAGTAACATCTAGAATTTTCTGACCGTTCTTCGTAAAAGATGATTGCCAGGCATCGACCTTTTCGGCTGTAGATGGATTCACAATATAATGAAGTAAACTCAATGGGCGCGATCGACTATGGACACTATCCTTAGACTCTTGAATTTTAACGGCCGAAAGTTCAGAACGTGGCTCTGGCAAGTAACACTGCTGGCGATTGTCTACCATCTCGCCGCCCGGTTGGGGCTTTCGATGGCCTACTTACAAGACAACACCTCACCGGTGTGGCCCCCAACCGGTATCGCCCTGGCTGCGTTACTGATTTTCGGCACCTCCCGATGGCCCGGAATCACTTTAGGGGTCTTGTTGGGGTCATTGCTGACCGGCGCACCGTTCAATCTGGCCCTCGGAATGTCGATAGGCAACACGCTCGAAGCACTTATTGGCGCCCACATTCTCCAACGATTTGTGAATTTTCACCTCGCAATGGATCGGATCCAGGATGTACTTGGGTTGGTCGTAGTCGCTATTTTCAGCACTATGTTAAGTGCCACCGCCGGTGCTTCCACGCTTGTGCTCATAGACTTCGCGCCGATCGAAGCCTATGGTTCAATCTGGATTACGTGGTGGATTGGAGATCTACTCGGCGCGCTCGTAGTAGCACCGTTCATCCTGGTCTGGTCCAAAGCGAAATTCAATCTCGGCAACCGCCAGAAGATTCTTGAGGCTGCGCTTGTGTTCATCTTGTTGGGGATCGTCACCTGGTACGTCTTCATTTATCAGACCAGTACAAGCATCTATCATCAGGCCCTGCTCTACCTCATTTTCCCATTTGTTATCTGGGCGGCGATCCGTTTTGGCCAGCGCGGAGGCACAACCGCCGTGATCATGGTCTCCGGGATGGCCATCTGGGCGACCGTAGCCGGACTAGGTCCTTTCTCACTGCACACAAAAAACGATAATCTAATTCTGTTGCAGACATTCCTCGGAGTGGTTTCGCTCACCTCACTGATCCTTGCGGCGGCGACGATGGAACGGACTCAAGCCTCACGCTCACTCCAACGCCGGGCCGATGATTTGGCGACCCTGAACGAATCTTCACGGAGATTCCTTGACGCCAGAAACCCGGGTTCAATCTACCAGACGATTTGCGAGCTGGCTATCTCCCGCATCGGATTGGATGCGGCCTGGATCGAACGACAAGGGGCGGCGAGTGAACAAACTGCTCCATTAGCATCCTGTGGAATTTCGAACGCTGCGATCAAGCAACTGGATATCTCATCCTACATGCTTGCTTACGACGAAGATCCTGAGCAGACGTATGTCTTTACACTCGATAGAACTGCGCCAACCCGCAGCTCTTCAATCTCCCCGTTCAAGTCTATGGCAGTTGTCCCGCTAATCTTCAGCGGGGCACGGATCGGTGATTTGCGGCTGCTCAGTCATGAGAACGATTTCTTCACGACCGATCGCCAGCTTTTACTCGGTTCTTACGCCAACCTGGCGGCTGTTGTCATCCAAAATAGCTGGCTCTTTGATGAGGTTCGCAATTCGAACCGGCAGCTGCACGGCTTATCCCAACGTCTGATTAAAGCTCAGGAAGATGAGCGTTTAAATCTCTCCCGTGAACTGCATGATGAATCCGGACAGCTTCTGACCGGCCTTCTCTTCGAACTCGGGGTGCTTGAACAGAAGGCGGTCGACCCTGAGGAGGCCATGAATAAAATCCAAGAGCTCAAGACAACGGCTCACGAACTACAGGACAATCTACACCAGTTGGCGGTTAATCTGCGCCCCGCCAGTCTTGATCACCTTGGACTAGTGACCGCCTTAGAGCAATTTATCAAGGACTTCAACCGCCAGTACGACATCCGTGTAGAATTCGAAACCGTTGGTATGCAGGATCAGCGATTGTCGAGCGAAGCTGAAACAGCGATTTACCGGATTGTGCAAGAATCGCTCACCAATGTCGTTCTACATGCCCGGGCAACGCTAGTCGATGTGCTGATCAGCCAACGCAATGATGATGTCGTTGCAACAATTGAGGACAATGGGGTCGGATTTCTTCCCACCACACTTTCGACGGGAAATCATCTTGGTCTTTTTGGTATGAGGGAGCGGGTTGAAATGCTGAATGGACGCTTTACGATCGAGAGTTCGCCTGGGAAGGGGACTACGGTGAACGTGGAGATTCCCAGCAATGCCTAGGATATTGATCATCGACGACCATGCCATCGTTAGGACAGGGCTGCGAACTTTACTTCAGTCTGAACCGTCGCTTGAACTGGTCGGGGAGGCATCGGGAGGCTATGAGGCAATCGAGCTGGTGGCAGAGACTTCGCCCGATATAATTCTCTTGGATTTGAGCATGCCGGACCTGGATGGAATTGCGGTGACCAAGAAGCTGGCACCGAAGTATCCAGAGCTGCGGATCCTGATCTTGACAATCCATGAGGATAAGGCGTTGGTAAGAGAGGCAATAAAGTCTGGCGCCTCAGGCTACATTCTGAAACGCGCGGCAGAGAGTGAGTTGGTCTCTGCGATCAACGTCTTGATGCGCGGCGATATGTACGTTGACCACGCGCTCCTGAGCACGCTGGTTGAGGATACGGTAGAGAAACCATCACATAATAGGGAGCTAATTGAAGCCCTAACCCCACGTGAAAAAGATGTGCTTGGTCTGATTGTACTGGGCTATACCAACCGCCAGATCGGTGAAGAACTAAGCATAAGCGTGCGTACTGTTGAAGGACACCGCTCCAACCTCTCTGAAAAAATCGGTTCGCACAGCCGGGCTGACCTTGTCCGCTACGCACGCGAGAACGATCTCATCGATGGAAAACTAGATAATTAAACGAATGAGCTTACATCACCACAGATCCTGTAGTACCGCGTAGTTTCTACCTATATTCACCTTGTAAAAATCCGCACTTTATACGCTTCAAAATCCGCGTCAACCGTTCTATAGTAATTTCAAGCCTTCCCTGACTGAGGGGGAAGTTGCTGCACGTATGCTGTTATCTGCATATCGCAGGATATTAGTTATGACAGATCGTTCGAAAACAGACGTTCATGTCACCCCATTGATCTCGATGCGAGGCATTAACAAAGCCTTCGCGGATGTGAAGGCCAACGACCAGATCGACCTCGATATTTACGCTTCGGAAGTGCTGGCTCTGCTGGGGGAAAATGGTGCTGGCAAGAGCACTCTGGTGAAGATCCTGTATGGTTTTTACCAGGCCGATTCTGGAACAATTGAACACCACGGCTCGCCCATCGACATCCAGTCACCCCATGATGCCCGCGAGCAGCACATCGGCATGGTCTTCCAGAACTTCAACCTGATACCGGCATTCACGGTTGCAGAAAACATCGCCCTCTTCTTCCCCGATCTCGACGCCATTGTCGATCTCAAACACATCGCGCAGCGGATTGAAAACATCTCAGAACGCTACAACCTGCAAGTTGATCCGGCCGCGTTCGTGATGGACCTCTCAGTTGGAGATCAGCAGAAAGTTGAGATCCTGAAGCTGCTTCTCTCTGATGCGCGCTTGCTGATCCTCGACGAACCGACACGGGTTCTGGCTCCGCATGAAATAAAAGGTTTATTCAAAGTCCTGGACAGCTTACGGGCTGATGGGTATGCCATCGTCCTGATCACACACAAGATGAAAGAAGTACTGGAGATTGCCAACCGTATCACAGTGCTACGGCAAGGGAGCGTCGCTGGTTCACTCTCGGTGTCAGAAGCTAGCGAAGAGAAGCTGATTGAGATGATGTTCGCCCGGAAAGTGGCCGAGTTCCAGGGGGTCGAGCGTCAACAGGAACAAGTTGAGGCCGAGCCGCTGCTTGAACTGCGTCAGGTCTCAACACGGGGTGAAGGCACCCAGGTGAGCCTTAAGGCGATCGACCTTAAAGTCTATCCGGGCGAGATCGTGGGCATCACCGGAGTGTCCGGCAACGGGCAGCGGGAATTGGCGGATGTCGTGCTGGGAAAACTCCCTTCTGGTGGTGGATCGATTTTATTACGCGGGGAGGACGCTACGCATTTCTCAATCCGGAAGATCCGTCGTAAGGGCGTAGCCTTTATTCCCGAGAGCCCGATGGCGATGGCGGTTGCGCCCTACATGACCGTGCTTGAGAACATGGCCGTTCCGCAGGTCTGGCGCTATTCACGCAACGGTGGATTGAAAATTGACTGGGAGGCAATCAAGCAGGATTTCTCTGCCTCGATGGACCGGCTGGGTTTCAGACTTCCGTTTTACTCTCTGGCCCGGTCACTCTCAGGAGGGAACCTGCAGCGGATGGTGATCGTACGCGAAATGGCGCACCACCCGGAATTAATCATCGCATCTTATCTCACCAGCGGATTGGACGTTCGCAGCGCGATTGCGGCGCGCGAGTCCCTTGTTCAAGCACGTGCACAAGGGTCTGGTGTGCTTTTGTTCTCCGATGATCTCGACGAACTCTTTTCATTAAGCGATCGCTTGATCGTGCTCCAGGGCGGCAGCATACGGGGGCAGTTCACACCCGCCGAAACCAGCTACCAAGAAATTGGCTATTTGATGACTGGATCCGAGGTAAGTAATATCCATGGAAGCTGATAATAAGCGCCGACCCGGCGAGAGTATGCAGAAAATCTTTCGTGCGATCACCCGCTACCTATCCATGATCGTACTTGCACTTGGGTTGTTTGGGATCATCATCTGGATCAGCGGCAAGAACCCGATTGTTTCTTACCGTGAGCTTTTCGGCTCCACACTTGGGAGTTGGTACGGCTTTTCAGAGGTTCTTGTGGCAATGACGCCGATGTTGATCACAGCTCTGGCGGTTGCTCTGCCATCCCGCATCGGACTGATCAACGTCGGCGTTGAGGGACAGTTGTATATGGGTGCCTGTGCCGCGACCTGGGGGGCACTGATATTTTCTAGCGCACCGGCCTGGATTCTACTGCCGGTGATGGCTATCTTTGGTATGCTCGGAGGCGCGCTCTGGGCATTGATCCCGGGCCTTCTGCGGGCGATGGGTTTGGTGAACGAAACGATCACGACCCTACTGCTGAACTCCGTGGCGCCCAAACTGGTTGCTTTTTTCGTGTTCGGCTTCTGGCATTCCCCTATGGATACCAACAAAACGCCCAACTTCGTGGACGCTGCACGTTTACCCACCTTCTTTGACACGCGCGTCGATCTTGGGCTGATTATCGGGATCCTGCTTCTTATCGTTTTTTGGTTGGTCATGAAGCATACCCGCTGGGGACTGGAAATGCGGGCCATCGGTGGAAACCCGGAATCAGCGCAGCGCAATGGTGTGCCACTGAAGGTGTACATCGTGGCAATCCTTTGCATCGGCGGTGCGATCGGCGGTCTTGCTGGCATGGCTCTGGTTTCGGGGTATTACGGTGTGCTGCTAACCGGTTTCTCACGTGGGGTCGGCTACATCGGCTTCCTGATCAGCTGGCTTTCATTTGGTGATCCGATCGGGATTGTGCTGACCTCCTTCGTGGTGGCGATTATCACAACCGGAGGCAGCATGCTTCAACTCACAACGGCACTGCCCTATGCGATCATCAACATACTGCTGGCTGTTGCACTGTTTGTGGTTCTGTCCGGGATCAACATCTTCCCGAAAAGGAAAGCCGTATGACGCTGCTCGCAATCCTGGGTGTCCTTTCAAGTGCTATTTTTTCGGGCACCTCGCTGCTGTACGCCACGCTGGGTGAAATCATCGATCAGCGCGCGGGTATTGTGAATCTCGGCCTGGAAGGCGTGCTGCTGATCAGCGGGGCGACAGGCATCGCAGTTACGTCGTTGACGGGCAGCCCGTATCTCGGTTTGCTGTCAGCTGCGCTGGCAGGCGGAGCGACGAACCTGATCATGGGCTTTCTCATTGTCACTCGGCGGGGAAACCAGCTGGCGAGCGGTCTGGCATTGATGTTCTTCGGGTTTGGTGTCAGCGCACTGATTGGAAAGTCCTTCGTCGGGTTGAAGATCAACGGGCTTCCGCGGCTTACCATCCCTGGCATGGCGAACCTTTCACCGCGGTACTTATCTCTTTTTCAATTCGACATACTCATCTATTTGGTTATCCCGTGCGCACTTTTTGTCTGGTGGCTTCTCTTCCGCACTCGATGGGGGCTCAGCGTGCGTGCGGTTGGTGAGAATGCCGACACCGCGTTCGCCTCTGGCCGCAGTCCTCACCTGATCAAGTACCAAGCGTTGTTCGTCGGCGGGATGCTTGCTGGTCTTGGAGCTGCCCATCTGACGCTCGCATACACCCTGAACTGGACCGAATACATGATGGGCGGCCGTGGGTTCATCGCCGTTGCGCTGGTGATTTTCTCGAAATGGCATCCGATCCGCGCAATCGCCGGCGCATTGCTGTTCAGCGGCGCCGTGGCTTTTCAGCTGCTGCTTCAGGCAAGCGGCGTGCAAGTCTCACCATTTCTGCTCGATACGATCCCTTACATATTAACAATCCTGGTGCTGATCGCCTGGGGCGGCTCGCGCAAGCACTCGGCTCCTGCCAGCCTCGGACGAGTTTATATGGGCACCGAGTAGATCACACTTTGGGAGTTGGCAGGAGGATATCCTGCTTGAGGAAAAACACCACTATAGTAAGGAGAGGAGAAAGATGAAGAAGAAACTGTTGTATACCGTACTGACCACGTTGATGGTTCTTTCACTACTACTCGCTGCATGCGCACCGTCCGTGGATCCTATCGATGTTACTATCGAACCCGCAGCCCCGACTGAGGAACCTGTGGTGGAGGAGCCGGTGGAACCTGTCGAGCCCGAAGAGCCCGTTGAAGAGGGTCCTTGCTTGATCATCGGAGCACTTCATGGTGGTCCAATCAATGACGCGGGCTACAACCAGGCGATGCATGAGAGCGTAGCTGCCATCGCCGAGAACATCGAATGCGTTGAGATTATCGAGGCTGAAAATGTTCCCGAGGAAGCGGGCGCAACGGCTACGATAGAAAACATGATCAGCGAAGGCGCCGGGATGATCATCGCCACCGCGTTCAATCACCAGTATCCTGCGCTCGAATTGGCGGGGAAGTACCCGGACGTGATCTTTGAGCACGCCGGTGGCTGGGAGATGAGCGGCAACTTTGCCAACTTCTTCGGTGAGCCCCCAGATGTCTGGTACATGATGGGCGTCGCTGCCGGCCGTATGACCGAGACGGATAAACTCGGTTTCGTGGCCGCTTTCCCGATAGGCTGGACGCTTACCTTTGCGAACGCGTTCCACCTGGGGGCACAATCCGTCAACCCCGATGTTGAAACTACTGTGTCCTTTACCTTCAACTGGGGCGACAGCGCCAAGGAAGCAGATACGACTAATGCGTTGATCAACCAGGGTGTTGATGTGATCACAATGCATGTCGATTCGCCAGCAACCGTCATCTCGACGGCCGAATCGCGCGGTGTGTACTCGATCGGGTTCCAGTCGCTTCACGCGCAGGAGTTCGCTCCTGAATACTGGATCTCCGGCTCAGGATACACACTCGGCGGCACACTAACCTGGTTGACCTCGACTGTGCTCGATGGAACCTGGGAGCCAATCTTCCTCCGCTGCAGCCTGTGGGACGGCTGTATGGCCTTGGCCCCGTTCGGGCCGAAAGTCCCTCAAGAGGTGCAGGATGAGGTCATGGAAGTAAGCGCCGCCCTCGAATCGGGAGAAACTGTAGTCTTCGCGGGACCGATCTATGATCAGGATGGGAACGTCGTCGTCGCCGAAGGCGATGAACTGACGGACGATGTGATGAGTTCGGTCGATTGGTTCGTACAGGGCATGGTCGGCAGCCCCAAGTAACAGGGATGCTGAATTAACAGATGGGCAGGGGGCAATGTTCCCCTGCCCATCACCGGAAAACGCAACTCAGGAATCATGGATTCTACGCTACGGCGTTTTCTCTCTCGTTCGTATGTAGACTGATCCCGGACGGCGGTATGTCTACTGCCACTCGGCTTAGCGCGGTGCATTTTAACCGCAGCCGACCGTGAAAAATACAGCCCCGGCACTTATTATTATTCGTACTAACTGGCCTCCACTTTGAATGACAAGCCACGAAGACCTGAACGGTAAGAATGAGGGTGGAAGAGATGGACATCAAACAGAAAATCGAAGCAGCAAACCAGGATGCGATCGAGAAGCTGATCCAGGGTGAGCCGGTGCTTGTGGATATCGCCCCGGCGGGCGAGGTGATCCCGGGGATGGAAGGCAGGCTGATTACCCATTCCGGTCCGCCAATTGAGTGGGCAAGGATGTGCGGCGCACAGCAGGGGGCACTCATCGGCCAGGTACTCTACGAGGGATGGGCTAAAACGGTCGACGAAGCGAGAGAACTGCTTGAATCGGGCGAGGTGAGATTGGAGCCCAACCATCACCACGATACCGTTGGCCCGATGGCGGGCACAATCTCCCCCTCAGCCCCAGTTTGGGTGGTCGAGAATTCAGCCTTTGGCAACCGGGCATTCTGCCGCCAGGTGGAAGGTCGCCAGCAGTTCGGCGAGTTTAGTGACGACGCGTTGGATGGTTTGCGCAGGTGGCGTGATGTGTGGGCGCCGACGCTGCGAGAAGGTCTTATAAAACAGGGCGGTCTTGAATTAAAACCAATCATCGTGCAGGCGCTGCAGATGGGGGATGAGCTTCATAATCGCCACAGCGCCTCCTCCAGTCTTTTCGCCAATGCCATGGCTGTTGCCATGGTCGAAGCTTTAGTTCCCACCGAAGCATTGCTGCCCACGCTGAAATACATTACTAACCACAAACTGATTTTCCTCGGGCTAGCGATGGCAAGCGGGAAAGCGATCGCCGACGCTGCACACGGGATCGACCACAGCACCGTGGTCACAGCGATGGCGCGCAACGGCACCGATTTCGGGATTCGTGTCAGCGGATTGGGTGACCTCTGGTTCACCGCCCCGGCCCCTGAAGTTAAAGGTCTCTTCCTGCCCGGATACAAAGAAGCAGATGCCGGGTTGGATATGGGCGACTCGGCTATCACCGAGACGGTCGGTTGGGGCGGGTTCGTGCTTGGCGGCGCGCCGGGCATTCTGACTCTGGTTGGTGGGACTCCCGAGGAAGCGCTGGCTTATACACGCGAAATGGCAACGATCACAACCGGCGAACATCCCACCTACCGACTGCCGGCGCTGGGCTTCATGGGTGCCCCGATAGGCATCGACGTTCGCAAAGTCGTGCAATCGGGCGTTACCCCGATCATCGACACCGCGATCGCACATAAAGATCCGGGCTATCCGATCATCGGCGCCGGTCTTGTTCGCCCACCAATGGAGTGCTTTAAACAGGCACTTATCGCATTCAGTCAAAAATACAGTTGATGTGGTTTTAAGAATGGCCACCATCAACGGCAGGTGAGCGATGAATTCTGGTTTTGTGATCCGAAAAAATCAATACTACGACTCAGTCTTTTTGATGGGGATCAATAAGATTCTATCTGAAGCACCGGGTGTAGAACAAACCGCGGTCCTGATTGGCACCGAGGCGAACAAACGCTTGCTCGCTGATCTCGGCGTTGCAAATCCAGAGATCGACGCTGCAGACCCCAATGACCTGATCGTCGCCGTAATCGCCGAGTCGGCAACCGTGGTCGAAGATGTCATCAACGGTTTCGATAAAACCCTCAAGACGATGGTAGCCAGATCGCCAGTTTCGAATATCAGGACGCTTGAGGTTGGCATCAGCCAACGGCCGGAAGCCAATCTGGCTGTCTTCTCAATCCCGGGGGAGTATGTCACGGACGAGGCTAGGAAAGCACTTGAGGCCGGATTGAATGTGTTCATCTTCAGCAGCAATGTTCCGTTAAATGAAGAACTCGAGCTAAAACAGCTCGGAAAGGCTAGTAGTTTGCTGGTGATGGGTCCGGATTGCGGCACGAGCATCATCCGCGGGTTGGGGATCGGCTTTTCCAATGCGGTTCGCCGGGGCTCGATTGGCGTCGTGGGACCCTCCGGGACAGGCTTACAGGAATTCACGAGCCAGGTGCACAACGCCGGGGGTGGAATTTCTCATGCGATTGGCACCGGCGGCAATGATCTCTCAGACAGGATCGGGGGGCTGACCACATTGGCGGCCATGCAGGCCCTGGAAGCTGATCCGCAGACGGAGGTAATCGCCATCATCGCCAAGCCGCCTGGAGCAAAGACACTGACATCACTAGTGGGCCAGGCGAAGCGATTCACAAAACCGCTGATTGGTTGCTTCCTCGGCTCGGGAAAAGATTCTGCCGAGAAATATAAACCATTCCAGTGGGCATACACCATCGATGACGCCGCCGAAATGGCGCTCAAGGCAGCACAGATTGTGCCCAAGGAAGCAGCTGAGGGTGAAGTTGGTCGGGAAAGTGAGATTGTTGAGGCGGTACGAGCGGGTTGGTCGCCTGAGCAGAAATACCTGCGCGGGGTGTTCGCCGGTGGGACCTTCTGTTATCAAGCTCAGCAGATCCTCAGGGATGAAGGTCTACCAATCTATTCCAACAGCCCAATCGAATCCGATTTCAAACTTGAAGATCCTGACATCAGCCGCGCGCACACAATAGTCGATATGGGCGATGAGCACTACACCTTAGGAAAACCGCATCCGATGATTGATGGCACGGAGCGGGTAAAGCGGATCCTGGCTGAGGCTGAAGACCCAAGCGTGGCCATCCTGTTGCTCGATTTTATCTTTGGGTACAACGCCTCGAATGACCCAGTCGGCGAATTGATGGAGGCACTTCAGCGGGCGAAAGCCATCCAGAGTAAGGCCGGCGGAGAGTTGACCATCGTCGCTTCCGTTTGCGGAACGAGGGATGATCATCAAGATATTGACCTGCAGATAAAAATGCTCAAAGAATGTGGAGCGTTCGTCTTCCACAGCAATGCCCGCGCGGCTGCCTTTTGTCGGCGATTGCTAGATCGGAGCTAGATTCTAATCATGGAAAAGGAAAACAAGGCAGACATTCTCCAGCAGCCCCTTGTGGTTATCAATGTAGGTCTGAAGGATTTCGCAGAGAGTCTTGAGACTCAAGAAGCGGACGTCATTCAGGTCAACTGGGCGCCACCTGCCGGCGGGGATCCGGAGATGATCGATCTGCTTAAAGACTTGCTTTGATTAGATCGCTACTTCTCGTTCTTGCATCTATTGCTTCAAAGATATCGCACTTCGAGCCATAAAAAATAGAGGAGCTTGACCTCGAGATTCAAGTACCACCGGAGCGCTTTGGTTCTGAGTGACAGGGCTTAGGTTCGCCTGTTTAGGGCTACTTTCAAGGAGTCAGGGATCTTCAGTTATGAGCCTGAGTTTTACTCAGGCGAATTGTTTCACAACCCAAGTTCTGATCCGATGCAATACTCGGAACTAAAATCCGGGCTAAAGAAAAGAACCAGAGAGGGGTTTATTAACAAGCAACCGTAGTCCACACGGCTGCCCACCCGAAGCTGTCCACACGGCTCGCGGAATCAGGGATCCGGGTCCCTTGGCGGGATGATAAGGACCGCGGTAGGGGTTTTAGGCCACTGGGTTCACATCCGTGCCCCTCGCGCAGCACCCCCGAAGGGGGCTGGCGGGGATGATAAGGTCGATGGTTCCCTGGAAAAGCACCAGGACAGGCGAGTCCATTCGCGCCCACACTTATGGCCACTTCACTTGTTGAGGTGGCTTTTAGCTTCGGAGAAGAGTGACTCCTGGCTCCGAAGCACCCCCGAGCGTAGCGAGCGGGGTCGCGCCCACAGAATTGGACCCATCCCGAACCGCATACGGCACCGGTCGAGCAGTTCCTCGCAATGCTCCGCTTTGAACAGCGGGACAAGTTAGTAGAACTGCCGATCGATCTGGATAGGAGCAGTCGGGATGATTTCTTTTTATTCCACCAACAAGGTCCGGAACAATCGCGAAGGGCCTTGTTTTCGCTTTCGGCAGTATAACGGCGGATTATCGGCGCTTTATCGGCGGCAATGATATAATAGGGGCATGAGCTACGACTTCACCTTCACACCTGCTATTGTCCGCTATCTCCAATCCATCGAGCGGGTTCGAGAATCTGTCCGGCTGACCATTCTGCCCCCCGTAGTCGCAGAGAAATTGCGATGGCAGGCGCATATTCGCTCTACCCACTATTCTACTCGCATTGAAGGCAACCGCCTGACGCTCAATGAAACTGAGCAAGTCATCCAGCAAGGCAGGCTGTTCGCCGGTCTCGAGCGGGATGTCAAAGAAGTCGAAAGCTATTACCAGGCGCTGCAACAAGTCGAGAAGTGGGTCGAAGGAAAGCAGCAGGTCACCGAAGCCCGTATCCGCAAACTCCATGCGCTGCTTTACACGGGGCGGAGAGCCAAACCGACACCCTACCGAGATGGGCAGAACGTGATCCGGGAAGCCAGCGGGGAAATTGCCTACATGCCCCCCGAAGCCGAGGATGTCTCTAAACTCATGGGTGATATGGTTGACTGGATTCACCGATCTAAACCAGAATTTCCAGTCCCGGTGATTGCCGGGGTAGCCCACTATCAGTTCGTCACCATCCATCCCTTCTACGATGGCAACGGACGGACTGCCAGAACACTGACTACGTGGCTCCTGTATCAAGGGGGCTATGATCTGGGCAAGTTCTATGCCTTGGAAGAGTTCTACGCCGATGATCTGCAAAGCTATTACCAGGCCCTGGTGACCCACCCCCACCACAACTATTACTTCGGGCGCAACGAAGCGGATATTACCCCCTGGCTGGATTACTTCTTGAAAGGGGTGGCGGTGGTGTTCGAGCGCGTGGTGGAAGAAGTCAACCGCCAATCTCAAGACAAGGCAGATGACGAAATGACTGCCCTGCTGCGCCCACTGGACCATCGTGCCAGGCGGGTATTGGTTTTGTTTGCTCACAGCGACCTGATCAAGTCTTCTGATGTGGCCAACCTGTTTGGCATCTCTACTCGCCAATCCAGGGATTTGTTGAGCCAGTGGGTGGAACAGGGCTGGCTCGAAATCGCTGATCCATCCCGGCGAGGGCGGAAATATCGGTTGGCAAAGGCCTACCAGGAATTGGTGATCAGCCGGTAGAAATCATGATTTTGATGCGCGTCTACAATTGTAAACGCGCGCCGTATACATATGTAGACGTTCAATACCCTCCACTCTTACTACACTGCTTTCGTTCGCAGCGGTTTTTCTTTAAGGAGAGGGCGTAATAGAGTTAAGGTTAAGGTTGCTAACAATGAAGCGGAGACCACAAGGTATGTATCCGTTCGACAAGCATTTTTGGATTAATTGTTGCCCGGCGCACCGTTCAATCTAGCCCTCGGAATGTCGATAGGCAACACACTCGAAGCACAAATTGGCGCCTACATGCTCCAATGATATGTGAATTCCCACCCGGCTTGATTTGCGAGATTTCTAATATATACTGAGTGTACCTATACCAAGTCTGTATTGTTACAGCGCTACGCGGTCAGCTCGTCGCCATCTGCATCATCACGCTCGGTGGCTTTTTTCTTCTGTACAAGCGTGTGCGCTTTTTTCCACCAACTTTGCGGTAGATGTGCTTTGCTCTCTAGTTTATGGCATATCAAAGTCAACAACCCGTGGGGGTAACAAGGAAGTATCGTAACGATTGTGAGCGTTTGAGGGTGGATTGATCAGTGAGGGCTGGCGGTCTTTACTGGGCAGCCAGCCCTGGTGGTAAAATTGGATATCAATAAAGACTGCGACTGTTCCCGACTTGTCTGCCGCGTTATAGCATAGGAACATACAATGAATGGTCATACGGATGTGACTGCTGACTTAATTGAAATTTCAGAATCGGTGACAGCAACCGCTGTCTTGGCTCGATTATCCACAATATCATATTCCAAAAGGAGATGAACCATGAGTACAGAGGGGAAGATTCAACGATCCATACTTCCCATCCCGGACGTGAAGCACGTGGGTCTGACGACCTATGACGCCAAGGATCCGGAAACCAAGTTCCCACCGATCCGAGATATACGACCACCGAAAGGCGCGCCCAACGTACTGGTCATCCTGCTTGACGATGTCGGCTTTGGCGCCGCCAGTGCCTTTGGCGGTCCCGTCAACACCCCGGTAGCCGAGCGGCTGGCAAAGAACGGCTTGAAGCTCAATCGTTTCCACACCACCGCGCTGTGCTCGCCCACACGCCAGGCGATGCTGACCGGACGCAATCACCATTCAGTGAACATGGGTGGCATCTGCGAGATGGCAACCTCGGCGCCTGGCTACACCTCGGTGCTGCCAAAGGACAAGGCGCCGCTCGCCATGACGCTCAAACTCAATGGCTACGCGACAGCACAATTCGGCAAGTGCCACGAGGTGCCAGTCTGGCAGACCAGCCCGATGGGCCCATTCGATTCCTGGCCCAGCGGCGGCGGTGGTTTCGAATACTTCTACGGCTTCATCGGCGGAGAGACCGACCAGTATTATCCAGGCATCTACGAAGGCACGATACCGATAGAACCGGAAAAAACCCCCGAGGAAGGCTATCATTTCACCGAAGATATGACCAACAAGGCGATTACATGGGTGCGCCAACAAAAAGCGCTCATGGCCGACAAGCCCTTCTTCATGTATTACGCTCCTGGCGCCACCCATGCCCCGCACCACGTACCCAAGGAATGGATCGAAAAATACAAGGGCAAATTCGATGGCGGCTGGGACAAGCTGCGCGAAGTAACTTTTGAACGCCAGAAGAAGCTGGGCGTAATTCCCCCCGATGCCGTCCTCACCAAACGGCCCGACGAAATTCCCGCTTACGAGGATATGCCTGAGGAACTCAAGCCCATCCTTGCCCGCGAGATGGAGAACTATGCCGGGTTCCTCGAGCACACCGACCACCACATCGGCCGGCTGATCGAGGCCCTGGATGACCTGGAAATTCTCGACGACACGCTGATCTACTACATCATCGGCGACAACGGCGCCTCCGCTGAAGGAACGCCGAATGGCTGCTTCAACGAGATTGCTGTGCTCAACGGTATGGGCGGGATCGAGACCCCTGAATTCCTGATGAGCAAGATCGACGATTTCGGCGGACCGGAAGCCTCCAACCACTATGCGGTGGGCTGGGCGCACGCTATGGACACGCCCTACCAGTGGACCAAGCAGGTTGCCTCACATTGGGGCGGCACCCGCAACGGCACGATCGTGCACTGGCCGAACGGCATCCAGGCCAAGGACGAGATCCGATCACAGTTCAGTCACGTGATCGATGTCGCGCCGACGGTCCTTGAGGCTGCGGGAATCCCTGCGCCGACGATTGTGAATAGTGTCCAGCAGGCACCGCTCGAGGGCGTAAGCATGTTGTATGCGTTCAACGATGCCAAGGCAGCCGAACGGCATGAGACACAGTATTTCGAGATGTTCTGCAATCGCGGCATCTATCACAAGGGTTGGACGGCGGTGACCCGACACACAGTGCCCTGGGTCGGCCCCTACGAGCGCGCCTATGACGATGATGTCTGGGAGTTGTACGACACCAACACCGACTGGACGCAGTCGAAGGATCTGGCAAAGGAAAATCCGGAAAAGCTCGCTGAATTGCAGCGGTTGTTCCTGATCGAGGCGACCAAGTACAGTGTTCTCCCGCTCGATGATCGATCGTTTGAGCGCTTCAATTCTGACATCGCCGGCCGGCCGCAGCTCATCAAGGGAAAGTCCCAAATGTTGTTTGGCGGCATGCATCGACTGCAAGAACATGCGATCATCCAGACCCACAACAAATCGTATTCGTTGACCGCTGAGATCGAGGTGCCGAAATCCGGCGCCAACGGCGTCATCGTTTCCATGGGCGCCGGAATCGGCGGCTGGAGCCTGTACGCCAAGGACGGCAAGCTCAAGCACTGCTACAACTTCTTCGGCGTCGAGAAATACTTTGCTGAGGGTAAGCAGGCGATCCCCGCCGGCAAGCATCAGGTACGCATGGAGTTCACCTACGACGGCGGTGGCCTGGCCAAGGGGGGCAGCGTCTCGTTGTATGTGGACGGCAAAAAAGACGGCGAAGGCCGCGTGGATATGACGGTGCCGATGCTTTTCGGTACTGATACCTGCGACGTTGGCTCCGACGCCGGCTCGGCTGTCTCTCCGGACTACAGTTCGAAAGACAGCGAGTTCAACGGTACAGTGAATTGGGTGCAGATCGACATCGATGAGAACGCCGAGGATCTCGATCACCTGATCACGCCTGAGGAGCGCTACCACGTGGCGATGGCCCGGCAGTAACGCCTTAGACATGAGAGCCAACCCTCTAAGGGTTGGCTCTCATGAAATTAGTCTGGTGACTGTCGTTCTGAAATGATCCGTTACCCGGAACCAAATTCCGGTCGAAAATTTATCCTGAGAAGGACTTTGAAATTCAACCGTAGTTCAGGCGACTACCCTTGGCTGTGTCTACTAAGGAAGTAAATAGCCGGGTATTACTTCACCTCCTGTGCGCAGGAACATTCGTTTGCTACCCTCCCTTTCACGCTGATGCCGTTTTTTATCCGCCTCCAAGCAGATTCAATCCTTTGCCTGAGCATCACTGGTCGGTACTCTTCTGACTGGAACTGTTCTACAATTTGTTATCAAGTCATATTAGATGTAGTTGGAGCAACTTTACGGATTTATGGATGATGAACAATAGTCCCAAGCGTGATAACCAATGGATGATCTGGCTGGTCCTTGGCTCGGTGGCCACAGCTTTGCTTGGTATTCTCGGCTATCTATTCCTCCGTCGACGGAGGAGGCCCCTGCTCCCTGCGTCGGCGCTGGAGGTTATACCGGACCTGCGCGAGTTCCAGGGTCTGTCGGAGGCCGAGGCGCAGGAACGGCTGACAATTGATCCAGATGAACTCCGTAAGGAGCAACTGACACGTTCACGCAAGGCCATCATCCGACACATTGCCCGATCCCGGTTAAACTTCACGCTGCTCGGACTGGCAGTAATTCAGTGGTTTCTGGAAGATCGTCTAGGGGCGCTCATCACAATTGGCATCATACTTCTCAACATTCTGATCAATGTCGCACAACAGATGATCTCCATTCGTCGGGTACAGAATCTAGCAAAACAATCAAGCCCCCAAGCGACCGTCATCAGAGAAGGCAAGGTAAGAAGCGTAGATCCAGCGACCCTCGTGGAGGGGGATTTGGTGGCAATTGGACCGGGTGATGAGATTCTAGCCGATGGCCAAATAGTCAGCGAAAGCTCCCTGAAGATTGAGGATCGCTCAGGTCAACCCAGGAGCGGCTCACGACGGCAAGTGGAGACTGGCGAAAAAGTGCAAAGGGGGAACTTCTGTGTCGGCGGCAGGAGTGTCTACGAAGTCTCACACTCTCCCGCGGAGACTCTGAAGGAGCAGTTCACAACAGACTTAGGATTACACCAAGCCGAACTCACCCCACTCCAGATCATCATCGGACGCATCCTTCAGATCATGACCATTGCAATTATCTTGTTCCTCATTCCGTTCATCTTCAACCTGCTGGCAATTGACGTCTTTACAGATGAAATCCTGGTTGCCCACCGAGACATCGCATCCATAATTTTCAGCATCGCCCCCAGCGGGTTGTTTTTCATGATCGTGGTGACCTATGCCACCGGGAGCGCGGACATCGCCCGCCTGGGTGCCCTCGTGCGCGACTCGATGGCAGTGGAAACCCTGGCGGAATTAAATGTGCTCTGCTTCGATAAAGCCGATACGCTCACAGGATTGGAGGTTAAGCTGCAGGGTTTCCAACCTGATTCCGAGGATTCAGTTTTATCTGAAGCTAGAATCAGGCAGGTCCTGGGAGACTATGTGACCAGTTCTGCTGGTGACAACAGGTTATTCACAGATCTTAAAAGATCCTTTGAAGGGCAGGCGCGAGATATTGATGAAGAAAACCCTTATTTCTCGATCTATGGTTGGAGTGGAGTGACCTTCTCGGACGCAGATATTAAGGGAACTTATGTACTTGGGGTTCCGGACATCATCCAAGAAAATGTATTAAAGGTCTCCTCCAGCTCGCATGATGAGGAAGGCAGTCAGGAAGAAGGATCTAGAGTAAAGCGCGTTTTTGGCCGAATCACCGGGATCTTCAGTAGAAAATCAGACAGCCGACCACAGGAAGACTCACAACTTGAGATTGAAAACGAGGATGGAGACGAAACGGAAGCTGGAGAGGAGCTGCTAAATCAATCCAGCGAAGAGAAGAAACCCGGTCTTTTTTCAAGGGTTCGAGGTTTTTTCCCCGGCCGTAAGAAAAGCACCGAGGGTGAGACGGAAAACGGAGATCTTCAACAGGATGCTGAATTATCAACGATTCAATTGGTTTTCGCGTATTCACCTGACCCACAACCGCTCATCGACGAAGTGGGGCATCCCATCCTCCCTATCGAGTTAGTCCCACTTTGCACTCTTGACATCTCGGAGGAGGTACGCCCGGAAGCAAAAGGAATCATTAACAAGTTTCTTGACGTCGGGGTGAGGGTTAACATTCTCTCTTCGGATACCCGGGAACAAGTGTTGGCGGCTGCAGAGGAGCTGGGGATGATCCAGGATCCAACTGCACCCTCGAGCGTCATCACTGGTTCTGAAATCGACTCTCTTGAAGATGAGGAGCTCATCGCTTTGAGCGACAGTGTAAATTTATATTCCCAATTATCCTCCGATCACAAGGCCAGAGTGGTTCGTTCACTCCAGGCAAGAGATCAACTTGTAGGCGTTGTGGCCGGACAATTGAGTACCGTTGAGGCAATGTACGAAGCCGATATACGAATAACCAAGTTGGGAGGAAGTCAGGAAGCCTTTAACCTTGCGGAAATCGTCCTGATGGAAGATTCGCTGGAAGCCCTATCCGCAGTCCTGCTGAAGGGCCAAAAAATCGTCAACGGTTTGTTGGATATCCTTCGCTTAAACCTCACCCAAATCACCTATATTACCCTCATGCTCCTGGTGATGTTGTTCATCCGCGGGGAGGGATTTGTGATCAACTCAACACAAAGCGGGATTATAGCCTTCTTTACTGTGATCTTGCCTTCGATCGGGCTTACATTTTGGGCGCAGGGCGGTGCTGTGCCAAGACATACCCTGGCGGAGCGATTGGCCCACTTTGTACTCCCAGCAGCAGCTACGATCGCTCTGTTCATCATTCCGCTTTCTTTCTATTATTCACAAGAGAATACACTCATCGACACCCAGTATTTTAATACCTACGCACTTATGGTGTTGGGACTTCTGCTGGTGGTATTTGCTCAGCCTCCTGGTCATTTCTGGGCTGGCGGCGATGCTTATAGTGGAGATCTACGCCCCACAATCCTGGCCATTGTTTCCTTCGTGCTGTACAACCTGGTCATTCTGGTCCCCTTAGCCCAGGAGCTGCTGAAGGTGCAGCATCTGCGGGGAATTCAGGATTACTTGTTGATTGCAGCTGCCGCTACGATCTGGGTTTTCCTGCTGCGTGGAATCTGGCGTTTTAGGCTAGTTCAACTGGGTACGAGCAGGTTTTCTAACCTGTTGGAGGGTAACACGGAAGATTGATCCAGAGAGAGTTCTAAATCACAACCGTTGCCCACACGGCTACCTACCTTGAGCTGACCTCACAGCTCGTCAAATTCGCGAGCCGTGTCCCATGGCGGGATGATAAGGACTGCGGTAGTGGTTTTGGCCCACTGGGTTTACATCCGTGCCCCTCGCCGGGATGATACGTTCGATGGTTCCCTGGAAAAACACCAGGACAGGCGAGGCCATTCGCTCCCACTCACACTTCACTGCTTTCGTTCGCAGTGGTTTTTCTTTAAGGAAAGGACGCAATAGAGCTGGAAGCACCCCGAGCGTAGCGAGCGGGGTCGCGCCCACCTATTTGACTACCGAAATATGATGCGGTCGCTTTGTAATTAACCCGCGCCCATATTCCCACCGAAAGAAAGAGAGCAACAGCAGAGTAGATTTGTTGCCAAGAAAACCAATCAAGAGAGTACAATAGGTAAGATATATCCACGGAGTTTGCGAAATGGTGAAAAAGAAAGGTCGTATCGGAATATTAACGGGCGGCGGAGACGTCCCAGGGTTGAACGCAGCCATTCGGGCGGTCACAATACGGGCGTTACGGGAAGGCTACGAGGTGGTGGGTTTGCGGCGCGGTTGGGCGGGGATCGTAGACGTCGTGCGGGACAAGAAGGCTGACAACAGCAACAATGTAATGAAGCTGACAGAAGAGGTCGTAAATAAGGCGGGCAGAACCGGGGGCACGTTCCTTCACACTTCCCGCGCTCGCCCCAGCCACATGAAGTTAAGCCAGGTGCCAGACTATTTAAAAGACACCTACAACCAGGAGGTGAACGATCTTACCCCCGAGGTGCTTAAAAACCTGGAATTCCTGAATATTGAGTACTTGATTCCTATGGGGGGCGATGACACCTTGAGCTATGCGGTCCGCTTATTCCAAGAAGGCGTGAAGGTCGTCGCCATCCCAAAGACGATGGACAACGATGTGCCCGGCACGGACTACTGCATTGGCTTCAGCACGTGTATCACGCGCACCATCCAGATCACCAACAGCTTGCGTACGATCGCCGGCTCGCATGAAAGGTTCATGGTCATAGAAGTATTTGGGCGCTATGCCGGCTTCACCTCTATGCTGCCGACGATGGCCGGGGCAGCAGACCGTTGTGTGATACCTGAATTTGAGTTTGATATTGATCGATTAGCAGAGCTCCTTTCATACGACCGCACCCGCAACCCGAGCAAGTATTCCATCGTGCTGGTCTCGGAAGGTGCAATGTTCGCAGGCGGCGAGATGGTCTTTAAGGATCTAGCCGTGGACGCATATGGACATAAGAAGCTAGGAGGAATTGGCGACCTGGTGTCGGTGAAGCTGAAAGAGCTCTCACCAAAATACAATGATGGATATCATGTTAATGTGGTAACCCAGAAGCTGGGGTACCTGGTGCGAGGCGGGGATCCGGACGCGATCGACTCCATCGTGCCAATGGCGTATGGAAACCTGGCGTTGGATCTCATCTTACAGGGAGTTCACGGTCGTTTGGTGGTGCTCAGGAATGGTCGTTATGACAA
>CBDAFF010000041.1:0-13988 GCA_965195195.1 uncultured Anaerolineales bacterium | reverse complement strand
CCGAGGAGGAAAAACCGAACAACGTGCTCTACCTGCGGACGCGTCCCGAATCCCTGGAGGGCGTGCCGCCCATCACGCAGGAGGACCTGGTCAAGCTTGCGTTACGCCATCGGCCGGACGCCCTGACGCTGGGCGAGGCGCGCGGCGCAGAGGTGTTCGACCTGCTCAACGCACTCAACACGGGGCACAAGAACGGGCTGACCAGCGTCCACGCTTACGGCGTCGAGGAACTCTTCGGGCGGATTTTCCTGATGCTCGCACAGAGCGAACGCGGTAGGTTCCTGGACACGTGGAGAGCCGCACACATGGTCGCTTCCACGCTTGACATCGCCATATCGCTTGAGGTCACGCGGAGGAACGGCCGGACCGTCCGGCGCGTGCGCGCCATCGCTGAGCTGACTGGCGAAGTGATCCAGAAAGGCGGGAGCTACGAACCCGAGCTGCTGCCCATCTTCCGGCACGACGGGCGGAGGTTGGACGGTCCTTTGACTTCATCGGCTCACGCCGATGCATTGAGGGATATCGGAATAGACGCGGGGGTCCTTGAACCCTCATGAAGGAGTAATAACCGATGCTCACGAGCATCTTCCTATCCTTTCTTGGCGGTGTTGGCATCTTCCTCATCGTTCTATCCCTGACAGCCAGGCGCAAGCCCGGTGGACTCGAACGGATCGCACGATTGATGGGAGAACCTGGTGAGAAAGCCCGATCTCCAGACGATCCCTCCGATAGCCCCATCCATACTTTTCGCAAGCACGGCCTTGCTGCTGCCATTGCTCAGGCAGACCTTCAAGTGACTCCAGCAGGCTTCATCCGGGTCGGTCTCCTGATCGCACTCCTGTCTTCCCTGGGTGCGTACTTACTGACTGGCGCAATCGGTGTATCGATTCTGATGGGCGCTGTCGGGTTGATTCTGTACATCCAATGGCTTTACCAGCGTCGGGATGCCAAGCGTCTCGAATACGAGGAAACCCTGGCGGATATGTGCGACCGGCTCGGCGTGGGCGCGCAATTGTACGGTTCGCTGAAGGGAGCCATGAACCACGCGGCGGAGATGGCGCCGGAGGTCGCAAAAGACGATTTCAGCTTCGTCGCCGGCCAGATCACCTCCGGCGCAAGCATCCACGGGGCCTTTGAAGATGTGCAGCGGTCGAGACGGAGCACATCGCTCGATCTGCTCGTCGACACGATCACCGTGTGGTCCAACCGCGGGGCGACGATCCCGCTGCAGCAGATCTTAAGCCCTTTGAGCACCACCATTCGCGAGACGGCCAGCGAGCGTAAGCGCATGCATTCAGAGCTATCCGGCGTTCGCAGCCAGATGAGGCTCGTGGCCGTGGCCCCCGTGATCCTTGTGGCTCTCTTGCGCGCCTCATCACCCGCACTAGCCCACATCTATGCATCGCCGAGCGGGGAGTTGATCCAAACAGTCGCCTACATGCTGGCGCTGGTGGGGTTCTTACTGGGCACGCGGGCGCTGGCGAAAGTTTCCAGGGTGCTCGAGATCGAAGATGCCTGAGGAGAATCTATGACTGGAAGATTGATCCCACTGCTGCTGTCCGCCATGGCCGGCTTCGGACTGTTTATTATGGTGGCTTCTTTCGCTATGCCGCGATCGGCGTTCCTGCGGATCCGGGGCACGGAGAGCGGACCTCGTCTGATCGGCCTGGCCGAGGGGACCATCCTGCAGACATTGTTGATCGATCTGAGCCGCAGGATACGACCGGAGGGCGAGGATCTCCTCGATCGCTTACGACGCTCCGGCTTGGTCTATCCCTCGCCGGTGGAGTTTCACACCCGAAGAATGATCCTGGCTCTTATCTATATGGGAGTGGCGCTCGCGATCAGCTTTGCGTTGGATCCGCTGCTGAGCATACCGATGCTTCCTCTTGGATCTGCATTACTCGCAACCCTCGGCGCAATATATGGGTTCACACTTCCGGATCGCATCGTGAACCGGACTATTCAGAAACGCAGGGATCGCTTGTTAAAGGAGATGGGCTTCGGACTCGATCGCATCGCCCTCTTCCTACGCTCAGGGGCGGACATCGCCGAGGCGCTGGCCCAAACGCAGAACATTGGGCTTTTTGGTGTGGCTTGCGGCCGACTGGCGTCCAGCATCAGCATGGGGCGCTCAATCCTCGAGGCCACTCAGGAGGTCAGCCTGGACCTGCCAAGAACGCCCCAATTCGACGAGTTTCTGGGAATGGTGACCGTGGCGATCCAGAAGGGACAGAGTCTTGTTGAGCCCTTCCAGATGCGCGCCGCCGCCATGCGCCAGCGTTTGAAGCTGGAGATCATTGAAGAGGGAAATAGGGCAAGGATCAAGGTGATTCTACTGACCTCGGTCGTCATCCTGCTGGCGAGCATCCTGGTGACGATCCTCCCCACACTGATCCTCCTTACCCGTGAGGGTATTGTCTGATAGACTGGACGGTGCGATCAGGTGGGGGCATGGCGAACCGTTCTTTTTCACACATCTGCCTTCTGGCCACTCTTGTATTAACAGCGGCAGCTTGCGGCCGCCCACCTGAGAGCGCGCCTGCCGAGACCGTCAGCAGTGAGCTTGCCGCAGTGTCGAAGAGCGAAATCGGTCCCTATGACATTGTCGAACTGCCACCAGGGAGCATACCCGAACCTCCTGTTGGCACAATCTTCCACCCCGAGTTCCAGGACCCCTCAAGCGGGGCTTTCGTGCAGGTGCTGCACGTGGTGGAGGATCCCCGGGAGATCCCGCTCAACCGATGGCTGTATTCCAACCCCTCGGGCGCGGAGGTAATCCTGCACCCCAGCGCACAGGATTGGCGGGGTCGATTTGAAGATGCTGAACACACGACTCTCGCCGTATATGTGAGGAGCCGAGCCCCCTCGGATCACCCGGTAGATGACCCTTTATTCACGCCTGAGAACATCGGTGAGAACCCTTCGGACGCCTGGCCCCCGTTAGAAGTGGCTGATCCCGGATCGGAATATGGGCTCCCCTGCGCATCCCTTGAGTCCGCAGATGGACAAAGCTCGTATGTTGCGCCAGATACGGGGAAACACAGCGATCCCCAGGCCTTCACCCCACCCCAGCCCTGGTATGAAACGGGGGTGCGTCTCGATCCCGGAGAAAGCCGGGAGGGATGGATGCTGTGCCTCTCCGCCGTACCTGCGCAGGAAGCACGGCTCGAGTGGCGAGTCCTGCCCGAGGATGCAAATGACGAGGTAGTGACGACGGCGTGGGCGAGCCTGAATATCCTGCCGGCCGGTGAATGGCACCTGCTCCATAAAGCAGCTGTCGTGGTGTGGGACGAGGATGAGAAGGAGCTGGCTGAAGAAGGACCGGCTCCGCCGCCTGGGCTTGCAGCCACCCCCACGAGCGTGATCCCCAACGAAGGGACCCACACCGTATACGAGGGTCCAGTGTGGTTTTCTGTGGGCATCGGGATGTCCTACACAAGGGGAACCACAGGTCCCCGGTCTAGTTCTCCAATGACTATCGACTTCGCCGGCGCCCCTCCTCAAGGGGATTGCCCGGATGTGGGGGTGTGGTATCGGCACCATGAGCCTTACGAAATCGTTTGCCGGTCGAACGACGAGGGACGCTTCGGCCGCTTCTTCCTGCAGTTCGATTTCCCAGGCATAGAGACTCTGGGGGAGGACTGGGATCGGATGGCATTGAGGGACAGGGTAAACCTGGATCTGTATGCACAGAACGATCTGGACGGCTTGTTGGCATCGTTCAAGGGTGTGCAGATCCACTCCGAGTTCACCTGGCTCGAGGCAGATCTACCGGATGACACTTCGAACGTCTGGTTGGCAATGTCAGATCTCGATGGGAATTGTCAATCGCCTTCACTTCCTGTCTGGGAGGTTGAACTATACGACGCCGACTACGGTTCCACATCCACAGCGAGCATCTGTGAAAGCAGGCCATGTTTGAACCTCGACGAGCTGCCCATGGTCACCAGTGATCTCGAGACACTCCGGCTCAAAATGCCCGTCCCTGTTATGGATTTCGGAGAGGAAGCTCACGGCATCTCGGTCCGTGACGCCTGGACCAGCACCCAGACGATCCTCGTCAACGACAACCTGCATGGTCAGGACTTTCTTCCACAAAGCCGGACCGACCCCTGGCTCATCGTCGAGATCTCCACCGTTACGGATCGAGCGGGCGATATCTATCTGCTGTATCCCCAGGCGGATGGGACTTTCGATGTATCGCCGATGGAATTCGTGGCACTGTATCAGGGGAGTGGCGGTGAGATCGCAGTGCGTTACGGCGTCCATGCCGAAGTGCGTGGAGCGGACCATGGATTTGCCCTTCTTGGTACGCTGCCCCGGGGTGTGTCTTTGAGCGATGTCTACATGGTACTTGGCAATACGGGACCGGCTTGGAGACTCCAATGAGGCGGAACAATATAGCCTTGATATTGGTTGGCGTCTTGATTGCCCTATTTACTTCAATCCAGGCAGTTGTTGCTGTTCGTGCTCAGACGAATTCGGATACGTCGTTACGGACGGCGAGGGCTGGAGAGGTCCTGCAGCAACAAGAGCCTCCAGTGATAGACCCTGTGGAACGAACGCAGCTTGCCTTTCCAGGTTTCCGATCGGGTGGTGAGAGCATAGGTTTATTCCCCGGTCGCATGATGAGCCAGGACTTCGACGATTGGCCGCCGATGCTCCATATCGGCGATTCGGCAGAGATCGCTGGCAAGACCTTCACCGTGAAGGAAGTATTACCCGTGCCTGGAAGTGATCGTTCCATGGCTTATGAACCAGCCACCGGAAGGAAGAGGTTTGCGCCGGAGGGTTTACGCACCAACCTCTTCGATTTCAGCAAGAACACAGAGGTTTTTATCCCACCCAATTCGACATTGGTTATGGTGAAGATTGATGTTGAACCTGAGGCTGTTGAGCGACCGCAAGGTCAGGCTGGATGCGAGACTCAAGGTGAGCGAGATTATGCAGATGTACTCAGGATGTCGTATAACAGTTTGGGTGAGACAAAGATTCTCCTTACCGATCGGGATGAATATTTCGGTGGCTATCGATCACCAAGAATATATTGCATCACCTGTGGCTGGTTGTACTTCCACATAGGATCACTCGTAGTTAATGAAAGTCAATTGTGGTTCGAGATCATTGACACTGATTTCGAATCCGATCTTGCGATTTGGAAACTTACAACTTCCCCTGAAAGCTAATTCTTCAGTTAATGTAGTTACCTATGTGGATTTTATTCCTTGTTATTCTTTGTGATGATGAAAAAAAGGATACCCTTGCATCATATCTCGTATACCGCCCATAAAATTCATTCCGTCGGCGATGCCCTTTCCTCCAGATCGTCCAGCATTATATCTATTTTGCGTAATATCTCATCCGTGGATTTTCCCGTTTGCCGCAACATGCGCCATAAGTAATCATTATAGTAATCAGAGTCAATTTTCCACTGACCTTGTTCATTGCGCAGAACGATCGTATGCTCAAGACCGTATCTGTGAGAGACAAAAGGATCTTCTGGATCAAGCTCCATGGAAATTTCTTCGATAACATCATGCTCCTCTATCACTGATACCGTAGCCATCTGGGAGGAGTTATCGGCGGTGAAATTACCAAAATCAAGGGAGTATTTGTATTCCACATATCTGAGATGATTCAATTCTGTGTGCTTTATCTCAACTGCCAGTTTGCCTAATTCTGCATCCAGGAAAGCCTTTGCTTCAGGACTGTCGGGCTGAGCAAAGGGCGTGCTCGTTGCTGCTGGAGAAGCAACCCCTGCGTTGTGTGCCCCAACGGGCGCTGCCCGGCCTCCAACAACAAACAACATTGCAGCCACGATCACTGCGATAAATACATAGCGTTTGGATTTGTTCATTTCAATCTTCTTATGTATCTCATGTAGTAAAAAGAACGATATTCTGACGTGTCATGAATTCAACATGAAATTTACGGCATCGGAGTTGCGTCAAGAACAATCAATGGCGGTTCTTCTGGATGCTCTCGTCTCCAGCGCAAGTGCTCAGACAACCTATGAAAGTCTATTAATCTGCCAAAATACCTCTCCTGTGCATCTAGTGGAAACAACTTGCGGATATCACGAGCATAATAAATTCCGGCTCCGGGAATTTCCACGCTCTGGACACTACTATCTTCATTAATATGGATTACAGCGGGTGTTTCCGAAAAAGGAAAGATACCCGATTTTCCGAGAGGGACGGTTACCATGCAAGTCGCCCACACATATACTTCCCGATTAGATCGTCCTAAAATCTCCCACTCACACAAAACCTTGCCTCTTGACAATTCTCTTCCGAGCAACTTCTTCCCCAGGGCATCCTCATATTCTTTCCATTTTTCTAATTGAGCAGGTTCCGGCGTGATAACAGCGATGGTTGGTTGTGTTGGCAGCGGTGTTGGTTGTAACAATGCAGTCACGGGAACAGGCGTAAATGTAATCGTAGGAACAGGCGTTTCTGTTGGGGCAGGCGTAACCACAGAAGTGCAAGAAGCCAGGAAAATGGCTAGAAGTGCGATTATTATCTTTGTTTTCATATTTTCTACTTCCTAACCTTCGAAAGCAACCACTGAACTCATGTTTACACGGACGGCCTAACGAATTGAATGGTGACCACCCATATAGCAGGATAAATGATTATACGGAACAGTCGGTTAATATTATTGCAAGGGCAGTTATTGTAGCCACGATCCGCATAAGTGCCGATTTCACAGTACTACATCACACGAATAACCACACCTTTTAACGCTCAGCTATCCTGGAAGGACATCACGGCTTTCACCAATTTCTTACTCCAGCTTGTACTTCATTACTTCATCTAATCAACTAACGAACACATAACGCACAATCAGCCTGCCTCATGCTAGAGTGAACGCAATCCCGAGGCCCAAAATAGTGGGAGGGCCGACTCTATAAGAGGAGGACATAGATGAAGAACCAGTTCTTGCAGGGTATCCTATCCAATCAGGAGGGTCAGGATACTCTTGAGTGGACAGCTATAGCTGCGTTAATCGTGCTTGTCGCCATCGCCGTGATCGCCATTGTTGGTAACTATGTCAAACAACGGGCCGCCGAGATATCCTGGTGACCTCAGACACTATCATCAGATGGTTCAAGCTAGTGGTGGACCTAAACGTTGGATGATCTTGGCATTCCTCAGCAGAAAGTAAATCAGCAAGGCCAGGCAACGCTCGAATTCACGATAATAATACCTATTCTCCTTGGTATTTTTTTCCTAGGCCTCGCACTGGCAGTTGGCTGGCATGTTCACCATCTTTCTGCTTCGCTGTCCCTTGAGGGATCATCGCTTGAGGCAGCCTTACCGGGGTATGGTGTAGGTTTCGCGATTTCAACTGGGAACCGCGTTGCACCAAGTTCGAGCCTGACGAGCGAGGTGGTCGAATATCCATACGCATGGCTTAGCGGAAATGGAGTGCAGGGACAACGGTTTACTATACAAGGAACCGTTAATCTTCCATGGGCACCAATGGGGATAAGCCTTGATGCTCCACTCCGGGGGACGACGTATGCACCCATATGGGAATTCAATGGCGCACCTTGAAAGAATACCGGGATGAAAAATCGGATTATCTCATTGATTAAGCGCTCTAAACTTGGTCAAGCGACATTGGAATTTGTGATCATCCTTCCAATTCTGGGGCTCTTTTTATTACTGATCACTTACGCAGGTTGGTGGACCTACCTCAAACTAGCCGCACAGAACGCTGCTTACAGTGGCGCCATATTTATGCCCCGTGAACGATTTGGACTTGCTGGGAACACGCTCGCACAACAATCAACACTCCATGCAGACGAGGGTATGAAACAACTATGGGAGTCCAGCACGGTAGACATTTATACACATGGTCAATATGGCTGGTCCCGTAAAGGTGGAAGCGGTATGACCGTCCATATCTCGGCACTGGTATGGAAGGACTTCTGGGAGATCTTTCAATCGGAAGGAGGGGCTAAGAATCCTCGAGGAACCGCGTTTTTCATGTACTCACCTTTCATGTCGGCAGGATCTGAGGATGGGTGGATCACACCAGAAACACTTAATCCATAGGGCGCGACCGGGAACTCGTATCCGAGACCATGAGTCCGAAAGAGGTCAGGTCGTAGTTGCATTTGTGATCTTGATCCCGATTCTTATCATGGCCCTCTTCATCTCACTGGATCTCGGTCGGTATCAGGTTATGCGTAATCAGACCAGAATCACGGCAGACGCTGCAGCCTCAGCAGCTGCTGGCGCGTTAGACCTCAGCGAGGCTACGAAGGGAAACTTCGTTCTGAACGAGACTTGGGCTCAGCAGCGAGCAGCGGAAGCAGTCGCCGCGATGCAGGGAAGGATCGCCGAAGACAATTGGATGACGATTTCGCTTGCTTCTGTGCGGGTAAGCGGCGCAGAGGTGGAGGTCAGAGTCAACGGCACTGCCAGCACGATCTTTGGAAGCTTCCCGGTGTTAGGCATCGGAGGCTTTAACGCGAGTGTGCTTTCGAAAGCAAGAGCTGCGACGGGGATTGAAACGGAATGGTGACATATCCACTATGGAAGCTCTTAACACAGCAGTTGATGAATGGGTCGCCATAATCACAGGTGTAATCGCAATTTATTTCTTCGTGTCACTGGTCGTCAACCTGGCGCAGGCCCAGATTTCTACCGCTACAGGTGATGTGATCGGCCATGCACATGCACTCCAACAAGCTATTGCGATGGTTATTCTGCTCGCTGTAGCTGCTTCCTCAAAAGCTCTTATCCCTGCATTACAGGTTTTCATCTCACCTGAGACTGCCCCTAAGACTGGTGCGGAGGCAATCAATGTATGGAAGGGGATCGCACAGTTTGTGGTTAGTGTTGTGATTGGAGGGGCTGTGATCATCACCACACTAAGCGTCGTCTACAGTGCCCTTGGTGCTCAAATCAACCAGGCACTTGGAGCCTCATCCTCGATGTCACGCTCGATGGTTCGTCTCATTGTGATAGTCAGCGGGGGGATTCTCACGATAGCATCTATAGGCCTGGCAAATTGGCTTCTCGACTTGGTACTTTAGACACGTCCATTATTTATGCCGTCCTCTTTTGACCGCATTCATCCTGGCAGCAAGCTACCAGATATTCTGTGTTGTACGAATAAAATGGGTTGGTTCGCTATTTGCGAAGAGACAAAGACGTGGGTCGACCCTTGACAAACCAGTCCTTCTCACTAGAACCGTTAGGTAGAAGTAAAGCCAATAATTATTCAGTGAAACTAGTTGAATAGATTATTTGAGTCATAATTTCTGATACGTATATAAAATCATCTTTTAGAGAGGGATTATAAAAAATCAAATCACCCTTTAGCACATAGGTAGTATCCCCATGCGTAAATGTCGATAGTAATATAGGCTCAGGTTCTTCAAGATAGTCGGGATGGAAAATTGAATATTTCGCCACGAAAACTTCTTCGCCATCAGCTGTCAGATTTGTGTCGATATATCTAATAAATTCAACATCGAAAATATGCCAATCTCTAAAATACCATTCAAATGCAGCATCACCTCTAACAATTCTTGACGAAACAACATTAATTTCAATGTTGGCATATGGATAGTCAGCAAACATGGAGTTTGGGCAAAATGATGTGATCCTATCTTTTTCCATCCGACACCAGTTATCAGGCAGCGTAAATTGAATCCCTTCGATACTGATCCTCGGGATCTGAGTAACGGTCGGCTCTGAAGTTGGCGAGGGATTAGGGGTTTTGGAAGGCATTGGAGTACTTGTTATTACAATTACCACTATGGTGGGTGATGAGAAACTACATGAAACCAATGTATGTAATTATGTAATAAGGAAAATATGAGGAATGAAGCAATAATCTTGTGGATTCTTTTCATCGTACCCCCAAAGCGGTTATCTGCCTTAAAGTTTCGATCTTGGTGGCTCCGCAACGCTAGCTCATATTATTTTCACGTCTCGCGCGGGGTCCGCTCCATCGTCATTTACGGGACAAAAGACCGTGGGCTTCCTATTGGAACACAGTTTGTAGGAAAACAAGGATGCAATAACTTAGACAAATTTATTGTTCTGCGAATAAGTAAATTGCCTACAACGAACAGGGAAGAGATTGACATAAAGGACAGTCTTTCTCTGAGTATTGCCTTTGTAACCTTGCCTTTCATCCTCGATGGATCCCAACCACATAATCCTCAGTTTGAAGGATTGCTTGAGCAATCTAATTGTCTGAAGAACCGCAAGACGCCAATAATTCGAGAAATATGATACCGAGTAATGTTTTCTTCATTATTCACCTTCTCTCGTGGTTGTTGGCTTTTCGCCAATAGTTATAATCATCGTCTCAACATCGGAATAAATTGCCAAAAAGATGTATTGATCCTTCGTACCTTTTCGGCCGTCCATCCCCCGCTCCACTATATCCGCTTTATTATCACTCGCCCATTCAAGCACATAATGAAACGGAACACCAGTATTATTTTCCATACACTCCGTAAACTCGTTCAATAAATCTGTGTTGGGTTCCTCTGTAAACTCCCCACCGAAATCGATGAAAACCATAATCGCCCCCACGGAAGAGTTTGGTGAATGTAAATCGGAAGAAATCCCAAAGCCGATTCCGTCCCAGACGTGGTATTGCGTGAACAAATTGAAATCATTACTCCATACAAATGTCATGGAGCATTTGTCGTTAATGTATTCGGCAACTTCGTAAGCCGGTTTTCCAAAAGGATTATATAGACTTGATTCGGTTGCCACTTCGGTAGGCTTTGGGGTTTCACTACACCCACAATCCAAAGTTGCGATGATTACAATAGTTAAAAGCAAAAACATCCTTTTCATCATAATTATTTTTCACCCCTCCTCTTATCTACGGTCTCAAAAGAGAAGCTTCTAGAACCAATATATGCCAATGCTACCTCCAATAACTCCACCGTAAACGCATCCAATCATAATACCAAGTACCGAACGGCCAAATTTTTTATCAATAAGCATTCCCAATATTCCGCCAAGAAAGCAACCCACCAATAAGCCCTTCATTGAGATAATAAAAAGGATTATAAAAAAGGGAAGGACAATAACCAGGCTAAAAGTAGCAGCCAGAAAAGATAATAGCGAAGGTCTCCAGAAGGAGACATCTCGCTTTTCAAAGATGCGTGGCGATCCAATGAAAATCCAGCCTGCTCCTGTGAATACGTTTAAAATTACCCAATGCAACCAAGGTAGAGGATAAAGAGTGGGTTCTTGGAGCACAAGGATATTCACAGGGTAAAAGAGCAAGAGAAAAAGACCCAGATGGGAGAACCGCGAAATGGGCTGGCCTACAGTCGAGGCGTATCCGAGAAGAATGAACCCGATGCCTAGGATAATACTTTGAACAAGTACCGGGATCACAACATTTCCGGATAGCAAGTGAAGTAACCAGCCAATAGCCCCAAGGGCTAGACCGAATATGGCAGTGATGTAGCCGATCCTTCCAGCCAACTTCATAGTATCAGACCGTCTGAAATAGAAGCCAGTCAAGGCGATAACAGCAAAAAGGTTTACAAACGGTGGTCCAAGTATTTGCAAAACAAACCATACAACATAGTCCAGTCTTACAAATATCAAAGGGATAAACGCAGAAAGAATGAAAATCGAACCCAAGAGTAATGCAACTGCATCTGCGAATTTTAGGTATCTAGGATTTGTTTTCATCGTGCACTCCTTTGCCATTGCGAGGGCCACTTAGTTCAAGGGAAGCAAACGGATTGTGGGCAATGTCTTCAGAAAAAGATCTATGGTTTGGGACTGCATGTTCTCGTTCGATGCCCATTGGAGTGCGACCACGCGGTCATCCAGGGTCGAAATTGCAAGAATGATGCTGAATGCAGGGATGCCTAGTCGTTGGTCATCCAAGCGGTAGTAAAGAACCTGGGCTGGTTGGCCTGCCACTTGGACGTCGTTTGCATACTCGATGACTCTAAGATTAGTTTCAGCTATCCTCTCTTCGTTGGCGCCGAGGACTTCGCGGATGATTTCCCTATCAGAATCAAAGTGGTAGGGGATTCCGAGCGTCAAGATGCTCATCATCTGTATCTTGGCGGGTTCTGCTTGGAAGTAGACGACATAGTCGACTGGGAAGCCAATTAGGGGGAGGTCCTTAGTCCCCGCGTCACGCTCCCAATCTGCTGGACGAGCGATGGAAATGCCGACGCTCGTCTCGGTTTCGAACTTTAAGCCATCAGTTATGCTTGTGGGAATGGCCTGTGCTGTTGCGATCATGCGTGATAATGAGGACTGTGTGGGTGTTTCATTCTGTGATTGTATCCCTGGAGTTGGAGTGGGGATAGCACCACACGCAAGAGTGAACGCCAGGATCACTGGGATAGTGAGGATGAAGCGGTTTCTCATATTGTCCTTCACTTTCACGTTACCATCGGGGGTCATGGAACGACGTAACGGTTTTGAGCTGCGTGACACCTCTCGGTGGATTCCGCTAAACAACCGTTGGTCCGCTGTGTCCTTTCCATTGATAGGTAGGCATCAACGTCACTCTAACCATCATAATTATCTTGTGAGATCGCGTTTATGATGTCTCCCGCATCAGAATCCATTTCAATTGGCTTTCGTTTGAGCTGCCGAATTACTCTTTGAGACAAGGCCAGACTAATAAGACAATATAGAAGTAATAGGAGTATCTGCCAATCATAGCTGGCAAAATCCGACTCTAAAATGATCATTACCCCATACCAAATTGTCACAACTATAAATACGCTAAGAACGATAGTAAGTAACCGAGCAATCGTCATCAGGATGGTCTTATTAATGCGCAATGTTTGCGGTCTTGCGATGTGTAACGCAACTATCGTCGTAAGGAGTGAGATGAGAAATAAGATAAAGTTAATGACCAATAGATCTAGATATAGTGAAAATATTGAAAATAATAAGAGGCATATATTAAATACCAGATATCTCCCTGCGAGACCGATCCAGTGCTTTGGCTTTAGGAATCTCAAACTGGAATTTTGATAATCATAAAACCTTCTAACAGATGCAATCCACGTTGAGATTGCTGATGTAAATAATATTACTACTTGAACAGCATCAAATATATAGCTTTGGGTGTTTTCACTGATAAGCCAAAGAAGACTGTTCACGCCAGTCCAAAAAAGGACCACGATTAACCATTGGACGACATCAAACCGGCCTTGGTAATCAAAAGATCTTTTTAAGATTAATATTGGATCCCTCCTTCTGCTCTCATCAATATCTCCATCCGGATCAAACCGACTATCTTGCGATGTTAAGAAGAGTGTAATAGCGCTTATGATCGAGACAACCCAAAGCCACCAAGCATTTGCTATTCCTTGAGTAAATTCGACCTCGGGAATGACAGATATCGTTCGAGCAATTCTTGTTGCCTCTTGTGTAGTGATTTTTCGACCCTTCTGGAGTGAAACATCACAAAGACCGGTTAAGAAAAGTTGTTCTAAGTTATTACCATCGTCAGCGTATCGCCAGGTATAAAAATCGGGTACAGAGCCGTCAATGAATTCAGAAACCGATACCTTATCGAACGGGGCTCGAGCCCTACATTCTTCCATATAACCGCAAATCGTTGGTCCAAGCGTGCACTCTCCAAGTTCATTTCCTGGTATTGCTTCTAGTGACGACTTGTATTGCATATCGAGAGTATCGAAATACACTATTAATAAGGGTTCTCCTCCAAATACTGTGGAAAGGTTACATAAGTTGAAATAAGCAGACACCTGCTGGAAGTGTTATCTTTGGGAAACGGAAGTTCTCATCAACCGATTTCCCAAAGGATCCGACAGGTGTCCATCAATATTGCACCGTGCCGGCATGGTATAACCCAATGGTTGAACCTCCCGCACGTAGTTGTCCAAGATGTCATCATGAGCGAAACACACACCGACTTACTGCTCAATCGCATGCCTCCGTCGCTGAGATGTTCGCGCTGTGGGCAGTTGGGGTTCGATCGCTATGATC
>CBDAFF010000040.1:0-46594 GCA_965195195.1 uncultured Anaerolineales bacterium | reverse complement strand
CAAAAAAAGTAAGTAGCAAAAACCTGAACATCGTCCGTCGACGACGGTCCTGGTCATACTGTTCTACGGCATCGGGCGTCCCATAATCGGGTTCGCTATGCAGCTTCATAGTGCCTCCCCTTTCAAAACATGGTTAGCGTGTCCCACGCGCAACTCTGTTTCCTAGTTTGTTGATCAGGATGCGACTAAATCCAGCCTCTCGATATTATAGTAGTTCCAGAGGTTTCTAGAACCTACACAGTATCATCTTGTGTACGCCAGTTCAGTTAGTTGGTTTCGTCCAAGGGGATGGATATAGAGGATCTACCGTGTTGGGCGTTCGTTGGGGGAACTGTCGCCTAACGTTCGTACAAATCAGGGCGAAAATCGAAATCACGACCGATATCGGTCATTACGTGAAAAATTCACATCCTTTTCTTGGCGAGCTCACATACTCGAACGCTGGATGAGGGCTATAGGATGCCTATGCACCACAGAAGACCGAGCACCAACAAGATACCCGCCAACCACAATTCAAGGACGGTTGAAAGCAAGATGTTGGAAATTGGGAATTTATGCTTATTCATCTCGAAGAAACGGGTTGCATGAAGTGGGCCTAAATATTCAAGCATCGTTATGCCTGCATAAATTACTTCCAATGTAGAGACTTGGGACCTGCTCCCGCAGGTAATAGGCAGGATTGAACGCATCCGAGATATTTGTACCTGTGACGATGCTCTCATACAATTTGCGACAGAAACCGTAAAAGAGGGTTTTAATTTGATGGGGACGAGTCCATTAAGCATTTTCTACTGGGGGTGGGGCACCGATTCATCGTTTGAAGCGCTGAAAAGTTGATTAGGCTAAGTTCGCTAAAAACGCACTGAATGGAGTTCATACTTTTCAAGATGCTGCTAGTTGGGAGATCCAATCGTAATTAGACCTTGCTGGACACAAATGCTATGCTTAGGAAATCTTTATTCTAAATGGAGGTCAGAACCTTGAACTGACCCTTCACTGTCCCTTGAAACAAAAACCATCCCAGCTCTTCCACTGAAAGAGGTTCCGATGAAATCACACAGATTGTTTCCAACCTTGCTGGTCTGCTCCTTCATTCTGTTGGCTTCCAGCTGTGCCCCCGTACCAACTCCATCGCCGACACCTGGTTCTGGCGATTGTTCTCCATCCCAACTTGTCGCTCCGCAGGCTTTCAGCCCATCAAATGAATTGGTATCCTCGCTTCAGCCCTCCATTCAGTGGTTCTACCCAGAGGATTGCGAGCCGGACGCATACCAGCTGGAAATTGCAGAGAATGGCGACTTCAACTCACCTGCAACCATTGTCGAGTCTGTAGGCGGTGGACAAGTGCCGTGGACGCTCATCCAACCGCTGCAACAGGCAACGCTCTATCAATGGCGTGTAGCCGCCGAGATCGGGAATAGCACCGGCGCTTACTCACCCTCGCCTGCGTTCTGGACAGGGCCCATCTGCAATCTGAGTGTGCTGAACCAGCCTCTTCTCATCGATCCCGCATATGGCTCTACCATCCAGGATGATTCACCTGAGCTCGTGTGGGAGTATTCCAACACAGGTTGTCTTCCGGAAGGCTATCACTTTGAGGTGGCTTCCGACTATCAATTCTCGAACCTGAAGATCTCCGGAGATGGCTCAGGCCCCTGGACAAGTTTTGAGACTGCAGTGCCTTTCCTGGATGATTGTGGTTTGTACTACTGGTGGGCTGCGGCGCAGACCGCAGGAGTCTTGAGTGGGCATAATCTATCGCTGTTTTATACCGACTTCACAGGCAATTGCCCACAATTCAGCTGCGATTCAACACAGCTTGCCCCGCCCGATCCGCTTTACCCCATCGGCGGTCAGACCGTGTCCGATCTTGGCGATCCCTTTCGATATCAATGGGAGTATCTGGATCCAGCGTGTATACCGGACGGTTATTACATCGAGGTGTACTCCGGAATCGATTTTGCCTCGACACCGGTCGGGCAGGGAATGGCACTGGATTCTCGCGATCCGGGGTGGGGACCTCTTCCCGAACTTCCGGCCTACGTCATTCTCCCCGATTGCATGACATTCAAATGGCATGTTGCTGCGCTGCAGGGACCCGAAATGGGACCTTTCTCAAGTGAAGCGACGTTCACAACAGACTACGCTGGGGCTTGTGGCACACCGAGCGCCCAGGAGGTTGCCCTCATCAGCATGGCCTGCCTTGAGAATGAGCGCATGATGGTGACGTTTGAATTTCCCGAACCTCCGCAAGGGACCTACAATGCCACGGTCAACGGACAGAGCTTCGAGTGCCAGACTTTACCGGGTGAACCTCAACGTCTATTCTGCATAGGGGCGATGCTTCAAGAAGATATTGTGGTGCCTGTCCAACTGGAAGACGCGAACAGCGGCGCGCTCCTTTTTGACGGAGAGATATCCATCATCTGTGAGCAGGAGCTAGAATCTTGCAGCACATTAGACAAGGTAGCATGTGGGTCCAGAATTGACTGCACATGGGTTAAAAATGATCTTCCCTCTGGGGGGACCTGTCAATAGAAGTGGGATGGGGTTCATCAACGAAATTTGAATCCTAAGATCTTACTTTGGATTTCTTGGACGCTGAGTTCCTTGTGTCGATTTAGGTTCTTCAGCCCCCCAGCCGGTTCTCCTGCGGTTGGGGTGATCCTTTGAGTAGGCAGAATTACTGAAAGACGAGCCAGCGTATATATTGTTCAGGCTGGTACCTCGCATCGGTCCCCCAGGGTATCGCCGTTGATTACCTTGCAGCTAGTCTTATAATGAGATCTGATTTAATGAGTGGAGGAGGTATTCATCAATGAGTCTACAAGTTGGTCAGCAAGCCCCGGATTTCAGCTTGCCCAGCCATTTAGATCGGGATGTACGCTTGAGCGACTATCGCGGTCGTAACGTAGTGTTGGCCTTTTTCCCCCTGGCCTTTACCCCCACCTGAAGCGCCCAAATCCCGGGATACCAGGCGCAGTCCGCCAGGTTCGCGGGGTTGAATGCCCAGGTTCTGGGCATCAGCGTCGACCATGTTCCTGCCTTGAAAGCCTGGGCAGAAACCTTCCAAGGGATTCAGTATCCACTGCTCAGCGACTTCTGGCCACATGGCGAAGTATGCCAACTATACGGCGTTCTTCGGAGTGTGGGATCATCCGAACGGGCGATCTTCATTGTCGACAAGCAAGGCGTGATCCAATACATCGATATTCATGATGTCGACGATCTTCCAGACAACGAGGTGTTATTTTCAGAGCTGCGCCGCATCGACCCGGAGGCTGCACAGGAGGCACCCCCTGAGCCGGAAGCACAGCTACTGCCCTACGGCGGGATCGTGATGTACTGCACCAAATGGTGTACGGATTGCGCCCAGGCGCGTGTGTGGCTCAAAGAACGCAATTTGGAATACACAGAAGTGGACGTTTATGATGTGCCAGGGGCTTTGGAGCAGGTACGGGAGTGGGCCGGCAATCGCTTGGTCACACCCACATTTAACATCGACGGAACAATTGTCATCGATTTTGACCCGGCGCGCCTCGAACAGGTCCTGGGACTGTGATGTTCAAAGACTTAAACGTCCGAAAAGGATGATACGTCGCAGACTCTCGGCACGGATGCCCGGCCTTCGATTAAACCGCCTCCAAGTGCTTGATCGACCGGGATCCCCACCTTCCGGATCGACGGATATTAAATAACTTATATTTGTTAGTTCGGTCGCGTGGCGATGCTGGTAAGATAAGTGTTCTTATAAAGATATCACCTGGAGGAAGTTAGCTTTGGAAAGATCGAACAAACAAGTTTTCATAATCATCGTTGCGCTTGGCATCTTGATGAGTGCCTGCGGCCAAGTGGGCGAGGGCTTATCGTCTACGGATACGGCTGAACCTGAGCTAGCACTAGCTACAGCGACGGATACGCCCATGCCACCCTCGCCGACGAACATAGCGACGTTAACACCATCGGCCACAGTAGAGCCGACCTCAACCCCCACGCAAGCACCGCAGATCAGCGTCGATGAAAACACGAATTGCCGGTCGGGCCCGGGAGTTGACTATCCTAATAAAGGAGTGCTTCGTGTTGGGGAAGTAGCCGGTGTGATTGCGAGAAGCACCTTGCCGGATTATTGGCTTGTGACAAACGCACAACTCCCAGAAGACGGCTGCTGGTTGTGGGGTGAGTTTGCTCAGGTGGAGGGAGATACCGAGGTGTTACCGATGTACACCCCGGCGCCCAGCCCGACGCCTCAGGTTGGTTTCATTGTCTACGTAAAGAGCTTCGTAGATTGCGGATACGCCAAGAATGTCGTCTTCGGTGTGAAGAACGCGGGCAGCGAGCGGATCTGGTCAGGCTATGTCGAGGTGCAGGAAATTGGGACGGGCGAGGTTTTATATAAAGCCCGGGAACGGCATCCTTTCGCGGATCGCGTTGAGCCGGCTTGCCCACCCGGTCACGGGAATGAGCTATGGCCGGGGGAGACGCGCTACATCCACGTGCCGATATCACCCGAGGACTTGGGCGTTTCAGCGGTGGGGATCATCACCTTATGTACAGCAGATCATCAAGGTGGGACTTGCCTGACGGAATACAGTTATTTTTACCTTAAATAAGCAAAGCGCTTTGTAAAGGTAAATTTGAATTCACCCATTGTAGCTATTGGTAATGAAAAAATTTCTCGAGCAGCAAGATGCGGACGCCCAATCCCAACTGCATCAACACTGCTTCCTCGCGTAGCACTCTCGAAACACAATGGAGGAGGTCCACTACGCATGTCCCCCTTTGTAAATTCTTAGTTCACAAAAGATCGTCCTTTTTCTAATTTGTGTTGTTTTTCAGGGGCTCTCTGTTTTCTGAATGCCGCCTCCTGGTTGCGATTCCGGTTGAGACCACTATTATTAGGGTGGAACGTGCTAGAGGTGATTATTGCCAAGAGGAACCTCACCTGCCTTGTTTATATCTAACATCCACACGCTGGAGTTAATCGGTTGTCAACCGAACCAATCGCACTCCTGTAAATCCACTCATCTTGTTGTTCCCAACCTAGTCTCCCAGCGCTGTCTATCGTTGTAGATGGAAGTAGTGTTCATGAAAAGGCTGTGGAATATTGACGCGTACTATAAATTCCCTACAATGGCTCTCAGTCTAAGAGAGGAGGACATATAGGAAAAAATTCGCAAGATGTCGTGCGCAGGATTATTTACGGTTGAGTCGCTACGAATAACAAGGAATGATGAGGAGGAGACACCAGATGATCAGCAAACTCTTTCCAAAGAAGAATGGTGCAGTACTGAGGGCGGTCGGAATCGTGATAATGATGACTGTTATAGTACTGGGAACAGCAATGTGTGCTCCAGCAGCGGAAGAACCCCCAGTGGTCGAAGAAGGTGCGACTCTGGCGATACTGCACTTCAGTGTTATCGAAGGGACCACCTGGTCCGGCGCTCACGATCGTGCAGGAAAACGAATCGCCGAAGTATATCCCGATGTAGATTACGTCTACAGAGAGGAAGTAGGACCTGATCTCACGAATCCTTACGCAGAGGAAATGATCGCGGATGGCGCAGACATCGTCATTGGCAACGCAGAATTCATGGGCCTGCCCTTGAAGGAGATCGCCGACAAGTACCCGGATGTCTACTTTGGCTCGATCATCGCCAGTGATCTCTCCACAAAACAAAACTTCATTCGACTATTCCCGCGACAGTATCAGGCGCTTTATCTCGAAGGTCTAATTGCTGGAGCACTTACTGAAACGGGCAATATCGGCATCGTCTCCGCGTTCCCCTGCGTTCAGGTGATCCGGCGCCAGAATGGCTTCATCCTTGGTGTACAGGATGCGGCAGAGCTGCTCGGGAAAGACATCGACATCTATGTGAAATACGTAGGTGACTGGTACCTGCCCACGGAAGAACGTGATATCGCAGAGACCTTGATCGCCGAGTACGACGTGGATGTCCTCACCCATCAAACCGATTCCGGATCTCCCCTCGATGTTGCCACAGAACAAGGCATCTGGTTCGTCGGCAAGGATATGGATATTGTCGGCTTCTACGGATGGTCGGACACGGATACTGTCGCCGTATCCTTCGATACGCGCTGGGAAGTCCTCTACAACTACATGTTGAGCGAATTCCTGGCCGGAGAAGAGGATCCGACGACCGTTCTCTATCTCGGTATGGAATCATTCATGGTCCTGGCGGATGGCACGGAAGCTCCCACAGTTGACATCATGAATGACAATAAAGTTGGCGTGGACGCTATCAGCCCGGCCGCTCTACCGCTGATCCCGCAGGAGATCGTAGATCTTGTTAAACTACGAAGAAACGAGATGATAGCCGGGGTGTGGGATCCATTCACCGAGCTGGCGTTTGTCAGCAACGGAACAGGACTGGCACTCGAAGGCACACCAATTCCTGCAGCAGGGACAATGGTTAAAGCTGCTGGCGAGACGCCGACTAACGAGTGGCTGCTCTCCCAGTTCAACTTCGACGTTGAAGGTGTGACGATATTGGAGTAAAACAGCGTTAGGTGATCCTCCACGATCACATTAATGCATCAAGGACACGACCAGGCACAAGCATGAGACTCCCAATCTTGAGCGCAAATCCCAGGAATGGGAGCCTCATGCCTGCTTGCAGATCAACTTCAGATTAATACAATCACATAACAATTTTGGGCGTTATCGATATCTCCCCTATCGAGGTTCGGCTGTTTCGAATCACGGATGAAAACAGCTAGACCGGCAGACAAGACAATGACCTCCTCACGGAAAAGTGTCCAGTGCAAAAAGTGCTCATACAAGATATAAAACGCGGGGAAACGATCTTAGAAGCGCGAGGGATTACAAAGCAGTTCCCAGGCGTGGTAGCCAATGATCAAATCGATTTTAAGATTCGGCTAGGTGAGATTCACGCTGTTCTAGGGGAAAACGGCGCTGGAAAAACCACCTTGATGAAGATCCTTTTCGGACAGTATCAACCTGACGAAGGTGAGATATACATCGGTGGAGAAGAGGTCAGATTCAAATCCCCTCTCGATGCTATCGACCTTGGGATTGGGATGGTCCATCAGCATCGCAAACTCATCCCCGCTCACAGCGTCATTGAAAATATCATCCTGGGGCATCCCCACGCCGGAACAATACTCAATCTGAAGAGAGCTGAAAAAGAGGTGCTTGAAATTTGCGAAAAGTATGGCTTCAGCTTGGATCTGAACGCAAAAGTTTGGCAGCTTTCTGAAGGTGAGAAACAATTGGTGGAGATTATTAAGGCGCTCTATCGTGGCGCAGAAGTTCTCATTCTTGACGAACCATCCTCTGCCCTAACCCCGATCGAAACCGAGAAACTTCTCATTTCCATCAAAGCTATGTCCGCAGGCGACCTTGCCATCGTACCATTCATCACCCACAAACTTCCCATCGTTTTACAAATAAGCGATCGCGTGACGGTTTTACGAAAAGGGAAGGTTGTCTCCTGCATCGACACTTCTGAAGCTACGGAGCAGAGTCTAGCCAAGGAAATGGTTGGACGAGAAGTTATTTTTCGGACTAAAAGGACTACGGTAGAAAAGGGAGAGACAATCCTTCAGGTCAAGGACCTCTCTGCATTCAGCGATAAAGGTGCCATGGCGCTGAATGGTGTCTCCTTCTCGATCAGTGAAGGGGAGATCTTCGGGGTAGCGGGAATCTCTGGTAACGGGCAACACGAATTGGTGGAGGTGCTTGCCGGGCTTCGCAAGCCAGAGGGAGGCATCGTTTCGCTGGACGAGGTGGATATCACATTTGCCGACAGCCTAAAAAGGTGGCAGCTGGGAATCGGGTATGTCCCCGCGGATCGTATCGCCATGGGTTCGATTGCAGATTTCTCCCTGGTTGAAAATGTTGCGATGAATTATTTCTTCGATCATGAATATTACCGGCGCGGCGTTCTTGATACTAAGAAGATCCGCGAGCTCACCAACGACATCATCGCAGAATATGATGTTGTCACTCCAAGCGCCGACATCGTGGCAAAATGTCTCTCTGGAGGGAATCTTCAGAAGCTCATCCTGGCGCGTGTGCTCTCCCGAAAGCCACGTCTTGTGATTGTGAATTTACCCACGCAGGGTCTTGATGTTGGAGCCACAGAGTTTGTTCGCAATAAGCTCATCGACGCGAAAAAGGATGGAGCGGGTGTTTTGCTCATCTCCGAGGATCTGGATGAGGTGTTATCGCTTAGTGATTGGGTTGCGCCGATCTATGAGGGTGAGTTCATGGGCATCCTGCCCGGGGAAGATGCAAAACGAGAGATCGTCGGCGCCATGATGGCAGGAATCCATCTGGATGAGGAATCAGCATGAGGATAGGCAGCAACGAACTTAAACTAGAGAGAAGAGTATCGCTATCTGGCTGGCAGGCAGCAGGAATCTCCATCCTTGCCATCATCGTAGCTCTTGCCATCTTCAGCATCATTTTTATACTCGCCGGGATCAACCCGCTCACTGCCTACACTGAAATCTTCTCCTACGCATTTGCAAACCGCTTCGGCCTCCCATTGACGATGAATAGATTCATTTTCATTTTGCTTTGCACATATGCTTTCATCATCCCATTTGCAGCTGGATTATGGAACATAGGGATGGCCGGCCAGCTCTACTCGGGATCATTAGCCGTCTATGCTGTGCTGCTTGCGTTGGGGGTTAAAGAATTTCAATCCGTCGAACTTCCCGCCACGCTGGTGATATTGATGATGTTGATCGCGGCAATGCTTGGAGGAGCGTTCATTGGCGGGATCGCAGGATTCTTAAAAGGGAAATACAACGTCAATGAGATCGTGGTGACCATGATGTTGAATTTTATGACATTTTGGGTGGTTTCATTCTTTATCAAAGAAGGCGGCATTTTTATGAACCCTGGAGGAAGAGGTGAAAGTTTTGAATTACCTCCGTCCCTTCAGCCATCGTTAATCTTTGGCGTCCCTTTCACCATCTTTATCGCGCTTGGGGTAGCTTTGCTGCTATATTTCGTGCTGCGCAAAACTAAAATCGGCTATGAAATACGAGCGTACGGCGAGAATCCGACCGCAGCCGCATACGCCGGAATTAGTAATTTCTCGATCCCGCTGCTTGTATTTATTATGGGCGGAGCATTGGCTGGATTAGCCGGGTATCACTACTTCGCTGCAGTTCCCGGGGTCTATAAAATTGCCAGGACTTATGGGCACTTCGGCGATCTTGCTTTTTATGGCATTATCTGCGGTTTAATTTCTCGGGGGAATCCATTGGCTGCCATCCCTGTGGCGCTGCTTTTTGGTGGACTGTCGATTGGCGCTCGGTTCGTGCAGGGCAAGATGGTAATGAGTTTCGGTGTTGATTTCGCCCTGCTGGGCGTATTAATGATTACGCTCGTCGCCTTCCAGTTTTTCTACAGGTATAAGTTTATTTGGGAAAATTCCAAAGGAGAGCCTTGATGTGGGAGTTCTTCATTAGGAGTCTAGATGCATCAACCATCTTCACAATTGCCGCGCTTGGTGAACTCATCGGACAGCGTTCAGGGATTCTCAATGTTGGCATCGAGGGCGTCATGCTCTTCGGCGCTACGCTGGGCTTTATCACCGCCAAAACCACCGGGAGCTATTTGCTCGGATTTTTAGTGGGAATTGCCGTCGGAGGATTGATCGGACTTCTCCACGGAATATTTTCCATAACGCTCGGAGGGGACCAGGTGGTAAGCGGCATGGGAATATGGATCCTGGGCTTCGGGCTCACCACGTACATCGGCAGCCCGTACACGGGTCCACTCGGAATGGAGAGGATCCCCACGATCCTGGGTCTTTCCCCCTTCTTCTTCGTGGCCATCGCCTTGACGGTGATCATCTGGTTCATATTATCGAGGACGAGCCTGGGATTAAGTATTCGATCGGTCGGAGAGAATCCAGAAGTCGCGGAGGTATCAGGCATTAGCGTCGCCAAGACGCGGTATTTATGTGTTGTCGGCGGTGGGATGTTGATGGGCTTTGCGGGTGCGATCTACTCACTGGATTACAACCCGGTGTGGAATTATAACTTCCTTCTTGGCAGGGGTTTTATCGCCCTCGCTCTCGTTTTCTTCTCAATGTGGAATCCTTTCATCCTCTTAGGTGGCTCCATCCTTTTTGGCACCCTCTGGCAGCTGTCGCTTAACCCACAGTTGTTTCTCCCTGGTCTCATGTCCCGATACATTTGGAGGACAGTGCCCTTCGCCATCACGCTTGGTGCCCTGCTGCTCATGTCTACGAAGTGGTTCAGGACGAAGTGGGGTGCGGCAACGCCCGAAGCGCTTGGACAACCTTACGTAAAAGATTGATTTGCCAAAAACAATTTTCTTAAAGCAACAGATTTATTGGATCGAGACGATCTATCTCATCGAAGCTACTTGCTGCCGCAGTACGATTAGTTAAGGGATCCCAAAAACACCATTCTCCATCAATATGATCACAACAACGCCCAGTCTTCATAAGAATCTATATATTTCTCTCGTCAGCCAAACATCTGGTCCAAACGGTCCTCACAGCAATGTTGGAGCCTGCGAATTTGGAATGACTCTCGAAACTATGCGACAATAGTGAGTGATAGGGATTCCCAAAGTAGTTCGCTGCGTGCGGATGGGAAGCTCACAACCCCACAGATTTTACGGAGATCATAAATGAGTCCACTGAAAGGCATTCGAGTACTGGATCTTAGCCGGGCAATGGCAGGGCCGTATTGCACCATGATGCTAGGAGATCTAGGTGCGGATGTGATAAAAGTGGAGCGTCCTGGAAGCGGTGATGAAAGTCGTGGGTGGGGGCCGCCTTTTGTTGGGCAATCGGATGACAACCTCTCGGGTGAATCGACTTACTTCCTATCTGTAAATCGTAATAAACGCAGTATCACCGTTAATCTAAAGAGCAGCGAAGGACAAGAAGTCATTCAGCGTTTAGTGAGCTTGTGCGATGTGCTCGTGGAGAACTTCCGAACCGGAGTGCTTGAGAAACTGGGGTTGGGCTATGAAGACATGAAGAAACTCAATCCCAGCCTGGTGTATTGCTCCATCAGTGGGTATGGGAGAAGCGGCCCGTACGCCGGACGACCCGGCTATGATGTGATTATCCAGGCCGAGGGGGGGATGATGGGGATCACCGGCCCTGTTGAAGGCCCCCCTTCAAGGGTAGGCGTGCCGATCGTGGATATCACAACAGGCATGTTCGCGGCGACCTCCATCCTGGCGGCGCTGCGCGCCCGCGACCAAACGAATGAGGGACAACTCATCGACGTTTCGCTCTTCGACACGCAGGCAGCGCTCTTAACGAATGTTGCCTCCAGCTATCTGATTGGAGGAGCCGACCCTCTCCGAACGGGGAATGACCACCCCAATCTGGCGCCCTACGGAGCCTTCCGTGCAAAAGATCGCTGGCTTGTCCTTGGCGTCGCCAACGAGCCCCAATGGGAAACCTTCTGTGCGGTAATTGATCGGCAAGATCTCCATGATGATGTGCGCTTCAGGACGAATGGAGACCGTGTAGCTCACAGGGTTGAATTTGGTGAGATTCTCAGCGAGGTCATCGCCTCACGTCCTGCTAGTGAATGGCTAAACGCCTTGCGCGATGCAGGGCTGCCCTGCGGCCCCATCAACGACGTAGCAGATGTCTTTGATCACCCCCAGGTTAAACCCAGGGAGATGATATTGGAGGTGGAGCATCCCAACGCTGGTCCGATTCACCTCACCGGGTTTCCTTATAAACTTACGCAGACCCCTGCCGAACTACGTCATCCTCCTCCATTACTCGGGGAGCATACAGAGGAAGTACTCACGGAGGTCTTGGGTTACTCTGTTGAGCAGATTGCACAATTACAGGAGCGAGGGGCGATTTAGGATAATGCTGCAAAGCGCCCTGAAGATCATCTATCTCGAAGTGAATTTTTCAAGGATTGTGGTGTTGTCATGATGATAGCTAAAGTAGAGATTCGATCCGGTGCATATTACGACTCGGTCATCCTCATGCAGCTGCAGCGAGAGCTCGCTGCTCTCCCCGATGTCATTGATGCTGGTGTGGTGATGGGGACAGAGGCGAATAAAAATATTCTCAGTCAAAACAACATGTTGTCGCCCGAGGGTCAAGCTGCCGGGCCGGAAGATTTGCTCATTGTCGTGCAAGCTCCGAGCGAGAAGATTGCGCTGGACGCGCTCCGCAAAGTGGATGAGCTGCTTACCCGTCGGCGCCAAGCTGCAGATCATGAATACCGGCCAAAGAGCATCGAAACTGCAGCAGAGATGGCACCGGACGCGCGCTGGGCGCTCATCTCTGTGCCGGGTCGCTACGCTGCCGACGTCACCCGAACGGTACTTAGCCTGGAGAAAAATGTCTTCCTCTACAGTGACAATGTCACCCTCGAGGATGAGATTGCGATCAAGCAAGAAGCAAGAGAGAAGGGGTTAATGGTGATGGGTCCCGATTGCGGCACTGCAATTGTTAATGGCGTCGGACTGGGATTTGCAAACCAGGTGCGCCGAGGACCCATCGGATTGGTCGCTGCCTCAGGGACAGGCCTGCAGGCGGTGAGTGTGCGCATTCACCAGCTGGGAAGCGGTATCACCCATGCCATAGGAACAGGTGGACGAGACCTCTCCGATGCGGTGGAGGCGATCACAGCAAATCAAGGGCTCGACCTCCTTCGCCGTGACCCCGACACGCAAGTCATCGTCTTAATCTCCAAACCCCCATCCGCAACTGTGGCAGAAAAACTTGTGCAAGCTGCCCGGTTATCGGGCAAACCCGTGGTCGTGGATTTCATTGGCTATGCAAGCCCTGTCCGACGGGTGGAAAATGTGTTCTATGCAGCTTCCTTCGATGAGACTGCCGAGCTGGCTGTAAAGTTGGCTTCCGCCTCTTCCGAAGTTGCACCCTCAAAAGATGTAGACGCCAGTGCTTTTTCATCAAACCAACGCTACCTGCGCGGCCTCTTCTCGGGAGGCACATTGGCCTACGAAACCCTATTGATCCTGCAAGCATATATCCCCGGTGTTTATTCCAATGTCCCGCTCAAGGAAGAACTCCGCCTACCCGACGCGTTAGTCAGTCAGGAGAATACTATCGTCGATCTGGGGGAGGATGAGTTCACCGTTGGACGCCTGCACCCGATGATGGACAACGATCTTCGTATCCGCAGACTGGAGCAGGAAGCTTCCGATCCTGGAGTGGCCGTGCTCCTGCTCGACGTGGTCTTGGGTCACGGCGCACACCCCGACCCCGCCAGCGAGCTGGCGCCTGCGATCCAGAGCGCACTTGAGACAGCCAGCAAGGCGGGTCGCCATCTAGAGGCGGTCGCGGTCGTGGTCGGAACTGATGAAGATCCGCAAGGTCTGGATGCGCAGATTTCACAACTCGAAGCAGCGGGCGCCAAAGTTTGGACAAGCAACGAAGCCGCGGCGCGGTATGTGGGGCGCTTGATTCAAGCCCTCTCGCCGGAACCCGAGATCCTTGACCACGCGCCAGTAGATTTGAGCGTTTTGAAGGATTCTCTGTCGGCACTTAATGTGGGGGTGGAATCATTTGCCGAAAGCCTGTTGGCTCAAGATGCTTCTGTAATCCACGTGGATTGGCGTCCGCCAGCGGGTGGTAATCAGGAGCTGATGTCTATTCTGGAGAGGATGAAGGGTAAATGATCGGAGAACAGGAATGAAGGAATTTATTGCTGCCTGCGTTCAGATCGCCATTACTCCCAATGACGTACAAGCGAACGTATCGAAGGGTGTTCGCTGGTTGAAGAAGGCTGTGAGTGAAAATGAAGCCGAGCTTGTCGTTTTTCCAGAGACGGTGACGACCGGCTATGAGACCGGCCTGGATGCCGAGGGCTTATGGGACTTGGTCGATGAAGCCCCGGGACTGATCACCCAGGGGATCCAGGAAGCTGCTGGTGAGCTTGGCGTCTATGTCGTCTGGCCATCGTACCGACGGGGACCCGTGCGCGGAGACGTCTACAATTCGTCGATCTTGATAGGTCCGGATGGAGAGATAATAGGCATCTACGATAAAACTCACCCCGCGCCCTGGGAGCGGCGTGATCATGGTGGATGGGCGCTCGTGGGCGATCACGCTGATGTGTATGAAACCGGGCTGGGCACCCTGGGCATGATCATTTGCTACGACGGCGATTTCCCGGAACTGTCGCGTATACTGGCAGTGAAGGGTGCTGAGATCATCATTCGCGTATCCGCACTGCAGCGCAGTTTCGATATTTGGCTCATGACAAATTCCGCACGAGCCTACGACAACCATGTGTATGTCATTGCCAGCAACCTGGTCGGACGGGATGCGAAGGACAACTTCGGTTTTGGCCACAGTATGATTGTCAACCCGATCGCCTGGCGGTTGGCGCAGGCACGCGGCACCGAAGAAATCATCGCCGCTCGCCTTGATCCCGATCCCCTTCGCTACATCACCTGGGGCAGCAAACATCCACAAAATTTCGATCACCTGGAGGATCGCAACCTCGAACTTTATAAAGAGAGCCTTATAGAGGCTCGATCTCGCTTCGAGATCGGGAAACGTTTTCGACCGTCGGGGGCAGAGGGTGATAATTGAGGTAGACCATCATTGTTTGATGACTACCTGGCAAGAGCAGGCCAGCGTCATCGAGCAGGGGAGGACCCATGGATATTAATAAGGCAAATTCAGAAGCGTGTGAACGAATGATGGAGTCTCGCCCGCTTGTGGTGGGTTTGGGGAAAGCGTTGGACGTGATCCCGGACATGCGCGAAAACTTATTGCTGCACGCCGGACCTCCCATCACCTGGGAGCGCGCGTCTGGACCCATGCGCGGCGCTATTACCGGAGCCTTGATATTTGAAGGAAAGGCGAAAGACGAAAAAGGCGCCCAGGCTCTGGTTGAGTCGGGCAAGATAGCGCTTGAACCCTGTCATCACCACCAGGCTGTGGGACCGATGGCCGGCATCATCTGCCCTTCTATGTCGGTCTATATTCTTGAGGACACGGTCCATGGGAACAAGTCCTTTTCTAACCTGAACGAGGGCTATGGCAAAGTGCTGCGTTATGGCGCCTACAGCGAAGATGTATTAGAGCGCTTACGCTGGATCGAGGAGGTGATGGCTCCGGTCTTGAATGATGCCATCCAGGCCAGCGAGGGGATCGACATTCGGGCACTTCTGGCCGAAGCGCTGCATATGGGTGACGAAGGGCACAACAGGAACAAGGCCGGTTCGGTGCTTTTCACGAAGATACTCGCACCGTTCATCGTTAGGGTGACCAAAGACTCGGAAGTTGCCGCGCAAATCATTCAGAATTTGGGAGATAACGCTTTGAGCGTGCTCAACCCCGTTATGGCTGCCTGTAAAGCCATGGCCGATGCAGCTCACGGGATCAAAGGCAGCACCGTCGTGAGTGTCATGGCCCGCAATGGCACTGACTTCGGGATTCGGGTCAGCGGGTTAGGCGACCGGTGGTTTACCGCTCCGGTTGCTGTGCCGAAAGGGTTGTACTTCCCGGGCTTCACGGAAGAGGACGCAAGCGGGGACATTGGCGATAGCACTATCACCGAGACAGCAGGCATAGGTGGCTTTGCCATGGCTAGCGCGCCAGCCATCGTTACATTCGTTAGCGGTACACCGAGAGATGCGTTGAACGCCACGCTGGAAATGTATGAAATCTGCTTCACCGAGCACAAATACTTCACGATGCCCCCTCTCGATTTCCGGGGGACGCCGACCGGGATTGACATACGAAAGGTCGTCGAGAAAGGGATCACCCCCCGTGTGAACACAGGCATCGCCCACAAAGATGCAGGGGTAGGGCAGGTTGGAGCCGGTCTTGTGCGGCCGCCTATGGAGATGTTTGAGGAGGCGCTCGTGGCGTTTGCCAAAGAATACGGTATTTAAAGTCAACGCAGATCATCTCGCGTAGGAATTGAATGTGAGCGGGATTACCGCTTTGAAAGTGAGGCTTGAATGGATCAAGATCGTTTTATCAAAACCATGACCGACGCCAAACTTTATGACTTGACTCAGGATTGCAGCATCTTTACGCCTCCCTGGCCGGGGGAAAAATCGCTGGAGGTTCATTTTTTCAAGCGTGTGACAGGCGCTCACGGGGGAGGGCAGGGTGCGAATGGCCAGATCCTCAATTGGAGCAACACTGTGGGCACGCATTTGGTCGGCGAGCGAGCCTTCCATTCCGCGGGTAGAGCCATCGCCGATGTTGGTTTGAGAGATCTTTGTGGTCCGGGAGTCGTGGTCGATATTTCGGATGCGGTCTCCGACTACAGCCTGTACACACCCGAGATGATCACTGAGCGGGCAACGGTTAAAGAGGGGGATATTCTAATTATTAACACCGGATATCACAAATACTCGTGGGACCAACCTGACGTTTTCAATGAGGATGCACAGGGCGGCGTCGAGTCGAAGGAGTTCGGATTCCTCATTCGCCATCCTGGTCCCTCGCCCGACTTCTTCAAGTGGGCTTTAGAGATGAAACTAAAAGTCGTGGGGGTGGATTGTGGCTGTGCCGAACACCCGATGAATACGCCTATCCGCCGTATGCATGAGCGTGAATTTCATAAAGCCGAGGAGAAATTACTCAAAGAGCATGGAAAAACGTGGGATGAGATGTACCCGCAGGACGAATACTACAAGATGACCCACGCGGACATTCCCAACGCCCACTTGCTGTTCGTTGAATCCATAGTCGGCGACATTGACAAGCTGAAAAACCAACGTGCCTGGATCATGATTATGCCGATCCCCTTCATGGAGGTGGAAACTGCATGGGCGCGTGTCTCTGCCCTGACAGCGCCGAAGGGCATGAAGGAAGAAGAGTTCATCAAGGTCATGAAGTCAGCAGAGATGCTGGATCTCACGATCCCGTTCAGCGTTCAAACCCCTCAATGGCTGAACTACATCCCACTGAGCGTGACCTACACTAAGCGGGTCGGGGGCCAATTCTTCGGCATGGGCAGGAATGGTTCGATCTGCAATGCCAGCATCCACCTGGCGAGCCACATGGATGGCGAAATACACTTCTACCCGGCGGGTCGATCCATTGGAAAAGTACCTTTAGAAGAATGGGTTGGACCGGGCGTTATTGCCGATATATCACATCTGGTCAGCAATTCAAGTGTGTACACACCCAAGATGATTGAAGATGTGGTGGACATTCGCAAGGGTGACATTCTCATCATCAAGACGGGATGGCATAAATACGGGTGGAACAGGCCTGAATCGGATGAGTTCCGATATATGGTGAACCATCCTGGTCCTTCACCGGATTTCTCGGACTGGTGTGTGGACATGCAGATCAAGTGGATCGGGGTCGACGCTGTGAGTGCGGATCATCCCATGAACACCATTATGCGTATCTGGCACCCGAAGACTTTCGAGGAAGCCAACCGCAAGTTGATTGACGATTTCGGCAAAGATTGGGATGAGATGTACCCGCTGGATAAGTACTACCAGGATATGCATCTGAATCTCTTCCCGAAGCGTATCGTCCACGCCGAAAACATGGGGCTCGACATCGACAAAGCCGAGAGCGGCAGGTATTACATCGGCTGCTACGTCCAAAAAGCCATGGAGGCCGAATCGATGTGGGGCAGATTCGTAGCCTTCAAGGAGAGCAGCGAAGGTTTGGAGTATCTTGAATGATCCTCGTTACTGGAGCTGCGGGCAAGACCGGGCGCACTGTCATCCAGGAGCTGGTCGAGAAAGGCGCGCGGGTACGGGCGCTTGTCCACCACAGGGAGTATATCGAACGGGTTGAAGAAATCGGCGCTATCGAGGTCATCCATGGCGATTTGTGCGACCGGCGAACGATGGACCAGGCGGTCGAAGGAATAAGGGCGGTATATCACATACCGCCTAATGTCCACCCGGATGAGGTTGCGATCGGGCAGACGATGATCTCTGCTGCACAATCTGCTGAAATCGAGCACTTTGTCTATCACTCTGTGGTGCATCCGCATATCGAAGCTATGCCGCACCATTGGCAGAAGATGCGTGTCGAAGAGCAGCTCTTTTCCTGCGGTCTGGCCTTTACCATTTTGCAGCCCGCAGCATACATGCAGAATATCCTGGCTCAATGGGACACACTGATCGGGGATGGTTGCTACCGCGTACCCTATCCGCTCGACACCGAATTGAGCCTCGTCGATCTGAAAGACGTCGCCGAAGCTGCCCGGCTCGTCCTCACCGGGGATGGACACGTAGGTGCGACGTATGAGTTGATTGGCACCAAGCCGATGTCCCAAGTCGAAGTTGCCCAAACATTGAGCGATGGTTTGGGTCGAGAGGTGACCGCAGAAAGGACACCGATCGAGGTCTGGGAGCAGGGTGCTCGGGACGCCGGGCTGGGAATGTATGCGATCGAGACGTTCAAGCAGATGTTTCAATACTATGAGCATCACGATTTTGTTGGCAGCACGCAAATCCTGAACTGGCTGCTGGGGCGTCCACCGACGACTCTGGCTGAGGCCATCGGGCGTGAGCGCCGGCGGCGCGAGAATGACAACTGAAATGCAACCCTGGGGAAACAAGGGTTCTTTGAGGAGGGCAATAAGCCTATGAAGCCTGCACGTTTCGAATACATTGCACCAACCACCGTAGAGGAGGCTCTGGGTCATCTAACTGAATATGGTTATGACGCCAAAGTTCTGGCAGGCGGTCAAAGCCTGATCCCGATGATGAATTTCCGTCTGGCTCAACCTGCGGTTCTGATCGATCTGAATAAGCTCGCGGAGCTTTCATTTATCCGCGCCGAAAAGGATGGTGAGCTGCGCATCGGCGCCATGACTCGCCATTATCAGGTTGAGCGTGATGACCTTGTGGCCGAACATGCTCCGCTGATCCACGAGGCCATGCCGAAAGTCGCCACCCCACAGATCCGCAGTCGGGGGACTTTCGGTGGAAGTATTGCCCATGCGGATCCGGCCGCCGAATTAACCACGATCTGCGTCGCACTGGATGGGCGTTTCCGCTGTCAGAGTGAGCGCGAGGAGCGATGGGTCCCGGCGCAAGATTTCTTCCTGGGTATGTTCACCTCCGTTCTTGAGCCCGATGAGATGCTGGTCGAGATCGCAATTCCACCGATGGCGCCGCGCACGGGCTGGGCGCTGGAAGAGGAGGCACGACGCGCACACGATTTCGCGTTGGTAGGTGTGTGCGCAGTGGTGACATTGGACGCGCAGGACCTTTGCGAACGTGCTCGGCTGGTGTTCCTCAGCGTCGGTGATGGACCGGTGGAAGCGGTGAAGGCCACAGAGATGCTTATCGGGAAGGAAGTAACCCCCGAAATAATCCGCTCGGCAGCTGAAGCGGTGACCGAAGAACTAGATCCGAGCGCGGACATTCACGCCTCCGTGAAATATCGATTGCATTTAGCCAGGGTCTTGGCGAGACGAGCGCTCGAGAAAGCGTTCGCGCGCGCCGCAGCCCCCGGAATCAAAGCAGCGTGAAAGAGGAAATGCCATGAACAAAGCAATGGACATTACAGTCACCGTCAATGGGGAGGTCTTTCAGAAGACGATCGAACCCCGTCTGCTCCTCAGCGATTTCATCCGCCATGAGCTCAATCTCTCCGGGACACATGTCGGCTGCGAACACGGTGTATGCGGGGCTTGTACGATCTTGTTCGATGGAATGCCCGTCCGCTCTTGCCTGATGTTCGCCGTACAGGCTGATGGGCATGAAATTCGCACCGTTGAAGACCTCGGAACCATGGAGGATTTGCATCCACTCCAGGAGGCATTCCGGGAAACCCATGCTCTGCAATGCGGCTTCTGCACATCCGGCTTTCTGATGAGTATCCTCCCCGTCCTCGAGGAAAAGAAGGACCTGAGCGAAGATGACCTCAAGCGGGCGATGGAGGGAACCCTCTGCCGCTGCACGGGATACCAACACATAAGGGATGCGGTCCATTTGGCCGCCGAAAAGATGTCATCGGGGGGTGAATCATGATGGCCAAATTGATAGGGAAGCCCATCACGCGCAATGAAGACCCTCGCCTGCTCACCGGCCAGGCGTTGTTCGTCGATGATGTTGAACTACCGGGCATGCTTCACGCCGCCTTTCTCCGCAGCGAATACGCACACGCCACATTGAAGGGCGTCGATCTTTCGGCTGCGTTGGAGCGGCCAGGGGTGGTTGCGGCATTCACGGCAGAAGATATGGGTGACGACTGGTCTCCAGGCCCTCCGCTGGTGATCCCGCCGCCGACCATCGAGGATGTGGAATTCTACACTCGCACGCAGGTCCCACTGGTGAAGGATAAGGTTCGCCACGCCGGTGAGCCCCTAGCCATCGTCATCGCCGAGAGCCGTTATATCGCCGAAGACGCGTTGGACGACATCGTCGTCGACCTCGAACCCCTTGATGTGGTGGTGAATATCGAGCGAGCGCTGGATCCTGACTCGCCGTTGGTTCATGATGATCTCGAATCCAATCTCGCCGCGCATCTCGTCCAGGAGAAGGGAGACTACGCGGCCATACGTGAGGGCGCCGACAAGGTGATCAAGCGGCGCATTGTCATCGAACGCGGCATCGCCGGCGCAATGGAGAACCGCGGCATCGTCGCCTCCTGGGACAATAAGCAGCAGCAATTGACTGTCTGGGATACGACGCAATCGCCCATTCCCATCCGCAACGGTTTGGCGAGCATGTTCGGATTATCCGAACATCAGGTCCGTGTGATCGCGCCCTTCGTCGGCGGTGCCTTCGGCCCCAAGATCATGATGTTTTACCCGGAGGAGGTGCTGCTAACCTGGTCTACGCTCAAGATGGGCAAACCGATCAAATGGATCGAGGACCGTCGGGAGAACTTCTACGCCACAACACAGGAGCGAGGCCAGGTACACGATGTTGAATTGGCGCTCACAAACGACGGGCGCATCCTGGGATTGCGCGACGATTTTCTGCATGACACCGGCGCCTATGACCCCTACGGGCTGACCATCCCGCTGAATACCCAGTGCCACGCGTTGGGACCCTACGATATACCGAATTTCAGCTCCGATTTGAAAGTCGTATTCACCAACAAGACCCTCACAACGCCGGTCCGCGGGGCCGGGCGACCGCAGGGTGTTTATGTGATCGAACGGATGCTCGATATCGCCGCCAAGGAGCTGGGTATCGACCGAGTGGAGATCCGAAAGCGGAACTTCTTGCCCAATGATGTATTCCCGTACGACAACGTTATCATCGACCAGGCTTTTGAGTCCTTCATCATCGATAGCGGTGATTATCTTCCAGCGATGGAAAAGGCGCTTGAGATGATTGAGTACGAAAAGTTTACCCAGGAGGAGCAGCCCAAGCTGCGGAATGAAGGTCGACGGGTGGGCATCGGCGTCGTCTCGTTCATCGAGACGACGGGCGTCGGACCTTACGAGGGCGCTCGGGTGACGATCGAGTCGAGCGGGAAGGTTAATACGGCGACGGGGGTCGGCACCCAGGGGCAAGGTCACTTCACAACCTTTGCGCAGATCGTCGCCGAGCGATTGGGGGTGGATGTTCGCGATGTGCACCTGGTGACTGGAGACACAGCACAGTTTCACTGGGGGACGGGCACATTTGCCAGTCGCGGGGCAGTCGTCGCTGCGAATGCGGTGAATGCTGCCGCTTTGATCGTGCGCGGGAAGGTCCTGAAACTTGCCAGTGAGTTGCTCGAAATCCCTGAAGAGGAGTTGGAGCTCGAGGATGGCGTCGTTCGTGTGGCTGATATCCCCACTCAATTTATTAGCCTGGGTGATCTGGCCCAACGTTCAAATCCGCTGCGCGGCGCCGTCGAACCCGGCACGGAGCCAGGGCTCGAAGCGACAGCCTACTTCGGTCCGAAATATGGAGCCACGGCTTTCGGCACGCACGCCATGATCGTCGAAGTCGATCCAGAGACGATGATGGTGGAGATCAAACGCTACATCGTCGTCGAAGATTGCGGCACGGTACTCAACCCGCTCATTGTTGAAGGACAACTCCATGGGGGTGTAGCGCTCGGCATTGGCAATTCCTTCTACGAACAACTGGTTTTTGACGACAATGGACAGCTCCTAAACGCCACTTTTGCGGATTACTTGATCCCCACTGAGGCGGAAATTCCCACAATCGAAATAGCTCATCAGGTCACACCTTCACCGCTGAATCCGTTGGGCAGCAAAGGTGTTGGTGAGGCTGGAGCCATCCCGGTCCCGGCGCTCTTCGCTCAGGCGGTGGAGAACGCGCTTGGTGTGGATGGGCTGGAAATTCTCGAATCGCCGCTCAGTCCGCAGAGGCTGTTCGAGTTATTCCATGGAGAGGAGAAAGACGCATGAGGATCGAAGGCGAGCACGTTTTTAACGGCTCTCGTGAGGATGTCTGGGCGATGGTGCGCGACCCTGAGGTCCTGGCAACGTTGGTTCCAGGCACAACGAAATTGAATCAACTCTCGGAGTCCGAATACGAGGGTGAGATCAACCTGCGTATAGGACCCATCTCGGGAGGCTTTTCCGGGAGGATACTCGTCGAAGATGAGGTACCACCCGAGAGCTGCACATTGAATGCAGAAGGCGAGGGGAGAGCGGGCTTCTTTAAGGGCAGCGGCACGGTTCACCTAACAGAGCAAGGCGATGGTACGCTGATGAAATACGAAGGGGATATTCAGATCGGCGGGAAATTAGCCAGCATTGGTCAGCGTCTCATCGACATGACGAGTAAGACCATGATTCGCCAGGGGATGAAGGGTTTAGATGCTGCTCTAGAAGAACGCAAAGCAAACGTAACGGTCGAATAGATGGGGGGCAAGCCCATTTTTTGTGGTTCTCTTGAAAAGTGGTGGTTGATTATTTCCTGTTGAGTACTAAAGTGCTCTATGAACTCAAGCGAGTAGACGGTACGATTGAGGCTGGTAGGCATCCTAGAACTTCCGATGAACCGAAACAGTCGAGTATGAGAACTTGAAGCGCTTATTCAGCTACCGTCCACTTGTCCTTGGCATTGTTCTGGCGATCATTTTGATCGGCCTGGTTTTCACTGCCGGGCGCGCCTTGGACTATATGGAGATCATCGATACCTACTGGGGTGTCCATGACGATGTCCTGCTTCCTACAGAAGCGGGGCGAACCTATATTGATCTCTTTTGGCAACACAACCCCGAGCTTTGTAATTTAATCTTGAGCCACCCAAAGGTTAAGGATGATGGGCTTGTGATCATCCTTCAGTTCGAGCCCGGAATGCGTGCTCTTGTTAACGGTGAGGGCGACAATGTTCACATCACACAGGTCATGGTAGACCGTGTACAGGCCTACCTGGACCTCCTCATGGAAGTTGGAAGCCCAGAGCTGCACGAGGCGATCCGGATCGAACGTGCTCGAACCCCGTTTGGCGAATTCACTGGAATGACTTTTGAGCAAGCGAGGATCCTTCTAGTCGGTTTACCACAAGCGCCGATCGCCATACCGTTCAGCACGAGCCTGCCCTAGAAGATCTTCAGGACAAACCGATAGACAATAACGCCTGAACCTTACAAAAGCCGTATGAATCCGGGCTCTCATTGGTCCAACCGGAGGTGTTATCGACAATTAAGAGAGCGGGGGAACGTTGCCCCCTCGCTCTCCTGCAATATCCATCTCTACCCTCATAACTCCCCCGACAATCGAACTCACATCTTGCAGCAAACAGACAAATAATATATAATCTAGACCCTAAAAGTCCTAATAATGCCCTGGTGGCATTATTGTTTTCATATCATTGGTTTCGCGTGCTGCGTAAGTGTTCTTTAGTGGCGAAGATAAATGAAGTAACAAGCTTGCGGGTGGTTGGCATTTAGACTGGATTCAGCAAACCTTTCTGGCAATGACAACCCTATTCATAATGAGAAAGGGAGTTGTACATGACAAAATCTGCTTTATGGGTGTTAATCTTAGCTGGAGTGATTGCGTTGGGCGCGTGCTCATCGACATCTGTGCCAGCCTCGGATACGATACCGGAATCAACCCCTAAACCCTCGGAGACACCCATCCCTCCGACTATCGAGCCAACCGTAACTTCCTCCACACCGAAAGAGCTTCCACATACGTCTACTTCGGCATTGCTCGGGGTCGAGCCAAATACTACTTACAAAGTTGACATGGCGACATTCGCGTCATTGGCTTTCGACGAGAGTGAGCTCCCTGCAGCTCCGGGTGCCGTCACGGCACAATGGTATACATCCGGTGGCCGGTACGTCGTCGCTTATGTCGGTCTCGATCTTTCAGAGACTGGCCCCCTATGCCCAGGCAATTCCATTCTGACCGGAGCAGGTTTCAGTAACGTATCGAATGCACCAACAAAGGAAGGTGCCTGCGAAGGGTTCACAACACTGACCACAAATCCAGAAGTCGGTCCCATCGTTTGCCAGGGAGCATTGTTGTATGTCACAGCTATCCCAAGTGACCAGCAGGGGATGCTATTCGGCACACTCGAAGCACTCACGGGTGACGGTGCCCTCATCGGTTTGACCAGCTCGGTGCAGAGTTCGCCCGACATCCCTGAAATTAATCTTGAAGAGGTCTGCCGTTAGTCAATTCGATACCTTTGAAGTGGATTAAGGTATTTGTAATAAGTAGGCTGTGCGGAGCAGGTCCAGCAAAATCATATCTATCGCTGTGGTCATAGGTGCGGGATCGTATCAATATACCAAATTTGGTTCTCCAAGAAAACAAACGTGGAGAATAGGTTCAAGAAATGAAAGGATGTTCCTTATGTCAAGGTTTTTGATTGAAGTTCCACATGAGAATAAGAAAGAAGCGTGCGAGAGAGCTGTCCAAGTCTTTTTGGAATCGGGTTCACACTTCGTGACCAATGCAGACTGGGGCTGCCACGACGATGAGCATAAAGCCTGGTTTGTCGTGGATCTGGATAGCAAAGAGGAAGCAAGGACTATCCTGCCTCCGCATTTCCGGCAAGATGCGAAAATTATCGCCCTGGAGAAATTCACCATGGACGATCTTGAGCTAACCATGGAGAAGCACAGCGATTAGCCCTCCCGCCATCTCAACACAAGATTATCTAAGACTACCTGGTGGAAAACGACAGTTTCGGCTCCGGATTGCGTTTCATTGGAAAAGAGTCCGAGATTAAGACGTTTCACCCTACTCGGATTTGAAAACAGGTTTTAGCCGATAGTCCAATGTTATATCCAGGGGGTGTGCTCCACGCTGCGCTTCGCGTAGCACTCCGTAGGAGCCATGAGTGCTTCCTTACAGGATGCTGCGCGATCGCGAGGGGAGTGGTCCCTCGACGAGCTCGGGATGATAAGTCCCCCTTTGGGGGGAATGAGATAACTCGACTTGTTCTTTCAATGAAAAGCGTTGACATCGAGAGCTTGAACATGTAGCCCTCACCCCCCGTTCACCTCCTCTTAGCCCTTTCCGCTGAGTCCAAGGATTGAGACGGGGCGGGCTACACGACCCGTACAGACTAGCTTCGCGCTGCTTGACAGGTGCACCGCCATCGGTTATCGTTAGCCCCGTCTTACTAATTAGCCAGCAAGTCGTTGCCGCTGTTACCATTGAGTTCCGCTCGATTCCCCTGACATCCGCTTGACTTCTGAAACCAAGGAAATTAATTGTTATGAGCTTCAATCAGTTCAATCTTGATTCCCGTTTAAATGACGGGATTAAACGTGAGGGTTATCATAAACCAACGCCGATTCAGTTAGCGGCTATTCCCCTTGCCCTTGCCGGGCACGACTTGATCGGCACTGCCCAAACGGGCACAGGCAAGACTGCGGCCTTTGTTCTGCCTATTCTACACAAACTGCTCACAGGTCCACGCAAGCGAACGCGGGCATTAATCATCACGCCAACCCGTGAGTTGGCCGAACAAATACACCAGGCCATAGGCATTCTGAGAGGCGGGACAAATATACGCAGCATTGCCATTTACGGTGGTGTTGGGGCCGGGGCCCAAATTGAGGCGCTGCACCGCGGCGTGGAAATTGTGGTGGCCTGCCCGGGGCGGCTGTTGGATCATATCCAAAACAAACATGCCAAACTGGGGCAGTTGGAAATGTTGGTGTTAGATGAGGCTGACCGGATGCTAGATATGGGTTTCTTGCCTGATATTAAACGCATCCTCCAACATGTACCCGTGCGGCGGCAAACCATGCTATTTTCAGCTACTTTCCCCAAAGAAATTGAGCGCCTTGCAGCCCAGACTCTGTACAAACCTAAACGGGTCGCCATTGGGCTTGCCCGCCCAGTTCACACAGTAGCCCATACGCTTTACCCGGTGCCGCATCACCTGAAAAGGGGCCTGGTGATCAAATTACTCCAACAGACGGACACCAATTCGGTGTTGATCTTCACCCGTACAAAACACCGCGCCCAGCGGTTGGCAAAACAAATAGCGGGCACCGGTTTTAAGGTGACCAGTTTACACAGTAACCGCACCCAGGGTCAGCGCCGCGCGGCCTTAAAAGGATTCAAACAAGGCAGGTACCAGGTTATGGTGGCGACGGACATAGCGGCGCGCGGTCTGGATATTGATCGTATCTCACACGTGATCAATTACGATATGCCCGACACTGCCGATGCTTACATTCACCGGATCGGGCGCACTGGGAGGGCCAAGCGCACGGGGGAAGCCTTCACCTTGATCACCGCGGACGATCACGCATTGGTGCAGAAAATTGAGAAGATCATGAAGCAAAAACTGCCGCGGCAAACGCTGCCAGATTTTAATTACGATGTACCTAAACCGGATTACCCGCAGACTGCCCGGAAACCAAAGCCGCGCAACAAGCGAACATCGCCTTCTCGGCCAAACTATCGCGCCCGCCAGATCTAACCGATTGCCCCGACCTAAAAACCAGCCGGACGATTATGTTCGGCTGGTTTTTATTTTAGCCAAACGTAGGGGACAGCAGAGAGATAAAAGCGACTAACCAAGGATGGGGCGACCAGATCGAAGAGAGAAATTTAAAGAGCAGCCAATTGGGTAAGTAATCGCAACTATATATGATGGGGCTGTCCCAAAGGGGCAGCCCCAAATTTTCAAATTTGAGACCAGAGAGCTCTATCTAGAAACAGTGTTGCGCCCCGCTTCTTTCGCTCGATTCAGGGCGAATCCCTTTTTGTAGCGATTTCAACCGGGAATGGAGTCAGGCATGACAAACTGCCAACATGAGAGCAATCATCGGATTTTTGTAGCATATGCTTTCGGCTTGCTGATCCTAGCAAGTGGATGCAATCAAAAACGGCCACTTGAAGAGAACGAGTCTGATTCCCTGACTCCAAGAGCCGCGATCACAGCGACTTCCATCGCAGTTCCTGCTACGGAAACATCAACCACTAATGTGCCCGAGCCGGCTAACCGGACAGTCGAAGTGCCAAAGGGAATCCAGGCCACGATTGACGGTGAGTTCTCACCGGGGGAGTGGGATGAGGCGATGACGATTGATGTCGATGGCAAAGGTGAACTACTCCTGATGCACTCAGAAGGATACCTCTACCTGGGCATCCGCAGCCAAAGAATGGGATACGGAAGCCTTTGTGTGGCCAGGGGGAATGAGGTATGGATTCTGCACTCATCGGCCGCCCTGGGAAGCACTGTACTCGAACGAGATGGAGAGAGCTGGCGCAAGACTCAGGACTTCTCGTGGTGCTGCCGCAGCTCAAGCGCCACCTCGGCGAGGGATTCGCTTCTTGAGGAAGAGGGTTGGGTGGCAAACATCGGCTTCGAGGGTCCGCCGAATGAGATGGAGTACCAGATTGCCCTGAAGGGCGGTTCCCTGATAATGGCCATCGTCTATCAGGAAAGTTCGAAACTTGAGACCGCCATGTGGTGGCCCACCGACCTCGATGATGATTGTCTACAGACGATAACGCTTGATGGTATCCCCCCGGAGATGGCTACTTTCTCGCTGGGAAGTTGGGGAGAGTTCCTCCCCTCAGATAGCTAGAAAAACGGGCTCGCTTCGAGAATCCACTGGCGTTTGTCTTCACATGCCCACGAGCGATAATCCGGAGATGACAGCAACCGAACCCGGAACCGCAAAGGCTTCGCGCAGAGCCCCGTGCCTCAGCTCGATCCAATCATCTCCGTATTGAAACTACCCACCCTTCGTGTACAATGAGCAGGGTGCCCGAAACGGCGTCAATTCTGTATAGTTTATTAGTAATCCCAGAATACCCGTCAGCTTGCTGGCGGGATGAATGGGCAAGCAGGGGGTTGGGGGCGGCAGCCCCCATGACGATTGTTCTGCGGTGAATGCCCCGTAGCTTGCTGCGGGGTAATTTACTCACAAATTTTATGAGTTATGGGAGGCAGTATGGCAGGCAGCGATCCTGAGAAGTTCAGATTTACGATCATTGGCGCTGGTGCAATGGGCAGGGCGATCATCCACACACTACTGGCGTCGGGGGAGTTCGGACCCGATTCCATTATTGTTAGTGATCCGGTGATCGAGCAAAGAGAGACATTATCAGAGGGTTATGGCGTCGAGGCAACTGCGGATAATTTGCATGCCGTGAAGCAAGCGGACATCGTCGTAATCGCAGTTAAGCCGCAGATCCTTCCTCAAGTCATGGCTGAATTGAAGGGTTCTATCCCGGAGAAAGCGCTTATCTTTTCGATCGTTGCGGGTATGCCACTCAAGACAATGTGCAAGGGGTTCGACCATAAGGCCATAATCCGAGCGATGCCAAACACCCCCGCACAGATTGGCGAGGGCATGACCGTCTGGACGGCAACCCCGTCTGTTTCGGAAGAGCACCTTACACAAGCGCGTGTCATCCTCAATGCCATGGGGAAGGAGCTCTACGTCGACGACGAGGGAGAACTCGATATGGCTACGGCAGTGAGTGGGACCGGGCCGACCTATGTCTTTCTTCTCATGGAAGCGTTGGTGGATGCAGCTGTGCATCTCGGATTTTCACGTCGAGATGCTCGCAATTTGGTCCTCCAGACGTTATATGGGTCTGTTAAATATGCCCAGCAGTCCGAACGCCACCTGGCGCAGATGAGAAATTTGGTCACTTCTCCAGGAGGCACAAGTGCAGAAGCAATTTACCAACTGGAGAAGGGGGGGATGCGCACGGTGCTCTCCAAAGCGGTCTGGGCTGCCTACCAGAAGAGTCGTGTTTTGGGAGAGCGTGCTGAAGATCCTTTGGAAGCCCCGTTGACAGTGGACAGTGAGGGATAAAAAAACGCGTCCGCTTGTCGACCAGATACTGAGTCTGGTTGGAGAGACCAGAGAGCTCTATCTAGAAACAGTGTTGCGCCCCGCTTCTTTCGCTCGATACAGTGCGTCATCGGCGATTCTAATGAGCTCATCTGGCGATTCGATCTCATCGAAGAGTTCGGCGACGCCAATGCTTATCGTGGGGGAGACTGAATGCCCGTTGAGCTTGAACGTGTGCTTGGATATGTTTTGCCGGATCGATTCCCCAATAGCTTCCGCCTCTGCAAGCGTCCTATTGCGCAGGAAAGCTAGAAACTCATCACCACCATAGCGGCACGCTGTTCCCTTTTTCCCTACGGTGGCTCCAATGATCTTTCCACATTCGGAGATGGAATGCGATCCCAATTGATGCCCGTAGGTATCGTTGATCTGTTTCAATCCATCCATATCCATCATCAATAGGGACAAGGTTTTTCCTCGTCGCTTGGCCTTCATAAAGGCTATGCTGAGCCTTTGATCGAAAACCCTCTTAATCGGAAGACCTGTGAGTTCGTCGATATTCATGAGCTCATCGACTCTCGTGTGAAACCTGTCTTCGAAGGCATCTTCGAGGGCGAATTTCAAGACTGTAGTTCCGACGAAGATCTTGTCACCGGGTAAGAGCGGCGAATTTTCGGTTCTTTGCGAATTGACCCAGATGCCATTCCTGCTCTGGAGATCGGTGATGAAGAACTGCCGCTTTCGTGCGTTGTAGTCGATTCTGGTATGCATGCTCGACACGGCACGGTCGGTAAGAACGATGTTGGCTTGTTCGGGGTTGCGTCCAATTACGGAAGAGGCGTCATCGAGGATGAATCTTTTCCCAAGGTTGACCCCATTGAGAATCATGACGACGGGGTTCTGCTGGGATAATTTCGTAGCCAGCGTTTGATCGGATAGATCATTAAATGTCGTATCTTCAAATACAGACATTCAACTCCTCCTCCAGGTTGACCGCGATTCTTATCTTATAACAGGGTGCTGGTCGCGCTGTATGGGTAAATTGTATTAGGAAGCGCGCTGCACAAATAAGATGGGGCGTTGCGTCGCGGGGGATGTTCTGCTCGATGCTCTTTACATCCAATAATTGGAATAATCGGAACAACCTACATCTCGCCTCCCGCCTGGGTGATCTCTTGATAAGCAAGAATAGAAATTGAGACATGGGTAATAGACGTCACTCCAAAAACGTGAGTTCGTGAATTCGGGTTATAATATCGACCTTAAGAATCAATACAACTTGGAGGAAATGAATCATGAAGAATCTTGTACTGGTCGTCGTCACGTTGATGATGCTGGGGTTGACCGCATGCTCAACAGCGACACCAACACCAGAAACAGTACCACCAGGAGTCCCGACCGTCTCACCACCAACGGCCGAGCCGACTCCGGACGACGGGAATCCGGCTGTGTTCTTGGCAATCATCTCGCCCAAGAATGGAACTGCATGGGAGAGCACCGACTTCTTAGATGTGACCGGATCTGCGCGAGCGATGCCCAATGACGAAGTGATCGTGTTCTTCGTTGATGAGGGCCGCAACATATACGGCTCCGCCTGTGCGGACCTGGGGCCGGCGAACGCCAATAACATCAAGACCTACCAGACAAGCATGACCGCCCCGGTCAATGCAACGACCGATGGCAAGGTCATCGCGGTGGTTTTGAACGATGATGGCAGCCTCGCCGGGTCAGCCGGGGTCTTCGCCACTGCCGATCCGGACCGCAACGATCAGCACATCACCATCGAGGAGCCCGGGAACCGCTGTGTGATCACGAACCCCAGCTCGTTCACGGTCGAGGGATCGGGGCAGGGCGCGTTCGAGAATAACGTTGTGGTGCAGGCTCAAGACGCTAGCGGTAAGGTGCTAGCCGAGCAGGTCGCGACCTACTCATCCAGTGATGTCGGCGGACCCGGCGCCTGGTCCGTTACGCTTAGCGTGAATGTTGCGACGGGAATCGAGGGTCGTCTGGTGGCTTTCTCGCAGGATCCAACGGGTGGATCGCCGCTCAGTTCACAGACATACACTGTATTTTACGGGAAGTGATATAAAAACTATTGAGGAAGCTGCGGACCCCCAGGAGCGTACGGGGGTCCGTTTTGTTTGATCGGGCATTTTTTCCAATGACAGCAGGATCTCCTCGACCTGACAATGAAGATCGCGCAAAAGAGAATCACGATAGATAAGGTTGCCAATTGGTTTGAGAAGTATTCCCATCTGAGGTCAACGACCTGATCAGAAAGAGATGGAAGGCAATCATAGATCGAAGGTTATTCACCCGTTGTTGCACTTCGTAGTTGAATCCAGCCCTTATAAATCGCCTGATTTAAAACTTTAGTGTGCCCTTAATCAAAGGCACAAACATCCTTTCCCTGGTTTTCCAGTACAATACGGACCTTGAAATTATCGAGAACACCATGTTATCAACCAACTACTGTTCGATCAGCTGAGTTTGATGATGTTAAAAAATGTCTATTCTGTCTGACACCAATGGTATCTACAACCAGGCCGGGATCTTAAGTACACAACCACCGGGCTTTTCAACCGGTGAGGTACTAGAATTCGCCAGGGATTTTTACGGGCTTGACGGCGCAATTTCCCCACTCGGCAGCGAGCGGGACCAGAATTTCCGGATCGATACACCAAGCGGTGACCAGTTCGTCATAAAAATCGCCAACAGCGCTATGGACCCGGCTATCCTCATGATGCAAGTTGAAGCTCTGGCTCACATCGCCATGGTTGATCCTGACCTGCCGGTACCGAGGGTCCTTTATTCTCGAAATGAATCTACCCTCGAGAGGATCCAGGCCGATGACGGGCGACCCCACATTGTCCACGTTCTGACCTACTTGCCGGGCCGTTCCCCGCTGGAGGGGTCGACGGGCCGAGCCCTATTCCGCCCATTGGGAGCCTGTCTGGCGCGCCTCGCCCTGGCCCTGCGCGGTTTCTATTATCCTGCCGCCAATTACGAGTTCCTTTGGGACTTGAAGCAAGCTGCATCGCTCCGAGATTATCTGCACTATGTACCGGACCCGGACCACCGTCAGCTGGCCGGCTACTTCCTAGACCGCTTCGAACGGGTTGTTCTCCCTGAGATTCCCAAGATGCGGAGCCAGATCATTCATAATGATTTTGCTCCCAATAATTTGGTGGTGGCTGAGGATGACCCTGGGGTCATCGTCGGCATTCTCGACTTTGGGGACATGATCCATACCCCCCTGGTTATGGATCTGGCCACCCCGATCGCATATATGTTTCGCGGGCAGGATAACCCGCTTGAAATTGCGGAAGAGATCATCGCGGCTTACCATGAAATATTACCGCTCGAGCCAATCGAACTGTCTCTCATGTATGATTTGATCGCAACCCGTTTGACGATGTTGAATGTGATCGCTTCATGGCGAATGAACCTTTTCCCGGAAAACCGCGAATACATCGCCGGATATGTCGAGGGTGTATGGGAGAAGATGGCGGCGTGGCGCACCATGGATCCCGGGGAGGTCACCAGGCGGTTTTTCAGGGCCTGTGGGTTTTGGGAAAGTGAAGACCTAGTCCCATCCTCCAGGGTTCCGAAAGAGACCCGATCTGCGCAGCTGGAACACCGTGCTCGTTTGCTGGGTCCCACCGCTTACCTGTTCTACGAACGTCCCCTCCATATTGTGCGCGGCGAAGGAGTGTGGTTGTACGATGATGAGGGGGACCGTTACCTGGATGTTTATAACAATGTCTCCCATGTAGGGCATTGTCACCCGCACGTCGTGAAAGCGATCTCCCAGCAGTCTCGGTTGCTGAATACCAGTACACGCTACTTGCATGGTTTGATCCTCGAACTGGCAGAGCGCATTACCAGCCGGCTGCCTGATCCGCTGAGCGTTTGCATGTTCGTGTGTACCGGGACGGAGGCAAACGAGCTTGCCTGGCGGATGGCGAAACTAGTTTCGGGCCATGACGGCGCCCTGATCACCGGGCACTCCTACCACGGCAACAGTGATGCCATCATCGGGTTCAGCAGCGAAGAAGTCCCTCGTGAGAAACTGCCGCCCCACGTGGCTGCCCTTCATGCACCGCTCTCCAACACCGCTTTCAGCGAACCGGATTTTGGTCTAGGTGAGGCCATCAAAGCCTTGAGGGCACGGGACCACGGACCGGCCATGTTGATCTTAGACTCGGGTTTCACCAGTGACGGCATTTTCACCTCACCAGGTGGGTATCTCAGCACCTTGTATGATGAAACCCGCCGAGCGGGTGGGTTGTGTGTTGCGGATGAAGTCCAGGCCGGTTTTGGACGTCTCGGTCGGCATTTCTGGGGTTTCGAGTTCGATGATGTCGTGCCAGACATCGTGACTATGGGAAAGCCCATGGGGAACGGACACCCCCTCGCAGCCCTCGTGACCCGCCCGGAAATTGCCGAGGCCTTGGCAGCTGAGACCGGCTACTTCAACACGTTTGGCGGCAACCCAGTCTCCTGTGCCGCCGGATTGGCTGTCCTGGACGTGATCGAGGTGGAAGGGCTCCAGCACAATGCGCTTGTGATGGGAAATGTTCTCAAAGAAAGACTTCTGGAATTACGGAAGAACTACCCCATCCTGGGGGAACCCCACGGAGCGGGATTGCTCATGGGTGTCGACGTCCTCAACACCGATGGTTTCCCTGACTCAGACCGGGCGCGCCGGGTCATGAACCATATGCGTCAGAATGGGGTCCTGATTGGCACTACCGGTCCGGACGCCAATGTCCTTAAGATCCGCCCCCCGATTGTTTTTAACCAGGAACATGCCGAACTCCTGCTGGCTTCACTGGCGAACGCCCTTGAAAAGTGCGCATAAAACCTTAATAGGTTCGCATCCGTGAGATCTCACTATTGGATATGTAAAATACCAAACACAGCATGTTTCCGGTTATGAAGATAATATGAGACTGGGTATAGAGATAATCGGAAGTACATATTAATGCCCCCCCTTGACATGCCCATAATAAATGAGTATATTATTTACATATAATTAATGGGTGAATTGGAGGCACAAAATGCTTACTAAAGAAGCACCAAAAACCCGAAGATTGAATATTATGGTAAGTGAATCGTTAATTGAATGCCTTTCTGCAAATGCGGAAGATCGAGGTATGTCCATGTCCGCTTTTGTTAGACAAGCAATTGAAAGAGAATGTGAAAGATCACAAGAACAAGTTCTTACAGAGGCTGCAGAGTCATTGGCTTCTCTATATGAATCTGATAACGAACTAACTGCATTCCTGGCTCTCGATGGAGAAGAATTTGCATGAAAAGGGGCGAGGTTTGGGAAGTAAATCTTGATCCAACCATTGGGGCGGAAATCCAAAAGATCCGCCCCTGTGTTCTTGTAAATCGAGATGCACTTGCACGCTTACCTCTGAAGATTATTGTGCCATTGACAGAATGGAATGAAAGTTTTTCGCGAGCGCCCTGGCACATAAAAATCGCGGCTACTCATCGAAACGGATTATCAAAGGATTCATCTGCCGATACCTATCAAGTCCGCTCGATCTCCGAAAAGAGACTCATCAAGAAGATAGGTGAAATTGAAGAATCGACCATGGATCTAATCAATGAAGGGCTAATTCTTTCCCTCGCACTAGATTGAAATTCCAAGAATTATACTTCCTGGTAAGTATCGAATCCAATTATTAAAGATATTTGGATGCTATTTTGAAGATAATCGGAACCAGTACTTGGTGCTGGGGCAATCCACTTCCGTGGCGCAGACACTCATTGACTAAGGTGGACTGGAATATTAGATTATTAAGTAGGTAGGATAGGGTTGTGAGGCTTGGCGGTGGCCTAAAATTTGCCTTCGGTTTCGGTTCGTTGCACTTGCGCTTGCTTTATCCAGGGGTCGGGGCTACATTGATTTTTTGATGATTGGACAATTAAAATTCCTATCCGTAAATTCCAAAATAAGGAAATCCAATGCAAGAAAAAAGCAATAGTGTTCCTCAATATGCTCAAGTCGTCATCATTGGAGGCGGTGTGATCGGCTGTTCTGTGGCTTATCATTTGGCTGACATGGGTCTCAAAGATGTGGTCCTTATTGAAAAGGACCAGCTGACCTCAGGTACTACCTGGCATGCAGCCGGTTTAATGTGCACCTTTGGCTCAACTTCTGAAGTCAACACGGCAATGAGAAAATATACCCGCGACCTCTACTGCAGCCTGGAAGCTGAAACAGGCTTGTCCACAGGATTTAAACCGATTGGGTTCATTGAAGCCGCAGCTGATAAAGACCGGCTGGAAGAATACCGGCGCGTAGCTGCCTTTAACCGCTATTGCGGAGTGGATGTTCAAGAAATTTCCCCAAACGAGATTAAAGAGCTTTTTCCTCTGGCCAGGGTCGATGATCTGTTGGCGGGGTTTTATGTAAAGGATGACGGAAGGGTGAACCCGGTTGACGCAACCCAAGCAATTGCAAAAGGCGCCCGTATGAAAGGGGCTAGGATTATCGAAGGAGTTACCGCCACGGGCATATCTAAGAAAAACGGACATGTAATCGGGGTTAAGACGCTGCAGGGTGATATCCAGGCTGAATATGTAGTGAATTGCACTGGTATGTGGGCCAGGCAGCTTGGTGATATTTCAGGTGTTAATATCCCGCTCCAGGCGGCTGAACACTATTATGTCATTACAGAACAAATAAAAGATCTGCCTCCCGATATGCCCATTCTTGAAGACCCCTCCCACTACGGGTATTATCGTGAAGAGGTTGGGGGTATTATGGTCGGGTTGTTTGAACCGGTCTGCGCTCCCTGGCATGTAGATAATATTCCCAATGCTTTTACTTTTGGTGAAATCAATCCCGACTGGGACAGGATGGGGCCCTTTGTTGAGAAAGCCATGTCCCGGGTGCCAATCACGCTGGAATCCGGCATTAAAACGTTCTTTTGCGGTCCGGAGAGTTTTACGGCTGATTTTGCGCCGATTGTCGGCGAGGCCCCGGAGGTAAAGAATTATTTTGTAGCTGCCGGCCTTAACTCAATCGGGATCATCATCGGCGGCGGACTGGGCCGCCTGATGGCCCATTGGATCATAAACGGCGATCCGGATGTGGATATTACCGGCTTTAACATTGACCGGCTTCACACCTTTCAGAATAATCCCCAATACCGCAGAGACAGAACCGTTGAATCATTAGGATTGGCATATAAATGCCATTATCCGTATAAAACCTTAAAGACCGCCAGAGGGGCGAAAAAGTCACCCTTCTTTGATCGGCTGGCCGCCCACGGCGCTTACTTTAAAGATGTCAGTGGATGGGAAGGGGCGGACTGGTATGCGCCGGAGGGTCGGGAAGCGAAAGTTGAAAAACATGCCTGGGGAAGGGAAAACTGGTTTCCTTTCTGGGAAGCGGAACATAAGGCCGCCCGTGAAAATGTTGTAATGATGGATATGTCATTTATGTCAAATTTCATAGTCCAGGGGCGGGACGCCGGAGTGGTTCTGAACTATATATCGGCCAACGAGGTAAATGCCAAGGTAAATCAGGTTACCTACACCCAGTGGCTCAACCCTCGCGGGACTCTGGAGGCAGATCTTACTGTAACCAAGCTCGAGGAAGACAAATTTATGGTTGTGGTTGCCGATACCATGCACCGGCATGCTGAAACCTGGCTCAAGCGAAATATTCCGGAAGAGGCCCATTGTTTTGTAACGGACATGACCTCAGCCTACAGTCAGCTGAATATTCTTGGACCCAGTTCCCGTAAGTTGATGCAGGCGCTGACAACCGCCGACATGTCCAACCAGGCCTTTCCCTACCGGCACGCCCGGGAAATCGAAATTGGTTATGCCCGCGTATTGTGTATCAGAATCACTTATGTGGGAGAGCTCGGTTACGAACTTTATATACCCACTGAGCAGGCTCTCCATGTATATGATTTTATCGTCGAGGCGGGAAAACAGTTTGACCTTCGGCATGCCGGCCTAAAAGCCCTGAACAGCCTGAGGATGGAAAAAGGCTACCGTGATTATGGCCATGATATGGACAACACAGATAACGCCTATGAGGCCGGTCTGGGAATGTTTGTAAAGCTGAAAAAAGAGGATGATTTTATTGGTAAACAGGCCTGCATAAAAATTAAACAGGAGGACGATAAGACAAAGCGGTTGGCCCAGGTTCTGATTAAGGATCCGGAGCCCTTCCTTTTCCACGCCGAAATCGTCCTGCGGGACGGCAAACCGGTAGGGTATGTTACATCAGGTGCTTACGCATTTACTTTAGGCGGCGCCGTAGGGCTGTTTAATATTAAGGCTGATCGGCCTATTGATGAAGCGTATGTGTCCAGTGGGAAATGGGAGGTGAATATCGCTGGAAAGATCTATCCGGCTGAGGTTTCCCTCAAGCCAATGTATGATCCCAAAATGGAGAGAATAAAAACCTGAACCGAAACAGAACCTTATATTCATGATCTATCATTCCGCTTTCTGAGATTAATCGGAAGCTGACTACCTTAGTAACCCGAAGCAGACTACCTTAGTAACCCGAAGCAGACGTCTCGATTCTTTTAGAAATAATAGGTAGCAATCTCAAATAACGAGGAAAGTCATTTCAGATAATTCTCCACAAATCAATACACCTCTTCATTAATGACGTCTAGAAACTACATTATACATATATTATGGCGCTAATGTAGTCTACAGGCTACATTGTCCCTGTTGACATATTGGATGTTTGCATTATAATGTAGTCTGAAGGCTACGTTATACATATAGAACGTGGTTATTGTAGTCGGGAGACGACATTATGAATCTCTACGGTATGAGTGACAAAGCGATTATTAGGGAGATAGGGCGACGAGTGAAACGGAAAAGACTTGAGCGTAATCTTACACAGCAAGAAATCGCTGATTTAGCAGGAATAAGTCGACCTACTGTAAGTGATATTGAGAGAGGAAATCCATTTGAAATCTTGACTTTAGTCCAAGTGCTAAGAGCATTAGACGCCCTCGATGGGATAGATTCATTTCTTCCAGATCCAGGTATTAGCCCACTTCAACTGGCCAAATTGAGAGGGAAGGAACGAGAGAGAGCATCATCATAGTAAATTACCTTACTAATAACCAGGTGCGAGAATGAGTCCAGTTGATACTGCCTATGTAGATATTTGGGACGAATCGGTTGGTGCTGTTGCGTGGGATCAAGACCGTGAATTTGCCACATTTGAATTCGACCCGAAATTTCTCGTAAAAGGTCTTGATTTAGCTCCACTTACAATGCCACTTGAAGATGCTCAAAGAGGTCAAACCAAGTATGACTTTCGATCTCTAAAAAGAGAGACCTATTTTGGGCTTCCTGGATTGTTGTCAGATGCACTCCCAGACAAATTCGGTCACAACGTGATAGATGCTTGGCTAGCCCGGCAAGGGCGAACGCCTGGAAGCTTTAATCCGATTGAACGTCTGTGCTACACAGGAAAACGGGCGATGGGGGCATTAGAGTTTCGACCGGTTATTAATAGACCTTTGGAGAAGTCAGTCCCAGTTGAAATTAATCAGCTACTCGAATTGGTCCAAGAGGTAGTCGCACAAAGAGAAGACCTTAATGAAAAATTGCAAACTGGGGCTTCTGATGCACTCTTAAATATACTTCGTGTTGGCACATCCGCTGGGGGGAATCGACCCAAGGCAATCATTGCGATAAACGATAAGACGAGAGAGGTTCGGTCAGGACAAGTTCCCGCGCCTGAAGGTTTCGATTACTGGATCCTAAAATTTGATGGGGTAGAAGACCCATCGTTGGGAGATCCCGCGGCGTACGGAAGGATTGAGTATGCCTACTATCTGATGTCAAAAGACACAGGTATCCGTATGAATGAGTGTCGGCTCTTTAAAGAAGGGGGACGAGCTCATTTCATGACTAAAAGGTTTGATAGACGTTCAGATGGAAGTAAGTTACACCTCCAATCTCTATGTGCAATAGCTCATTTTGACTTTAATAACCCTGGGGCATACTCATATGAACAGGCTTTTCGAGTAAACCGTGAATTAAGACTGCCTTATGACGATATGGATCAATTGTTTCGGAGGATGACTTTTAACGTGGTTGCCCGAAATCAAGACGATCATACGAAGAATATTGCCTACCTAATGGATGACGAAGGCAATTGGAGGCTATCACCAGCCTTTGATGTTATTTATTCATACAATCCATCAGGCCACTGGACAAATCGACATCAGATGTCGCTAAATGGGAAGAGGGATAATTTCATGAGATCTGATCTCGAGACGGTTGGCGATGAAATGGGGATCAATGATTGTGGGAAGATCATCGATAACATTAGTGAAGTTGTCTCAAATTGGGATAGGTATGCAGATATTGCTGGCGTAGAAGTAGATCAAAAGTTGTCAATCAAAAACCAACATCGGATCATATAGTCTTACTGGATTTGAATCCAGTATTCAACTGGTAAATAGCATAGTGATACTTCTATTTGTTGTTTGCTGACATTCGATAATTTCGGAAAGCGTTCTTTTTTGAAGATTGTCATTATGAAAGTATTCGGAATCCCCTCAACCAATTCCAGCGAATTCTTCAGAATCTTACATAACCTTCTTTGGATTTCCATACCTAGTTGCTGTAGAGTGTGTTATGTGGGTGAACGTCCACGGATTTGCATGTCAGCCGGCAAAAGAGATTAGAAGTAAAAAAGTATCCGATACTGTCAAAATACTTGAAGGGAAAATTATATTAAATGGCCCGATATTTTACTTTCCAGGATTCTGCTCTTCCCACGGTCGAACAAGTCGGGGGAAAAGGCCTATCTTTGCTTTACTCAAAGAATAAGGGTTTTAACGTCCCCACCGCAGTAGTGCTGTCAACCGAGTTCTTTCAGCCCTGGATGGAGCTGCTCAAGGCCACATTGGAATGGAAAGCATTTTCCCAAACCAAAGCTGATGATATGGCGGCAGCGGCCGCAGCGGTTAAGAGCAGCGCCCAGACGCTCACCTTTTCGGAAGATCAACAACAGACACTTTCAGAAGTTCGCCAATATCTGCAAACAGAAGGCATTACGATGATGGCGGTGCGCTCATCCTCTCCCGAGGAAGATTTGGAAGGGGCCTCTTTTGCGGGCATCTATGAGACCGTACTGGGCGTGATCGATGACGGCCTGGAAGCCGCCATCAAGATCTGTTTTGCATCTGCTCTGGACGAACGGGTAGTGGCCTACAAGCAAAAGAGCGGCTTCGACCCCCTTGATCCCAGGATCGCCGTTGTGATCCAAAAACAGATCGCAGCGGATGTTTCCGGGGTAGCCTTCTCGCTGAATCCCGTGAACAACTCCTTCGATCAATGCGTGATCAACGCCAACATCGGGTTGGGCGAGACGGTCGTGGATGGGGCGGTGACCCCGGACCAGTGGGTCGTGGACAAAGTCACGAATGTGATTCTTGAGAAAACCCCCGGGAACAAGACCACGGCAGTCTACCTGAAGGCGGACGGCGGTACTGAGCCCCGGGTACCTGAGTCGCCCACGTCCCCGTGTCTGAGTGATGAGCAAGCCCTGGCCATTACTGAGCTCACCGCCCGGGTCGAGGCGGAGTATGGCAAACCGATCGACATCGAGTGGACCTATGAGGGTGGTCAGCTTTATCTGCTTCAGGCGCGCCCCATCACAAGTTACTACAAACTTCCGGACGAGATGATCACCCAACCCGGGGAACAAAAACATATTTATCACGATGCCGGTCTCTCCGAACAAGGGTTGGCAGAAAACATGAGCCCCCTCGGTTTGAACCTGTTTATACGCTTCTCAAGTTTCATGATACCGGGGGAGCCAAGTTTAGATTTTGGCACCCTCGAGCAGGGGATGGCATTTGGCTCTGCCGGGCGTTTTTATACCCATTTGAGCCGCATGCTCAAGATCCTGGGGAAAAACAATGCGATCAAGGGCTATCGGCTTGTTGACGACCTGGGGACCCGGATCCTGGAAGCGATGGATCTAAAAGAGTACGTCCCGAGGAAGCTCCCCAAAGGGTTCATGAAAAACCTCCTGAAAACCGGATTGGGGGCTGCTGTGTATCTTGCCCCTTTGATGAAGGCAAGAAGAAAGCCTGACGAGTTTCTGCAGCACTACGTGGATGGAAATGCGAGGCTCAGGGCGGATCTGCAAGCGGAATATGATCGGGATATTTCGTTTATGGACTTTGGCACGATAGCTTTCCGCAAAACCGGGGCGCATATGAACGGTACGCAGTTACCGGCACTTTATGCATCAGAAAGTGCCCGCAGCAGCCTGAAGAAGATGTTTAAAAAGGACCCGGAATCGGTGCAGGAACATCTGCGCTCAATCGAACAGTCCTTCCCCCATAACGTGACGATCGAGATGGGGTTGGCGCTTTACGAGTTGTCCCAATTTTCCGATGTGCAGCAGACAGACACGGCTGAGGAGTTCGTAGGCAAACTCGAAGCCAACCAGCTCTCGCCGCCTTTCATGGATAAGTGGCAGTCGTTTATGGACGATTACGGGTTTCGCGGGCCGGTGGAACTCGACATCGCCACCCCCCGGTATTACGAAAAGTCCGGGGAACTATTTACCCTCTTGAAAACGATGGTGAGCGAGGAGAATCCCGATCTGAACCCTCAGGGAATTTTTGACCACAGGGCTCAGCAGCGAGTAGCAAGCGTTCAGTTCCTGGAGGACTACCTGGCGAAGACGAGGCCGCGGAAGGTCAAAGCGTTTAAGAAGAACTACAAGCTGCTTGAAAACTTTGCCGCATATCGCGAATCCCCGAAGTATTTCATCATCATGGTCATCGATTATCTCCGGCGCCGGGCCCTCGCCCAAGGGGAGCAATGGGTAGAAGCCGGGCGGCTGGATACGGTCGACCAGGTGTTTGACCTGCATCTGGACGAATTTCTACAGGCGGAGCAAGACTCGAGCCTGGATATTCGGTTCCTGGCAAACACCAATCGGGATTATTACGCCCAGTTCAACCCGAACAACGATCCGCCCATCATCATCGATTCTCGTGGTTTTATCCCCAAACTACCTCCCCGGCCACGCAAAGACAACGAGCTCGTGGGAACCCCGGTTTCTTCGGGGATCGTCAAAGGTCCGGTGAAGCTTCTCAAACACCCTGATGAAAAACCGATATTGCCCGGGGACATCCTGGTGACCAAGGCCACAGATCCGGGCTGGACGACACTCTTTATCAACGCTGGTGGGGTGTTGCTCGAAACTGGCGGGGCGCTGCAGCATGGGGCTTCTGTTTCCAGGGAGATGGGCAAGCCCTGCATCGTCGGGATTGAGGAGGTCACAAAAATACTCAAGGATGGCCAGACCGTGCAAATGGACGGGACCACAGGAATCATAAAAATTCTACATGGAGGCCCGTTAAACCCCGTGTGAACCATGACCTGCTTCGCACTCGCGGCCCGGACGGTGAAGGCTGAGTCTGGCTCTGGTTGAGCAATACGGGACCGCTCCCTGACCTGACCCGAAAGGGCGGGGAGGTCGAGGCTGTAAGATTCTCATAATGCAAGTAATCGGAAGCTTCTATTAGCCAATCAATAGGATAGACCAGTTAGTTAAGTAACTTTCCCTGGAAAAATTGCTGTAAAGTGAGAATTAGGCGCCATGCCAGGTCTCTTTGATGTGCCCAGTTCTGTTGGCAAATGGCATATTTAGGATTGGCATCAAAAAAGGTCGATCATGGACCAATCCGTTACATTTTGCCCATCGAAGCATCTCAAGGATCAGCAATGAAAAGTAAGCTTAATCGTTATCGACTCCCCCTGCTAGGATCTTGTTGAGATCTAAGAAGTATATGTCTTGGTGCAGCGCACACGCCAACCACCTTCCGCCCGGGGCAAGTTCCAACTTGGGGTATCTCCCGCCCCTACCAACGTTGGTCTTGGTCAGTAACTCCCAGCTACTGGTGTCCCATAAATAGAGCTGACCATCTTTAGTCTCTCCGATCAGAACATTCCCGTCAGGTGTAAACTCTAGATAAACAACGGCCTCGGGGCGGATGGGAAGTTCGACTAATCTTTCCCCGCTTGTTAAATCCCAGATTTGTATCTGGCCGGAGTAATGATCGTAGTATTTATCTGCGCCAGCCGCAATCAAGCTGCTATCTGGGCTGATGGCTATGGCTGATGTTGTTCCTTCATCGGGAAAATTTTTCGACCGTAAGGGTTCTAGGAATTTAAACTGCTGTCGATCGAAACGGCTCAAATGGACCGGATCGGCCCCAAAGGTCAATAGCCGGCCATCGGGGCTGAACTCGATGACCTGAACATTGTAATGCGAGTCCCGATAGAGGGTAATCAAGGGGATCCCATGTTCGAGGTCCCAGAGGAAAAGATCGTCCCCCACCGCAGCTGAAGCGATTGTTCCACCATCTGGAGCGTATTCGAGAAGAGATACTCCGTTGGTGTGCCCCTCCATGACGGCGAGAACCTGCTTCGTCAATGGATCCCAAATTCTCACGCGACCATCACGGTGGCCGATGGCTAGCAAGTCTCCATCCGGACTGAAATCTAGGGCCCTCACCGCCATGTCCAGATCAAGCTCGACCACATCAACGAGCGTCATGGTAGGAATGTCAATGAAATTAATCGCCCAATGGCCACCTGCGACCAGCAGCGTGCCGTCCGGATGCCAGGCAATCTCCGCGAGGGTGCCAGGTTCTTCAATTGTGAGAGCCTCTGGTTGAACACTGATCTCGAAGGGTTGAGGGGTGGGCAGCGGTTCAATAATCCGTTCAGGCGTGCTGGTGCCTCCCAACCTTCCCCAGGATGGGTAGCCAACAAATGTCAACCGATAAGTGCCCCAAAGTTGCTGGCGATTTTCACGTGGTGTAATACCTGGAGCCTGTATCAAGTAGATGTTGAATCTTCCTCGGCTGCTGCTCATATAGAGGATGTGATCGTCATGCCAATCAGGTGCGAGGTCTTCATCTTCGACGAACGTTAGACGCCACTCCTGTTCACCCTCTATGGTCCTCGCGTAGATGTCGAAATTACCATCCCGCTCGGAATGAAATGCGATCATCGTGCTGTCGGGCGACCAGGTCGGAAAGCCATCGACGCCGGGATTGTCCGTGAGACGGACGATGTCGGTCCCGTTCGCTTTGGCGTGGTAGATTTCCAGATTGCCATCCCTGCCGGTCATAAAGGCGATGCGCTGGCCGTCGGGCGACCAGTCCGGGACGAGGTCATCGTAGACGCTACGGGTGATACGGATCAGGTCTTTGGGACAGCCGTTTTCTTGCTGAGCGCAGGCAGCATCGATTATGTAGAGCTCGTTGTTGCCGTCCCTTTTCGACACGAACACGATTTGAGATCCATCGGGTGACCAGGCCGGCTGTGTGTCGTCGGCGGTGTCGTAGGTCAGCTGGTGCAGGGTTTCGTCCTCCACATCCACCAGGAAGAGGTCGAAATTGCCGTTCCTGTCCGATGCGAAAGCAACTGTCCTGCCGTCCGGGCTCAGTGCCGGATGTGTATCCTCTCCAGGATCGAAGGTGAGTTGAGCCGTGCTGCGAAATGATGTGGTCGATGCTGCGAAGATCTCGAGGTTGCCCATCTCGGCGGAGGTAAACACGACGCGGTCGAGTGGATCGGTCATGCTCCATGTGGAGAAGAAGCGTGAGGTCGCGGTGGGAGTAGCCATAGGGAATACGGTTGGATAGGGTTGTGTGGGTGAGGGCTCTGATCCGGGTGTCATTGAAGGCAGAGTACCTTCTGCGTGGGGTATGGTGTGTGTGGGGACGGCGATGGTGATTTCTTCTTTGGTAGGGCTGGCTAGCTGCGGCAGTTTCGCCGGGGTACTCTCACCCCGGCAGCTGCTGAGAAGAGCGCAAGCCGCCAGAAGGGTTATGCGCAACGCACGAGCAATTACAGGGGAAATCTCAGTCATGGCATCCATCCTGATTCCAATTAGGCTGTGCGATCCTTACTATGCCGACAGATGCAACGAAAGTCAAATTACAGTTACTGGTAATATGGGTTATATTGAGTCGTCAAGGTTCTGCTTCAATGCGTTTATCATGAAATCTCCGATGTTGTCGTGTTCTGCATCCTTGCTTCGTTTTCTCTTCAACTAGCTTTCGATTGTTACGCTGTCATCCCCTTCAACAGCTATTGTTATGTCTGTCTCTGGTCGCGGCCAATCAGTGACGGCAATTGCCTCCAGGCTGGACATGGCGTTCTTGAACTGCCGGTAGAGGGTCTCGTCATGGATGTGGGCATACATCTGCGTGGTGCTGAGGTTCTGGTGGCCAAGCAGCTTGCGCAGCGAATGGGTTGGCATACCCTGGTTGACCAAGCGCGTTGCCATGGTATGCCTGAGCTTGTGCGGGTGCACGTGAACTCCGGCTTGTTCACCAAGCTTAGCCAACCGATTGTGGATGGTGCGATCTGTGGGTGAGCGGTCGTGCAAAATGAAAACCCGCAGTTCTCCCTGCAGTTCAGGTCGTACTGCCAGATAGCGCATCAAAGCTTTGGTTAAATCCGGGGTCAGGTATACAACGCGATCATGCCTGGGTTTGCCGTCCCGCACTGTCGCACTGCCAGCTTGCAGGTCCAGATCCTCCAAGTGTAAGGCCAGCAATTCCGAGACGCGCAAACCGGTGTGTGCCAGGGTCAGAAACCAGGCCCGGTCGAAGCAGGCCTCATAGGTTTCGGATGCGGTCACTTGCAGAACTGTGCTTTCCAACCGGCGATACTCGTCTTCTGTCAGGTAGCGCGGCAGGGTTATTCCGCTCTGTCTGGGCGCCTGCACGCGGAAGAGGCCGGGGTCAAGGGAGCCGCCACGCATTTCAATAAATTTGAACAGACTACGCAGCGTCCCAAATTCAGTTCGGATCGAAGTATGTCGAATCCCGGACTGGCACCTTGCTTCGAGCCAGGCTTGCAGGTCCGACCGCCGGAAGCTTTCCCATCCCTCAATCTGGCGGTGAGCCGCCAGCCAGGTCCAGACACGCCGAACGAGGCGCAGGAAGTTGCCTCCCACTTGATACGCAGTCTGGGCGCGCCAGGTAGGCCAGTGCCAACTCAGATAAGCGTCAACAGCCTCTTCCAGCCAGTCAGGCAGCCCGGCAGCGATCAGCCGCTCTCGTAGCTTCTGCAATTCGGCCTGGGAGGCAGCCCGGTCCCGCTCAATAGAAGCTTTCTTGCTTCGGGACGAGCGTTTGGGCTTCGGGTGAATCGTTAGTGGTTTTTGTTCGTTGCTGAGCGCAGATTCCAGCGCTGTCATCGCGACTATAAAGTCAGCCCGCAGCGTCGGGTCAGCGCCATCAATATAGCGTTGCGTGCTCTGTAAGTCGTTATGTCCTAGCAGCTTGGCGAGGCTATCCACAGGCAGACCGTTTTCGACCATGCGACGTGCAAACGTGTGCCGAAGCTGATGGCAGGTCAGAGTCACTCCAGTAGAATGACAATACTGCCGGAGC
>CBDAFF010000039.1:0-206042 GCA_965195195.1 uncultured Anaerolineales bacterium | reverse complement strand
CCGTTCAGAAACAGATGGAAGAAGCGATCACGATTGCTTTTGTTTCTTTCTTGGGTTTCCTTCAGCTTGGACTATTCAGAAAGATTGATTCGAAAATGGCAACCGTAAGGCTCCCAATCTGAGTTGTTTCAGAGGACTCATCTAAGCAATTTGGGGGTTAATTGCACATCTAGTAAGTTCAGGCGTATTTGGTATACATTAACCGACAGCAATAGCAGCACAATAGATATCCCTGATTTGCGTCGCTCCTGTGAGAGAAAGAGTATTGAAAGAATTAATGAAAATGCAATCGGACCATAAGCTGCGTGGAAATACACTTCGAATGGCAAATCGCCCTTTGTTGCCAATCCAATACCGCTCAACACCCCAATACCAATCAAGGTGACCAAAGCTACAATTGCATCGCTCCCTAGACTCGCTCTTCTCAGACTGTCAATCAAAACAACTTGGCTACCGAGTATGCAAATGATCGCGAAACCAGATGTAAAGCCTCGTGAAACAATAACCCACTCATCTCGAGTTGAGAAGAGAATTAGAATCGCGACCAAAGCAAGTGGTATGATCCAAAGAAGCCGGATATTCCTGGGCAATCGCCTTCGTAAGATCAATCCTGCAGAAACATACAGCACAAAAAGAAACCCCGTCTCGGCCATCAACAATGAATCAAACGTTATACCTGGTCCGCCAGAGGAACCTATGATTGTTGACCAACTTTCTATATAAGCATTTATATCAGCTGGTCTAAAACCGAAGAAAGGGGTGTCGAGAACGATAGCGTTGATAGCAACATTGAGAAGAGCTGTGATCACTATCCCAACCGCCATATATAGGGAATTCTTGATTAACATGCGGGAATTGATTGACTTATCATCGATAAGTCCAAAGCCTAGAATTAGAATTGCAGCAACGATGGCTACCTCCTTGGTCCTGAGCGACATGAAAAAGAATGCTCCGAACAAAACTAGCAACCATTTATTTGAATGATTTTTACGTGCAGATTGAAGATAGATTACAGTAAGAGAAAGCATCATGAGCATTGCAGTTGTATCCACTAAAGGGGCAATGATTCGCTCAATAATGGCCGGAACACCCAAGAACAACCCAACAGCAATAATGCCGTTTATTGGCGAAGACTTTTTTGATAATATCCGTGCCGAATAATAGACTAATATCGCGCAAGAAAAGGCGATAAAAGCAGAAAAGAAGCGTATTCCCTCTAGAGGCGTCGAGGCGAAATATGTGAAGAAACGCAGAATGAATATATGTGTGTATCGATTCAAGACGAACGGACTAGCAATTCCGTGCAAACCGGTATCTATGTACATCAAGGTATCGGTGGCATATATTTGTCCCCCATGGATAAAACTAAACCGGGCAAGCAAACCAGCCCCGAAAACCACCGTTGCAACCTCAATGCTTTGCCCTAAGAACTGTGTCTGGATCCGTGAAATTCTGCTCCGAATTATCTGTATCATATTTAACTCCTTACCTTCAATAATCTACTTCGTACAATAAGATCATCAGTGCGATCGCGGAAACGATAGTCTTATGAACCAATAATAAGATCTCAGAGGCAAATTTACCTGTATTCAGTAGAGATTTCAAATTGATAATTTGCATCTTAGTTTCGAATTAATCTTCGGGCTGTCTAAAAAGAAGGTCCGGACAGTCCCTTTTACTTGCACCGAGTTAGGATCTGTAAAAGATATAAAAATGTTGACTACTGGATCGCCTTTTTGGCCATATTATGGGCAATACATAGTAATCCCATTCCGCATTATCTTTCCCTCTCTGCAGGAACCTTCTGAACTCCCAATTCTGTTTCAACCTTCCAAATACACTCTCTACTTCCACTAGACACCTGGATCGGGTGCTTCAGCAACCCACATACTCGAATCTGTTGATTATTGATGAAATCGGTTACTTGCCACTCAATCGCGCAGAAGTCAGGTAGTTCTTCTGCCTCGTTGTGCGCCGCTATGTGAAGGCCAGCATTGATCGTAACCTCCAACAAGAGCTTCCTCGATTGGGGTGGAGTCTTCAACGACAATGTCCTGGCCACCACTTCCTCGACAGTCTGCTCTACCACGCATCCATGCTCAACACCAAGGGCGAGAGCTATCGTCTTAAAGAGAAACGCAAAGTAGGGTTGTTTGGAAAAGCTAAACAAAAGAAGTGGAAAAGGAGGTGGTTAGCGAGGTTTGATCACCAATTCCAGCGGACATTTATACCCATTAATGGCACTGCGCCACGCCCCGAATCGTCAAGCCGGATTATCCTCTCAGCTTGAGCCCGATTCCTTCTTGAGTTTCAGCAGCACGTACCGGCCGCTCGACTCCTCGAAAGCTTCATACTTCCCGCGCCATTGAGGTCTATCCTGCGGCGCAGTTCGTAACCAATCCCATTCAGAAGGGGTCACGATCACATATTTGAAACCAGACTCCTCCATTGCGAGAATCAAGGGCTCACCTACCATTCCAATCTGATAGTCCGTGCAGACAGTCTGACCATCCAAGGCAACATTGAAAATCCCCGCTAGTTCATCTGGGTTGGCGACGCCTCTAAGCTCTGCAAGGGCTGACCGCGAAACGTAGGCGCTAAAAGGGCTGGATATGTCGATTCTGTTCTGCAGTGAGAGCGGCAGGGCAAACCGAGATCGATAACCCGAAGCCTCAATTTCGGACGCGACTGATGGCAGATTCAACCAAGCCGAATATCCAGTTAACGCCAGCAACAAGACGAATGTTGCCCACCCGGATTGCGCTCGATCCTGAAAGAAGATCATCAGCACGAGGACCAGCCCCATCAAGACTGGCGCAAGCGCTAGCTCAAAGTATCTGGCAAACAGCAATTCTCCCTTTGTGAACTGCCCGTATAGCGCAAACCCAATTGCAATTGCGACGGCCACAAGAGATATCTGAAATGATCTACGATGAAGTGGAAAGCGGACCGCGAAGACGTTGCTGGCGAGCACACTCATGACGGCCAAGCCTGACAGAAATCCCCGCGGCACGATAGTCCACTCAACTCGAGTTGTGCCAATCATTAAGAAAGCTATAAGCATCAGCGGGAAGAGCCAAAGAAGCCGAGCCGATTTGGGTATGGACGGGCCAAACCAAATTCCTGTGAGGGCAAACAGCACAAACAGTAATCCATTGTCAACGAGAAGCAGTTGATAAATCGTAGATGCAGGCTTGGTTGCGATTCCGATGATCCCTGACCAGATGTTCCAGTGAGTCGTGATGTCAGATGGCCTGAGACCGAATAGGGGCGTATTAACAAACACAGAATTAGCAACGATCATAACCAAAATTCCGATTGCAGATCCGACAATGAAATATCGAAGTTGGTTCCGCAGCGAAGTCCATCCGAAGTCACCGCCGCTCGCTACACCCAAGCCTGGCAAGAGAACGAGAAGCACCCAAGCAACTTCCTTGGTCCGGAGGGCCAGGATGAAGAGAATACCCATACCAACAACCAGCCCGGAGCCGGATTGACCACCGCGGGTGAACTGCACATATAGCCCAATGAATGCGAGAACCACGACCATCAGCGTGGTATCGACAGAAGGTGCCAAGATATATCTCACTAGCAATGGAACGGTCAGCAGCAACAGACCCGCGATAAGCCCATTTGAGACGGTCGAATCCCGGGTGAGACGGCGTGCAGAGAAGTAGGTCAGGAGCAGGGTGAGTCCCCCGGCGATCCCAGAGTAAAGATGCATTCCCCTTAATGTGTTGCCGGCCACGATAGAAGCCAAGCGAAGAGCGTAGACATGGGTGTATCGATTAACGATGAAGGGATCCGCGATCTGACCAAGACCGACATCGAGGTAGTTCAGCATGTCGCTGCCCCATACTACTCCCCCGGATCTGTACGCGAAGCGGGCGAACCAGACAACGCTTAGTCCAACGAGGATCCACTCAACAACTACAAATATCAGTCGAAACTCACGGGTTTTTATCATCATTAATCTCTCGGGCACAAACCCGACACATTGCACACAATTTCTCATGCTTACTATCGTTTAGCATGGGCACGTCTTTCTTGCTGTGACGGCAGTATCTGCGTTTCACTGAAATGCTTCTCCCATGTACTATTGAATTTGGGGTTCCATCGAAATTGAATGTCCAGTAAAAATCGCCTTTGGATAATATTTAATCAAGCCTATCAATTCAAGACTACTTTGGGTGAATTGTCAATCGAATTGTTCGCCCTGTTATCTAAATTTTAAAAGTGGACTGTTTACGCTTGAAAAGTGGACACCTTGTTTTTTATTAGAAATCCTACGATCGTATTAGATTCCTCCTACAACGCAATAATGGAGGAATCAATGTCACAGCTTCACAAGCGCTTCACGGATGAACAAATCAAAGTCTTGTTTCAGCGTTATTGCCAAGGACAGATTCGCAGAGCCGACCTCCAAGAGATGCTGCGCATTGGCAAATCGCGCTTCTTTGTCTTGCTCAAAGAAAATCGGCGAGACCCTGAAGCCTTCTCAATCGTCTATGAGCGAGTAACTCCACAAAGGCTGTCAGCGGAAGCGGAAATCAAGAGGAGATTACTGCAAGAGAAAGAGATTGTCCAAGATCCCGACTTGCCCATCTCTGGCTACAACTATTCAGCCCTGAGGGATCGACTAAGGAAGAAAGGGATCGAAGTTTCTCTAACGACGATCATAGATCGGGCCAAGAGACTGGGTTGCCATAAGCTGCGTAGGAAAAGAAAGAGCCACGATCGTGAGGTGCTTACCGCATCCATTGGCGCATTAGTGCAACATGACGCTTCTCTTCATTTGTGGTCCCCTTTTGCGAAGGAAAAATGGACGCTGACACCTGCCCCGAACATCAGGTGCGGGGTCACTTCTATCGATGATTTCAGTCGGAAGATCCTCTTTGCTGACTTTTTCACCAGAGAGACGACCTGGGCTCATATTCAGGCTGCCCAGACTCTGATTCAGAGCTATGGCTTACCTTTGCGGTACTGCGTGGACTCCCTGCGCGTGTTCCGATTTGTCCAGGGAAGGGACAGCTTCTGGAGAAAGCACATCCTTGAAACCGATGACGTGGATACCCAGTGGCGCAGGATGATGCGTCTTCTCGGCGTAGACGTCAGCTTCGCTCTTTCTCCTTAGGCTAAAGGCAAGGTTGAGAGACCTTACCGCTGGCTCCAGGATTGCATCGTACGAACCTGTGCTCTGGAAAATATCGGAGAGGTTGTAGAGGCAAGAGAAGTCTTGCATGAAGAGCTCGACCGCTATACCTATCCCGGCATACCATCCTGGTATCTCAGGACGGAGCAATAATTATCAGGTGCATTCCACAACCAGAGAAATCCCCCGCATTCGATTTGAGAGGGCGGTCGCTGATGGAAACAATCTTTTCCGACCCTTATCCATCCCTGAACCCTATACTTCACCCGACGATGTCTTTTGACTTCGGGAAAAAATGGTCAATGCCTATCGAAGAATTTCTCTCTTCGGAAACGATATTCAAGTGCCACACACTCCATTACGCGAGTACGTGGACATCCATATGGCCCCGAATTTGGAGAAGAGCTTCATGGATATCCGTGTCTGGTGGAATGGCTCCATCGTTCATTCACTTGCCCTTCCACTGGAAGGGTTTCGAGTCCACTTATGAAGCGAAAAGAGTCCTGTTTTCAACTGCCCCTAACATCGAATTGTTCGCCCTGTTATGAACGGCCGAAAAGTGAACACTTCTTTGTTTCAAAAGTGAACTTCGAAACCATTCGGATGCAGTGAGAGTTGGTGGACTATCTGCTGGTTTCACCAAAGTCGGATTTGCATGGCATGTTTCTTTGTATCGGGGTCACGTGCCATCCACTTCTTCATAGAGTGGCACATTGGGGACTTGTATCTGATGGTTGAATAGGGAGATGCGCTGGTTTCCGTTGACCATGCGTTGCTCACGCATGAAGAAGATATCCTTGGTCTATGAATAAAGCTTAGGTAGAGCGAAGAGGCGGAAGATGCTGTTGACCCGAAGAAAGTCCACCAGTCTCGATCGAATAGACTTAGCACTTTATCTCACGTGGGGAACCTGAAGTTGCATACCTCTGATGTATCCATTCTTACCGGTCTATAGCCATTGCGATAGCCGTTGTGTATATGACTTTCATCGCGACTCATGTAATGGCTCCGCCCAAGATAATTGGTTACTTCCTGTTCCAGCATTTCTTGCCCAAGATGCTGCACTCTCATGATGATAAATTTCGAGACCAATTCCTCTCCATTCGCCCTTTCTCCTTCAAGAAGTGCATCAATTTAATAATATTCCCAGAATACCCGTCAGCTTGCTGGCGGGATGAATAGGCAAACTGGGTTTTGGGGGCGGTACCCCCCGTGACGATTGTTCCGCTGTAACTAGCCAGCAGCAAGATGCGGGCTAGTTTACTTCTGAATCCATTCACCTGGCAGTATTCTGTTCATGGCATGAGTGTTCTTTCATACCCTTTCAAGGCATAGGTTTTCTCAACCTTTAGGATATCTCACGCCGCTTATTTATACAGAATTATTCGGACATTAATCTTCGGATATGGATCATGGTGAAAAGAATCTCCGACGGCAACATTTAACAAAGTCGATAACATATTCTCCTCTTACTGCTTATTATTCCACTTACATCATTCATGTTTTCGATGGAACGCTTGGTTATCAGGTAAAATATGGCCATTCAAAGAATAGGAGACAGCGCAATGCACCTTGATATATTATCTTCTTTAGCGAATATCGTAAGATCATCCTCCCATCTAAGAGGGGGAGAATATTATTTAGATCCCGGGTCAGGCAGCTTTCTTATCCAATTACTCATCGCCGCCCTACTAGGCGGGGCCTTCGTCATCCGCTCATATTGGGGAAAAATTCTTGATTTCTTCCGTCGGTTGTTTAAGAAAGATACAAGGATTACGCAGGATGACGAATAGCAAAACCCAAAGATCCTCCTTCAGAGATCCAAGTGGTTTCCTCTTCACACGTAACGGTGTTCTTCTCCGTCAGGTCAATCTGAGTTACCAAGATGACTATGATACATTTATTCAATCCGGCCTTTATAACAAGCTGCTTGAGCGAAAAATGATCGTGCCACATCAAGAAGTGGCGCAAGAACCAAATCATCCAGAATCTTCTTATAAGATCATTCAACCAACTTATCTTGAATTCATTTCCTACCCGTATGAGTGGTCCTTCAGTCAGCTCAAAGACGCCGCTCTACTCACTCTTGAGCTTCAGGGTTGCGCTTTAGAACATGGTATGTCACTGAAGGATGCGAGCGCGTATAACATTCAATTCCATGAAGGACGTCCCATCCTTATCGACACCCTCTCCTTCGAAAGGAAACAAGAGGGCCAACCCTGGGTGGCCTACAGGCAGTTCTGCCAGCATTTCTTATCACCCCTGGCACTCATGGCTAATGTGGATATTCGCTTGAGTCAACTCTTAAGAGTTTTTATTGACGGCATCCCGCTTGATCTCGTGAGCCGGCTCCTTCCAACGAGGACATGGCTAAATTTCTCTCTTCTCGCACATATTCATCTACATGCTAAGAGCCAACGTCATTTTGCCGGACGGGATGTGCGCAAGGCTTCAACAAGTCTATCCATGACCAGCACCAGAGTTCTTGCTCTCATCGAAAACTTGAGCCGCGGTGTAGAAAAACTACATTGGACTCCAGTTGGTACCGAATGGGTTGATTATTACGATACTTCACATAAATACCTACCCGAGGCGCTCGGGCATAAAGCCGAGGTCGTGGAATCTTTCCTGGAGCGTGTACAACCAAACACGATCTGGGATCTCGGTGCGAATACTGGTTTTTTCAGCCGGCTGGGAAGCCATCGCGGGATCCCCACAAATGCGTTTGATATTGATCCCGGCGCAGTTGAACTTAATTATCTTCAAACCAAGAAGGATGAGGAGGTCCACCTTCTTCCCCTTCTACTGGATCTAACGAATCCAAGCAGCAGCATAGGATGGGCATCGGAAGAACGGATGTCGCTCTCAGAGCGTGGTCCAGTTGATGCGATCTTCGCCCTCGCACTAATTCATCACCTTGCGATTGGAAACAATCTGCCATTTAAATTAATATCCAAATATTTTTCGAATTTAGGCGAATGGCTCTTGATTGAATTCGTCCCGAAAGAAGATACTCAAGTCCAACGTATGCTTGCAACCCGGCAAGATATCTTCAGTGAATACACTCAGAGTAATTTTGAAAGCACATTTTCTGTGTATTACAAGATAGTTCATAAAGAAGTGATCGCCGATTCTGATCGCATCATTTACTTCATGAAGCGACGATCACATGTTTAAACAATTACAAAAAAACTATCACCCATTCCTGATAGCTATATATCCTATTCTTAATCTTCTGGATACGAATATCGGACAAGTGACTTGGACCGTAGCTATCAGACCGATCATATCAGTACTCATTTTCACATCCATCCTTCTTATTGTCCTATCATTCCTGACGTCTTCATGGGAGCGTGCTGGAATATTAGCCAGTATTTTCCTGATCCTCTTTTTTTCATACGGTCATATCTATTCGCTCACGGAAGGTTCTCGCTTATTCGGGATCCTCGTTGGACGGCACAGATACCTTATCATACTGTGGCTGGGGCTTCTAGGGCTGGGGGTGTATATAAGTTTTAAAAAACCCCCCAATCTCTCTCGAGCGACCTCGAGCATGAATGTGGGGGCTGCCGCTCTCCTTCTAATACCTTTATTAAGTTTAATAGTCCGTGGGTTTGTAAACCGAATTGAGATTTCACAACTACCCACCTCCAGCGATACATCAACAGGAAATATGCCTAACAAGAACGACATCCTTCCCGATATTTACTACATCATTCTTGATCAATATCCAAGGCATGATGTCCTGGAAGAGAAGTATGGATTCGATAACTCCGAATTCAATAATCACCTCACCCAGTTAGGCTTCTATATTGCTGATCGAAGCTTCAGCAATTACTCACAAACAGAATTATCTCTAGCATCTTCCCTGAATTTTCAGTATTTGTCTGAATTGGGGGTATCTGAAGAGACATTTGAGAACAATCGCGCACCTCTCTGGAAATTGATCAAAGATAATGCTGCTCGGGACTATTTCGAACAGGTGGGTTATGTGATCATCGCATATGAGACAGGATACGCCTGGAGTCAATGGGATAATGCTGATTTCTATTTAGGACCCCGCAGCGGGTTTACTGAATCCTTAAACGTAAAGGGAAGCTTAACTGGTTTCGAATCACTTCTGATACGCAAATCCGCACTCGTAATCCTGGAGGATCTAACCCCTTTTACTCGAGGCAATTTAATACCCAATATTTATGGTCCTGACCGAGGCTCGTATGATCGCGTAACGTACGCCTTTGAATCCCTCACTCAAGTGGCCGAACACGAAAATCCTGTTTTTGTTTTTGCACACATCATTTGTCCACACCCCCCGTATGTGTTTAGCCCTACAGGTGAATTCATCAGTACGGACACATTAGGAACTGGATCAAGCATTCCTAGCGATCAACCGAACGATGAATATGCGATTGGCTTTATCCGTTCAATTCAATTTGTGAACAATCGGATCATTGAAGTCATTGAAGAAATCCAAGAGTTTCCCGGCAATCCTATCATTATTATCCAGGCAGATCACGGGATTTCAGGATCAACACATGGTCACAGGATGTCGATCCTTAATGCCTATCACTTACCAGACGGTGGGGAACGACTGCTTTATGATTCCATCTCCCCGGTAAATACCTTCCGCCTGATCCTCAGAAACTACTTTGATGAGGATATCGAGTTGATAGAGGATGTCGCTTTATTCTCAACCTCCTACGATAACCCTTATAAATACATCACCGTTGAGGCTCAAAAACCATAATTTCAGATACTTTTTAGAAGATGTCATTATTGGGGAGTTTTCACACTTATCGACAATTCTGCGGAAACCGACGAGTACTAAATATGAGTACATTCTCGCCGTGATCCTGCGAGCCATCTAGGGGTATAACGGTTGGCTCAGGTTTTATAAATGCTCAAAGTAGGATATGATTTGCCGATAGCAATAATCCAATTAAAAAAACGGATAACAATACCATGCAAGAGCGCGAGTCAAGTGAAAACCTGGCGGCATACCAGGCTAAATACCACGACTCCAGTTTTATCGTTCAATATGCAAATTCCCGCTTCTTCCAAACCATAGAAATGTTCGTAAGCTCAATCTCACCAAATAAGATCTTGGACATTGGCTGCGGCGAGGGAGTGGTTCTCGAACAGCTCCGCGCCTATCATCCGGTGCCATCAACTGGCATCGACTTAGACCCCGCCCGGATTTGCCTTGCCAAGAGCCAGTCCGGGGATATCCCCTTCGCCATTGGAAACGCACAAGAACTTCCATATGAGGATAATTCCTTTGATTTTGTCATGTTCCTTGAAGTTCTGGAACATGTGGGCGAGCCAGACATCGTACTCCGAGAGGCTTTTCGGGTTACAAGCAAATACATACTTGCGAGTGTCCCTAACGAACCATGGTGGCGGATTGGCAACCTAGCTAGATTAAAATACATCCGCGATCTTGGGAATACTCCTGAACATATCAACCACTGGTCAGTGCGGAGTTTCAAGACACTTATCAGCGAATACTTTCGGATCGTAAAAGTTGAAACCCCCGTACTTTGGACGTTCATCCTCGCCGAGAAAATATCCGCTTAGCATTCCCTGGAATCACATCATTCCTCATTGACACTTTAACCAATTTTATCGAATCCTTTTGAGGACTTGAGTTTTGACAATTCTGAAAAATCATAAGAATACGGACTGGTAATTATCACCTTAACAATTGATCTTCAAGTCACATTACCAACGGGAATTAGCTGCTTGAGACTCCCTATACCATTTAAAGAGATCCTGACTGCCCTTTTCCCTACCAAGGCGCAACAAAGTCTGATCGTTCAGGCCCACCAAAAGAATGTAACCTGCCATATCGCGCGTCCAGGTCCTCTGTTCTTTCTCGTATCTCTTCTTCAATATCTCGAACGGGTCTCCCAACTTGACGCAGTGCATGCGTACGACTCAGTTTAACAACCTCGAAAGGATTCCAGCGGACTTCAGGTGTCTTGCAGTGTAATGGAGGGCCTGGACGATGTGCGTTCCAATTGAGGAATTCATGCTTCCTTAAATCCCGGATTCTTGACGCCATTGCATGGATTTGTCTATTCAACTCCATGTAACTATTCACAGCACCATCCTTACTCTCGGCATCAAGTGGTCGGATAATCTCTCGACTAAGGGCTTCAACACCTGGACCACTCGAGGCAAAGATGACTAAGTTGGACATATTTGCCATCACTGTTCGAAATAACCTGTGATCGAGCATCGTCTGTGCCTGCACAATACACGTAAGGTGCACCCCACATTTTCTTCCATGTAGCAGCACGCGCTCAAAAGATTCAGGTGAGATCTCAACAAGTTCATCCACAAAGAGACTAATTGGACGAGCACTCCAGATATCCATCGAACCTTCTAGCAATTTCTGTGTTATCCAAGTTAAGATTACGGCATTAACTACTTTTGAATCGCGATGAACTGTTCGATCACTGATGCTCACAACAAGCGGTCTTCCATTTCTTACCTGTTCAAAATCGAAAGAACTCTTGGAACAACCTAGCATCTTGCGAATATCTGGATGATCCAGGAAGGCAGCAACCCTTGTCCATGAAGATTGCATTTGATCATGCTTTTGGAAGGCGGTAAGACTGTTGTACCACTCTAAATTTCCAAGAGCATGGCTCGCTTCGAGCCAGCGACTTGACTCCGATTTCTCTGCTACCCTTACCGCCACATCATTTCTGAATTGAGGCTGAATCATCCACCGCCGAAGCTCAAGAAGCGTATATCCATCATCAACTGCGGATAGCAGGTAAACTGCTGTCTCAAGTAGATGCTTAATCTTTGTGGGTATCTCATGCTCGTACGCCAGATATGCCTGAACAATACCCTCCATAACCGTTTTCGCGGCATCACTGGGGCCGTAGCCTGGACCCGTTTCTAAGAGATTCAAGGTATTCATGAACTCTGTATCAGGCTCAAGCAATATAGGGATGCGGTTATGAGTAACGCATCTATCTACGGTATGATGTGCGACCGATGTGTGGGGGTCGATAAGGATAAGGGGTTGGGAGTTCAAGATATCCTGATCTATCATAGCCTTCATCTGAGTAGATTTCCCGCTTCCGGTTCGACCAAGAATAGCCATATGACCTTCCCTTTCGTCCTCCTCAAGGAAGATTGAAACCGATGGCCAACCACTGGTTTCACCGAGCACAATTCCAGTTGAGTCACGTTTTCGAAAGTTTACGATGCCAGCTATAACAAACTTAGTCGCCAACTGACCAAGCAAATATACTCCACCAGGTACTGCGATAATCAGCAAGCCCAAAATCGGGAAAATTGCCATCTCAAACCCGCACATTTTCGCGATTATAAAGATCACCTCAAGTCCAATGACTAAGATCACAATCATCCTTATTCCATTGTCAAATGGGTTTCTGTGGTTACCGTTCGAATTATTCATCATTAACTCCTTTCCTGATCTGCTACCTTCTCCAATAAATTTTTACTTCCTTTAGTTAAAGCATCTATCCACCCCCCACTCGATGATCGGCTATCGCTAATCTCTTGGTGAAGACCTACAAAAACCCTCACGCAGCAATTGACTTCGTGGACCACCTCACACATTTTCTCAAGCCGCTTCCTATCTGGGACAGTTACACAGACCAACAAGCGGTTTGAGTTGAACACTAACCGATGACGCTCGCGATAGTACTTATCAAGCCTATGAAATTTCGATCTCAGTTGATTAGGAAACTCGCTACCGCGATCAACTTCAAGAAAAAGATGACGAATAATCCGAGTTTCCTCATCGACGTAAAATCCAATATACGCGTCTGGGTAGTAACCATCCCGACGAGAAACGAACCCTATTCTCTTCTTGAGTCTTCTGCCAACTAAGAGGGTGTCTAATCGACCAATTCCCAAGCCTACAATCAAACCAACCATTGCCTCACTTACGGCAATATCGTGGATAAGGTTGATAGAATTACGCTCGTTTTTCGGAGGTTTCTGCACTTTTTGACTGATGAGCTTGGAAGCCTCCTTAGCGCCTTTCGTATCAAGACAGTAAACACAGACCTGATCCTTCTCTTCCCCACTGAGAAGTACCAGTTTTTGTATATGTTTTTCACTTTCCAGATGTTCTAGACTATCAATGATCGACTGCCGGAGCTCATTCTCTAGTGCACAGAAATTATCAGCAGTGAGATACTCCAAATTTGCCAGCCAAAACAAGATCCGGAGAGCGCTGTCGGTGCGGCCATGTGAGGCTCCCACTCTAACAATAGGAGATTCAGACTTTGGAAGGTTGCGAAAGAACGATGAGGAATATGTCAGACGAACGCCCTGATAACAGCTGTTGTTTCCCTCCTGGGCTGCTTTCTCGTTTCTATTGCTCTTTTCCATGTGAACCTCCTGTGTTTGAAAGCCAAGCATGTATGCCACAATTCTTTCATAGAATCTTCCGGAGAAGCGTTAGTTAGCCGTTTGTTTATTTTTCGTGCTGTCTATCAATCCCAGAACCTTCTTTATTCAAGAAAATGAGCCGTTTTGATCAAGAACTAAGATGATGGGAATTTTGTGTTTAGTCTGGATTCGACCCCAGAATATGGGCCAATAACAAATCATATTATGAACAGCAGCTAAATCACTTTTTGTGTGTGGCATCATGAAAAAGAACCCGTACTCGATACATCTGAGATCAGCTCTCTCGAGCGTTTCTCCACACATGCGGCATCGCATCCCTGGAGCTGCGCCCTGCTTCAGGGTGCAGCTGATATGGTCGTTGGGGCATGTAACCGTGGGTTCTGGAAGCATGGAAACTCCTGAGATAAGTGGAATAATCCGCATTTCGGATCGCAGTTCTTAGATTGATTGTATGAAATTAGAGGGGGGTTGTACGGGACGTGGGCGTCTCCCAGGCGGGGCATGGGCATCCTTCAGCGTCCAGGAGAATTTCTACTGATTTAAAGGAATTGTCAAAGATATATTTGATGTACGAAGCTGGAAATATGCCGCCTTTTCCAACTGACAATGTCACATCGTTCTGTTAATTTGAGGATATTTCAAATCTCTCCTCTCGGCAGAGGAAGATCGGCACAGCAGTCGACAGTTTAGATACCAGTTCCTTTATAAACTTGATCGAGTCTCAATCGGATGAACTAAGGTCATACGGGGAATCGTCAACAATGATCGTTTCATCACCGTGATAATGAATCAACGTGCTCGCCACCTGACTTGCGATTAATCCTAAGAGCCAGGTCAGGATCGCTGCTAGGAAAAGTAAAATCGCGGAGTTGGACAGGACCAATCGATGAGCGTTCAGTATCCCCGCAAGCCCCGCTAAGAAGCCTAGCAAGCTGAGCATCACACCCGCCGGGAAGAAGATCCTCAGCGGATCATAAAGCATGATCATCCTCAAGATAATCAAAAGGAACTGAGCACCATCACTCCAAATATTAATTTTACTTTTTCCTGCAGCTCTCTTTCCCACATGGATGGGCAAAAAGGCGACATTGTAACCTGCTTTGAGGAATGCCAGCGTCGTTGTCGTTGGCGCAGAGAAACCATTCGGGAATAATGGAAGAAAATGTACGACTGCCTCCCGCCGCATTGCGCGAAACCCAGAGGTTAAATCTTTTACCTCGGTTTGCGACAACCAGCTAGCAAATCGGTTATAGAAATTGTTAGCAATTCTTCGGTACCAACTGCTTTGATACTCTTTGGTGCGTGAACCAATAACCAAGTCATAAGGAGGAATCAAATCGAGCAACTTGTGAATATCATCGGGCGTATGCTGCCCATCGGCATCCATATATACAATGATTGAGCCCTTCGCAATTCGTGTTCCAGACCTTAGGGCTGCGCCATTTCCACGATTGATTAAGTGCCGCACAACCCTAACATGCTTCGGGTATAACTTTCGAAGCGCTGTCAATTGTTCGGGTGTCCCGTCCGTTGACCCATCATCGACAGCAATCACCTCGAAGTCAGCGCCTTCTGACTTAAGCTTCTCAATCACACTCGCTAGCACCCGATTAATTGTGGTTGCCTCATTGAAGATCGGCAGGACCACGGAAATTTCCTGTATGGAAGATTCTTGGATCGTCTCTTTAGGCATAGTCACTCAACCTCGATTAAGTGTCTTCACTGGCTCGTTTGCCTTTCTGCTCTATAGGATTTGTACATACAAAGGAATTGAGTTCCGTTACAACTCCATTTCTCTGTTCAAACCCCATCCTGATACTGACCAGCCCGGATGATCTGCAATGCCTCTAATCAATTGTCCCGATAACCATAGACCGTCGCACCCTGAAATGATTCCAGGGTTACCAAATCGAGAAGATCGAGCACTCCTTCTCGATCTTCTTCGATATCGCCGAAAATGATAAGTCTACCGCCTGCCTGCAGCCCAACACGTATCTGATCGATTTGCTCAAAATAGTTTGGGTTTGACTGTTGAGTATATCTGCTATATTCGACGGGAAAGAAATATGCCGTTCTACCAGTAAGCGCGTATGTCCGCTCGGGATTATCCGAATATAAAATTCGATCCTGGCTAATACCCTGTAACCCTGCAACCAGACTTGGATTCTGCGCTTTCAATGATTGATACCCTAAATCAACTCCATTTTTTCCGTATAGATCAAAGGAGTTCTGGATATGTAAAAAGGTGATGGATATCAGAACTGCCGCAAGCGCGGGGGCTAACACAGTTTTTAAACGCGAATGGGTAATAAGGTCATAAGTCGTAATAAGAATAAGGATTATTGATGTGACATACAAAGGTACGAGATATCTCTCTGGAGCTGACGGTGTCGTGGCAGCATCCAGAAATGTTGAATTTATAACCAGTATCATCAAGAAAGCTATGGTATTGAAAATTAGCAGCCATGGAAGTACGCGAGTATTATTTTGAAGCGTGGGCTGTTTTGATCCCCATCTATTAAACTGCACGTATAGAAAGTACAATGGCCCAATTACTGCTATTAATGCCACTAGTAGGAATCTTTGGTCCCAAGCTATGAATCTATGAAGAAGAAACCAGTTTCCGATTTCGTATTTATATATTTCGAGTAAATCTAACCTCATCGGATGATAAGTAAAAGTCCTATTGGTGAGATTACCACCCAAAGTGGAGTTCCTCATAAACCAAACCACAACCGGCAAGGATGCAACGAAGATGTAAAGAAGCGAATTGAGTAACTTCGCTTTCCAGCTTTTCTTGCTGAAGAAAAATATCGTAAGTGCACCTGAAAACAGAAGGCTGAGACCGATATACTTCGTTAGTATCCCAGCTCCAGTTATTACGGCCGCTAATACCCATAAGATCTTTTTTTCAGAATTAATATATGCGATAAGTAAAGAGAAAACAGTGAGCTGCAAGAGGATGTAAAGCCCCTCCGACATTACCCAGCTGTGGTATTTAATGAGCGATGAACTTCCTAAGAACAAGACCGCGCCGGCTAATGAAACCCACTTCGACCCGGTATATTGAAGGATGAGTCTCCAGATGAGGAAAGCACTCATTCCAAACATGAGCGCATTTAACCATCTCAAGCCCACAAACAAATCTAAACCCATGGTTCCTAAACCGGCAAGCACCATCGAGAAGAACGGCGGAAACCCTACAATCGGCTTGATCTCGCCCCCTCCAGACGTCCGGCTGTACCCATTGCCCGCCAGCATATTTTCTGCACCCATCATGTACCAGACAGAATCGCCGCTCACTCCAGGGCTTGAACGCGTGAAGTAAAGAATCAAAATCACGCCCACAATACAAAGTGCAGCAATGGCGATTGCCCCCCAATATTTGTTATAACTACTAATCGCTGATGTCCTCCGGTCCATTTTTCCCACTTTAAAGTCTAGCGCTCCAAGTGCTTTGAATAATTTCCTTCCATTGAGGTTTTAACACATCACGCCTTTCAGCAAGAGAAGATGTTATCCTATTCTCTGGAAATATGTGTAAATCTTATTCGATCCTCAACAATCTAGATAAGATCTCCATTTTCAGATGAAAGAACCGCAAGTGCTAACTTAAGAGTCCGGACTCCATCATCTAAGGGACACACTGGTTCTACATCACCCCTGGCGGCATCAATAAAGTGCTTCATCTCAGCCATGAACAAAGCGTTCCTGTCAAAACCGTCTGCAAGTGAGCTGCTTTCCCATTTACCTTCCGCAATCCGATAGATGCTCGCATACCCATCTGCATTATCCCAGCGAATCGTACCCTCTGTTCCGACAATCTCGAGCCTATGTGCGGGCGGTCTCTGGAAGTAGTCTAAATGGACGTGCCCGACAGCCCCCGAATCGAATTCTAGGATCGCTTCCGTAATATCTTCGACTTCAAGATCTAACTTCCCTATTTGACCTGTCCAACTTGCCACAGAAATTACCTCACCCATCAGCCAGCGCAGATAATCGAAGGGATGGCAGAGTGTCAGAACGACCCCTCCACCGAGATCTCGCCGGGCGGCGTAAGATTGGCGATAATCCTCCCATGGGTGCCAGTCGGGTAAGTACTCCCCCCAATGTGCATGCGCGCTGATCGGTTTGCCAATCCGCCCCTCTATCAACCATCGCTTCACATCCTGCAGCCCGGGATGAAAGCGAAACTGATAGCCAACCAACACCTTGCCGCCGCCGCGCTTAACTGCTGCCAGCAGTTCATCCACACGATCCAGGTCGTGCGAGATGGGTTTCTCGAGCAAGAGATGACAACCCGCTTCAGCCGCTGGGATGGCCACATCGAGATGCAAAGCCGTTGGATTGGACACGATCACAGCATCAGGTTTATGGGCTAAAGCAGCATTGAGTTCCGTTTCTGTGATGTATCCGCCTAACTCATCATCTTGAAGCGTACTCTGACCCGAACGGTAGAGCACAATATCTTCCTCGCCTAACGCCTTGAGATTTCTCAAGTGTCGGCGACCAATTGAACCAAGACCAGCGATCATAAACTTCATTTTGCTCCATCCTCAAGCATCGAAAGCAGTATCTCGCCCGTTCGCCGACCTGCACTGCCATCTGTGAACGTCACTTCTCGCTCGATAAAGGACCTGCGATTCTCCGAGTCGGCACCCGGATGTTTCAAATAGCTATTGATAGCTTCCTGCAGTTGGGCAATATCGTAAACAACTTTTCCAGCTCCCGATTTTCGGAATCGGTCATGCGTAGGCCAGTCGCCGATTTTCGAGAGCGGAAGGGAATATTTCCGCAGGTAAAACTTTCTGACGTATCCCCACCCTTTTGGTGCGTCGATGCATACACTCACGACCGGTCGATCGTGAATCGCCGCTTCAACGACCATGGTTGAATACACAGTGAGAAAGACGTCCGCGTGTGCCATCATCGAAGCCTTCTCAGGCATGTCCTCACCAGAATAGTAGCCTAGCTCGCCGCCGATCGGCACCGGCTCTACAACGTGTACGTGAGGCAGTTCACTCGCCAGCTTGTAAATTCGCTCTCGCTCATCTTGAAACAGCCAATTGTCCCAGAAGTGATTCGGATGTAATCTGACCAGCAACTGAGACGGTTCGACAAGAGCATCTGAAGAAACCAATTCCGCCAAGGCTTCAATGTTCTGATAATTCGGCGAGAAACTTATAAAGCTGCATGCGTAGGAGAGCAACTTTCGATCAGGATCCAAATCGTGCAATCTGAAATAATCCTCGCGCGGCATCAACCACTGTTTCTTGAAGTACCCATCATAGATCGGGATTCCTCCAATACTCACGTCCTCTGGAAGCCAATCGGATCCAAGTATTAGTTCTTCTTTCTGAATTTCGGACCAGCAAGTAATGCTGTCAACGGGCGCTCCCGACAGGCTGTAGCTGCTCGGGTTATCCCAACCCAGGATGATTGAGGCGGTGCGTACTCCACGCGCAGCCGCCTCCCGAAGTAGATAGCGGTCCTGCCGCCATCCCGGTGTGCTCCCGACAACAAGGTAGGGTTGATATCGCTCAAAAAGATCATCGTAGATATTCGCGGTGAACTTCCGTTGATAGTCCACAAGAGCTTGGCGAACCCGCGCAGAACGGCGTAATAGCAACAAGAGCAACCATGCAAAAGGCAGAACTGGAACTTGCCGTGGGGAAGCTTCAACTAAAACCTGGTCAACATAGCTATCCATTGCCGTGGTGTTGATTCGATTCGAGCCCCCTACCCTGCGCAGAAAACCCAGCCACCACTGTAAGTCTGAAGAGACTCGCTCATACTCCCGCACCTGCGCCAGACGCATCCCCTCAATGATCACACCTGTATCCTGAAAGCGTTGGGAAATTTGTTCAACGAGGCCATCATCCGTTAGAACCACGATTTCGGCGCCGCCTTCCTGCAGCGTTTTATAAACTTCCGTCTGCAGGAAGTAAACAATGGCCAGGCCATGATCTGCCGTAATAAATATTGTTTTGCTACCCATTCCAATCCTAATATTCAGCAAACTTAATATTGCATTATTTTGAGTAATACCAACGGAAGATCCGGTTATAGATGAAGAGTAACAACCGTTTAATAAGTGGAATTTCCAGGATCATCATACCTAGAGAACGAGATTGAACTTTAGAGCCGCGAGAAGTACCCTCTTCAGGGATCGATTGCAGTGTGTTGCTCATGTTCATCGCCAAAGGCTCGGACGTCATAAGGCGAAGCAATCCGGCTTGGTCCACCATTCGATCTAACTCTCGAACCTGGCCCATCGGTCGATTCATCTCGAACGGTGTAAATTGACGAATAACCGGCTTCCACGCTACAAATTGCCAATGGGATGCTCCCACATAGGCTGTAGTGCCTCGATAGGTAAGACGGACATCCTCTGTAGAAGTATATCGTGCCCGTACTTCATCTTCATCCTGCCCCAAGCTCATATCGAACTCCCGGAAAGCTTCCCATGGGATATATTGACCTCGTTCAATATCTACATCAGGCGCGGCCTCTGCCCACTCGATGGTCTTTGAGAATAATTCTGGTGGCGTTCGAAAAGGTCGGCTTGTGACCATTCCCACATTAGGGAACATCTCGAGGACTTCAAGCGAAGCTTCTAACCAGCCGGAATGGAAATAGGCGTCGCTATCGGTATAGGCAAGGATCTCGCCAGGAGCCGCTTCGAAAATAACGTTCCAAGCTCCCCCCTTTCCCAGATTCTTCTCCGAGAGAACAAGATATTGAATTCTTCCCTCTTGGAATGCGTGTTGTAAAAACCCTACGACCTCAGGACAGCTTCCGTTATCGAATATCATAAGATCAAAGGGGAGAGTTGTGTTTTGCCAAAGGCTGTTAAGGCAAGCTGTCAGAACGTCCAGGGATTCGGCATAGTAACCACTTAGAAATGGGATGTATGTAAGTACCGCAACCGTTATGCGCTTCGGTTTGGCAACATGTTTTACAAATTTGGCTGGGTTTTGTCCCTTTCTCATGCTAATTTCAACCCCATTTCTACCATGCTCGCTCCCTGAAAAGTTGCCCCTAAATAAACTGCTTTCGCAGAGACTCCCATCGATTTAGGATATCGCTGTAGGATCGTCTGTTCTCTTATTTATTCGGCTTGATTGTCCAATACATCAGCCTCGTCGAACCACTCCCCCGATTGATTGGAAAGCAGCCAGAAGAGTCGATTGTAAAGACCTTGCAGGAACCAGCGGATGGGACTCCAGCGGAGGAACCTGGTAGCCATTGATGCCTTCCGAAGATCTGTGTTCTCCCAAGATTTCTCATCAATGGGTAATGATAGTCGCCTAGCCTCGTCCGCAATGTCCTCCGTAATCAACCCACCGATATTCCGGGTTGTTCGCTCGGAGGTTGAAAGCCGCAAGTAACCGGCATCCGCTACCGCGTTATCAAAGTCCATCATTCCCCCCATCATCCGACCCGTCCATTGATCTGGGAGGAAATTTTGTAAGATCTCCTTACGGATGACAAACTGACTGTGTCCCGCGGCAGCAAAGGCACGAACGCCATCCCGCTCAATAATGATGTCCTCCAATTGCCGTATGAGATCCAAATGGGGTTGAAGATCACGACCCAAAGAGATCGCATAGTCGATTTCCCACTGCTCGGGTATATTCTGTCCAAATATTAGATCAATATCTGGGTCATGTTCTGCCATCTGCATGTTCCCGCGTATCCCGTGATCATACAATGTTCGCCATATCATCCCACTAACGACACCCACTTTAGGGAACCACTCCATCAGCTCAATGTGAGCCGAAAGCCATCCAGGATAGAAAAAGGTATCATCGTCGCAATAGGCAATGATCTCTCCTGGTGCGACTTGGGAAATTAGCTGCAAGGCACCGAGTTTTCCGACATTTTCACTGCTGCTTACCAGGAAGCGTATCACTCCCTGCTCTTGCATGTCGCGGAGGAAGTCTTTCACTTCTCCACAACTGTCATTATCGAAAACCAATAAGTCGTGAGGGTCTTCCGTATGTTTCACCAGACTAGCCAGGCAGAGCTTCAAGACATCGAACCGTCCGCTGAAGTACCCAACATGATGCGGAATTGAGGTCAGCACAGCCAGGGTAACCTTGGCCGGTCGATAATCGCTCACCCGGTTTCGCGCCGGGTTCATTCCTACTCGCCCCATCTTAAGATCCTCGACTCCCGTCTATAGTAGGTGAATTATTCGAACTTGCTTCTTTGCTATTCAGTCTGCGCCATAAGACATCCTTTGACTGACGAAGAGTCTGGATCGGGTGTAGAAGTCGCTGTATCACCCGCGCCGATCGCCCTGGTCCAAATCGGCTGATACATTCCGTTTCCACCCAGCGTCTAATACCTATCCGCATTGGATAATTCCGAAGAAGCGATTCTTGGTCCATGCGCCAGGTCGCATCCGACAGATTGAATATAGTCTCGCGGCCACCGCCTAACTCGATATTACGTAGACTTTCCGGTAAGCGGTAGTGGGGTTGGTTGTTCGGAAGATGTTGATAATCATGATTCTGATGGACCACGGTAATCGCTTCACTGGCATCGACGACCGGGACGCCGGCTCTCCGTCCCGCGTAGATCATCCAATTATCCCACCCCGCTCTGCCCAATGCGAAGGCTGGGATATCTTGAAACAACTCCTTCCGAAAGATGAAGTAATCGCTGCCCATTGGTGGGTGTCTTCGCCCTCGCGACTGCACATTCTCCATTAATCTCCGCGGCCAACCCTCGTCAAAGGTTAGCTCCTGCTCTAGATCAAGATCCCATCGTTGCCCAAGGATAAGAAAGTCATTGAACCGAGATGAGATATGTTGAACTGCATCTATGAGATCTTCAAAAAGCAGGATATCGGCGTTTGCATAACAGAGAAAGGGGTGTTGCGACTCACGGCTCGCCAATTGGAATATTGAGGAGATGAGCGGGGTGCCTTCCTCGTTCCTCTCTACATCTCGAAGCACCTTAACCCCGAGTTCAGCTCCTACTTCCGCCAGCCCTAGCTCGTCTCCAATAAGTAGGACCTCAACTTCCTCACCAAGGTGCAGCCAAGAAGCGATCGCGTTTCGCTGTATTCGCGCAATATGCGGGTCAGAAAAAGGTTTAGGCGCGCTGAATATCGTCAGCATCCAGATTTCTTCCTCGGATTTTTATCGCCAATGAACTCAATCATCTCAGCCAACATCCAGGTGTGATTTGTGCTGGACATGTGCGTTGATCTCCGCAAGTTCTGGTTCCTTCTCAAGTAAAGCTAATACATCACCCCACGTGAAATCATCACGCCCACCAAAGCGAGCGTAGATTTCACGGATGAAAGTCAGATCATCTGCGGTATCCACCGTCCAGCGCAATCGACCGTAATCCTTTTCGTTCCGAACATGCAAAATTCTAAAGCGTTCAGGGTTCTCGTATAAGAAAGGCATGACATGTTCACGCTGGTGCGGCTCATCTGCTTCACGCCAGGCGATTTCCAATGTTGAGCTGGCACACACCTCTGTATCAAGCCCAATTGGGAATGTCCGATCCCACGGCAAGCGATTGACTGCTAAATCAACTGGTGGATCAGACGCGAGAAATGCATCTACAGTTTGATCAATCAAGACCGGATCGATCACCGGGCAATCCGCCGTGAGCCTGACGACAATCTCCGCACCGTGCTCTCGGGCTGCATTCTTGAAGCGATCGAGTACATCCAATACACTTCCGCGTGAATATGGGACGCCTCTCTCCTCGCATAAGCGCAAAATCGGTTCATCCTCAACGTCCACACTCGTGGCAATAACCACTTCGTCTAGTCGTTTCGCCCGTCTTGCTCGGGTAAACACCCTCATGAGCATGGGCTCACCACCGATATCCAGCAAAACCTTACCAGGAAGTCGGTTAGAACTCATACGAGCCTGGATGATCCCTACTACTCGCTGCTTGTTCACATCACCCGTCTGTTCGCGTAATCGATTGCCATCTGATACGCCTCGGTCATCTTTGGATAATTCTTGTTCCAATCCGCTCGCGCCTCAACCACATCTCGAGCTATCTGCCCCATTGATTTCAAATTATCCTTATGTTGGCCCGCTGTGAAAATCCCCTGAGTCAACTCATCAACCGCTCTGTCAGCAAAAAACCAGCCCGTCTCACCATGCTTCACCCATTCCATGTTCCCGGGGATATTGGAAACCACGGATGGCAAGCCACAAGCCATCGCTTCCAGAAGGGACACCGAGCTGCCATCGCTGTGTGAAGCACTGATGTATAAATCCGCCGAGCGATAGTAATCCGGTAGGGAAGCGTTCGCAATCATACCCGCGAAGTGAACTCGTTCCTCTAGTCCGGCATCTGCCAATAAATCATGGATCAAAGTACGTTGAGAGCCATCGCCGAGCATAATTAACCTAAGCTTGGGGAGCCGCTTCGCCGCTTGGACGAATGCCTTGACCAGTAGATCAACGCCATAAATCGGTTCCCACATCCGCGCGGATAACAGGACGAAATTCGGATCCCAGCCTAATCTCTGACGCGCTTCAGCGGATCCTTGCGGATTGAAATGACTGAGATTCACACCCCATGGGAAAACGACGATCCGCTCCGACGGCATACCTAAAGCTCGCGCCCTTTCCTTCACCGCCTGACAATCGCACAACAGTGCATCACTGCGGTTAAGTGTGAGTTTTGCCCCCCAACGTCCAATCCCGCGACGAGCATCCATCAGCAGATCTGACCCCCACGACATACTGACCAGTGGGTGGTAGCCCGCTAATGCGGTCAGCAACGCCGATTTCTGGATCGGTCCTGCATGAACCACATCTGGACGAACCCGCCGGAGGGTTTCCTTCGTCTTCGAAATCAGTCTCATTAAGTCAAACCATCCAAGATCCCCGTCTCCTACGAGAGCTTCCTCTATGTGGACTCGGTTTGAAAACGTGCTTCCAGTCAAGCCATCCCTGTTGGCCATCAAGCTAAGATAGATGACTTCATGCCCCAGCTCAAGCAGAGCGGAGACAAAACGCTGATCGTGCGGCCCGAAGCCGCGTGTGAAATACAAAACCCTCAATCGCCCACCAGCTTCGTCCAGAACAGCGCCTCTCCCGTCGTGATATCTTCCGCTGCCTTTGTGCCAACAACGGCCCCGATCTCTTTAGGTGGGATCGCACCTGGCGTGGCCGGCCGCAGAACATCGATCATCTCTCCCGTGAGCACCTCATTTACTTTGATGTCGCGCGCCGCCCTAAGACACCGCCGCTGAAGGACCACTGTCTCCTTCTCATTGTCTGCTACACGTTTAACAGAAGAACCAAATGCACGCTCGAGTTCGCGTGTTCTATCGACCATCTCCACCCAGGCATCTGGATCCAAAGCAAATTTATGGTCTGGACCCTCGCGGTCGTTGTCATCCGTAAAATGCTTCTCAACCGCTCGTGCACCTAAGGTGACGGCTCCAAGAACCGTCGCATGACCCGGAGTGTGGTCCGATAAGCCCAAGACAACATCCGGGAAGAGTGATGCGTACGTCTTCAGCACATTCAAGTGGATATGATCGAAGTTCTCCAGGTTGGCGGTGTAATTAGTGTTACATTGCATCAACACGAGATCTGGATTTACTTCCAGAACAGCGCTTACGTTCTCTACCACTTCGCCCAACTCGCTCGCGCCCGTTGCCATGATTATGGGCTTTCCTTTGCTGGCCATATAAACCAGCGCTTCGGGCCAACTCATCAATCCAGAACCCGCCTTAAAGGCTGGGACAAAGGGGTCAAGCATGTCGATGGTTTCAAAATCATAGGGGGAAGAGAAATAGTGAATGCCTACTTTATCGCACTCTTCCTTCAAGATGGGTGTCCAATCCCAGGGGACGGATGCGTCTTGATAGACTTCGAACACGGATTTCTTCCACTTAGTCTGATGGGACAACTGACTTCCCAAGGTCTTGAAACCGTAATCCGAAACGATTTTCGGCGCGCTAAAGTTTTGGAATTTCGCCGCTTCTGCGCCTGCATCCTTCGCCATTCGGATAAGCATCTTCGCCCGTTCTAAGTCGCCGTCATGGTTCGCGGCGATGTCAGCGATAAAATAAACAGGGTATGACTCGCCTACAAGACGGTCCTCAATCGCGATTTGCATCATAATATTAACCTTCCTCGATCATCTTTTCTTTAAAGCAATTTGCAGCGAGCCTACTCTAAAATATCTCGCCGTTTCGTCGCCATCCTTGATCATACGGTTGAGTGTGTAATCTAGGGGCTCTGTAACAATCTCCGGATTTATAACCATGTTTACAATGCCAACATCTCCAAGTCTACCGAATGTGTTAATTTCAATGGTTTTAGCGATATGTCGAATATAAGATTTCGGTGTTTCATAAAGATACCTCGTGCGAATACTTTTAGGGAGCAGGGGATAGAGAACATCAAAGGCTTCTGCCATAAGGACATGCGGCCATCCTCTACTAGTAGGGAAGGCGATATCGAGCGCATGCAGCATCAGACCACCAGATTTGAGAATCTTGCTCATGTGCAACCACACACCAGGCACTTGGGATGGCTCAATATGCTCCAATGCAGACGCACTATAAATGACATCAAAGTAATTTTCTGGAAGACTTGATTTTTGGGATTTGCCAACCTTCTCAAGGATGAATCTCACATCCGAATTCTCTCGAATATATGCATTTGGATCCTGGTTCCGCGCCCAATACCCATCATCACCAAAACCGAAATCATCGACTGACCAAACCTCACAGCCAAATGTTCGCGCAATATGCAAAGGTAATCGAGAGTAACCGGCTCCGACATCTAAAACCTTCATCTCCGGTTTCCACTCTACTGAATTCAAAATCCAGCCGTAGTCAAAACCCTTAATGTTTAGATGGATTTCTAGATCCAGATCCCTTTTGTACGACAACAAGCGCTGGGTGTCAGCCAATGAGATCTCAAGCAGTTCATACATCTTGTATATCCTCAAGCTCTGCGGTGTGGACGAATTATTGGATAGCCATTTTCCTGATATCTTCAACATAACCCGATTGCTCAAGTCTATGGAAGAAACTAATATTTGATTCTAAATCCAGTAATTCTACGTTAATAACTTTCCTAATCTTAGAGCAATCAAGGCAAGTGTTTTTTGGACGGGGCGCTCGCAAATTTCCCGTCTCAATCTCAACGGCGCTAATGAGCTCCTTGTTTAGATCAAAGGATTCAGCAAGTCGGACGCCAAACTCGTACTTTGATATACATTGATCCGATCCCACATGAAATACTCCACCCAAATCTAATCTCATTAAACTATTGATGATTACCCACAGTTGATTTACGAGTAATGGATTGAAATACACATCAACAAACCCCTTGCATGAGACCCCTTGCATAAGGTTATCGATAAACCACTCCGCTAAAGAACTCTTCGGTTGAGCATTCCAGCCAAATATATTTGTACGGATGATCAAAGCTTCAGGGCAGAGCGCTTGCACAGCTTGCTCTCCCGTGAGTTTACTCTTCCCATAGACGTTCACCGGTTCGGTTGGGTCATCCTCCCGGTAGGACCCCGAAATACCATCGAAGACGGCGTCAGTCGATATGTGGACCAGCTTGGCTCCGGTTTCCTTTGCGGCTTCAGCTACGTTAGCTGCCATATCCCTGTTCATACGAAATGCACGCTTAGGGTTACTTTCAAGTTCATCGATAGACGTATCCGCTGCACAGTGGATTACCCAATCTGGTTGAAAACGATCGAACAACTCTTTCGATCTGCCTTGCTGACTCAGATCTGCCGACTTTGATTGGACTCCCTTCAGTTCGATGGGATGCCGATGGTAGACAGCCATTACCTCGTACGCCTCGTGAGCAGTCAAGACGAGGTTAGCTCCCAGTAAACCGCTCGCGCCGGTGATCAATAGACGGGGCATATTCTTGTGAGTTACTCCGTTGTTGGATTCTCAAACGGTTCAACGAGCTCGCGAATTTTACTCTCGTCGAGCCATTGATCGTTGCCATCGCTTGTATATCGGTACCCCTCCGGCAGTCGTTTCCCTCGATCCCGCCAGCCGCGACCAAACCATAACGCTGCCGGTGGTTCGACAACGTACATATCTTCCAATTCAAGAGTGTGTCGTGCTTCGTCTTCTGAAACTAATACTTCGTGCAGTTTCTCCCCAGGACGGATCCCTATCACTTCAATCTCAGTGTCTGGTGCGATGGCATTAGCGAGATCGACAACCCGCATCGAAGGGATTTTTGGTACAAATACTTCCCCACCCTCCATTTGCTCGATGCAGCGGATGGTGAAACGTACCCCCTCCTCCAAGGAGAGCCAGAAGCGCGTCATTCGTTCATCTGTGATCGTGATCTTCCCCTTCGATCGCTGGTTTACAAAGACCGGGACGACGCTGCCCCGGCTGCCAACGACGTTGCCATAACGCACGCATGAAAATCTCGTCCCTGTTCCACCCGCATACGCATTCGACTGAATAAACAGTTTCTCCGCCGCCAGCTTCGTCGCCCCATACAGATTGATGGGGTTTACCGCCTTGTCGGTGCTCAGCGCCATCACTTTCTCAACCCCGGTATCAAGCGCAGCTTCGACGACGTTTCGCCCTCCAATGATGTTGGTCATGATGGCTTCAATGGGGTTGTATTCGCAAGCTGGCACCTGCTTCAACGCAGCGGCATGGACGACGATATCTACACCCTGCATCGCCCGTCGCAAACGCATCAAATCCCGCACATCGCCGATGAAGTACCTTATGTTCGGATTATCAAAACCTGCAGTCTTCATCTCATACTGCTTGAGTTCATCCCGGCTAAACACGATCAGCTTCACCGGGTTGTAATCATCGAGCAGAACCCTGGTGAATTTCCGGCCAAAGGAGCCCGTACCGCCGGTGATTAATACAACTTTCTCATTCCAGTTCATGCGTTTCACCTCGATTACCTGTCCTCGACTTCCACTTGTTTCTTAAACAAGATCATGGGATATTGACCTATCCGCCCGAGTAGACGCGGAGCTCTCTCCTCCGTCCAAAAAAGTACGCGGAGCCACCACTTACCAAGAAATAGCCTGTGGATGAATGCCCGAAGAAAGGCAGTGCTTACGCTCCTCCAGACGACCACTTGTAGACCCTGGATGTCTTCCAATTCTCGACATACCCAATCGTAATCATGTTTATACGTAAAAGTTCCCGTAGGTTGTACCATCCGGGCTGTCTCGGCAGACTCATCTGCACTCGCCGGTTGCGAATATTCATCCTCTTTTTGCCTCAGACGTTGGTATAGTCTCAACAGGCCAAAAGCAAATTGGATAGGGAGCCGGGTCAATCGAACCAGGAGTGCATGATCGCCCCAACTGTAAATAACTACTGCTCGATTGCCAACGCTGAGGACACGGTACAGTTCCTCGAAAGCCTGGCGTTGCTCCTCTGCCGGCAAGTGATGAACCGTATGCAGGGAGGCCACCCCATCAAAGGCATTGCGCTTAAAGGGTAAATTAGCCACATCGCCCACGACAAACAGCCCATGGCTCCCGATCCGTTCTCTTGCTTCCTTTAAAGCCAAAATGGAAATATCCAGGCAGACACGGTACCGGAAACCGGAGGAATACTCTAAGTACTCTGGGTATTGGATCGGACCCGAACCAGCATCGAGGAGGTACTCACCTTCTCGATTTAAGTGCCGTGAAACGCGCAGATGGCAGCGGTGGATATACTCCCGTGAGACCGGGCGTAGATCTTCATAGCGAGCGTTCTGATAGATGTCATCGCCGATTTGCTTCCAACCGACCGAATCGTAGAACTCCCGCACACCCTGCTTGATGCCAGATTCAGAATTAACTAACTTCACCTCATCTTCATTCATTACCATGTTTCAACCAGTTTATCGGTTCACCTGTGAATACTTTCAGGGTCTCTAGATATGGTTTAACTCTGGTCGATTGGATAACCTCTTCCAGAGGATGCGAGGCCATATCATCCCAGAACTGCAGCAAGTGCCAGGGGAATCGAAAAGGATACTCAAAGAAGAAACGGTGAGCGTACCGCCAGGCGAGGTTTACCTGGTTCTCATCCAATCGGCGCCCAAGTGGTTCTCCGAGCCGACTTTCAATCAAGTTAAGATACTCCTCCAGGCTCAAAGGATCGTCTGTGAAACCCTTGCTGCGGTAATGGGTTTGTCCTGCGGTGATGACCGGCACTCCACTCAATGCCATCTCCAATCCTGTAGTTGTTGTGTAGACAAGACCCAAGTGGGCAAGTTCAATCAGGTCGTAGGTGTTTATCTCAGACTCGGGCGGTACAACAACGACATGCTCCGGCATCTCCGGGAGGCTGCTTCGCACGATTTCAATAGACGGATGCCCCGCGCCCAATAGCTCCCCCGGATGGACGCGGACGACGAGCTGCGCATCAGATCGCTCTGCAAAATATTTAACGGTATGCTCAAGCCAATCTGACATCCCGTCGGTAAAGATCTGCCTGTTGAGCGCCAGACTGTCGCCAACGACGTTTGTCGCCAGCAGAACGACAGGCTGATCGGGATCTAGCCCCAAAACTTGGCGGACACCCATTGCGCCGTGGCTCTCCCCTGTTTGCCATTGACGACCAAAATTCCCCCATGTTTTTCCGCCCCGGCGGGCTTGAAGGAGCGAATGAAGCTCATCTCTCTCTGCATCAGCCAGGGGAATCGACCCTCTAACATCCCAGAGCGCTTTTGTATCCTGCCTCATCACTTCATCGTTCTGACTCAGCCACATGCGCCCACTCTGTTCTCCAAATTCATACGTTATGGATGGCACACCCAGATGACGCGCGGTTCGATAAACCGCGCCAAACTCCAAAATGCTCCCATTGGGTATCACGATTGCATCGAAAGAACCCTTGTTGAGCAGTTCGAAAATCCCTGCAGCCGCAGTCCGGTTCCGACGAAGTCGTAATTCAAAAAGGGCTTCCTCGGAACTGCCCTCCTTCAAGTTGACATCTTCTCGCTGCAAGGTGTATTGAACATCCGTGTGGGACAACTGTCGGAGCGATTGCTCCAAAGCTTCTGGAAGCTCTCCGGGGCGCACTGCCGATAAATCCTGATACTTCAACACTGGAGCCGCTTGTGCTAAAACGCGCTGGATATACGTGCGTTGGCGGCGGATATCAAACGCGGCGACTTCATCCGTCCAGCGGCGGTACGGTAGGAATGCCAGCGTTACTTCATGACCCTGCGCCACAAGCATTAGGGCCAGCGCTGTGGCGTACTCCAGCCACCAATGGAGGTACCCGAAAACCACTACGCGCTTAAGGTCAGCCTTCTCTGCGCCCCTTCGAACCTCGGCAACAGCCGCAGTCCAGGAGGGCAAATGTCCCTTGAGGCGGTTTAATTCAAAACCGTCCGCAGGCAGACGCTCGCGCCCAAAAAGGTTCTGGTACAACTCTGCCGTCATAGGAATCTGACCGGCTAGCGTTTTTATCCAAGACCGGGTTGATGGCATGGTTATCACACAACCTTGGTGATTTCCCAGTTCAGTGCCGGGCGAACAGGTCCACGTCGAAACTCAGCCCATTGACTCCCTGGTGCGCCCGTCGGATCGACGGTGAAGGTGAGCGCATGTTCATCTGTGAAGTAGGACCGAATCCGAAATGAGCTGGCATTAACGCCGAGGACGAAAACTCCTCCGTTGAGAAGATCGCGTGGGATGCGGCACCTGCTGAGATAGTGACCCTTGCGTCGTTCCGTGAGACGTTCGTATGTCTCTGGATTATCCGTATCAAAGGATGTGAAAACCTGCTCGCCTCGACTTGTAGCCAAGTACATCCCCACTCGCAAACCGGTTAACTCCTCCTGAAGCTCATACTCGAACTCCACACTGAAATCCTCGGAAGAGAGCACTCGATCTGCTACTCTTCCTTGAGAATCAAGAACGCGAATGGCCAGCGGATGAAACGGGTTGTTGGTCTGGTAATCGTCGCCTGGTTCCCACCGGCGCTCCCCCGAACGCGCCATTTCCGAGGTCATGTAGAAATCCACGGCCTCAGGCGTGGGACCCCGCATTACAATCTGCCCCTTATCCAGCACAATCGTCTCTTCGGTTAGGCGCAGGATTGCCGACATATTGTGACTGACAAAAAGTACTGTCCGTCCCTCATGGGCAACATCGCTCATCTTGCCCAGACATTTGCGCTGAAACTCTGCATCTCCGACCGCCAGAACCTCGTCAACGACGAGAATCTCCGGCTCTAAATGAGCCGCTACGGCGAAAGCAAGGCGAAGGTACATGCCGCTGGAATAGCGTTTCACGGGGGTATCGATGAATTTTCGCACCTCCGCGAAGTCCACGATTTCTTCGAACTTGCGCTCGATCTCGGCGCGCTTCATGCCCAGGATGGCACCATTGAGATAAATATTTTCCCGTCCGGTGAGTTCGGGGTGAAAACCAGTGCCGACCTCAAGCAGCGAGCCCACACGCCCATAGATCTCCGCCTTTCCCTCTGTCGGATCTGTAACGCGCGAGAGCAGCTTCAAGAGTGTGCTCTTCCCGGCGCCATTCCGGCCTACAATACCCAGCACTTGCCCTCGCTCCACATTGAAATTAATGTGTCTCAAAGCCCAGATTGTGTCTTTTGATGGTGGGGGTTCACGGCGGCTCAACCGGCGCAGGCTGCTCGCCAGAGCATCTCGCAATGTCCGATACCCACTCGGCATACCGCCGATTCGATACCGTTTCCCTAAATCCTCAACCCTAATTGCATCATTCATCAGTCGCTACACCACATCGGCGAAGGTTCGCTCCATCCGTTTGAAGTAGAGCATCCCGCTAATAAGAAGAGATATCGCCATCACGATCGAAAGGATTATCAATCCCGATGGCGGTTCCCCCACTCCCAGGATCGCCCATCGAAAACCTTGAACCACACCCGCCATCGGGTTAAGCCCGTAGGCGATTCTCGCCCAGCCGTCCGGGATCAACGTCGCCGAATAAACCACTGGCGATGCATACATCCACGCCTGGAGAAGAAAAGGCGTTACATACCCCACATCGCGGTATTGCACGTTCAACGCTGAAAGCCATAGCCCCACACCTAGAGCGGTCACTAATGCTAGAAGAAGGAACAAGGGTAATGTCCAAATCGCATCCGTAGGGCGGACGCCGTAATAAATCATCATTCCGATAAGTACGAGAAAAGACAGTGCAAAATCAACAACACCGGACAGGACAGATGCCAGGGGAATCGCGATACGTGGGAAGTAGACTTTCGTGATCAGGCTACTGCCGGTGACAAGGCTGTTCCCCGCTTTGGCAACGCCATCCTGGAAAAGCACCCATGGGAGCAGACCGGAAAAATAGAAGACAGGGGGCGGAGCACCGTCCGTATCCAAATTCGCCAGGCCTGAGAAAATCACCGTGAAAATGACCATGCTCAGGAAGGGCTTTAAGATAGCCCAGGCTGCACCGAGCAAGGTTTGTTTGTAGCGAACCTTGATATCGCGCCAGACGAGAAAGTAGATGAGCTCACGGTAACGCCATAGCTCACGGATGTCGATCCACGCCCACCCACGCGAGGGTTGGATGACTGTTAACTTCTCTACCTCTTGTTTTTCAAGTGAAGATGTCGTTTCGTTCACAACTTTCCCTTAACGTCAGGCTTGCTCTCGCGCCTTACGGTACCATTCAACTGTACGTTTCAAACCACCCTCAAGCTTGACTTGCGCTTGAAAACCAAATCGCTCCTTTGCCCTGGAAGTGTCTAACCCCCGGCGAGGCTGCCCATTGGGGCGGCTGGTATCCCAAACCAGCCGTCCTTCAAACCCTGTAAACTCCACGATCTTAGTCACCAGGTCCTTTATGCTGATCTCTTCACCCGACCCAAGGTTGACGGGATCGCTAGAGTTGTAGCCCTCGGCCGCGAGCAGTATTCCTTCTGCCGCGTCTTCGGCGTAAAGGAATTCACGCGTGGGCGACCCATCTCCCCACACAACAATTTCATCATCGCCTCGTTCTTGCGCCTCGAAGCACTTGCGGATCAATGCCGGAATGACATGCGAAGTCTCTAAATTGAAATTATCCCTAGGACCGTAAAGATTCACCGGGATTAAAAAAAGCGAGTTGAAGTTGTATTGCTGGCGGTAGGATTGCGATTGGACCAGGAGCATCTTCTTTGCCAGACCGTACGGCGCGTTGGTCTCCTCAGGGTATCCGTCCCAGAGAGTTTCCTCCCGGAAAGGCACCGGCGTAAATTTCGGGTAGGCGCATACGGTCCCGATGGCGACGAATTTTGAGACACCAGCTTTCCAAGCCTCATGCATCAACTGGACACCCATCATGAGATTATCGTAGAAGAATTCCGCTGGGCGTGCCTGGTTTGCTCCAATACCCCCTACGTTAGCAGCTAAATGCAGAACCAAATCTGGATTCGCGTCGACGAGCAATCGTTTCACCGCTTCGGGCTCGACGATGTTGTATTCCTCAATCTTGGGCACGAAAACCTGATTTGCACCCCGCTCGGCTAGTTTTTCAAGTACGTAGGACCCGAGGAAACCATCGCCTCCCGTAACGCACACCTTTCGATCCTTCCAGAATTCTGAGTTCATTGATTTTGATGCCATCTTGACCTCTTCTTAGATTTCTACGCTCGCCCTTACAGGCGGTCATTCAATGCAACCGATCCTTGATCAGACACACCGTTACACTTCCTGCGTTATTTGACTGCCTGGGTGGGGTATACCAATCTCGCCAGTCTTGTTGTCGATAACATTGATCTCTCGACCTTCGACCATAATTATGGGCACATTTTCCTTTGATTCACCATCAACGACCCGGATGCCAAGTTCCAGACAGGTTAAACGGCATATGTCAGCGATATCTCCGTCACCCACAATTCGCACAGCGGACACATTATTCCTCTGGACAGAGGATAATAGTCTCCGTGCGTCTTCCCGTACTTGGCGATAAAGTGTCATTGAATTCTCGATATACGCCACCGTCAGTCGAGCACGCAGGGCAAGTCCGTCCGGTGTGATGATATAGCGCAGTTTCTTCCGCTCCGCACGCTTGACCTTCACATACCCTTTGGCGGTCAATCGTTTGAGATGCCAATTTACAGTTCCTACGGCAACGCCAAGTTTAGTCGCCAACCCCGCCTGGGTGATATCCGGATCGCGTTCGATCTCGGTAAGCAGTCCAAGCTCACGGTCCGATTGCTCCGCTTGCACTATGTTTCTCCTTCTAAAATTCAGTGGCTGAATTATAACCCTATGTTATTCACAGTCAAGCATGACTAAAAGGCCAGAAAGGAGGCAGCAAAGAAATTCAAACGCCAGTTAATTCATGTTTACCCGGTAGAAAAAATATTCAGTTCAGGATTCTGTGTCTAGTCCACACTCGCTAATATCAAATAACCAACGAGAACCATTCGCTGCATTGTCATGCAATTCTTGAATGACCCTTACACAGGAGTCCATATAAGATTCGCGTGCATTCTCCGGCATAGAATCCCACCAGAACTCATCAACGTAGATGTAACGATAACCTGCACCCGAGACCTGGTGAACATCGGGGAAAGCCACAAGATCAGCCCATGAACTTAACTCGGCGTAGCTATCAACCGCAGATCGCGTCAGCCGACCGGTAATCGGAACCGCCCTCCAACTTCGCGAATCAAGCACTTCCGCACCTGGCTCGAGTTCATCCCACACGAGTCGAGTCATGGCAGCATCAACTGGTTGAATTTCGTCGGCAAATACGGCTTTTGGCATGGCAGTAAATAGGGATCCTGCGACGACCAACCCTCCGAAAACTACAAGCACTACCACCGTCACGATAACAGCCCGGATCCAATGCGGACGCTTTAAATACCAAAACGTGTTCAAAAGGGGCACAGATAAGAGTATCCAACCCATCAAAGCATAATTTGTTAAGCGTGTGATGTCTCGATCGACTTCATAGCGAAGAAACAGCGGAATGACGAAACCGAAGAAGGTGCTGATCGCAATGGCGAGATAAAGAAAGCGACCTCGTTTTGCCCATCGGATGGATGCCCATGCGATCAACGGCCCTAAGAGTAAGGCAGGACCAATTTCCATAAGTCCAATGAGCAGCTCTCCCGGTTGGGTGATTCGCAGCTCACCCAGGTGGGCAGATACAATCGCAGGAGGGAACCGCAGCGAGAAGCCGACGGATGGGCCTGCTGTCCCTGCAAGAACTTTCTCAGCTGGCAGAATGATCCCCCTAACAGTCTCGGTAATCGTCCCCCCCTGGAAGATGATGATTGCGGACGCTATCACCAACACAATTATTGCTGTACGAAGTTCCACCCTCCAGACGGGTTCGGCCCTCCAAGCACGCAGAACAATAAATGCACTAAAGAGCCCGATTGCAAAGAGTACAAATTCCGCCTCTGCCGTGAGCCCCCACAGTGCAATAAGTAGCGTTATAACAAGAAGACCAAATTTGTTCACCCGGCGGCGGAAGATCAGGAGCAGCAGGAGAAGCAAAATCAGGGCGAGAGATTTCGGTCCAGCTTGTAGATAAAGGACGAAAGGTTGCAGGATGCCGTTCACAAAGGCGAAGGGTATCGGAACGGGTGGCCCTCCATCGATGATCCATGGGGAACTGAGCCCTTGAAGAAGGTCGGAGGCAGATTGTGCACCGGAACCCCACAAGGTGAGCTGAGCACCAGCTCGAGAAAGAATCGAAGGTGGCAGTAAAGTCAACAACCACCGCCCCCCCGATGCGAAAGTCAACACAAATGCCGTGATCACCCCACCTAGCTTTCGATAGGTAACTCGCCAACTCCACAGGTAAGCAAGCACAATCGCTAACCCCGCGGTTATCCCTTTACTTAAGTCGAACGCACTCCAGGGGAAAAGTCCGCCCACGCGCATCAAGCTCGCACCGAACAACTGGAAGCCGTAATGGTATTTAAAAAAGAACCCTGAATTCATGTAGAAATGCGGGGGGATGTCACCCGCGGCCATGGTTGAAATGATCGAGAGGTTCTTGCGATCGTCGAAGATCCCCAAGCCGCGTCCCATCAAAGTAAAGAGAAGTGTGATCCCCATGAAGAACAGCAGTAGAGGCCACGCCTCAAGATCTTGTTTATCCAGGAATGGGCGATCTGACCAGGTTGTGGATAATAAACCCAGGATGAGGACCAATCCTGCGGCGCCCCAGAAGGCGATCTGAGGTGGAAGCCATCGCCCGAGCAAATTTGAGAACCACAGAGTGAGCGCTAAACCAAGCCCAAAACCGATGACGACGCGCTCTCGGGACTTGAGTTTGAAAGCGTGTGTTGATAATAACCACCCGCCCGTTGTGAAAAGGAAGAAAAAAGGGATGAGGGCTAGTCCATCAAGCGCGTTGCCGGTTCTGAACCAATACATATTACACCTCGTTAAGCCATCTTAGAGATGCTGCGCAGCTTTCTCCCCGTAGATACATTCGCTAATTGCCATCCCCCTCTTTACTGAGCTCACTCGCACCAATCAGACTCTGCTCGCGGTGCTAACAACTGCAATCGGGGTGAATCCAGTGTTTGTATTGGCGCGTAGTAGCAAAGGATTGGCTCGGACACCTCCCGCACCCAGGCGTCATTTTCCTCCCCAAAGGCATGAGATCTCCCCTGATATCCTCTCTCAAGAGTCGCTACTATGATCAACCCAAACCTACCTTCTCTCAAGTCGTTATGAAAATCATCCAGATACGCCTGGTTCCCCGACATGGCCATTTCCATCAGGAAGACAGTCTCGTACTCAGGGACAAGCGGCACATCCTGGACCCTATCGAAAGTCAGCAAGTGCCTTTGAGAGATGAAGAGCACCTCTTCGTTTTCAATCACGGCGTCTTGTGCATATTCCTGCACAAGATCAAGCGCGCTCTGTGCTTGTCCCGCATCGTAACGAACAATGGGTGATCCAGCACCAAGGACAAATAGGATCGGGACGCTGACAAGGAGGCCTTTTATCGGCAGGGATGGATAGAACTTTTCACTCTCGCTGCCTTCCTCGTGCTCAATACCCCCTGCAACGAGATAGACACCAAACACTGCAAGAACCACAAGATAGGCGTCAAGGTTATGCAGGTTGCTCCCCCCGCCAATTTTCGTACTCACCACCAGACCGCCCCCGAAAAGAACCAAGGCGATCGCGGCAACCCCAAGCTGGCGGAGCGGAGCCATTGAACCTTTGCCTGACCACCAATAAAAAAACATCAGAAGAAAAACCGGCAGGGATGCCAGCAAGATCGCCGGCAGAACTCCCAATGGGTAAGTCGCGCTCGGCAACAATCGGTACCACAGGAGCTGGGAGCCGAGGCTGGACGTGAAGCGATTTACGTCCTGCCCTGATATCGTTACATAGGCTGATTGGCTGAGAAACGCACAGATTGTGCCAGATAAAACAAAAATAGCAGGCCATGCAAGATACCGTACTGCTGATTTATTGCCCCGTGGAATCTCAAAGAAATATAGCAGTGCAGCGATCAATCCCGGCACAGGGAACCAATTAAGTCTACTGATCCCTGCCCAGGCTGAAGCAAACAGAACAACGATCAAAGTGCGCGCAGGTTTTTCTCGATCGAAGCCCCACAAGACGAGGATGATCGTAATTTGCAGGTGGTAGTAGACCGGTCCCTGGAAGAAGAAAAGGAACGCCCATGCCATCACAAGTAATGCTGACCATCCCCATGTAAGCTTGAGTCTTTTCATCAGCAGATACGACGCCCCAAAAGTGGTCGCAAGCCATAGAACAACTTGCCAAAGGCGATGCATCCAGAGCGCTGAGCCAGGGAACAAGAATGGCATCGACTGGAGAAGATAGCGTGTTGGGTGAAGCACACTTGGGCTTATCTGTAGGCCATAGATTCGCTCGGAAAAGAATAGGGATGCGTAATAATATCTGCTGGCTTCAGACCATCCCAATGAGAACGGATAAATGGAGAGATCCGGCAAGAACACCGCTATACGATAAAACACTGCTTGCATAAGCGCTAAGCCTAAAAGGATGTTCGTGTAGGTCCACTGTGGACACATGCTTTGCAGGATTAGAGAGTTACAAATGAGTATGAACCAGAAGACCAGGGCTCGTATATAGATGGACTGAAAATAATACCCAAACGGCCCCATTACCAAGAATGGTAAAAGCAGCATTAGGATGGCGAGGATCGGATAGCGAAGGCCCCCTAGGCGCTCAACAAAAGAAGGTATTTTATTAGCCCATCGGGTGATCGGATCGCTCAAGGGAGTCCAGGTAGCGAGGAGGGTTGCGATCTCAACGGCCAGTACTACTTCACCCAGGAGAAGCGCCAGCTTCCACTTCCACGATACCGCCAGGATCTGGATCTCGAGAGCATAGCGGAATTGGTCAGCGACAGCCCCTAATGTCAGGAAAATGGTCACAATGAGGATAAACCGCAAACCGGTGAGGCGATCGCTCAGAGAGTTTTCCACACTCATAGTCCTCTATGGTGAAGGTTCCGCTTCAACCCCGGCTTCAACCCTCCCGTTTGCACTTGAGAGAACGGCCGGGAGGAAAAACGCCCCGGGGATACTTGCGATCATTTCTAACGCCCTCAGGATCAGGGCAAGTGCCAGCGCACTTTGTATTGAAACCCCACCCAAGTTCGTGAAAATATACGAGATCGAAACTTCGCGGAGGCCCAAGCCGTTGATCGATAAGGGCATGAGGGTAATTAAATATGTGAAGCTCCAAAGGCCCGCGATCATTGGAAATGATATTGTCTGCCCCATGCCTGTGAGCAGCAACCATAATAAAGAAAACAAACAAGCCATATGCAGCCATGTGAACCCAAAAGCTGTAATCAAGGCTCGCGGGCGACGAATCCACATGGCAAACACGTCGATCAATCGGCGGAACATCTTGATGAATTTATCCCAGCCTTCAGACCAGTTGAATGCGAGCGCGAGGGCAAAACCAGATCGTCGTACGAGATTTAAGAATAAATAGCCTGCGACTGCGTTCGTTTGAATCCATTCGATTAATACACCGAGTCCTAAGGGGATCGCCATCGCCATCCCAGAAAGCCCTACGAGACGATCTGCGGCAATGGATGCAGCACTCCCGACACGATCTTCTGTGCGCGGCAATGTTCCCGCTAAACGAACGACATCTCCACCGATGGTCGTCGGCAGGAAATTCGCGGCGAACAGACCTGCGAATGTTATCCGCAGACTTTCCGCAAACGATATATTCGAAGTTGTAGACCGAAGAAGGGAATACCAACGCGCTCCCACCGAAATCCGGGAGATCGCCATGAGGATGACAACCAGCACCAAATTGATTGGAGGGATCTGGCGTAAAGCATCGACGATCTCGCTCCAACCCTGTTGGCTTAGAAGATAAACGAGTAACACGATGGATAGAAGGGTGCCAATCACCCTGATAATGTTCTTACGCGAAAAAAAGTCGGGGCGCAGCTTCATGCTTCAGAGCGCGACGGAGCGACGACCTTGCGGATGGAATACGTTGGCTTGGCTTGTGACTCATGATAAATGCGGACCAACAACTCCGCTATCAGCCCCATTAAGATCGATTGGAAGCCCATGATCATCGTCATCGTACTGAGTTGTAGCAGCGGTGAACCAAGGATTGAGATTCCAAGCCACAGCCTGCGGACGACGAGGAAGAGCAAAACGAGAACGCTTGGCACGATAAGCAGGATGCCTGCGCCACCAAAGAGGTAGATCGGCTTATGGCCATAGCTGATGAGGAACTTCACCGTAAATAAGTCAAGCAGGACTTTGATCGTACGACTCAAGCCGTATTTTGTCTCACCAAAACGCCTTGGGTGGTGTTGAACCGGAACCTCTGTGATGCGAGCCCCCACAGACACTGCATACGCTGGAATAAAGCGGTGCATCTCACCATAAAGGCGGAATCCTTCGAAGACATCCCTTCGATATGCTTTTAATGTGCAGCCGTAGTCATGCAGTTTTACGCCCGTTACTGTCGAGATCAACCAATTCGCCATCCTTGAGGGGATCGTGCGGGTTATCAGCGTATCTTTCCGATCCACCCGCCACCCGGAAACGACATCGAAGCCCTCTTCGATCTTCTCAACGAGCATGGGGATGTCCGCGGGGTCATTCTGCAGATCGGCATCCAAGAGGACGATGATCTCTCCGGCCGAATAATCGAGGCCTGCTGCGATCGCGGCTGTCTGACCAAAATTCCTGCGGAATTGAATTACGCTGACAATATCGCTCGCTTCTTGAGCGATTTCGAAGAGAATCTCCACACTTCCATCATTTGAGCCATCATCCACGAAGATGATTTCGTAGGAGATGTCAGACAATGCTTCCGAAATCGCATCGAAAAGAAGCCGTAAGTTTTCAACCTCGTTAAAGACCGGAACGACAATGGAAAGATAGGGAACCCCATCCTTTCTTTTGTCCTTATTGTCCGATCTCACTGGCAGCGAAGCGGTTTCTTTGCTTATTCCCTCCCCCATCATTTCACCTCAATCCACGCCGTTACCGGCGTTCTGAATCACTGCTGTAACCCCCGTATCCCACCGATGCCAATCATCGAAGTGCTCATCCAGGATCTTCAAGCCCTCCCCGATTGGTTCCTGCCCAACAGCCTCGAGGTCTGCATCGACCATGATGGGCACCAATTTCTTATATGTAATCTTGGGTTCCCATCCTAATTGACGGCGAGCTTTAGACGGGTCGGCATGGAGATAGTCGACCTCCGTCGGTCGAAAATAGCGCGGGTCGATTTCTACGTATTCCTGCCAATCCATGTCAGCGTAGGCAAATGCTTCTTCCACAAACTCGCGGATGGTCGGGGCGACCCCGGTTCCAATGACGAAGTCGTCGGGCTGATCCTGCTGCAAGATTTGCCACATGACTTCAACATACTCCGGCGTATATCCGTAATCGCGGCGCGAGTCAAGATTCCCGAGGTAAACTTTTTGCTGCAGTCCAGCCTTTATCCTCGCCACAGCCCGCGTCACTTTACGCGATAGGAACGTCGGTCCCCTCCTGGGGCTTTCGTGGTTGAACAATATCCCATTCGCCGCAAACATATCGTAGGCTTCACGGTAGTTAACCGTCATCCAATAAGCATACACTTTTGCGATCGCGTATGGGCTGCGCGGTTCGAAAACCGTCTCCTCGCTTTGCGGGGGCGGCGCATTGCCGAACATCTCACTGGAGGACGCCTGGTAGAAGCGAGTTTTAATCTCGCTTCGCCGAATAGCTTCCAGAATGCGCGTCGTCCCCAGTCCGGTGACATTACCCGTATACGCCGGCATGTCAAAGCTCACTTTTACGTGCGATTGTGCGCCCATGTGATAGATCTCGTCCGGCTGGACGTTGTAGACCATGTTCGTCAACTGCTCACCATTCGACAGGTTGCCATAATGCAGGAACAGCTTCGCGGAGGGGTCATGTGGGTCCTGGTAGATATGGTCGATGCGTTCAGTGTTAAACGAACTCGTTATCCGAATCAGGCCATGAACTTCATATCCCTTGTGCAGCAATAACTCTGCCAGATATGAGCCGTCCTGTCCTGTGATACCGGTGATTAAAGCTTTCGTCATTTTTCAATTCCCTTAGGTATGCAAGATCGCGAGCCAATATTCAATCGCTGAATTATACCTCTCAAGAGGGTTTCTCTCTAGCTCCGTAGTTTTTTCGTACGAATAACGTCAGAGAGGAGCATTCCTACCAGATAGACGACCGTGAAGAAGAGAATACTCCCTAATGTTGCTTCCAGGCCGAGTGAAGGCGTGTCGTAGTATCGACCGATATACCAATACGTAACGAGCAGATAGTCAACGCTAAGGATTACAAACCAGCGTTTCAGCCAGGGGCTTTCAATACGACGCACCTCAACCCAAGTCCATGCGATTAGAGCAGCCTGGGCTGCAAGGAATATAACCCGATAGCGGGGGTTATCCCACTGGTACCCCGGGGCACGGTAGGAGGAAATCAACGCCGTCACCCAGATTAGAACGGCGAGATAGCTCTCCAAGCTCCTCCATCCCTTTCTCCTGAAAGCCAGCCAAGTCCCATACAGCAGAAACGGCAGCATCAGGAACCATCCCAGACTGCGCCAAATACCGATGCTGCGCCAGATAGGCGCACCCGGTGCAATCAGGGCAGCCGGCAAGAAAGGTTGGATGAGACCATATAGGACGAGGAAAGGGGTCTGAAAACTGGCCGGCAAACGATCAAGCAGGGTATCGAGCATATCTGATTGTTCGCTGACGAGTGTAACCCGCCATTGATCTCCTGCATTCACCCACCATTCGCGAACAACTTCCCAAGGGGAGCCGGCGATGGCATCCAAACCCGCCCACGCTCGGACGGCGAGTGCTAGAGCTGCCAGGACAATCACGCCGAGAAGAACTAGAACGAATAACCTTCTGCGCGGCCCAATTCCAAGCCCTTCCCAAAACCAAGCCGAGGCGATAATCGCAAAAATCACGATCACAAATGGTGGTGATATCGGCAAAGCCAATATCAATGCAGATGCCACGACGATCGCGATCCCACCCTTCAACTCCCCTTTCCGCATCCGTGAATAACCATAAAGGGCAGCAGCCAGGGCAGCAATGAGAAATGGTTCGCGCATCTGCGATGCCCCCAGCAGCACCGCCTCAGGATATAGCGCAACGATCCAGGCAGTAATCATCGCCACCTTGTCCCCCATAACAGAAGCCGCAAATCCCCAAGTGAAAAGCACCGCCAGTGCCGAAACCGCGGCCGACATTACGACGATTAATAATGGGCGCTGGGTATCCGGGCTGAGATAGCGATAGATGCTGGAGCTAAGAAATAGCAACCCCCCGTACTGGTCGCTTCCCGTCGGGTTTGTAAACGCGGTTGTAAGAGCTTGGTCCATGCCGGATCGTGACCAGGCATCGGTATCGCGTTTGTAAGAATCCCAGAACACATAACCAGCCCTTTGTGGTTTCTCATCATAACCCCAGATTGGCAAACCCCGATAGAGCACGACCCCCACGAGAACTCGCAAACCCAAGGCGACCAGGGCAGCCACAAGTAAGGCTTTTCCCGCGCCTTCCCTGCGAAAATAAACCCAAACGAAATAAATAATGAGCAAGGAGATGCTCATTAATAGTGAATAAGCCAACCAGCCTTGGATGGTGAAGCCAAAGAGATCAGAACTGGACAAGATGGCGCAAGCAGCCAGCATCGGGAGGATCCACGCCAGGGCAATCCCAATTCGTTTCAACGGTCAATGACCTCCAGGCCGACTCTTCCCTTGCTCCAAAACCAGAGACTACGGACAACCAGGTAAAGTACCAATACCTGCAAAGGTACAAGAAAACGCGGGTTGTCGCCATGATCGAGGAGCGTTTGCAGGATGGAAATCATCCAGATCATCCCACCCACCGCCATAGAAATTAAATCGAACTGCAATCTTCGGCGCCACTTGGCACTTGCGGCAACCAACACACTAAAAACGAGGAACAGGAAATTCGCCAGCAGGGAGATTCCTCTTCCAACAATCGCTATCCCACTCAAGATTCCCCCTGCAAATACCGATTGTACCGCTTCTGGACGCCAATAAACGGGCGCTTTCCAGAACGAGATCCAGCCGACGATGACGTTTTTTAAATAGAGATCAGGATGATGCCGAATCAACCACCAAGAGAGCCGCTGCATCTCGCGCGCGAGCTCATAGAAACCTAAACCTGATGCCTTCGAGATCTCCGGGATCGCCTCCCAGATGGCATTGGTCTGCACCCCGCGCGCAGCAATCTGCGCATCCCGGAAGCGGATATAGGTGTCGCGAATAGATGCGTACTCATCGGGAAGAAATTCGAAGTACTCCCCCGTATGCTGCACGAGACTGTATCCCGCCATCGCTGTGGGCGATAGTACGTGATAATGCTGTTTCATGTAGACCAACCAGCTGCCCTGCAGGATTAACGGACCCAGGGAATACAACGCGACGAACAGCAGCTTTTTTTTCCAATCCCCGTTTGCTGCAAGCCAGATAAAGGGAAGGAACCATATCGTTAATGGGAAAAATAAAGGACGGATCAAACCCACCACGCTGACTGCCACTCCCAGTAATAGCACGAGACCATAGCCCCAAGCAGGGCTTCGAACGCGCGTGAAACAAACGAACAGGCAAAGACTTAAAACGACAAAGAACGTCGTAAGCGTTTCCGTCAGGAGGTTGGCTTCAAAGAGGAACTGCCCGGGGATTAGATTGTAGAGAGCGCCAACGACAAAACCGAGCACCATACTGTTCGTCGTCCGCCAGGTAATCCAGTACAGAAGCATCGATATCGTCAGCCCCATGAGCATCTGCACGAACCACACTCGATCGGGCTGCAAGTCGAGCAGCGCCAGAAAGGCCGGGTAACCAGGAACGCGTGTGCCGTCATAACCGCTGAAGGATAGATCTTTGAGGGCTTCCCCCAGACGCATGTAGGATCCTGTATCGCCATAGGATATCGGTTCATAACTGAACCACAGCCAGGCGCGCAACAGTACCCCTAGCAGCAGAAGAGATCCTGGCCATAGGAATTCCCGTTTCCGTACATACGTTCCTAAACGTGCGCCAAGATCATGTAGCATCGATTTTTTCCAAACCCTCAAGCAACCTTCTAGCGCGGTCACGCCAGTCGTATTGAGCAGCGTCTTTGCGCGCTCTCTCCCCAAACGAATTCCGGCGGCTATCATCCGCTATCAATTGATTCAGCGCTTGGTCCCATGCTGCTACATCATTGGGCGGAAGCAAAACCGCGTTTTCCTCATTCAGGACCTCACGAAAAACTGGTAAATCACTGGCGAGTATTGCCCTTCCCGATGCAAGATACTCAAACTGCTTCATCGGGCTGGCAAATTGCGCCGTATCTCCCCCGCTGCTGACGGAAATCTTAGGCTCATAGGGCATCAGCAGTACATCACAAGCCGCTTGAACCAACGGCAACCGCTCGTTGGGAACAAAACCAAAGAGCTTGACGTTCTGCAAGCCAGCTTTCTGCAGCCGGCTGCGCCAGAACTCAACCGCTTCGGGTTCACCACCAGCCCATAAGAAGTGGACATCTGGGTTGCGCCAGGCCAGATCCATTAACATATCAATCCCCCGCCCTGCATAGAGATGGCCGGCATAACCGGCTGTGAAACCCTCATTAAGACCTATTGTTTCTCTCGCATTTTCCGGATCAGGGAGATTGTGATACTGCGCCAGGTCCATTCCCATTGGTGCGACAAGAGCGAAGGGCGGCTCAAGATCAACTTGATAGGCATCACTTAACCACTCACGCATCGCCTCTGTGATCGGGAGGACCCTAGTCGCTCCCCTACCCTCAAGGAACCTGCGAAACAGGATCGGTCCCAGACGACCTTGCGGGCGATCATGAACCTCCAATGCAGTCGGCAACCCCAACGATGATGCAATCGCCGCCGCCTGAAGCGGCCAAATATAAAACAGCGACGGATCCCATGCCCGCGCCTTCAAGACTGCTCGAAGGGAAAAATCATACCGCTGAAAAACTCGGGAACTGGTCAGCCAGGAAATCGGGAATGAATCTCGAATACCATAAAACTCTTTTAGTTCGGCCCAGACCATCTTTAGCTCAGGACTTGGAAGCCAGAGATGAATTTCATGACCAAGATCAATGAAAGCCTGACAGACCTTCATTACCTCAATGGAATTGGCCGTACGAGACGGCACCCTTGAAGCGGAGATAAGTGCGATTCGCATGATAAATCAACCGCCTTAAGCCTGTGCTGGTTCGATCGAAACTCGCTGGAGTTCTCGTAGAGTTTTCCAAACAAGAACTGCAGTTGTGAAGAAGAGGTAAGCACTGAATAAAGCCGCCATACCATTGGCGCCCATTACAGGGACAAGCAGTATCGTTCCAATGACTTTGCCAATTGCGAATACGAAATGGACTTTAGCTGGGTAATCAGGAAGACCAAGCGGCAACAGGACAAGCTGGTTCCAGTAAAAAATGTTGACGGCTATCACACCGACGAGAAGGATGAGAATATTGATATAGGAGGTGGGAAGGAAATCCGGTCCATACAAACCGACTACCCAAGGACCAAAGAGCACAAGCCCAAGGCTGGCAGGTAAAGTCCAGGCGGCAGCGAGAATAGTCCCGCTGCGCAATAAGTAGCGGACGTTCTCCCAGTGACGGCTTGCAACCTCTCTCGCTACCTCCCTGTAAGTCGTACTGATTAACGGAGTAACGGGGGTCATCAGGATATTCATGATCGCCTTGGCAATCTTGTAGTAACCCACCTGCAATGGGGTGCTGAAGTAAGCCAGCCAGAGCATCTCGCTATCTCTTGAGATTAATTTACTCGTCCCAGAGAGATTCGTGCTAATTCCAAAGCGCACCAGTTCTACGCGGCGCGGAGCTAATAGCGACAAAGGCGCTCGCCACCATCCCCGACCCCACACTTTATGCGCCTGCCAGAGTCCAGCCAGTGAAATAAATAGGCCCCACACCACTTTTCCGACCAGGTAGGCGATGACAATATCCGTTAGATCGCCCCCGCGGATAAAAGCTGCAGTGATGAGCAATATTGTTAATATGCTTTGCCCGATCGTCGCGTAGGCAATCACGCCAAAGCGATTGAAGTACTGAAGCAAGCCGATAGCACTCTCAGAGAATAAACTCGCTAAAACGTAGAATCCATAAAGAGCGAATAGGGGGGCGAGGTCAGGATTGTGGGCGAAGAGACGCGCCGCCAGCGGTGAGAGCAGAACCACAAGCCCATAGGCTATGATTGACCCGATCAACTCTATAAAAGCCGCTGCTTTAAACACCGCTGCCGCCTGTGCATCCTGCTCTTTTGCACTGAATTCCCCCACAAAACTGACGACAAGCTCACTCATGCGGAAAGAGATTAGACGGTAAATATTGCTAGAGAACTGCGTGATGATCCCAACCAGACCAGCCCCCTCAACGCCTAGCAGCCTCGCCGTCAGGATGCCCTGACCCATACTCAGACCCGCCGCGATCGTCTGCGCGCTGAAAAGATATCCCGTGTTACGAATCACACGCTGAAAGAGTGGATGGGAAATAAATCGCTTCAGAGAAGCGGAGCCGAGGCGATACAACGAACGGAGCATGCTCATCTAGTCAGTGGTTGGGATGGATTCCGCCCAATCCCGCTCCTGGAGATACCACGAGATTGCATCTTCCAAGCCTGTCTCCAGCGAAACCTCGGGGCGCCAGTCGAGAAGTCTCTGCGCCTTGTGAATATCAGCCCACGTAGAGGGCATATCCGCAGGTGCAGTTTCCCTTTGATCGATGTCAGCGCTCTTGCCGAGACGCTCTTCAATCATAGATATCACGTCCATCATTTTTACCGGGCGATCTCCCCCCAGGTTAACCACCTCAAAACCCAACGGGCGTAGAGCGGCCACTGTTCCCCGGGCAATATCCTCGACAAATGTGAAATCGCGCTCCTGAAGACCATCACCATACAAAACCAGAGGTCGCCCTTCGGCAATCCATTGGATGAACCGGAAAACACTCATGTCAGGACGGCCCGCGGGTCCATAGACCGTGAAGTAACGCAGGATGGTGATATCCATCTCGTGCAGGTGGTGATAGCTATGACAGAGCATCTCCGCTGCACCCTTCGATGCCGCATAGGGAGAGAGTGGCTGGCTTGTGTCAGCGTCCTCGTTATATGGCCTGGGGTTGTGCAGCCCATACAAGCTTGACGTCGAAGCCTGAACAAGTTTAGGAATAGACCGATCGCGGCAGGCATCGAGTAGATTCAAAGCCCCGATGACATTCGTCTCATAATAAACCCATGGATCGCTTACGCTCTGGCGAACCCCAGCTCGGGCGGCGAGATTGATCACGCCATCATAAGGCTCATCACCAAGTGCACGCTCAAGTTCATCTCGGTTGGTAATATTGATTCGTTTTAAAGTGAAACGATCATCATCCCGGAACTGTTCAAGCCTCCACTCTTTAAGGCGTGGATCGTAGGAGTCGTTGATATTATCGATGCCAATGACGATAGACCCCGAATCCAGCAGATGTCTGGCTACTCGAGCGCCGATAAAACCGGCGGCACCTGAAAGGAGATAACGCGCCATTAGAGCCTCATAATCTTCGGTGATTCGATCCCCCGGTACCGGAACGCGTTGCGAGTATCAAAGATGAACTTGGCGGCATTGGCGATTCCCTGGTAATCGAAATCAGAATGGTCGGTGACAAGAACGACACAATCTGCCTGCTTCACCGCACCTAAAGCATCGCTGCTGGATTCTAAACTCCAGCCCTCGCCTTCGGTTAAAGGCACATAAGGATCATGGTATTCCACCTGTGCACCTTTATCCAGGAGCAACCCAATGACATCCAATGCGGGCGACTCGCGGACGTCAGAGACATCCTTCTTGTAGGCCACACCTAACACGAGCATTTTCGAGCCCTGGATTGATTTTCCGATCAAATTCATGGCATCTTGAACCCGCTGGACGACATAGCGGGGCATGTTCGTATTGATCTCGCTGGCCAACTCGATGAAACGAGCGTTGTACTTAACGCTCTTTAATTTCCAGGAGAGGTAGAGTGGATCAATTGGGATGCAATGTCCTCCAAGGCCAGGTCCAGGAGTGAACTTCATGAACCCAAAGGGTTTCGTCCCTGCGGCTTCGATAACCTCCCATACATCCATGCCCAGACGATCACACATCAACGCCATTTCGTTGACCAGGCCAATATTGACCGCCCGGAATGTGTTTTCGAGCAGCTTCGTCATTTCAGCAGTTTCTGTCGATGCGACAGGAACAATAGTTTTCATCGCCCGACCATACATCGTCGCTGCGACTTCAGTGCAAGCCGGTGTAATCCCGCCGATCACCTTCGGTGTGTTTACAGTTGTCCAATCCGACCGGCCCGGGTCGACTCGCTCTGGTGAGAAGGCCAGAAAGAGATCCTCCCCCACTTTTAAACCCGTGGATTCCATCTCCGGCTGGACGAGTTCGCGCGTCGTTCCCGGATAGGTGGTGGATTCAAGGATGATCAACATCCCGGCGTGGAGGACATCTCGCAGGGCTTTCGAGACTGAGATGATATAGGACAGGTCAGGGTCTCCTGTTTTCCTCAATGGCGTAGGTACACAGATGCTGACCCCATCAACTTCAGCCAAGTCTGCGTACTCGGTCGTAAACTTCAAGCGCCCATCGTCCACAAGCCGAGACAAAATTTCATCGCCAATATCTTCGATGTAACTTTTTCCATCACGCAGCAATTCAATTTTTGCGGGATCTACATCAAGACCAATGACTTGATAACCGGCCTCCCCCAAGACGACGGCAAGTGGCAGTCCAACATAACCCAAACCAACAACACCAATCGTGGCTTCGCCTTGTTTGAAACGCTCGATAAGTTTTAGCGCAGCGGGCGGCAATATTGACTCTTTTTTCGACATATTGGTATCAAACTCCAGATTGAGTTCTTACATTGAAGTCTTTGGAGGTCCGATGATCCGCCTCGGGGCACAGGCTCAACCTGCTTTCTCCAAAATAGCGGCAAAATCAAAAAAGCTCGAGCTGCTCAGGATCCACCGGAATTGGCTGATCCGGCTGGGAGGTGGAAGCTCCTTTTTCGATGAGTGCAGGAAGCATGGAAAAATCCGCCTCGATTACTTTTCTGAGTGACGGCTGATGCAAAGCCGCTGCAGGATGATACATCGGGACGATCAATCTTCCATCGATCTCCTTCGCTTGTCCATGGATCTTGCTGATACGAGTATCTGGGAAGTATCCAGCCATCGAGAATCGCCCAAGAGTGACAATCACCTTTGGGTCGATGGCCTCGATCTGACGTTCGAGGTATTTCCCACATGCTTCGATCTCCTCCGGCTGGGGATCGCGGTTGCTGGGTGGCCGGCATTTTACAACATTGCCAATAAACACATCCTCCCGTTTAAGATCAATGCTGGCCAGCAAATCCTCAAGGAACCGACCTGCAGCTCCCACAAAAGGCTTTCCTTGTTCGTTCTCGTGAAATCCCGGTCCCTCACCGATAAACATCAAATCAGAATTGGCCGGTCCTTCACCCGGCACTGATTTCTTTCGTGAAGTATGGAGTTTGCAATCAGTACAGATCTCAATTTCCTGCGCAATTGCTTTTAGTTTTTCAGCCGCTCCCACTCTATCCCTCCAGACTCTTTTCCCGCCATCCTGGCAAATCCTTGAGAATCATCAATAGTGCATCCTCGTGATTGTCCCGATAATACCGCGCCTTTCGTGCTTTGACCTGGAAACCGAATTTCTCATACAGATCAATCGGTCCTTCATTCGACTCCCGGACCTCGAGTGTGACGAGATCAGCCCCAAGGCGCAAAGCTTCTATTAAAGCTTCTTCTAATAACTTACTTCCAATACCCAGCTGCCTATACTCCGGGTGCACAGCGAGCGTGCTTATATGTGCCTCATCTACAAGGAACCAGAAACCAACATACCCTACGATAGGCTGTTTGAGTTGATCTTCCAATTCGGCGACGAAAAGATGCGCGGCCGAGTTCTCGGTTAACTCAAGGTGGTAAGTTCTCTCTGACCATGGGAGTGAAAACGAAAGTCTATCGATCTGAACGACTCGTTCCACGTCCACTGGACACATGGGTCGAATGTGAAGGCTGATACGTTCAAATACCTGAGTGATATCCATCATACCGGCTTCAGATAGATTGGGGAGAGCCCGCCCACCGACCCCTTCTTACGGGATTTCAACCGCTTCCAGGCTAGCTCGGCTAGAAATCCTGGTCGACGAACGCACTGCGAAGGAGGGGCTAGTGCTACACCCGGCATACCGCGGAACAACGTCCGCGTCTGGTTGTCCATATCTGCACAGATATATGCTTGATCCTCCAATGATTCTTTGAGTTCATCCCAGGTGAGCACATCCGGCTCACCCTGCGATTTCCATCCTCCACGGGTCCATTTGTACCACAAACCCGCGATTCGCTTGCGCCCCGCTCTCACAGCTACAAACATCGGCTCTGTTCGCTTCGGTTGAGCGAGAGCTAGAATGTCCATCGTTGAGATACCGACCGTGGGCAGACCGCGTGCAAGAGAAAGCCCATTCGCAAGTGCCAAACCGATCCGCAATCCCGTAAAGGATCCTGGGCCAATCGCCACGCCAATGGCTTCGATAGATGATATCGGCTCTCCAACTCTGCGCATGATGAGTGCAATTTCCGGGGCGAGTTCGACGGTATGATGTCCCTCACCCTCCCAAACGCACTCCGCGATAACCCGGTCTCCTCCATGGAGGGCGATACCCATCATTTTCGTAGATGTATCAATTGCTAACAGCATAATCAGCCCCCAAAAGCCGATCGGCGGAACTGGTTCAACTTCCGCTCATAATGTACGCCGTGTGCAGTGACCTGCATACCGCGGTGAAGCTCATCCACCCAGCGCAGTGTAATCCACAATCGCTCTGGCGGCAGCATTTCTGCAATCCGCTCAGGCCATTCCAACAGGATGGGAGCCTTATCCTCGATGAGTTCATGCAATCCAATTATGTAGGCATCGTCGACACCAGCCATGCGGAAGGCATCCACATGGTAGAGAATCTGCTGGTCCGCGCGCCGGTATTGGTTTACGAGAATGAAGGATGGGCTTGTGACAACGTCGAGAGATCCCCAGCCCCGCGCGATCCCTTGTGCGAGTGTTGTTTTACCGGAACCTAAATCGCCGGCTAAACAAATCAAATCGGAAAGTTCCAACAACTCGCCAAGACGAACCCCGATTCGAATCGTTTGTTCCGGGCTATGACTTTGGAAGTCGAGACTTTGCCCTTCTAGAATTGGCATCTTAAGTTCGCGATTATACGCTAGCGAATAAGACCCAACAAGCACGGTTTCAAGGACATTCTACTCTTCCCTTCATTCTCTCTCCATGCTACCATCACATGCATGCGCGTTCTCGTAATTTCTGACATCCACGCAAACATCACCGCGTTAGACGCAATCATCGACGATGCTCCTCCCTATGACGCTGTTTGGTGCCTGGGCGACCTGGTTGGTTATGGCCCTGATCCCAACGAGTGCATCGAACGAGTGCAAAAACTTCCAGAACTCCTCTGTCTGATCGGCAACCATGACAAAGCTGCTATCGGCGAGATACCGCTTTCACGTTTCAATCGAGACGCGGGGGAAGTTGTCGCTTGGACACAAAGAGAGTTAAAGGATGAGAGTAAGGCATTCCTACAGACCCTCCCCAGCAAGATTCAGGTAGAGGGGTTTACGCTTGCCCACGGCAGTCCCAACCAACCGGTCTGGGAATATATCCTCGATCCAACATCGGCCGACCGTAACTTTGACGAGCTTGAAAAGGACTACGCAATCGTTGGTCATTCCCACCTGCCATTGATCTTCCACAGGCCTTTTGATGATTCTTTCGCCATGGTGCGTCCAATCCCATGGGGAGAGATCATGGCTCTTTCGCCAAAGATGATCCTTAACCCCGGCTCGGTTGGCCAACCCCGAGACGGAGACCCTCGCGCATCCTACGCTATTCTGGACACAGAAAATATGACCTGGGAGATGAGACGAAGCGTCTATAACATAAAAGCCGTGCAATCGCGCATCCTCAAAGCTGGTTTACCAGAGCGTCAATCCATTCGCTTGGACGCAGGCTGGTAACCGGGAACCCCAAAGCTCCTCTCTACGTCTTAGAGTTGACACAATTCTGCACCAATAATGGGAGGAATTCACAATGAAGAAAAGATACTTGTTCATCGTCCTTGGGTTGCTAGGGATTTCCCTGGCTGCCTGCGGCGCCAGAAGCTTGGCACAAGCTCCTGCCTATGATGGAATTACCCTCGAACGTGCAGCGGTCGAAAGCTTCGTCGAGATGGAAGATTCCTACGGGGGAGAATTCGACGCCAATACAGCGCACCAACCTGCAACCATTGAGCGGCTTGTAATTCGCAACGCCAATCTCGTCATCGTCGTAGAAGACCCATCCGCATCTGCATCAGCGATTAACCAACTTGCCGAGCAAATGGGCGGCTATGTCGTCTCGCTCAACGTCTATCAATCAACATACGGGGATGGCTTAAGCGCAACGCACGCATCAACAACAATCCGCGTCCCTGCGGAGCGCTTGAATGAAGCGCTCGATAAAATCAAGGAAGGCACAGTTGAAGTCCGCTCAGAGAATATCAGCGGACAGGATGTCACCCAGGAGTACACAGACTTGGAATCTCAGCTGCGCAATCTCGAAGCAGCCGAGGAAGATCTACGCGAAATTATGGGGTCTCTGACCAAGGCAGAAGACGTGCTGCGCGTTTACGAGAATCTGCGCCAGGTGAGACAGGAGATCGAAATCATTAAAGGTCGTATGCAGTATTTCGAACAATCCGCTCGCCTCTCGGCAATCAGCGTCGAACTCCTGCCGGACGTCGTATCCCAACCTCTGCAAATCGGGCGATGGCAGCCTCAGGGAACAGCAAAAGAAGCCCTGCAATCCCTGATCAGTGCATTACAATTCCTCGCCAATGCTACGATCTGGTTCGTGATCTTCATACTTCCGGTGCTTCTGCTTCTCTCTATCCCATTCTGGGTGATCCGTTGGGTAATCATTCGGCGGCGTGTACGAAAGGTAACCCCCGAATCGGAAAACTGATCCTGTCTTAAACTCGATTGACAACAGCGGGGGCTGTCTAAAAGATATTTTGATAGCCCCTGCACTGTATCTGAGTTAGAAAGATCAGTGTGCTGGATCCTTAGCGTCTAATCCTTAACTGTGCGCTTAGGTATAAAACAGATCGAATTCCCAAATACGCTTCTTCCAACCTCTCTCAGGGCTGACACGTAGGTAAGCCCCGCCTCCCTCATTCCACGTTTACTCTGATCGCCCCCCGGACTTGCGCCGCCAGGGAGCCAAACTCCTCGGTGTAAGTGAGGTCAATCGAGCGAGGTCGAGGGATCGGAATTTCAAGGTTTAAGACTACGCGCGCGGGCCGCTCACTAAGGACAATCACGCGATCTGCAAGCAACACTGCTTCGGGAATCGAATGCGTGACCATGAGCAGCGTGCCGCGATGGGCCTTCCAAATTCGCAGGAGTTCCTCCCCCATTCTCTCGCGTGTCAGTGCATCTAGAGAACCGAAAGGTTCATCAAGAAGAAGCACATCTGGTTCGTGTACTAAGGCACGGCCGATAGCTACGCGTTGAGCCATCCCTCCGGAGAGATCACACGGATACATTTCTTCGAACCCCTGCAGTCCCATAAGTTCGATCAGTGAGCGGGCTCGATCCTGCTTTTCTTCTCTGGCAAACCCCGCCAGCTCCAGCGGGAGACAAATATTGTTATGCGCCGTCCGCCAGGGCATTAGATTTGCCTGCTGGAATACAAAACCGATGCGCCTCTGAGGTCTCGCCAGCCGTTCGCCGCTAAAAACCACCTGACCTGAGCTTGGCTCAAGTAAGCCCGCGAGGATACGCAGCAGCGAAGTTTTCCCACATCCCGAAGGTCCAACGATGCAGACGAACTCGTCAGGTGAGACCTCGAGAGAGATCGAATCCAGTACGTGCAGACCACCGTTCCCGTTGGGAAAGGTCAGGGATATGTTGTCTGCTCGCAGGAGATCTTGAGTGGGATTCATCTATTCCACATACTCATTTGTATAAGCCTGTCCAAGATCCAACGGCGTCTCTAATAGCCCCATGTCGAGGAGAACCTGCTGCATGTTTTCCCACGCGCTTTTATCTGAGTACCCCAAGTTCTCGCTCTTCCAGAACTCGATGCTAGTCTCAAGAATTCCGAGTTGTACGGATTGATCAGCCGCATCGAGACCATCGACGTAAAGCTTGGACACCTCAAGAGCGTATTCCGGATCCTCTATTGTCGCCGCCACACCTTTGCTGAATGCTGCAACCATGCGCCTGACCAAGTCGGGGTTCTCCCTCAAGGTCTTTTCATTGGTGATCAGCCCATTTGAAGCGAGATGAACATAGTCCGCAACCCGGATCACGTCTACGGGGAACCCTAACTTCGCCAATTGGATGGGCTCATTATTGGCGTAAACAACAACCGCATCTTCCATGCCCTGGCTTAGTGCCTCGACCTGGGTATAGCCAATCACATCTAATTGCACGTCATCTTCTGTAAGATTTCCTGAAGTGAGCAACGCACGGAAACCGATATATGAAGCGCCATATAAGCCGGGGATGCCGATCCGTTTCCCCTCCAAATCTGAAGGCGTGACAATGCCACTGCCCGTTTGGGCCGCAACGGCGACGGGGTAATCCTGCCACCAGGCCATGACATAAACAACGGGAAGCCCCTGGGCGCGCGCTAGAAGGACCTGTTCGCCAGAGACGATGGCAAACTGAAGTTCATCGACACCGACAAGCTGGACGGCCTCCGTTTCCGGAAGATGTGTTATTTCGATTTCGATCCCCTCCTCTTCCGCAAACCCCTCCTCAATCATCACATACAACGGCGAGAATTGGATATCTGGACGGAAACCCGTTGTGACATTGACGTGATCAAGGCTGGAGGCTTGTGTTTGTGGGCTCTGCGAGTTAGCACAAGCTGCGCTGACAACCAACAGCACACTCATCACCGTTATTGGGATGGTTTTATTAATTTTCATGGACAACCTCACAATTTTGGTTCACCTGTGTCCCGCCAGGCGAGAAGATGCCGCTCAAGCAGGACCACCAGGCTGAACAAGGTCATCGCTAAAGCGACCAGCGCGATGACGGCGGTATAAACCAGTGTCGTGTCGTAGACCCCACGACCGATATTAATTAAAAATCCAAGACCTTCATTTGCACCCACAAGTTCACCAACCACAGCGCCAATGACGGACAGCGTTGCCCCAACTTTCAACCCCCCCAGCAAAACGGGCATCGCCGCCGGAACCTCAAGCCGGCTGAAAACCTGCCAGCGTGTTGCCCGCAGGGATCGCATCAGGTCGCGGAGATCCTCAGGGACTGATCGAATCCCCACGATGGTATTTATCAAGATTGGGAAGAAGACGATTAATGCGCTGATCATGATCTTTGAGAGCTGGCCGGGGCCAAACCAGATGACAAGAAGTGGTGCGATAGCGACGATTGGAATGGATTGTGAGGCAACGATATACGGGGAGAGAAACCTTTCAACGGTCCTCGATTTCGCCAGGCCGTAGCCTAAGATAATGGCAGAGATCGTGCCAAGAATTAATCCCCCAAGAACTTCAATGAGCGTCGCCAGCGTATGGCGGATTAATGTTCCGTCCTGGATCGCCCGCACGGTGCGATTGAATACAGCTGCGGGCGATGGGAGGATGAAAGCCGGCAAACCGCTCCAACGACTCGCTGATTCCCAAAGCAGCAAGGCGAAGCTAATGGCAATAGGGATCATCAATAAATGCCAATTATGACGGTATCCTCTTGCCTTTTTCGAGGTTTGATGAGCTTGTACAGATTTCTTCGATTCCATCATCCAAAAATACAGAAGCCCCAGGATTTGGGGCATGGGATGAGCTTCCACAGCACGTTTATGAATATATTCAAACCCCGAAGACCTGGATCTTCGGGGCAAATACATTCAACTTGGCGTGCTGTGACGCCGCGGGTTGCCTTCTCCCATCCGGACTATACCGTCGGCTTCGGAGTCTCACCGAATCATGCGTGTGGAACGCTTGCGGGCTGTACCGCCGATCGGGAATTGGGCTTCAAGCCCTCACCCTGCCCCAAAGGCTATCTATTCAATTGACAATACGATTATACGATAGTTTTCAACCCGAGTGCTTGAATACGCACATCTATCAGGTCAATCATCACTCGATTCACGGAGTTTTATCCTGCCGCCGGATGAATTTTTGATAAGCAAGATAACAAATAATAGGCTCCTCGATAGGAGCCGCCCCATCCTATGCCCTCTATGTAGAGACGCAGTATGCTGCGTCTCTGCGGTGCTGCCTCCCGCAGGTGTTGAGCTTGCAGGAGGCGGGATCTGTGAAAAAAAGAGGATGCGACGTTGATGCTCTTGGTAATTCTAAAAAGTTAACTCTCTCATATCGCCCGTCGTCATGAAAATCACACGCTCGACGATGTTGATCACCCTGTCGCCGATTCGCTCAAGATTATGTGCGCACCATAGCAGGTAGGTAGCTCTCTCAACGCTGTCCGGTTTGTGCGCCATGATTCCCACTAATTCATCGAAGATAGCTTTATAGAGCAGGTCCATTTCCTCATCGTGCGGCGCGATCGCTTTAGCCGCGGGCGCATCGCGTTTAATAAAGGCGTCTAAAGCATCACTCAACATCTCTCGCGCCAAATCTGCCATCCTGGGCAGGTCGATGAGTGGTTTAAGCAGAGGCTCATCGCCCATGCGTATCACCGTTTTTGCGATCCCGGAAGCGTGGTCTGCCATGCGCTCCATGTCCACCACAATATTCATCGCCGCTACGACTGCGCGAAGGTCGCCGGCAGTTGGCTGCTGCGTGGCGATGAGTGTTAGGCAAGCTTCTTCGATTTTGAAACGAAGATCATTGATCCTTAGATCGCGGTCGATCACCTCTTGCGCCAGATTCGTATCACGCTGTTTAAGGCTTTCAAGTGAGTTGCGGATAGCATCCTGAACGAACGATCCCATCTTCAAGATGTCATCTTCGATCGCAGCGTAGTTTTGATCGTATCTCGCTCTCGTGCGCTTCGGCATCACGACCTCCCTTCGAAACTCACCCTACCCGGCCGGTGACATAGGCTTCCGTCCGTTCCTCTTTTGGACGTGTGAAGATCTTTTCGGTATCATCAAATTCCACCAATTCGCCGAGCCAGAATAGCCCTGTTTTCGCTGACACCCGTGCAGCTTGCTGCATGTTATGCGTTACGACCACGATGGTGTAAAACTCCCTCAACTCAGCCATCAGGTTCTCTATTTCCATCGTGGCGATTGGGTCTAATGCAGAGGTGGGTTCATCCATCAAAATAACTTCGGGACCAACTGCAAGCACTCTGGCAATACAAAGCCGCTGCTGTTCTCCCAAAGATAATCCTAGTGCATCCAGATCAAGGCGATCTTTTATCAGATCCCACAGCGCCGCCTGCCTTAGAGATCTTTCAACAATCTCCTCTTCTTCAACCCGGTTTCGGGTCAAGCCCAGCACTCGGGGTCCAAAGGCGACGTTAGCGTAAACCGATTGCGGGAAAGGGTTTGGTTTTTGAAACACCATGCCAACCCGCTGGCGGATATCCACCGGGTCGAGATCGGTCTTGTAGATATCGACACCGTCCAGGAGAACATCGCCCTCGATACGAATTCCGGGGATCGTGTCATTCATTCGATTCAGGCAGCGTAGGAATGTCGATTTTCCACACCCGGAGGGACCGATCAGAGCCGTGATTTCCTTCTCTTCGATCTTGAGCGTTATCTCGCTCAAAGCCTTGACCGACCCGTAGAAAAAGTCAAGGTTATTAACCTCAACCTTAGCCATAGAATCTTTCGTATTCATAAGATGCATTTTACACCACTTGAGCACGTTCTTCTGGTACCCCACGGGAGAAACGCAAAACTCAAGGATTTGTACTCATTCAATTTGGAATGGTTTTGTTTAGGCGTATAATTTACTTCTATGCGATCAACGATGTGGAGGCGCACACATATTGGGTCCCTCCTCTTCACCATCCTGTTCCTCTTACCGGCGTGCGGATCGATGACTTCTCAAGAGTCTCGCACCTCAGCCACCCGCCCCATCGAGAATAAAGGCTCTGATACGATTGTTAACCTGGCGCTCGCATGGGCTGAGGCTTATCAAGAGATCCGCCCGGAAGTCAGTTTGTCGATTACGGGCGGTGGTTCTGGAACGGGGATCGCTGCGTTGATCAATGGGACGGTTGACATCGCCAACGCCTCGCGGCAGATAAAACCCGAAGAGCAAGCGGAAGCGGAAGCGAACGGCGTCACACCGACGGAATTTATCATCGCCCGCGACGCGATTGCCATCATCGTCAATCATGAGAATCCCGTTGACAATCTTACCCTGCCATTAATCTCCGACATCTACAGCGGGAAAATCAATAACTGGAGCGAAGTTGGGGGAGAAGATCGACCAATCGTCCGCCTCTCACGGGAGACGAATTCCGGGACACACGTGTATTTTCTTGAAAACGTTCTGCGTCTCGGTGATAAGCAGAGCGAGACGCTTTTCTCTGCTGAAACGCTTCTGCTTCCATCCTCGGAGGGGATCACCTCGGAAGTCCGCGAGAATCCGAATGCGATTGGATACGACGGTCTCGGCTATGTTACAGATGAGGTAAAAGTAGTTGCTGTAGGCATCAGCTTCGAGGGTTCCTTTGTTTACCCCTCTCCCGAGACTGTGAATTCAAACCAGTATCCCATTGCCCGGGATCTTTATATGTACACCGTCGGAGAACCAACTGGCGAAATTAAAGCGTATCTTGACTGGATTTTATCTCCGCAAGCTCAGGAAATCGTCAGCGAACTAGGGTTTGTGCCCGTCAACCAATGAGGGAAAAATGAAGGCTGGCAAATTCAAAGACATCCTCATCACAAGCCTAATTAAAGTCTGTGGCTACTCTGCCATCATCTTTGTAGGTATGATCTTCGTCTTCTTAATTAAAGAGGGATCGCCGGCACTCATCAGGGTTCCACTTGAAAACTTCCTTCAACTTCGTTGGTACCCAATCGAAGACCGTTTTGGGCTCTTGCCTCTCATTGGGGGATCACTGATCGTCACGCTCGGAGCTGCAATCTTCTCCGTTCCACTCGGCCTCGTTAGCGCGATCTACATCGCCGAGGTAGCTCCCCGCTGGGCACGAGAGGTCTTAAAACCATTGGTGGAAGTTTTAGGCGGACTCCCATCGGTCATGTTGGGGTTCATCGGAATCCTGGTCATCGTACCTGCCCTTCGACAAGCTCTAAACCTACCGACGGGTCTCACCGCCTTCACCGGCGCATTGATCCTCGGCGGAATGGCAATTCCAACGATTGTAAGCGTAGCCGAGGACGCGCTTGATGCAGTTCCTAAAATCTACCGGGAAGCAGCTCTTGCCATGGGCGCAACCCGTTGGCAAACAATTTGGAAAGTGACTCTCCCAGCAGCAAAATCAGGGGTTCTCACCGCTGTCATGCTGGGGGTCGGCCGGGCCATCGGTGAGACGATGACCGTCATGATGGTTACAGGTAACGCGGCTGTCTTCCCAACAGGACTCGGAGCCTTATTCAAGCCCGTGAGGACGATGACGGCGACGATCGCAGCAGAAATGGGGGAAGTCGCCGGTGGGAGTACCCATTACCACGTTCTCTTCTTAATCGGCATAATCCTTTTCCTCATCTCACTAACCGTCAACCTCATCGCGGCAAGTGTCGTATTCCGCCAGCGGAAGCGAACGGAAAGAATCCTGTCTTGAGGTTCCATCAAGCTTCATGAAGAATCAGGTTTACAACGAGCGATAGGGAGAGCATGGCAGCAGGGAATAACTTCAGCACGACTGTGGAGAGCCGAGTGGCTGCATCATTTTCTCAGCGCAGAAAGTGGATGCAAAGGATCGGATTCACCGGTTTAACGCTGGCGACGCTCGTAACCGTCACGCCTATTCTTCTGATCGTCATCCACATATTCTCCAATGGATTACCTGCTATCTCATGGGAGTTTCTTTTTACATTCCCGCGCGAGGGGATGCGCGCCGGCGGGATATTCCCTGCCATTGTGGGGACTTTCTGGTTAACTCTTGGCACTGCTGCATTCAGCGTGCCGTTGGGGATCGGCGCTGCCATCTATTTATCCGAGTACGCGACCGAGAACCGCTGGACGAGAGCCATCCGCATTGCCATAATCAATCTCGCGGGCATCCCCTCCATCGTGTATGGACTCTTCGGCCTAGGTCTGTTCGTCCTTTTCCTGCGTATGGGAACAAGTATTCTCGCCGGTTCCCTGACGCTCGCCATCATGACTCTGCCAGTTATCATCAGCACGACTGAAGAGGCACTCCGCGCCGTGCCCAATAGTTTTCGGGTTGTAAGCATCTCACTTGGTGGAACGCGCTGGCAAACGATTCGTAGGGTCGTGCTCCCTCAGGCGCTTCCCGGGATTCTCACTGGAGTTGTTCTAGGTCTCGAGCGCGCTGCCGGGGAGACAGCGCCGATTCTCTTCACGGTCGCCGCTTTTTACCTCCCCCGCCTCCCTTCGTCCATTTTTGATGCAACCATGGCACTCCCCTACCATCTCTTCGTGATCTCGACGCAGGTGCCGGGAATGCCTATCCAGATCCAATATGGAACAGCAGTCGTTCTGCTCACCTTCGTTCTCTTGATGAACATCACCGCCACGGTGATCCGCTCGTGGGCACGCTCCAGGAGACAATGGTGAACGCGTTCCATTCTGACCGAAACGAGTCGTCCCCCAAACCAATGGAAGTGAAGCCGCGCGCCCTGAATGCATCAATGGAAATCGTCCTCACCGATCCGAAGATCATCGTTGAACATCTTTCGATCTCCTACTCCGACGGCACAGAATCACTGAAAGACATCTATCTCGCAATCCCCAAGAACGCCATCACCGTGCTCTTCGGTCCAGCCGGTGGTGGGAAATCTACGCTCCTCAGAACGATAAACCGCTTGAACGACCTGGCTGATGTGGTCAAAGTTCAAGGACATGTATGGCTCGATGGGGTTGACATCCTTAGCCCAGAAATCGATGTCATCAAGCTGCGACGAAAAGTCGGCATCGTCTTTGCGCGACCTGTCGTTCTCCCTCTCACCATACGCCAGAACCTGACCTATGGCCTCGAGCTCGCTGGACAAAGAGATCGCTCCATACACGCCGCGGCAATTGAGAGAAGCCTGAAAGCTGCAGCGATCTGGGATGAGGTAAAAGACCGCCTGGATGAACCTGCCGTCGCCCTCTCAGGAGGGCAGCAGCAGCGTATTTGCCTGGCGCGCTCCCTTGTCCTTGAACCTGAGGTCATCCTCCTCGATGAACCAACATCGGGTTTGGATCCAATTTCTACCGGAAAAGTAGAAGCATCACTACAAACGCTGAAGGAGAACTACACGATCGTGCTTGTGCCTCACTCCGTCCAGCAAGCCGCGCGTGTTGCTGATTACGCCGCGTTTTTCCTGGGAGGTGAGTTGATCGAATACACCATCGGCAAACAGGTCTTCACGAACCCGCTCGACTCCCGGACCGAGGATTACGTCGAAGGTCGCTTTGGATGAATGTATGTGAGGGGACTTCACCCTAGTTCTTTTCAAGATGGATAAACTTGACCCACGGAGGCATCCAACATATTCTTGTGATAACAGGCGCCCCCGCTGGTCTGCGAATAAGATGCAGATCGGCGGGGTGCTTCGCTTCTTCCTGATGGGAACACTTCTCTCACTGGCTACCAGTGGCTGTTCCACTCCGGTCAGTCCCTCTGTAACTTTAACATCACCTCCGCCTTCAGCAACCCCAGTAAGGACGCTTCCCTCCACGGAAGTTCACCAGACAGAAAGCCCCTCCCAGGTTCCTTTGTTGACAACTGCAACAGTTACAACTTGTTCTGGATCAGAGGGGCAAATAATTCTGGCGGAGATCGATCATCCCTCACTCCCCAGAGCCCTGCCCTTCAGAGTCTATCTTCCTCCATGCTACGATGAGCAGCCTGAGCGAACTTATCCGGCGCTCTATTTACTACACGGTCTACAGGGAACGGACGCACAATGGGATGAACTGGGAATCGATGAAACTGCAAACGCCATGATCGAAAGCGGCATTCTGCCACCCTTTCTAATCATCATGCCTTGGCAGCGGACCGGTATTGAAATAGAGACTGCGGTCATTGACGTGCTCATCCCACACATCGACCAGACCTATCGCACTAGATCTGAACCAGAATGGCGGGCGATCGGTGGTATTTCAAGAGGCGCCGGGCAAGCCCTGAGGATAGCCCTCACTCATGCCGATGTGTTTTCCATCCTCGGGCTCCACAGCCCGGCAACACTCAATGCCGAAGGGCTCATTCTTCAATGGCTGCTGGCAATCCCAATTGAGCAGCGCCCGGACGTTTGGATGGATATTGGCGACCATGACTCGCTGCTGCCCAGCACCCAAAATCTCCTTAACCTTCTCTCACAAAATGACCTGGAAGCAATCGTACATATCTACGCCGGCGATCACACATCCGATTACTGGCGCGCACACATTGCCGGCTACCTACAATGGTACGCGGCTCATTGGATGAACGCTTCATCCCTCGAAACGTGGAAGCTCGAACGCATCATTGACTAATGCAAATTCATGGTGTTCTGGAGGATTGCCATTCTAAGCTCAAGAACAGCGATGCGAAGAAACTTGTAGTTTCCAGATAGAAGCTATCACAAGAGCAGATCGAGGTTCTTCATTGCGACACCGCTCCACGAGGACTATACCGAGGGTAATATTCTCTGACCTGCCAAATAAGAACTTCACTATGAAGGTTAAAGATCAAAGCCGTGCTCTGGGCTTGTGACTCCATAGCACGGCTTTGATGAGGAGAATGCAACCTTAATCATACATTCTTAGATTAGCGCTAGATGAATGAAAGCTTAATGTTTCTTAAGCGTTGGCAATCTCAGTCAAGAAGGACCGAGCGGATCTCGTCTTCAGTAATCGGTCCCACACGCAGTATCGTGGGCGGGTCCTGCGTGCAATCCACTACGGTCGAGGGTTGACCGCCAGGCGTTCTGCCCCCGTCAACGATCAAATCCACTTGCGCACCCATATTCGTTTCGATCTCATCCGCAGTGCATGCTTCCGGATCCCCCGAGCGGTTCGCGGAGGTGACAGCTAATGGCCCTGATGCACGAATTAGCTCCTGTGCAATCGGATGGTCAGGGATTCGAACACCAACTGTGCCATAAGCACTGATCGCCTCTGCGAGATCGGAAGCTTGCCCAAGGACAATCGTCAAGGGTCCCGGCCAGAACCTCTCGACTAATCGCATCGCCGGGAGAGTTGTCCGGTCAACGATGTCGACGAATTGCTCAAGGTTCGCGACGAGAACCGGGATAGCCTTCTCCTGGTTGCGACCCTTCGCCAGAAAAAGTTTCCGAACCGCCTGATCGTTGAAGGCATCCACTCCGAGGCCATAAACAGTATCTGTCGGAAAAGCGACCAATTCCCCTCGCCCGAGCACCTCGATCGCTTGCTGTTTCCACTCAGAACCGATCGTTTTCACGATTTCCATCATGACCCTTGCGAGTCCGTTTTCTCAAGCATGACCACTCGATCTCTTCCAGATAAATCTTTCAAGACGTCAACCCTTACTGAAGAATACATGGATGTAAGTTCTCCTGCCAACATGTGGGCGTGAGAAGAATCCACTTCCAGCAGCGCCCTTCCACCAGGGACCAGCCAATCAGGCAGCTCATGCGCCAGACGCCGGATCACCGCCAGCCCATCCATTCCGCCATCTAAGGCGAGAGCTGGTTCACGTTCCGCGACAGCCAACCGTTCCAGCCGCTCCGATGGGATATAGGGTAAATTCGCGCAAATCAAGCCGAAGCGGAAATCGAACGGATGCAAAAGGTCGGAGACAATCAACTTAACCCGATCATCAACTCCATGCCTTTTAGCATTTTCTTGCGCTACTTCTATCGCAGATGGAGAAACATCAACAGCAATAACTTGCAGGTCGGGGATCTCCAACGCGAGAGAGATGGCAATACAGCCCGAACCGGTCCCTATGTCGGCACAGAGCCTCACTTTTGGGTGAGAACGAAGGAAACCAAGCGCATTTTCAATCAACAACTCTGTCTCTGGTCGCGGGATGAGAACATCCGCAGTCACATGAAACGAACGTCCATAAAACGCCCACGATCCGAGCAGATAGGGCAGCGCTTCACCAGAGACCAGCCGGTCAAGATACTCTTCGAAAGTCGTTAATTCGCTGGATGAAAGATGATGTTCGGAGTGAACGAGCACCCACTCCTTTTTGCGTTTGAGTGTATACGCCAGGAGCAGCTGTGCATCGAGGGTTGGGGTTTCAGAAACTGAAATTAGAGCCTGACGACTGTGCTTCAGTGCCTCGCTTACCGTTACAGGATGACTCAATCTCAGTTGCTCACAGCCTGCAAACGATCAGCCTCCTCACGGGTGGCCAGTTCGTCGATGAATGCATCGAGATCTCCATCAAGTACGGATGGTAGATTATGTGAGGTGATGCCAATGCGATGGTCAGTTACGCGCGATTGGGGGAAATTATAGGTGCGGATCTTCTCGGAGCGCCCTCCAGAACCAACCTGCGCTTTGCGGTCTGCGTCTTCCTCCGCCTGCTTTTCATGGACAGCGATGTCATACAACCGGGCGCGCATGATGCTCATCGCCCGCATCCTATTCTGAAGCTGAGAACGCTCATCCTGGCACTGGACTACCATTCCGGACGGGAGATGCGTCAACCTGACCGCCGTTGAGTTCTTCTGGACGCTCTGACCCCCGGCACCGGCGGAGCGATAGACATCCATCTTAACATCCTTTTCCGGGATCTGAATCTCAACCTCATCCGCCTCCGCCAGCATGGCGACAGTCGCTGTGGAAGTGTGAATGCGACCCTGAGACTCGGTGACCGGAACACGCTGCACCCGATGAACTCCCGATTCGTATTTCAAACGAGAATAAGCCCCTTTGCCTTTAACGAGAAAAGCGATTTCTTTGAAACCACCCACACCCGTCTCGTTCTGGGAGAGGATTTCGACAGTCCAATTCATGGCTTCGGCGTAGTGGCTGTACATCCGAAAAAGATCAGCAGCGAAGAGTGTGGCCTCATTACCCCCCGTTCCGGCGCGGATTTCAACGATAACATTGCGCCGATCGCGGGGATCGCTCGGCAGGAGCATGGTCTTCAGTTCCGCCTCGAGTTCCTCTAACTTCGGCTCCAACATAGCCAATTCCTCAACCGCAAGTGCACGCATGTCAGGATCATCGGAGTCGTTAAGTTTCCGGGCTTGGTCAATTTGTTCGATGACGGATTTGAGCTCTTGGTAGGTCTTAACGAAGGGTTCCAGTTCTGCTCTTTCTCGGCCAAGCTCGGCCGCGCGCTGATAGTCCTCACCAACCTCGGTGAGTTCTTGTTGAATTTCCTCGAACCTCGCTTCAATTCCCGCTAATTTATCTCTCATGGTCAACACACAATAAACTCCCACGACATTCTGTGGGAGAGCTTTCTGTATTGTACCACGCAGACACAGCGGCCTTTCTCCTAAGCGAAAGTTTTATTAGCAAGCCTTCACTAACCGCAGGGAACCAACGGGGATAGAATTTCGTCTTGCATGTAGAACCGAAAGTAAACAAATGGAGGTTTATCATGCGTCGAAAGATGTTCCTGCTCCCAAATTTTCTTTTGCTGATTGGGCTTCTACTATCCGCGGTGCCTGCCTATGCCGACGGAATCATCATCCCCCAACCACCGATATGCCACCCCGGACCTTGCCCGCGGCCTATTCCGATTTCACAACTGGCGATCGTGTACCACCATGTTGATGTTGAAATCCGTGACCAGGTTGCAGTAACACATGTAGATCAGGTCTTTCGAAATGATAACGATTGGACAATCGAAGGCATCTACGTTTTCCCACTTCCAAAGGGTGCGACGGTAAACGAGTTTACTCTGTGGATCGATGGAGAACCCGTGGAGGGGAAGGTTTTAACTAAAGAAGAAGCCCGACAAACCTATGAGCAAATTGTGCGCGAAATGCGCGATCCCGCTTTGCTGGAGTATATCGACCGGGAAGCTGTGCAAGCCTCGATCTTCCCCATTCCCCCGGGTGGGGAAAGCAGGATCGAGCTGGAATACAGCCAGATCCTGGAGGCCGATAACGGTCTGATCCATTACCGCTATCCACTAAACACGGAGAAATTCTCAACCTTGCCATTGGAAGAGGTCGTCATCAGCGTCGATGTTCAATCGCCGCAGTCCGTGCGCGCAGTTTATTCCCCGTCGCATGAAGTAGCGATCGACCGGGAGGGTTCGCACCGATTCACCGTCGGATACGAGGAATTCGACATCACTCCTGACAAAGACTTCGATCTGTACTACTCCATATCGACCGAGGACATTGGCCTAAACCTACTCACTTTCAAGGAACCTGAGAGCGACGATCCGCATGGCTTCTTCCTTCTGCTCGCTGCGCCGAGTTTCATAAGCGAGCAGAGTGAGAGTGTGGCCAAGGATGTTCTTCTCGTGCTCGATAAATCTGGCAGCATGGATGGGGAAAAGTTCCGCCAGGCACAGGATGCGCTCCGCTATGTCCTGGAGAATCTCAATCCCCAAGATCGCTTTAATATCATCACCTTCAGCACGGGAACCGATTCTTTTGCCCAAGAACTCCAACCTGCGGCTGAGGCGGGTGAAGCGATCCGCTGGATAGATTCGCTCTCCGCCGCAGGATCAACGGATATCAATCGAGCTCTGCTCGAAGCGATTGATATGGCCAGCCATGTACGACCCACCATCCTCCTCTTCATGACCGATGGCCTGCCCACGGAAGGCGTTACGGACAGACAGATGATCCTTCAGAATGTGGACCGTGAAACCTTCAAAGCCATCCGACTGTTTGCCTTCGGCGTCGGCTACGACGTGGACACGTACCTGCTGGATTCACTCGCCCAAGAAAATCGGGGAACGACAACGTACGTCACCCCAGACCAAGCGATCGATGAGACGGTCTCCGCTTTTTACACGAAAGTGAGCATGCCGGTCCTTACAGATATAGAAATCGACTTTGGCGACATCGTCACCTTCGACCTCTATCTGCAGCCGCTTCCCGACTTGTTCGCAGGCAGCCAATTAATCCTCGTCGGGCGTTATCGCGGTTCCGGCGTTGAAACGATTAGCTTAAGCGGCGTGGCCAACGAAGATGATTTGACCTTCGAATATGAAAGACAGCGCTTCCGCTCCTCCGGGGGCGAAGACTTCCTGCCTCGCCTCTGGGCGACGCGCAAGATCGGCTCCCTGTTGAACCAGGTCCGTCTTCAAGGTCCGGATGAGGAGACTGTCGCCCAGATTGTCCAATTGAGCATCCGCTATGGGATCGTCACACCGTACACATCCTATCTGGTGACGGAACCGATGGCACTCGGCGCCAATGCGCAGGAAGGCATCGCCGACCATGCCTTTGATGAGATGTTGGCTGCCCCGATGGAAGTCAGCGGGGAGAAAGCCGTTGGTCGTGCGGCTGCAGAATCTGATATCCGCTCCGCTGAGGTTGCTCCCCAACTGGACTCATCCAGCGCGGATGTCGTGCGCTTAGTCGGATCGAGAACCTTCAGCCTGATTGACGGAATTTGGATGGATACATCCTACGATCCGGAGGCAATGACAACGCTGCGAGTTCCCTTCCTGTCCGCTGATTATTTCACACTGGCGGACTCACGGTCCGAACTGGGTGACGCGTTTGCGCTCGGACAGAACGTGATCATCGTGGTGGAAGGGATTGCCTATGAAGTTGTAGGGATGGAGGATGAGGGAGATCGATTAGTCATACCCGAAGCACAAGTCGAGGAAAATGAAACAACTGGAGACGGCGAGACTTTTGATCCATCGTCTGATCTCATGCCGGAAACGAATCCAATGAACTCACCACTTCCCTGCGTTGGATCAAGCATACTCGTATTTATGATTGTCCTACCGGTCGGTCTACTTAAGGAATTCCGTCGTCGGCAAGGATCTGAATGACGTCCACTTCTGGAAGGCTCGAAAGCACTAGTCCATGAAAGGAGCCTGCCTCACGGCAGGCTTTTTTCCCTCATGCATACCTGTCAAAATAATCGGATGTTGGAGAAGAAGAACAATCATCGTTAGAGGGATGCTCTTTCTCCATCAGGGATTGATCTGGTAATGAGAACTGGACTCAATCGTCGCAAGTATCGTCAGCAGTGTAAGACCCGTAATAATGGGTTTTTGATAGCCCCTTATTATCCTCAACAATCAACCATACCTTGATTTCGAAGAGATCTGGTCCGTTATTGATAGTGGCAGAGAAGCCGGAAGAGATGGTTATATTTAGCTTTGGGCTTGGTCCGTCATAACAGGCATCGAAGGCTCCGCTTGGTGTAAAACCGCCACTTGGATCCATAGTCAAAGGGGATGAATATATATGGCTGGGTGTATATGGAATACCCCCTTCATCAAAGATCAAGTACTTAATCCTGACCTTTTTTATGCCACTTGATGGGGCCGAGTCCGTGATATGTACATTTAAGACGTCCACATCTACAGAACAAATTGAAATCCCGAGATATCCAGGTGTTGGATTGAGCGTTCCCGGATCCGCGATTACAGGTGCGGTTGAGTCACCAGGCGTTCCCGTTGGAAGAGCCGGCTTCTTGGTACTGGTTGGCAAAGGCGTCTTTGTCGGACGCGGTGTTCTTGTTGGAGTGCTTGTTGGTGTATTCGTTGGGGTGTTTGTAAAAGTCGGCGTCGCTGTCGGTGTCGGAGTGTAGGGATCATCGCCATCGAAATTCAGCGCGGTCGCCGTCGGGACGGGATCATCCAGCGCGATTTTGATGCCCGCTGTTTGCTGATCCGCTTCCTTAGGAGACAGGCCCAGATCGCGCAGCGCGTCGCCGATGATCGAAAGACGAAAGACTCCCAGGACACCCTGTGATCCCTCCTGAGAATAATCAGCGGAGAGCTTTGAACGTAATGCCATCGAAAACGGCAAGGATGCGGCTGCCGCGGAGTTTAATGCGATCGCTGCCGCAACCGTCACCGCGACGATAGCGAGGAACACGCCAAATGCACGGAATATCCATCGTCGTTTCTTCATAGCAATTTACCCTTATCCTGGTTGACCGAAGGGTCTTCAAAGACCCATTTCCACCCGAGCACACCAATCTTCGATAAAATTCATTCCCGGGCAGGAACTCCGACGCTCAATGAGCGTGTTCGTTGTATGAAAGTACCTGCTTATTATTTACATTTCAAGCCGTTTTTAGCTCCTACTTAAGATTTCACACTCTCTACGCACGAAGGTTCTACTCAGGCTGATGTCTATTCCTCACCAGAGTCCGACATGTCGATCAAACGCTCGGTGCGTCCTTCAACTTCATATATGCCGATTTCCTGCCTCCCTTCTTCCGAAGGCAAGCGGCCATAACGACCGATAGTGAATTGTGAACGTGCTCCAGAGAGATACTGGTGCGTCTCTTCGCTGATTAAGACGGTCCCACCATGTATCGATTTCGCAGCCTCTTGAATGCGCTGCGCTGCGATTACTGTATTTCCCAGGACCGTGTACCGCAGGCTTCCCTGCACTCCAATTCCACCGGCGATGACCCAGCCAGAGGCGATTCCAACGCTCACGTCCAGCGGTGGTAAGCCTGTGGCTACCCGGTTCTCATTCAAGGCATTAAAATAGTCGATCAGCTCCATTCCCGCATGGGTCGCCTGCAATGAACTGACCTGCATCGGCAGCCCTTGGGGAAAAACGCCAAAATATGCCTTGACATCCCCCCCGGCTAGCGTATCAAGGACGCCTCCATGGCGATAGATTACCGGAATGACACCGGTGAGAGCGTCGTTCAGCGTTCGGACCACCCGCGATGGATCCGCCTTTTCAGCATCGGTCGTAAATCCACTGATCTCAGCATGAAGGATCGTGGCTTTCACCGTTTGACCCTCTGCAAGACGGCCGCCCTCCACCAGGGTTTTCCTCAAGTGTTCCTTAGCTTGTGGCGTTGGATCCTGACCCAGGAGATCCCGATATAGAGTCTCCTCACGAATGCCCGTTAGCATCCTGTTGAAGGTCAGCGCAAGTGCGCCAAACTCATCTTTTGTCCCACTCGTAGCGATGGTCTCCAAATTTCCCATCGCTGCTACTTGCGTTGCTTCCGTCAGGTCCACCAACGGTCGGGTAACCCAACTCGACACAAGCAGACCAGTTCCGAGGACAAGCACGATGGCTAACACTCCAAACAGAAGGAGATTCGATGCCTGCTGGCGGTACTGCTGGTAGAGAACATCGGCATCCTCACCACCCAAGAGCGAGATTCCTATTAAGCCCAATTGCACTGTGCCATTTCGGATCTGGAATGGCGTGAGCACCTCGCCATATGTCTGCCCGGCAATCTGTATCGTCCGGTATGGCGCTTCCCCGCTTTCTGCATCCAGGGCTGCTTGAACCAGCTGTGAATTCAGGGTTAGGCCTGGAGGGTTCCATGGATCTCCTTTTGAGAAATCTGTATGGACTAGCGTGCCTGACTCAGAGTCAAAGGTACTGATGTGTGCTCCGGCGATTTCACCGAGATCACGTGTTACATTTTCCAGATACTTTCCAATCAACACAGCCCCAAAAACATTCCCGAACTGGTCCGTCATGGGACCACCGACAAACAGGACCTGGACCTCCTGCTCACCAAGTTGAATTACGTGCATTCCGGCTTGCTTTTCTCCTTCCGCATCCTCCCCCAACGCCTCTGGCTCCAAGCCAAGGATCGTGCGCACGAAAGGCCAGGACTGATAATATCCCTCTCCGCGCAGCGTAAGATAATCCCCCGGAGGAGCATCCGGTTCGCTCCGCCGGATCGCCAATAGGCTGGTCCCCTCTCTATCCAGGACCACGGCGACATCCGTCTCTGTGGTCACCACTGTCTGCAGGATACGCGCCCGTAAATCCTCCGCTCTGCTTAGCGCGACTGCCTCCGGGACTCCTTCTGTGTTTGAGATCGCACGTTGGACCTCAAGGAGGCGCTCCTCAATTCGGACGACCTCATCAGCGGCTTGTTGACCGCTGTCACGAAGCTGCCGTTGGAAACTCACCTCTTCCGCCTGGCTCAATTGTTGATTTACTAAGAATCCGAGACCGAGACCTAGCGCGAGTGCAAGGACGATAAATGGAAGAGTGATCTTCCATCGCAGGCTAAATCGTACGCGAGGTTGTTCGTTTTCAAGCACAAGATGTCCTTAGGAATAACCCATGTGCAGCTTCCGGCAACCAGAAAGAGTACAACAATAGCGTTAAGTACACTCCACGAGCATTTCCATCACGCCACCTTAAACTATAAACGTCTTTGGGAAACTTTGACTTTACAGTTACCTAACCAGCATCCAACTCACCGAAGACAACGATGCGCTGATTATCTACAAGGTATGGGTAGCAAGAAATCAAGGTGATCGTGGGTTTGGAGGTTGGCTCGAGGACACTGACTTCGGTGGGGGAAACAATACGGAAGCCGGTCACACGGTATGTAAATTCCTGCGTCGTTGTCGAAATAATAATCTCATCCCCCGGTTTAAGCTGATCCAGATCACGGAAGAGCTCTCCGAAGATATCGTTATGGGCGGAGAGAACGAGATTGCCATTCTCGCCCGGGTTTCCGCTGCCGATGTATTGTCCAACTCCCTTCCGCAGCTGGTCCCATCCAACCCCCTGAACAACGGGGGCTATATCATTCCAAATCTTGGGAATGAATATGTTGTGCACTTGTTGCGGTCCCGGAGTCGGTATGGCAACGAAGGGCAGCGACTGGACTAGTGGACGCAAGTTCTCAGGAATCTCGGCTTCATTTGGTTGAGCGCCGCCCGGCGAAGTCGGTGGCGTATGTCCAGAGGGAAGTACAACAGCAGTGATTAAGGGCGTTGGCACCGGCTCTCCAAGTGAAAGAGCTTCGGCGACCTCCGCGTTCAGACGTTTCAGCGCTCCCGCCCCACTGAGAAGAACATACAGAAATCCAACTGCTGCGGCGACTTCGACGACAACGAGCGCACGATTTAGGAACCGCTTTATGGGCTTCTTGGATTGGGAGGTCGTCTCATCCTCATCGACTATGACCGAGTTTAACTGGCTTGTCGATGCTATATCTGGGGTAGCTTGAGGTGTGGGAACCGGAAGCACTCGGCCGCTGCGCTGGAATTGTTTCAAGCGCACTTGCCGAGCCTCCATCTTTTTTCGAGCCAACAATGCCTCCAACTCAGCAATTGTCAGCTCTTCTGCCAGCCGCCTATTCTTTGCCATTGATCATCCACAAAAACAAACTCTCCAAGGTGAATGTTGCAGGAAAGATGCCGCAGTGAACTCGCAGAGATTATACTCGAATGCCATTTTCAATACCGGCATGGGATTTCATAGTTAATAAACATCTGAAAATCAGGACGATCATTCCGAGAGGGGCTCTCTTAGAGTGATTTGCGGCCACATAGACCCTCGTAAAAAAAAGACCTTGCCTACATTTTGGAGGGAAAACCATGAGCTATCGCTATGCAGGTTTTGGTTCAGGTCGATGCAGACCTGAATTCTTGGCCTCCTCGTAACGCATCAAGCCCCTATTAGCGTTGTGTGGACACCCAGAATAAACCCTGAGTCGTAATGCCTTCCCCTTGAAAACGTTGACCCCGGGGCACCTCGCAGATAAGGTTCCGGGGTCGTTGGATATATCGTTTCAAATAGTGCTTATAGAAACCTAAATAAAGAAATCCTCCCCATCCCCGTTAATCACCATGCGTATCTGGATCGCCAATCGATCTGCCTGATCCGTTGCGAGTCGCAACCGTTTCAGTGGCTCCGACACACCCGCTTCCAGCGAGTCACGAATACCATGCAGTTGTGGAATCAGAACATTGTCGGTGTAGTTCAACGCTTGCTTCACGTCTTGGAAGTCCTTCTGATGGGAGTATGCCAGCAGTGCAATAAATCCCTTCAGATCCTCCCTTAATGCACTTATCGTTGCTTCCAGCTCTTCTGTGGATTTAAGCTGGTCGGCAACGCGCTCAAGGTTATCAAGAACTTGTGGAAATGTGATCATATATCACCCCTACACTTTCCTAAAAGATACACGTGTCCTTCAGTATATACCCAATATACACCGCCAGATTGATCGAAAGTCAACAATGGGGTGTTCGTCGGGTAGGTAAGGTGGAATCACGATCCATCCTGCGAATAAACGCTGCGCTTGAGTTCGGCGAGGTAGGGAAGTGTGCGATACGTCTCTGCGTAGTCTAACCCGTAGCCAACAACCCATACGTCAGGAATAGTGAATCCGAGATAATCGATCGGTTCATGTGACCTGTCCCCCTCCTTCTGCACCAAAACACAGGATTTCAGCGATCTCGGTCGCCGACCTAGTAATGTCTTGTGTAAATAGGAAATAGTTTGACCGGTATCGACAATATCCTCGACGAGCAGGATATCCTGGTTCTCGATTGGCGCACGAAGATCCATCAAGATCCGTACCGCGCCGCTGGAGGTGGCGCTATTCCCATAACTTGAAAGCGCCATGAAATCGACGATGTGAGGAATGGATAGTTCGCGCACGAGGTCTGCCATGAAGATGAACGCACCTTTAAGAATTCCCACCAGGTAAAGGCTATCTTGCCCACGATAATCATCGGAGATCTGCTGCGCCAGCTCCGCCACACGAAGGCTGATTTCCTCCTGCGTGAGGAGCACTCTTTCTAAATCTGGATTGATTTTGGACATCAATTTATCCCTTGTAGAGTCTCGGGACGAGAACTCATGATTTGATTTCCTGCGGCGGATCGACAGAACCTACCTCACCAATTCTATGTTCCCTGCCTAAACTATGCAATGTATCAAAACGGATCACACAATCTATGATATCAATTTCCAAATGCGTGTCGGCGATGGGCGGCTGCGGCTCGGGAAAGTTCCATCTTGGACCCGCAAGCGTATCCTGCGTATGACCCGCCTCGAACAGTACGACCATCGTCCAGGGGTTAACACCGATCAGCACAAGCGATCAAATGGATGGGGTAGCCGAGTCTTTGTCAACCCCCTTTTGACCCTGTGCAAGTTCTCGCTCTAACTCTTCCTCCAGATCCTCCAACTCCTGAAACATCAATGGCGACACCGAATGCGCCGGCCAGCGTTTTTTCAGGTCGTCGATCTTCTCTTCCAATTCCTTGACGTGCTCGGTTTTCATGTCGTCATGACCCCTTCGCTATTCCGCTAAGCTCGATCCTGCATCCATACTGTGTGTCTTTCTACACTAGCACATCCATGTCAGTACCGACCTGTTCAGTTTTTATACAGATTTGCTCGAGGACTATCTTTCACATCCCATCGGGAGAACATCCTAGATCATTGGATCCATCGTGAGTGCAGGATGGGCACATGCATCCATGGATGATATGATCTCGTCTTCGGTTAAGCCTTCATTTTCGGTGGATATCTTATCTACGAAGCCATAGATACCAGCTTCGGCTGGACGTGTCTCAAGAATTGAGCGCAGTTCTTCTCGCAGCGCGTGATTCATCCATACAATGCGCTACCAGCCCCCTTCCGCCGATATGAATTTGTCCCTGTGTAAAGCACGTTTACTATGACCCATGAAACCGGGAACTGGAGCTCCCGCTGCGACCAATTCGTAGAGCATGTCCCAGTTCATCCCGCTCGGTGTCATGCCCTCATAGTCTCGCTCCACGATCATCACACCGTTGCAAGCCGGGAGCATGGCCGTGATACACTCAAAGTCACCACATGCCGAACCAGGGTCTTGCATCAGGCTGTACAGGCTGTAGGCTGTTCTTGCCCCACCCGATTCCTGCTGAACCATCCGATTTACATTCTCCCACTGGCCAAGCCTGCTGTCGATAAGACCGTCTTTGTCGATGGCTTTGTTCGACCCAACCGCACGGATGCTGACCGCCGCGCGTGCATCCATCCAATCCACTGCACCGCAAACCCCCGGGTGTTCCGGGCTGATGACACATAGGTGGCCGGCCGCAATCGTTTGGCAAAGGTTACAAGTGTAGAAGGTCTCAACGTCTTCATCCACCAGGCTGCTTAGGCGCTTATCCCGTTGTTCATAAATAGCTTGTGCTCTCTCTTCGATGGCTTTTATTTGCGCCGGTTCAGTAAAAATGGTGATCTGAACGCGACTCAAGATCATTCCATATTCGTTGTGGTAACGGGCGTGAAGAATCTCTCCCAAATGGCGCAAACTCAGACCATTATCAACGGCTTTTTGGGCGATGCGCAGAGTGACCATCGTACGCTGACCACGGTGGACGACTCCATCAAGATCATTGAGCATTGTCTCAATTTGACGCTCTAGCACCGGTTCAAAGTCTGCTTGCATCTCCCGCCCGCTGACTTCGATCAGCAGCGCGTAGGGCTGGTTCCCATGCAAACCGGAATCCAGGTCTGGTCCAATAACGGCTATCCGCCCATCGAGAATATCTTCTCCTGTTACCGTCAGTTCAACACCGGTGAGACACGCACCGCAAGCATCATCACGCACGACTTAGCCGGAGAAGTCGGGGCTATACGCCAATGGCAGTTCCGGTAAAGGGATATGAATCTGCAATCCCCGTTCTTCGATGCCACACTGAACGATATCGGAGGGCTCAACCCCACCGATTGCAGCCGGGAATCCAGCCGCAATGTCCCCGGGTTCCATTGAGGGTGGCAGCTCGGCTGTGGTCAATAAGGGGCAGCCTAGAGTGCGAGCAGCCTGCGCCTGCATCAACCTGTCAGGGGTCGGTTCGCCCATGATCAGAGTAAAGCCGCGCAATCGTTCACGGGCGTAGTCCAGCACAGCATCTTGATCATCGCCATGGCCAAAAATCTGTGACACACGGATGATGAAACCCAAAGCGTTGGTCATACTTTTCGGGACAACGCCCGCATCCCATCCCACTGACACACCCGCATCCCGCAGCGCGTCTTGCGTGGCATCTTCAATGATGAAGACGACGATCTGTTTTTTTGTTAGCGATGTGACGATCTCTGGAATTTGATCGGCATCGTCTCCAAGCAGCAAGGCGTAGCCGGAAATCGAGCCGTCGATGAACCCAATCCCTTTCTGTCGCACCATTGCATCATCAGACATCGCTGCGGCGGAAAAAATATCGATAGAGACTGTCATGATTGCTCCATATAACTCATTTGCTCAGCATTTGCCGCCAACAGGCGGGACGAAAGTTGAACATGGGCACCTGTTTCTGATATTCCCGATAAGCGTCGCCGAATTTCCGAATCGCCTCCGGCTCCTCTACGAACTTGATCAACGCCAGCATAAAGAGCATCTCCAGCGGAGCGATGACCAGGATAAAGGTTGGTGAACCGAGGATCAATGCCGCCGACCAGGGGAAGAACAATAATCCCAGGTGCATGGGGTGCCGCATACAGCCATAAACGCCTGTGGTGACCAATTTGTTAGTATCCATACGGGGGAGATCGCCTTCACGCCCCATGCGTGCTAGCAAACGACCGGTATAGCGGCTGACGCGCATAACGAGGTTCAGTAACAATAATCCAACGACAAAGGCCGCCAGATGGAAAACGGGGTTGACAAACAGCTCGTGGAACCAGCGCCAATCCAGCCAGATACCCAGCGCGCTGCCGCCAACCAACATAAGCCCCCAGATCAATATTCGCAGCATCGTTTAATTCCCCGCCTTTCGCGCCCCCAGAAGGCGCACGTAACCCAAGTAATGCGGGTAAGTACGGAATTGATCAAATCCTTGTTGACGCAGGATTGCTTCTAAGTCTCGAGCCACAAAATCAGCAGCCAAAGGGCATTCCATCTTGAAGACGAAACGCACTAACCACGGCGATTTTTCCAGATCGAATCCTTTGTAATCCAGGATAATGAACTCGCCGCCGGGCCGCAGGGCGCGTTGTGCATTCTTGATAATCTTCAGCCGGTCCTCTTGAACAAATCCATGCAGAACAAAGGAGATGAAGACCTTATCGAATTCCCCCTCAAAGGGAAGAGGTTCGTCTACCCTCCGATTTTCGATCGTAATGTGAGAGAGATTTTCGGTGCGCCGCTTGGACTGTTCCAGCATCTCCGGGCCGATGTCAAGTCCCAGCACGCGGCCCTGCCCCGAGAGCTCCTTATTCATCAGAGAAATATTGCGTCCAGTACCTGAGCCGAGCACAAGGATTTCATCATCGGGCTGGATATGCATTTCCCGCACAGCCCGGTGGATGAAGAAAGGGTACGTGCCGCCTGTAATGAGGTTCATGAAGAAATCATAATGGCGGGCTTCTAAGCCGGTCACTTCTACTTTGGAAACAGAACGATCATATGCTTGGTTCACAATACCTCCTCAACGTGGATGTCCCCGCAACCCATTGACAGGGAATGGCTTACCGAGACGGATGAGCTTTTCCGCCCCCCCCCTTTTTGCTAAGAGCCCAATGCTCTAGGAAATGGGAAGCGTCTCCTGCAGGAACGCATGGACCCTCTCCCAAAATAGGGGATGGGTATTGCAGTTACTGTGTCCCTTGCCGGGGACAATCCATAAGTGTGTTCTTTCTGCATCCCCGGCTGCTGCGAGCGCCTGCCCCTGGGTAACCGGGACAGTAGTATCTTCCGCACCCTGGATCAGTAGGATATCTGCATTGGCATGGGAAATGTTGTTAACGGGAGCAATTTTCTCGAAATCCAATCCGAAGCGGAAGCGCATATACTGGAAAAGCAGCCAGGGAATAAGATTCGGGACCTTCCTTTTCTGAAATTCCATCTTCATGACTTCAACCGGGTGAGAGATCGCACCCACCGTAATGACGCTTTTCACTCGGTCGTCCCAGCCAGCCGCGTTGATGGCCGCTCCCCCACCGACGGAAAGTCCCACGATGCCAATCCCCCCTGGTGAAGCCCAATCCGAACGGATGACAAAATCTAGCGCGGAGAGGATGTCTTCAGAAAAGGTCCCCACCGTTGGGTGTTTTATCGGCGTGCTGCTGCCGTGGTTGCGGGCATCAAACGCCAGCATGTTGTAGCCCAGCGGGTGTAATGCTCGAATATAGGGCATCATGTGGGCCAGATTTCGACCCCAGCCGTGGACCAGAATCAAGGTCGGCGCATCAGGAGAGGTTGGGATCCACCACCCATAGAGTTGAGCATCCCTGGCCGCAGGAATATGTATCTTAGTGAATGCCAGCCCATATTTTTCTGGTGTCACCTGATGGGGCTTGATCTTGTAGCGATACATGCGTTCGATGAGCCAATCAAGCAGGAAGACGATTGAAATAGAAACAATGAAGATCCAAAGGAAGACCATAAACTGCTCCATTTACTCCAGAATTGTCGTCACATCGGGCTGGTTGGGGACGAGGCACAGGAACTCAAATGGCTCATCGCCGATGTTTTTATACCAATGGGGCACTTGTGAGGGGATGAAAACCACGGAGCCTGCCTGAACTTCGAATGTCTCCTCACCGATGCCGATGCGCGCCTGGCCTCTGAGGACGTATTGTTCATGCTCGACCAGGTTAGTGTGGTTCGGCATGCCGCCGCCAGGCTCCATGGTAAAGCAGCGCATAGCGAAATTAGGTCCTTCGTCCGGCGGAATCAGCACCTGTTTCTTCGCACCGACGCCCGCTTCAACAACCGTCTTCTCGATGTCTTCTATACGTTTTACGGACATGCGTGACCTCCAAATGAGTGGTTTAAACCAACAAGAGTCGCAGCGCCCCATAGCACGGCTCAAGAGCCGAGATCTCTCCCTCCACGCCGAAACCGACACGCAGGTCCTCCGAAGCGCTTGGATCCCGAGCTACGAAATCGGGCGCAATCGCCGCCAGGATAGCGGCTCCATCGGCCGTCAGGGACGCCCCGGCATCCGGCCGCTGCTCAAAGGCTATGTGATACTGTTCCATGATACCCTGCGAGACCCGACTCAACCCGCCTGCCTCCCAAATGTGCACAGGCGATGTGCAACCAATAGAATCTATGTCTACACCGAGCTGCTGTAATCCCCAGCCAATCCCGATCAAGCAAACCAGCAGGCGCTCGAGCTTGTGGAGCCCTTCATCACTCTCAGGATGTTCATGAGGAATCCCTAACCGGTGCAAATCAAGGTGATCGCTGCCCTGCAGCCAACCATCATTGCCCTCTTCCGCGGGGCCATCTGCGCTGTCCAGAGAGCGAATGAACGGTTTGATATCCACAATGGGCGTACGATTATAAAGATCCAACGGGCCAGTATAGATGCGATCGCCCTCAATTCTCTGTAATCGCGTACGGCTGAGACCAATCGGACTGGGCCGATTCGGTGAGCGGGTGGCAAAAACCCCATATTCACGGTGTCCCTCCGTCCAAGGCGGACGTACGCTCAATTTTGCCGTCTTGCTGCGGTCCAGGTAAGCGAACACGAGGATATGGCTGAACGTCTCTAACCCCGCCAGCCCAGCTATAAATTGTGTTGATATCTGGATGAAGAACACCCCATCACTGACATTCGCCAGGGAAGGTTGAAAGGGTGCTTTACGCTCATAAGGCGTGTGCGCCTCACCGATGACCGACAATTGAACCATCTCCACGGGCGGGGATGAGGCTGTGCTAACACTTTGAGCTTCACCAGCGGATAAAATCGATAGCGCCCGTTTTACAACAACGGCATATTCACCTTCAACTTCTGCGAGGGACAGCACTTTGTCTAATTTATCCGCAGCATCCTCCAGCGACAGGGGCTTCCGCTGCTCCAAGAAGCTGATGTGCAGACTGCGCGCCAGGCTTCCATCGGGTAAAAACTCGACATGCGAATGGGCATCCAGCAAACCAAGTTCTGCTGCGGCAGCCTTCATCGCCCGCATCATCCCCTGCTCGGGCACTCCCAACCCTATCAGCGCAGCTGCAAACTTTTTACATGAAATCCCTCCGCTGGGGTCAATCCACAATGCCGATTCCATCACACTATTCTCTCGTGGAATAACCGTTAGATTGACAGGGTGGACAAACCGCCCGGAAGCGCTTCCCACCAGCACATCGGCGGTAACAACCGCAAATAATGAAGCCAATCTTCGGCATAGAAGTCATTTTTTTTATCCTATGGCCATCACGATTCGAACACGCGCTCTTCTTGTACTTGCATTGCCCATCGCCGCGCTACTACTGCGCCAGCAGCGATAAAGACCGCTGCTATGATGAAAAGCGTTGTGTATGAAAATCCCCGCAAAAACAAGCCCGCCCCTAGAGAGAGGAAGGCAAGCGGTAAGACCAAGATCGCGTTGATTCCGGCATAGGTGGCTCGCTTGGCTGCTGGAGCCAACTCGAGCAGCGCACTTTGAAATCCCACACTACGGCCATTGAATGTCGCGCCTGCGAGAAAGAAGACCAGCGTCAGGTAGGGCCAACCCAGAGGAGCCAAGGCGATGGCCAATAGTGGCGTCAACGTTGAGACGAGCGAACAGCAAACCAGCATCCAGCGGCTTCCCTTCCGATCAACAAGACGAGCCCACAACAGATTAGCAACAAACCCGCCTGTAACTTGTGCGAGCAAGAACCAGCCGATGGCTTCAGGCGGCGCGCCCACGCGATCCTGGGCGTAGACCACATAGAAGGGCAACACCATTAGACTGAAGCCTGTGAGGAGCTCGATGATAATAAGCGCTTTCAAACGCCGACTGGCATCCTTGATCCCTTGCCAGTAGATGCCCCACGATTGAGGACGCTGCAGCTCGGCGCCTGAGCTTGGTTCGCGTATGGCCCAGAACCCAAGTGAGGCGATGGCTAGAGCCAGCGCGGCAAGGCCGAACAAGATGGCATAATTATTCGGATAGGGAACATGCGCCAGAATCTGGCGAGCGGCGAGCGCAGCACCCATCGCCAATGGTCCGGCCAGAGCCGCTTTGCCACCAAAAAATGCCCCCCGCCGATCTGATGAGATGATCTTGCCGATGATATCTGTGTATGGGATGTTGCCCAATCCGCCGCCGGCGTAAAACACGACTAGCATGGCCACCAGAACCCAGGCCAATGTGAGAGGTTGTTCGTCGCCGATCGAGAAAATGAGCCAGGCTAAAACGCCCCAACTGAAGACACGCAGATAGATAGCCAACAGTAGATAGGGCATTTTCCGTGGGACGTGCTCAATGCGATAAGCCACAAATAGCTGTGGCAGTGCCCCTGCAACAATCAACACCGTCGATAACCCACCTACCCACACGGTTGAACCAGTTAGATCGGCTACAAAGGCGGAAATAACCGTGGTCGGCTGTGTCAATGAGACGCCAAGCGCTAAGAAGGCCCCATGCCACATACCGGCGGCGAAGTTTCGGCGGTTGACAGATGATACTGATGGAGAAAGACTTATTATTGCGTTTTCTTCTAAATGCATAAGTGTAGGCTATTAGCCATGAAAATTAACAATTGTCCCGGCTGGACAGGCTTTTACCCGGGTGCTAAAAACACGCCTTAGAGCTTGAAAAGCGCGTTTACCGGTACAATGGTTGAGATAGAAATGAAGTCCTTTGTAGCGATCATGAAGCACTTCGATCACATGATCGAGATAAAATTCGTCGGCGCTTACAAGGTGCGTTCCGCCTAAGATTGCAATGACAGGCGCATTGAACTCGCGCTCAACATGAAACAGGGTATTCAGCAGGCCGGCATGGCAGCAGCCGCAAATCACTACCAGCCCTTCTGACATTTTAAGAACCAGAGACATATCATCCAGATATGGGTCAGGCTGCCAACCTTCATTGGTGCGTATAAAGTGGTGGGCGCTGCGCCCCTCCGGTTCTGGACGCTCAAAGATTCCCCCCGTCGTCCATAGGTCAGGGAGTATCTCCGTGGGCGTATCGTTGAGATGAAGTTCGGTGCGACCTGATAAATCTTCGCGTGTGATTTCCAGCCCGATCGGACGATATTCTCCTTCATGGAGGGAGTAGCGCGGCTGAAAGAGATCGCTGTGCGCATAGATTTTTATCCCCGCGTTCTTTGAAAGAATGGCTTCCAATCCCCCGGTGTGATCGTAGTGTGCGTGACTTAGCGCCAGCACGTCAACTTCCTGAGGTTTCAGGTCCAGCAAGTCTAGATTGTGAGACAACGTAGCCGCTGTCTGGCCGGTGTCGAAGAGTGCGCAGCCCTGTCCGGTTTGGATCCAAAAGGCTAGACCGTGTTCGCTCCGAAGGCCGGTATCTTTTTGGGTGGCGTCGTCTACAACGCAAATTATTTTAGTTGCCATTATTATTCAGCGCCGACGTAACGCGCTCCGGGGTGTACGGTAGTTCGCGCATCCACACACCCGTGGCGTCATGGATGGCACTGGCAATGGCGGGGGCAACCCCATCTATTGAAATTTCAGAGACCGACTTTGCCCCAAAGGGTCCGCTGGGCTCATCGGTTTGGACGAAGATGACATCCATTGCCGGCATTATGGCTGCACGCGGGATGTGGTAGCTACCCAAGTTCGGATTCAGAGGTTGACCATCGTCGTCGAAGAGCATCTCTTCTTCAAGAGCAAACCCGAGAGCCTGGGCCATTCCTCCCTCGACCTGCCCGGAGGCGGTGGCTGGGTTGATCACGCGCCCGCAATCCACGACCATCAATAATCGCTCCGCTTTGATCCTCCCCGTTTCCATATCAACCACGATCTCTGCAAATTGCGCAGCTGTCGGAGGTGGGCTGAGCGGACTTTTGTGAGATGCTGAGGCGATAATCTGATGTTGATTTTGCTGGTGCAGACTGCTTAAACCGATCTCGGCCAGAGAGATCGAGCGCCCATCCGGGGCAATAACTTGCCGGTCTTGTATCTCTAAATCATGCATATCGATTCCGCCGAGCATCAAGCTGGCGTGCTCAAGGAGCTGCTCTTTGATCTTCAGGGCAGCCTTGCAAACGGCACCACCGCTGATATAGGTCGTGCTGCTGGCGTACGCTCCTTTGTCAAACGGCGTAAAATCCGTGTCTGAGGAATACACAATGATATCCTCCAGTGGAATCCCTAGAACCTCCGCAGCCATTTGCGCCAGGATTGTATCCGAGCCCGTGCCCAGGTCAGTCGCACCAATCAACAAGTTGAACGATCCATCATCATTCATTTTCAGCGTTGCGGAAGCCATGTCCAGATCGGCAATACCGCTCCCATGCATTACCACCGCCATGCCAATGCCGTGCCGATAGCGGCCGTCTTGTTGACGATGTTTCTGCCGCTTGGCTTCAAAATCCGTGGCCAACCTGCCGATATCCACACACGGATCCAGCGCACTGGTCTGCAAGGATTGTTCTACACCTTCACGCCCCTCTCCCAGCGATTTCGATAAATGCATTGGTTCGCCGACTCGGAGCCAGTTGTTGCGTTTGAACTCAACCACATCCAACCCCAAACTGGTTGCGATCTCCTCCATGAGAACTTCGATGCCATACTGACACTGCATGGCGCCATAGCCCCGAAAAGCGCCTGCCGGGGGTGTATTTGTATACACCACATCGCTGATAAATTGGACGTTTGGTGGGTTGTAGAGTGTCAACCCCTTGAATCCGCCCACCATATTGACCGTCAACGCATGCGCGCCATAGGCGCCGGTATCGCCGATCAGATACAGGCTTGCCGCCGTCACTTTCTCGCCCTTCACCCCGATCTTGTAACGGATGATGTTTGCATGCCGGCTGCGCGAGCTGGTGAACTCCTGCGTGCGGGTATATTCCATACGCACGGGTCGATTGGTCGCCAACGTTAAATGCGCACAAAGATCTTCCAAGATAAGTTCCTGCTTGTTGCCAAAACCACCACCGATACGCGGTTTCACCACGCGGATCTTCTTCACCGGAAGACCGATAAGCGGAGCGACCATGCGGCGAATATGGAAAGGCACCTGCGTGCTGGTGCGGATGACCAAGCGCTCGTCCTCGTCGAAGTAGGTTATACAAACATGAGGTTCCAGGTGGACTTGCTGCTGCTTAGGTGTGCGGTAGGTGCCCTCGAAAAGATGATCCGCCTCACCAAAAGCCGCATCGACGTCCCCCGCATGCGCTTCGATGTGGTGCACGATATTGCGCTCAGGGTCGTGGATCCCTTCGGTGTCTGGCTCATCATGAATGACCGGCGCGCCCTTCTCCATGGCAGCTTCTGGATCCACGACTACAGGCAGAAGATCATACTCAACATCGATGAGGCTTAGAGCTTCCTGCGCCAGCTCGGGTGTTTCTGCGGCGGCAACGGCGACTCGATCGCCAACATGCCGGACTTTGTTATCCAGACTAACTTGATCGTAAGGCAGCGGCTGTGGGTAACTCTGCCCGCCAGAGGCATATTTAATTCGGGGAATATCCTCATATGTTAATACCGCATGGACCCCATGCAGAGCACGGGCGCGGCTCGCATCAATCCGTCGTATTCGCGCATGCGCATGGGGACTGGTGAGCAAAGCGCCGTACAACATCCCTTCCCGACGAAAGTCGTCGGTGAAAACTGGACGGCCTTGCACTAATTTCCTCGCGTCAACTTTAACTTCAGGTTTCCCTACGATGCGAGTTGTGGTCATCTCCCGTGGGGTGAAGACGAGTGGAGGTAATGGATTGCGGCTGGCATCACGACGATAGAAGGCTTCCGGGAGTTCGATCTTTGCCATTTCTTGCGGTAAAGTTTGCTCGATATGGCTGAAGGGCTCGACACGTTCATCCCGCATCTTTGCCGCCGCACGCTGGATCGCATCCACCCCTCGAACATACCCGGTACAGCGGCAGAGGACACCATTCAACGCATGGCGGATCTCATCTTCCGTTGGATTGGAATTTCCATCAAGCAGAGCTTTTGCGCAAAGGATCTGTGCCGGGGTACAAAACCCGCATTGGATCGCCCCTGTCTCCATAAAAGCTTCCTGGAGTGGGTGCAGGCCCTCGGCATTGCCTAGACCCTCTAAGGTTGTGATTTCTGCCCCTTCTACTTCGAGCGCCTTGATTTTACAGCTGCGCTCGGGCTTTCCGTTGACGAGAACAGTGCAAACGCCGCACGTGCCATCATCACAGCCGGACTTAACACTGAAGTAGGAAGCACGGCGGAGGGCATGCAATAAACCTTCATCTTGCTCAACCATGAGCTTTTCGAGGACATTATTGATGGTTACGTTTACTTCCACACTTTGCGTTTTCATGATTTCTTATCTCTCCATAAACCCAATCGGGATCAGGGTTTACAATCTCCCTCGTCCTCAAGCCTGTCAAGCCATTGACCAAATTCCGATTCACACCCTGAGCAAAGGGATAAGTGATGATGAATAGACGAGCGCAGCTTGTCCATAGGTACACCTACCGCCAGCAAGTCCGCGTCGTGCTCTAGTACTGCAAAGCATTCTGCGCAGGTTAATTGCATCGATCCGTTCGTGCTGCGAGCCCTCAACAGCAGTTCCCATAGTTGCGATGCGCCTTGCCCCATCATTGAAGCCCTTTCGGCAACGGTGTAGGCCATCAATAGGTGAATAGGTGGCAGCTACCGTTCTTAAAAACGCCACCCCCCATCTGATTTTCCAGGAATAGAAGGTGCCATCACAGGTCTGTAATAACCTTCAGGCAGCCTTCCCGAGCATCTCCCTAACGATGCTCATGGGGTATCGAACCACCCAACTTCTCAAGGGCAGATAGCCTATGGATGTTTACCCTGCTCATAACCTCATCCTCATCCAGGATATCCTGAGCGGTTTCACCAGCCCGTGTGGCCCAATCACGAAATTCCTAGGCATACTCGATATTGTATTCAACCCAGTGTGGGATCAATACCCTCAGCTCATCCGTTTCGGTCATAATTTCGAGACAAGCGGGATGACTTTCTTACGGCTGTGATCTGCAATCTCTTTCACATCAGTTAACAGTTCCGTAGAAAATGGGACCTCGATTTCATCCGAGAGGTGAGTGTTCCCTTTGCTCCGGACAACTTGCATGTAAAGTCGGAAGGGTGATTTGGCGCTGCGAGTCATAATCAGGTTGTCCACCACAGCTTCCAGTTCAGCGATTTCCTCTGCCTTTGCGGTCGTGCTTGCTGAAAAGAGATAGGTGAACCTTTGTGCGCCTTGAGCGGCTGCCTTCATCTTCTCCAGTATCCCTGCGCCATAGGTGGGCGAGAAGAGCAGCAGGTTTAGCGCCGAGCTAAAGATCAGGATGCCAGGCCCATCTTCCGGCAGCATACTGCTGGCCTGCTCGATGGAGCGATACCAAACATCAGGTTTAACGACATTGGCCCTAAACCGATTGTCATCCGGCTCGGTCATCGTATCTATCGTCGCATCCAGCTCGATGAAAACGACTCTATCCTTGTAATCCTCAAGATCCAGATGGGCAACCTTGTTCAGACCAGCTTTGATAAAACTGTGGTCAGGATACTGTAAGGACATGAAGATCACACTCCCACCTTGCTTCAGCCAGGCGGCGGCGATCACGTTTCCGACAAGGGGCTTGCCCGAACCGCCAGGTCCGCTCAGCAGTGTAGAGCTGGGGATGGGCAATCCATCGGGCAGCAATCGATCAAACCAATCTTGTTGTGTATGTAAACTATTTATCACTTAACCTCTCCAATTTTGCTGTTCCTTTGCCAGGAAGTCTTGTCGCTCGACATCGTCCATTAAAGCTACGTTCGCCTTGACCAATTCTCCCCCTGCGGATCCCACAGCCGCTGAAAGGCTGTTCACCATATAGTTGCGCACGTTCTCCGGGATGCTGGGGAATGGCAGCACCAGGGTCAGGCTGGTTTGTCCTTCAGGGCTTATGACCACATCACGCAGCATTCCCAGATCTAATAAAGTGGTTGCGATTGCAGGATGCTCAACCTTCTCGATCGCGGCGAGGATGGCCTCGTTCTGAGCGTCAATCATTGTTCGTAATTCCTCTCTTCTCCATTCTTACCACCTCGGAATCCATGTCTCATCTTGCGCACACTCCCCACAGCCAGTGCAAACATCGCCGTCCACCTTGGGGAGAAGCAGGCCAATCTACTTCTAGTTGTCTAGGGCGAGCCGTAGAAAGCGCAAGGCTTCCGGTGTCCCGGCGTCACAACCAATACGGCTCGCCTTCCTGCTTGATTCGGCAAGTACCGCAGCAAGGCTTGTAACGTTGGTCGTCTTGCCTGTAACCACCCTTGCCGCTGGCTGGAGCAATCCCCTGATCCCTGGAGTTCCCCTTAATGACGTTCAGGACCCGTTGCAGCGTGGACCTGCTTCAACTCACCAGCCAGGAACTTCTCGATCAGTTGCTCTGGCGTTCCGTCACCGGCTTCAAAGGCCTGGATCCCGGCTGCCTCGAGCGCGGTGTATGCGTTTGGGCCATAGCGGCCGGTGATGGTGGCATCCACTCCATATTCCGACAGAAACTGCACCACTCTCGGTCCTGCGCCTCCGCGGACGTCCGCAGCTGGATTGCGTTTCGCCTCCCAATCACGCGATTCGGAGTCGATGAAAATAAAATAATCACAGCGTCCGAATCTTGGGCTGAAGGGGGAATCAGTTTTACCGTCATATGAAGAAATCGCTACTTTCATCGTCTCTCTCCTAACATCCTGACCTGTAGAGCTTATGTGGACCCTTATGCGCGTGTTACAGCTGGGGCATAGCTGTTGTGTACAGGTCTGCCCGGTAACGTGAGCGATTTTACGACCGCAGTTAGAGCAGACTCACTACTCCTCGGTTTTGGCTGTGCCAGACCCGCGCCAGCGCCCCATCCCTCGTCTCTGTCCTTGGCCTCTGTTCCACCATCGACGGCCAAAGCCGCGTCCGAAGCCTCGTTGAGCGCCACCACTGGGCGTAATTGACTCGACCGACTCGCCGCAATCGCCTGCTCCTCGGCCTGTTCGGGCACCTTCGCCCTTCGGTCCAGTTCTATCTCTTGCTGGCATTGGATTTTCTCCTTTCCCGTTTCACGATTGGTTTGTATTTAATCGGTGTCGTGTAGATTTATGATTTCTCGACGTTCACATTCGGGGCAATTATTTTCCATAAGCCTGAAGCAAATGATCGATCTCATCTCGCCGGCGGCGAAGACCGATCATCAAATCGGCCAAATACGATTTTCCTTCGGGCACGATCCGGTAGACGCGGCGCTGAGGTCCCTGGCTTTCCTCACCCCATTCGGATGTCACCCATCCCGCCTCTTCCATGTCGCGTAGAGTGCGATAGATCAAACTAGGATCAACCTGCTCAGGATCAATGCCAAACTCGGCCAATTCGTCGAGAAGTGAATAGCCATGGGCCTCATCTTGGGTTAATAGAAAAAGAAGACACGGTCGTAAGAAACCCATTAGTCCCTGGCGTCGTCCCCCTCTACCGCCACCTCTTGCTCGTCTCCCGGGCATAGGCTCCTCCCTTATTTTGTATGTTATTTATCTATAGTCTAATTGTCTAATGATATTTAGTCAATAGTTATCGCAAAACCTGAGTGCTGAGGTATGAAAACGATGCTTTTTTCAACTTGCTTTTTCACCACTATTCGAGACATTACCCTGCTTGGAGGAGCTCTTGTTTGCCTTGCTTCACTATTGGAATGTTCCCAAGCTGATTTTGATATGTCGGGTTAGATTCTCAGTGAGGTAGCGTATACAAAAAATAAATCAACAATTCTGTTAAGTCAGATGCCTGTAAATCTGGGCTCTGTAAGGGTGTTAGTCCTGCTCTGGGCAGGGCAACGCGGATCAATCCCACCGGCGGGGGCGGTACTGGAGCGCTTCCGCGAGGTGGTTTGGGATGATCTCATCATCGCCTGAAAGTTCCGCTATCGTCCGGGCGAGCTTCTGCACTCGATGATACCTGCGCGCGGTAAGCTGCAATTGACTCATCGCCTGCCGGACCAGCGCCAAGCCTGTCTCATCAAGATGGCAGTATTTGCGTACTTCTGCAGGCCCCATGTCTGCATTGCAGACAAGATCCGTTTCACCAAAGCGCTCCCGCTGCTTCTCTCGAGCGCTTTCAACCCGGGCTCGAACCGATTCAGAGGGTTCACCAACACGATCACTTGAAAGTTTCTCGAAATCCACTCTTGGCACCTCAACGTGGATGTCGATCCGGTCCAGCAGCGGGCCGGAAATGCGCTTCTGATAGCGGGTTGCGGAGTTTGGCGTGCAGCGGCAGTCTCTTTCAAGATCACCGAAGAAACCACAGGGACAGGGATTCATCGCCGCGATCAACATGAAATTAGCGGGAAAAGTTGAGGAGCCGCGCGCCCGGCTGATCGTGACGACGTGATCCTCCATGGGCTGCCGCATAACCTCGAGCACCTGTCGTCCAAACTCAGGCAGCTCATCCAAGAAGAGCACACCCCGGTGAGCGAGTGATATCTCGCCGGGTCGTGGCCAATTGCCGCCGCCGACGAGTCCGGCATGTGAAATCGTATGGTGTGGCGAACGAAAAGGTCGGGTCTGGATCAAGGACATATCTGCCGGGAGCTGATCAGCCACAGAATAGATACGAGTTACATCCAGCGCCTCATCGAAAGACATGGCTGGCAGAATCGAGGGCAAGGCACGGGCGAGCAGGGTTTTACCAGCACCTGGAGGCCCTGCCATCAGCAAATTATGACCACCTGCAGCTGCGTACCTCCAGAGCACGTTTGACATGCTCCTGCCCCCGCACTTCCTGAAAATCGAGAGCGATCTTCCCCGCGCTTGCTTCTTGTATCTCCGGTTCTCCCGGCGGGATCGGAACAACCCCTGAGAGATGATTTACGAGCTCCGTCAGCGAGCTCACAGGGATCACCTCCAGATCACGAACCAAAGCAGCCTCCGCCGAATCTTTTGCAGGAACGAACATCTGCTTCATGCCTTCCTGCTGGGCAAGAGCGGCCATGGGAAGCACCCCGCGCACATGGCGAACTGAGCCATCCAGAGAGAGTTCTCCAACAGCCATAGCCCGCGCCAGCCACTCCGTTCGTATCTGCTCGGAAGCCGCAAGCACGCCTAATGCGATCGGCAGGTCATACGCCGGGCATTCCTTTCGAAGGTCGGCGGGGGCAAGATTAACGGTTACGCGATGGCGGGGAAATACAAGTCCCGCGTTCTGAATTGCAGCTTGAACGCGTTCACGGCTCTCCTGAACAACGGTATCATGCAAACCTACGATGGTGAAGGAGGGCATCCCGCGCGTGGTGTCCACTTCAACTTCCACGATCTCCCCCTCCAGCCCAACGACGGCTGCAGCGTGGACCTTAGCGAGCATAGCTCCAGTCTACGTGTTCAAAGGAAAAAGGCCAAATTTCGAGAAGAGAAGCGGCAACAGCTTCCTATCTCGAAGCTTCATGGGCAATAAAACGCTCAACTCAGGAATATCGTAGTCGAGTGCTGTTCACTGCGTTTGTGCGAAAAAGGCCTCGGCTTGCGCTATGTACTCGCGGACATAAGCGCGGTCCCACGCCAGGGAGAGGAATTTCCGCAGCGCCTCGGAGCTTCTCATATGCTCGCCTTGATCCAGATAACATACGCCAAGGATGAAGTGCGCGAGATCATATTTTGGTGAGAGATCAATCGCTGTCTGCGCGCTGTGCAGAGCACCTTCGACATCGCCCAGGCTGCGCTGAGCGAAAGCTTTATACGTGAAAATTGCACTGTCGTATGGATTTAGCTCCTCAGCCTTTTCCGCTGCCGCCAGCGCCTCTTGCATAGAGCCCTGATGAAAGTAAACAAAGCTCAGGTCACGATAGGCTAACCAACCATCAGGGTCGAGATCTTTCGCAATATTAATTTCAGCCAGCGCCTGATCGAGGTCTTGCTGCTGAACGAAGATGTACCCCCTTGCCAGATGGGCTCCAACCGGATCTGTGTCACGGGCGACAACGGATTCGAGAGAATCACGCGCCCTATCGTAATCCTGCATTACAGCATAGATATAGCTCAGCGTTAGCGCAGCCTGGTCATTTTGCGGATAGTACTCAACCGCCTTTAAAAGCAATTCCTCAGCTCGCGCAAACTCAAGGCGATCCCAATAGGCGTTTGCGAGAAGCATGAGGCTGTAAAGATCTTCCGGCTGCAGGTCTTCAGCCCAGGCCAGTTCTCGTTCTTCCAAGGTCAAATCATCCAACTGATGATAGGCCATAGCCAGCAGCGCATGCGGCGCCCCCCAATCAGGCGCGAGCGCTATTAGATCATTCGCCTTCTCAACTGCCTTCTCAAACTCCGCCATATACAAATGAACCAGCGCCAAATCCAAATGCGCAGCTTGCAGCTCCCAATCCTGAAGGATTGCCTCCTGATAATAGGTAAGTGCCGACTCAAGGTCTCCTTCATCGAACGCCAGGTTGCCCAATCCGTAGTTCGCTTGCGCCAGCAGATAAGGTTCAGGTCTTAGTTCAACTGCAGCCTCGAATTCCTGACGAGCAGCCTCGCTCTCGTTCTGGCTCATATGGATATAAGCCAGCCCCAGAACGGGATCAGCCCAGGTATTATCAATCCGGCGCGCCTCCTCAAATTCAGAAACCGCCCCTTCGAGATCGCCCGTCGAGTACAAGACCCAACCCAGGCTCGCATGCGGTCCTTGAAGATGGGGAGCTGATAGAATCGCGTTTTGGAATTCCACCGCCGCACCATCTAAATCCCCCTCTGCGAAGAGCAAATCACCCCGCTCAATATAAGCAACCGCTTCCGGATTACCTCGTAAGGCAACCCCTCGTCCCCCAAAAAGAGCTGCCAGCAATAACAAGCCAACCACAATCCCGGCGATCGAGCCCCAGACATTGAGTGTGGACTTCTCCTCTTCAATCGCCGTTTCACCCTGCATCAGGTCGAGTCGCACCAGCCAGTGGACGGTTTCGCGCACAGAGGACAGGCTTATCCAGAGAAAATAGACACCACCTACGGTTAGTATGAGAAGGTAAATCCAGTCCGTTAGCAAACCCGATTGGATCGAATCGAGCAGATTCCACAACCCCCCTTGCGTAAACACTGCACCGGTTGTGAGAATGAAATCGATAAATGAATCAAACTGCAAACCGCCGAACACTGCACCAAGATAATCACCGAATAGCTGACCCTGCAGTATGCCATAGAATGTGATGAGCGCGGCGACAGCGGCGAAGACCAATGAGAGCATCATCTCTTGGAGCCGGGTTTTTTCAATCGCCCACTGCAAGACTTCAGAGAGAACAAGTCCGCCTATGAAGATCAAGGCAACAAACGGAACCCAGCTCAAGATCGCCAGGATTATGTTGCCCTCGATGCCAAGAACTAGACCCATAAGAACAGTAATGAAGTGATCTAGAAGACCGATTGAAAGTCCGATGATGATGCTGGCACCCAGACCAAAGACAAATGGCCAGGGTGAGATTGGCGGAGATTCAGCGATCGAGAGTGGATAACGGCTGTACAGCTCTTGGAGCTGCAGGCGTATCGCTGCATCCTCCTTGAGTTTGAGCGCTTCTTCGAGGATCCGGATCGCTGCATGCGGGTCTCCAGTTTTTAGCATATCCTCGGCGAGTCGCTGCAGAAGCCGGGCATTCTCATCCGCCGGTTGAATTCCCCCTTTCGCCAAATTAATTAGCGCCTTCGGCGTGTATATAAAACCCCACGGGATCCCAACCCATCCAGCCAGCGCAGTGATCAGACCGGCTAAGACGCGGCGTTCGTTTCGATGTCTCCAACACCATACTCCTGTCCACGCTCTCCGGAAGGTTACAACAAGGAGACTTACGACATAGGGCAGGACTACCAACCGCAGCGTCTCGTCCTGGCGCCCGCAAATCTCACAGGCGGGAATAAACCCCGGATCTGCGGCGGACGATTGCGGTGGAACAGGATCTAACCCGGATGTAAAATTTTCATCGCTCATGTACGCCCTCGCCTTCTTGCTGTAAATCTATCTGATTCAAATGAGTAGAAATCATAACGAGATTCTTCGCCTCCGCCATGCTTCGTCTCAGAATGACAACCCATCTCGACCACCATTACTTTACACATAATAGAATCCGCTCATGCCAATCTTCACACTCAATCATAGGTTCAATCAGGAGGAAATTCAATCATACTTTCGGGAGACTACACCCTCGTGGGAATAAACCATCAAACCCGGCTGTGAATTTCTCAGGTTTTCGGGTTGAAATGGAGATGACGAAGGGGAACTATCTTTTAATTGATTAACAGCAATTGGGAATGGGGGTTAATGATGCCACCGCTGCACGCAGACTGGAATTGGAAGGGCGCACCAGAGTGTGCGCCCGTACCTTAATGCAACCGTAATTCTTAACCCAGAAGGGATCGTCATTATGGGACAGCCCCATACGAAGAATCAGGATATTGAAAATCTCATCTTCAAGATCTTCAACAACTCTGTTACCCGGCGGCTGAGCGGTCGAAATGTGGTTTGCACAACAACATCAGGTCCCAAGCCAATCGAGAGAAACCGTTTTCCATCCAGTGCAACCAGGAGCAATTGGCGCTCAGAACCGGCAACGCTGGAATAACGAAACTCCTCCGCGTTGATTTCAACCAGAACGCGTATGGCGGTGAGGGCTAAAGCGGCTGTCATCGCCGAGATCTGATCGACATTCACAGGCGGTTGAGATGGAACACAAGCCACCAGCAAACCATCGTCGTCCACCAAAGCAACCCAGAGTGGGTCCGGGAGCTCCTCGGCTATTGTTTCCAATACACGTATCAACTCCGATTGTCTTGTGACCATATCCACTCCCGCTAGCTTTCGGTTTCGACAGCCTCTACATTATCGCCAATGACGCCTCTTGACAAGCTGCAACACGATCTCGAATGAACCCCTTATAAGTTTGCCTTGAAACTCCTTTAGGATACAATCTCGAAACAATGGAAAAAGTATCCATCCATAGGCGCCCATTCTTCATATTGTTTGTCTGCACGCTGCTTGCGGTCGCCCTTACTGTGTTTCTCTTTGGCCGGGTCACGGACGCTCAACTTCCGCGGTTGGTATCCACGCTCGTCCTGCTTCTGGCAATACCGGCGCTCATCAGCTTGATTGCGTTCACGATACGGTTCGCAATTTCATCTACAGCCGGTCCCAGAACAACCCTGTTCGCAGCGTTAAGATTGGTTATCCTCCTCACCTGGCTAACGGCTCATATTGAATTTGTCAGCCCTGGAGAGGAAACAATAACCCTGCGTTCCGCTCTTATTCTACTAGACTTATCTCTGATAACATTAATCCCATTCCTCGCACTTACGTCTCAATTCATCCTGCCTGTCGGTTCCATCCAAGAGCGGCTTGATGCATTTCTCCGTCTACTTGGGCATGCTCTGGGCGAACGCGGACCGGTCTCCTTCATTCGAGACGGAGCAGTTATCGAGGCCATCGGTGAGCGTATCCCAAGAGGCTCCGGTGTCATCCTCATCGATTACGCAAGCGCAGCGGTCTTTAGAACAGATACGGCGTTCACACGGGCTGCCGGACCCGGAATCGTATTTACAGAACCTGGTGAATGGCTGGCGGAGGCCGTCGACCTACGTCGTCAGGAAGTAAATATTCAGGGTTCAGCACCAACCACTGGAAAGGATCACTCCCCAGAGAGCCTCAATTCGATGGCAGTCACACAAGATGGAATTCCCATATCCGCGGATTTGTCCATCACCTTTATGATCGACCCTGGCCACCTGCTTGAACCGCGGGAAGGACGAACGGCTGATGCACCTCCTTACGAGGTCAACCTGGATGCGATCGAGCGTGCCGTCTATGGGCATGCGTTCGGTGAGTACGAGGAAGTTTCATGGAAGGATATGCCGCTGCTTCTCTTTATTGACCTCTGGCGAGAGGAAATGAAGCAATGGACCCTCAACGCCCTGATTGAGGGAGATAAAAATCAGACTCCTCCGCTGAAGCGAATTGCCAGCGCCATCTACGCGCGACTTGCTCTTCCATCGGAAACTGCTCCAGCAGCGCAAGAAGGAGAAGGCCCAGAGGCACCCCGCGAGCTTGAGATTCTCATCTCGCGCGGTATCCGCGTGCTAGACTTAAAAGTGACAGATTTGCAGCTGCCACAAGAAATTCAAAATGAGCGCAACTTGCAGTGGCGCGAATCCTGGGCAGGCGAAGTTCAGGAAGCCCTGCGGGAAGCGACGGAAAGACTTCGAAAAAACCGTAATCTGGGTGAAGCAGAAGTAAATAACCTTCTATTCCATGAATTAACTTCCACGCTCCGCGATCAACTTGAAGCGGGTAACCATCCGGGTTTAACGGAAACACTCGCGATGGTTCTCACAGATGCAGTCAACCTTTATGGGCAAAGTGATACGCTGCCCGAGAGCAGCGGGATGCTCCATGAACTGGACCAAATCGCGAGCAGACTCACGGGTAGGGATTAGGGAGCGTCATACAGATGGATAGTGGCATGAAGAGCTCTGCCTCAGACCGGCTACTTGAAATATCAAAAGCGACCTCGCGGAGCGCTCTCCAACTCATTCTCGGGAGAGACCTGACTGCATCGATGATCCGTTTCTTCTTAACGGGCACTTTATTCACCTTGTTCTGGTTAGTGCTGATCGTCGTCTTCGACTTCCCAGGCCAAATCCCGTTCCTCTTACTCCAGTCGCTGCCGCCATTCCTTTACCCCATTCTCAACATCATAGCCACCTTCCTGAATCCACAGGTCCTTCTTTATCTCATTCCAGTTTTGTTCGGTCTTAGCATCGGGATGATCTTGAGCAGTAGATACCTGGCCGACCTGTTTGAGCTCGAATCGCTCTGGATAGGGATACGCTATCTTCTCGCATCCTTCTTCGGATGGAACTACCCTCGTCTGAAGATCGATCGTGGGAATATCGATCAGCTTAATCCCACAAACCCGATCAAGAGAATCGGTGGACCCGGGTTCATCCAGACCCACCTGGGCTACGCAGCAACATCAGAGGCCATCGACGGTACACCCAGGGTTTACGGTCTGGCGATGGACGAGATCGATCCAGTCCAAACCGAGGTTGATTCTTCAACACCCACTCAAGCGCGTTCCACGTACTTCATCCAGGGATTTGAACGTTTGCGTGGAGTCGTCGACCTGCGGGATCGTTTGGTGAAGGTCGATGAAATCCGCGCCGTAACCCGCGATGGGGTTTTGGCTTTTGCACGTGATGCACAGATGCTTTTCAGAGTCTACAGTGCGGAAAAAGAGCGGAGCTTAAAATCCCCCTATCCATTCACCGAGGAGAGCGTTCGGCGCATTGTCTATGGCCAACCGGTTGTGGAAGGGAAGAGGCGCAGCCCGGATCACGCACTGGCGTATGTTCTTCGCCATGAGATGATTGATTTCATCGCTCGCCATACCCTTGAAGAATTCCTTGCCCTGCAACCCTATCGCTCGACGGTAAAACAACAAACCGAGCAGGGAACAGCTAATGAAAATTTCAAGAACGTCCACATCCCTCGCCGTGAATTGACCGAGCATTTTCACACCGAGGTATTAAGGGAACGGTTACGAAAGCAAGGCTTAGAGTTGGTTTGGGTAGGTGTTGGAACCTGGGAGATCCCGGTGAGCGTCCAGGAAGATGCAGATGGTCAATTCAGTCCGGGTCATACGCTGATGACAACCTGGCGTGATCACCAACGCGTACAATTATATAGATCGCCTGAGTACATCGAGCGCCAACGGACGCTCCGAAATCGGGAAGTCGCATCAGAACTTCTTCAATCCTGGATCCAGACATGGCGTCATGGAGACCTTCCTGTGGAGCACCGGAGCTACGAACTCCTGGCAAGGGTATATCACCAACTCCAAAGGATGGAGAAGCGCCTGGAGATCGACACTGGCGATGAATGTGAGCCGGAACTCCAACATGCCCTTGAATATATTAAGGGGATGCTTGAACCGAAGGTCCTCGGAGACGATGCTTGATGAATGCGACGCCAACGAGCGAAGGATCCGTGCTTGTTATTGACTCCACTTAGGCATGAATGACATGCGCCTAACAACCACCATCCATCCGCAATATTTGCCCGAACGCGCCGGGAGTTGTTTAAGCGAGCTTCTCCAGAATTCATTGATGCTAATATCCCCGAGAAAACACTTCGAACCTCTTTACGATGAGCTAAGATGATGCCGTCAATACCTGAATGGCTAATCTTTCACCCCGAAGTCTCAGACGCCCTCGTCGAAGGCAAGGCGATCGTGGCGCTTGAATCAACCGTGGTCACTCACGGACTCCCACGACCGGTCAATTTTGAGCTCGCCCGACAGGTGGAGAAGGAAATTCGCCAGGTTGGCGCGGTTCCAGCAACAATTGCATTGATGAAGGGTGAAGTTCGCATCGGTTTATCGGAACAAGATCTGGAGCAGCTTGCTTTAGATACCGATAGCGTAAAAATCAGCGTGCGGGACATTGGCCCCGCACGGACATCACGCTCCATTGGCGGCACGACGGTAGCCGGGACGATGTTCTTGGCAAATACAGCCGGAATTCCGGTGTTCGCAACAGGTGGGATCGGCGGAGTCCACCACGGACCGAGCGGAGATATTTCAGCCGACTTAACCGAACTTGCGCGTACACCCGTCGCAGTTGTCTGTTCGGGTGCGAAATCGATCCTGGATCTACCCAGAACACTCGAGTGGCTGGAGACTTTTAGCGTACCTGTCATCGGCTGGCAAACGGATACATTCCCAGCATTTTTCACGAGAGAGAGCGACTTTCCGATCCAGGTTCGGGTGGACACAGTTGGTGAGATGGCAGCTTTAATGCGGACGATCTGGGAAACACAGATTTCCGGCATCCTGATTTGTGTCCCCTGCCCCGAGGATGCAGCGATCCCGGCGATACGAATAAACTCAGCTCTGCAGCAAGTTGAGCAGGAAGCTCAAGAACAAGCCATACGCGGAAAAAATCTTACCCCGTTCCTTCTATCTCGCCTGGCGGAGATTACAGAAGGGGCAACCTTACACGCGAACCTGGCGCTCCTGCGCAATAACGCACACATCGCCGCCGAGATCGCCAAAGCCTACTTGTTGAGTCAACAGGGTAATCAGTAGGACATATCCTGCAGGATCAGACAAAGCCTGCGCTTTAAGGTCCACTCGTTAAACCTAACCTCCCTCAGGTTTAAAACCTGAGGGAGGTATCTGGTTAAATTCTCAATACGCCAAGATCCGCCTTAGCAGGGCTCATAGCTTAATTAAGTGCACCGCAAATCCTCCTGGTCTCCCACGTAATTTGCAGGAGGACCAATTTTCACTTATTGCCTTTCTGTTGGCTTTGCTCCATTAGATATAGATTTACCGAGCGGCAATGGATGCGCGGTCTATCATCTACCTAAACGCAGGCGGACATCGATCGCCTGAGCGCCACTTCCCACCTCTTGCACACGGAGAGGGTTAATTTCAAGCTCCAATACTTGCGGGTTTTTTAACGCTAGTTGACTGATTCGGAGAAGGCTTTCGATCACCGCTTCTCGATCTACGGCTGGAGTGCTTCGGTAGCCTCGCAGCCGTCGACCAGCCCAGGTGAGATCAACCATTTCTTCCGCCTCGGTACGGCTCAGTGGAGCGAGGGCGAAAGAGACATCTTTCAACGCCTCGACTTCCGTACCCCCGGCTCCGAACATCAATAGAGGTCCAAATTGCAGGTCGCGCACAAAACCAACGATCACATCCTGCCCCGTCGGGACATAAGCCTGTACCATAACTCCCTGCACCTCGACTCGCGGAACCGAACTGCGCACACGACGCAAAACGGAACGATAGGCTTCCTCCACCTCTGGAACATCTTCTAAATCCAGTGAGACTGCTCCAGCATCGGATTTATGCGTGAGGTCGTATGAATCCGCTTTGAGCGCCACAGGGAAACCTATCTCCATGGCGGCACTCGCGGCATCATCAACGCTGGTTACTTCTTGGTGTTTAGGGATAAGAATCCCATAAGCGTTGACGATCCTAGCGGCGACATCCGCAGTCACGAACCCATCCGCTCCAGAGCTGGCTTCTTTCATGGTGGACTCTACTATCCTCTGCTTGACATCGTCGAATACGACCACCTTTTCGGGGGGGGTTATAAGCTGGCTTGAGCGTTCGTAGAGCACACGCAATGCAGAGGCTGCGCGCTCCGGGAATCGATAATCGGGAATGCGTGCGCCCCTGAAAAGCCGGGCGGCATGTGCGATAAGTTCCTCGCCCATTAGCGCGATCAACACAGGTTTCGTTGCCGTCTGGATCACAGGGATGATTGCGCCTGCGACTTCTGCTGCAGTCGTCACCGGTGGAGGCGGGAGGATCACGATGATTCCATCTACTCCATCATCAGCTAGCAATAGGCGCAAGCTGTCGGCGTACTCGCGCGGCCCTGCCCCGGCCAGCATGTCGACGGGATTGTTCAAACTAGCCGCACGTGGAAGGAACGCACCCAATTCCCCCCTGGTATGGTCAGCCAGTTTCGCCAGCCTTAAACCATTATCATCCAGCGCATCGGCGGCGATAACACCTGGTCCACCAGCGTTGGTGAGTACAGCCATGTTTGGACCAGAAGGCGGCTGACACCACGCTAGAGCCCTCGCCCAGTCGAACATCTCTTCACTGTGCCGAGCCCTAATCACTCCCGCCTTACGAAAAGCAGCGTCGAAGGCAACATCACGCCCGGCAAGCGCGCCGGTGTGAGACACTACCGCTGCCCGTCCCCCCTCAGATCGCCCGACTTTAATCGCCACAACCGGCACATCCAAAGTGACCTTCCGCGCTTGCTTGATGAAGTTCTCTCCGTCCCCAACCCCCTCAAGATACATGGCGACTACGCGTGTGTTCGGGTCAGCTGCAGTCGGTGCCAGGAGATCCCCCTCATTCAAATCCATCTGGTTGCCCAAACTCAATAATCGGGACAATCCAAAGCCTTGACCACGCGCCCAGTCGATCACGGCTTCGCAAATGGCTCCAGAGTGAGACAGAAAGGCGATATCGCCCTTAATCGGTCCTGGAAGCGGCAGGAAACTCGTATCAATCGGAAGATGGGTATCCAGATAGCCGATACAGTTCGGCCCTAAAACACGGATGTCGTAGGCCTGGGCGATCGCCATGCACTTTTGCTCGAGACGAATTCCTTCCTCGCCAGTTTCACTAAATCCGCCTGATCCCACGATCGCAAAGCCAATCCCCCGCTTACCACAGGCTTCCAACACTTCTGGCACCGACTGTGCGGGGATCATGATCACAGCCAGGTCCACGGGATCAGGAACGCTGCCTACATCGGAGTGTAGCGGTCGGTCAAAAAGATATCCACCGCCGGGGTTCACGAAGTGGATAGCGCCAGGGTATCCTGAAACAACCAGATTGCGAGCGACTCCATAGCCCAATTTGTTTGGATTCTGGGAGGCACCGATGACAGCGACCCCCCGGGGAGATAAAAGACCCTCAAACATAGATTAACTCCGTTTATCCTCGATAATGGACTTCCACACACAATCTTAGCAGACCTCTTCGACAAAGACACCTTGGCAATGAACGTGTTCAATAATGTCCCATGTTATAATCGCTTCATCCATGAGAAATGGTGGGTTTGGAGGCTTGGTGGATGGTTGAAGTCGAGATCGACAGCATTCGGGTTAGTTTGATGTCTCAACAACGGATCGTCATCCTGAAGGAGCGAAATTCCGAGCGCTTCCTGCCCATCTGGATCGGCCCCTACGAAGCTGAGGCAATCACGCTCAGCCTGCAGGAAGTAGAAGTCACCCGACCCTTAACGCATGATCTGCTTCGCAATATCCTGCAAGAACTTGGCGCAGAAATCATTCAAGTTAATATCACCGCTCTCCGTGATGATGTCTTTTACGCCCGAATTATCGTCACCATAAATGGCCGTGAAATCTCAATCGATTCACGCCCTTCAGACGCCCTCGCTCTCGCAGTTCGCGCTCACATTCCCGTTTTCATCGCTGAAGACGTCATGAACGAAGCCGCATCAATTCCCGAAGAAAACATCGACGGGGAAGAGATCGAGGGGGAACCCGATGAACGCTTGGACGTATTTAAGGATTTCGTAGAGACACTTAACCTCGATGACCTCGAAACTACCGACGATGAGGATAAGGAATAAACCAATTCATCGACTTTAAGTGCGCTCTGCCCAACTTTTCACTACTGCGCATCAGGCGTCAGACCGTAACTGTATTCTCTCCACTATGTGCACGAGAAAAAGTCAAATAATATGAGTGATCAACCACACCCTCCTAAAAGCATCTCTCCATCCGGCGATGGTCGTCCGACTCAGGAAATGCCGCACGACCGCCAAGCAGAAGAAGCTGTGCTCGGATCTGTGTTGGTGAACCCGGAAGTATATTTCGACGTCGCTCACTTCCTTTCAGTTGAAGATTTCTTCCTTCATCGCAACCAGTGGATATGGGAAGCGTTCACCAGCCTGCAAGAACAGCGCCTCCCGGTCGACATCCTTACAGCATCCGAGGAGTTGGAGCGCCAGGGACGCCTGGACGAGGTCGGGGGTCCAGCTTATCTGACCACGTTGATTAACAACGTTCCGTCCTCCCTGCACGCCGAGGCATATGCACGGGTGGTAGAAGAAACCGCCACCCGGCGCCGGCTCCTGGGCGCCGCGGCCCAAATTGCGCGTCTTGCGTATCAAAGAGGGACGACAATTGATGATGTCGTTAACGAATCAGAGCAATCAATTTTTGGAGTGAGCGAACGCCGCCTCACGCACCATTTGCAGCCGATCAAACGCGTTCTTAGTTCATACTACGATCGTATCGATTACCTCGCCCGACATCAGGATGAGACAATCGGAGTTCCGACCGGTTTCATTGATCTGGATCGTCTTCTAGGCGGCCTGCAGTCGAGCGACTTGTTGATCATCGCCGGCCGACCGGGACAAGGAAAATCAGGCTTCTGCATATCGGCAGCGAAGAACGCCAGCCAGATCCACAAGAAACATGTTGCTTTATTCTCGCTGGAGATGTCAAACGAACAGCTCGTTCAGCGATTGCTCTCTCAGGAAACATCGATCGACTCACAGCGCTTGCGTTTGGCAAACCTGCGTGATGACGAATGGCCTCTCTTTACGCAAGCCGTCAGCGCGCTGAGCGACACGCACATTTATCTGGACGATACACCGGCCCTCACCCCTCTGCAGTTGAGGACCAAGTGCCGCAGGTTGCATATGGAAATCGGGCTAGACTTGATTATCGTGGATTATCTCCAGTTAATGACGGGAGATTCCAGGATTGACAACCGCGTTCAGGAGGTCTCCTACATCTCGCGGAACTTGAAAGGTCTGGCCCGTGAACTTAACGTTCCCGTGCTAGCGGCCGCGCAACTATCACGGGCCGTAGAATCCCGGCGTCCGCCTCGCCCAATCCTTTCTGACCTGCGCGAATCCGGGAGCCTCGAACAGGACGCCGATGTTGTGATGTTCATTTACCGTCCCGATCAATACGAGGAAGATACGTTAAAACAGAACATCGCCGAGATTATCGTTGCCAAGCATCGTAATGGACCAGTCGGCAGCGTGGAACTCGTATTCCGCCAGTCGCTGGCGAAGTTCGAGAACGCGGCGACACGCCAGGTCGATCTGGCCGCAGGCACGTGAGTGGGCAGAGTCATCCCTTGTCCTAAAAACGATATCGATGAATAAAAACGAAAGTTTTGCTGGGTTTCCAGAGGGGAAACTCCCCCTCACCCCTATTCCCAATGCCTTCTTTAGCGAACTCCTCCCGAGGATCGATCACCTCGGCGAGTTCAAGGTCACCATTTACGCTTTCTGGGCTCTGGCCCAGAAGGAAGGGCGTTTTCGATACATTAGCCTGGAGGAGATGGCTGCCGACCAGTTGCTGATGGAGGGGTTCAAGCCGGAGACAATGACACCGCTGGAGACGTTGATCGATGCGCTGGAGCGGGCTGTCGCTCGCGGAACCTTCCTGAAGGTGAAGGTCGAATTCGATCAGGGAGAGGATAGCTATTTCTTTCTTAACAGTCCCAAAGGGCGAGCAGCGGTCGCTTCAATCGAAACAGGAGATTGGCAACCCACGGGGGATCCAAAAGCGCCTATCTCTCTAGCACTCGAGCGGCCCAACATCTATACTCTCTACGAACAGAATATCGGCCCGCTGACACCGATGATCGCCGAGCAGCTCCGCGAAGCGGAAAACGAGTATCCGCCTGATTGGATTGAAGACGCGGTCCGTATCGCGGTGACGAACAACGTCCGTAAGTGGCGTTATATCGAAGCCATCCTTGAGGATTGGCAGAATAGAGGCAAGGATGAGCAAAAAGATCGAGGAGACTCTGAAAAGGCTCGCCGCCGCTACGTCGAAGGAAAATTCGCTGACTTCTGGGACACAGCAACAGACGAGTAACAGCATGGAGTCATCACAACCAAAGCACTTGATAGGTGACCCGGCTTGCCCTCTCTGCCAGGGTCAGGGTTATTTACGCGCAGATCTCCCCATTGATCATCCGGATTTTGGCCGCCTCCAGATTTGCACTTGCAGACAAGTAGATGTGCAAGAACGAATGCATGCACGTTTGTTCCGCATGAGTCAACTCGACGAGCTCCAGCACCTCACTTTCGATTCTTTCAACCCGCACGGTCGGGTGGGGCTTGGTCCTCAGCAGCAGGAATCGCTTGAGAGGGCATTCAACCAGGCTCATACATTCTCCGAACAGGTGAAAGGATGGCTTCTGATCCAGGGCGGGTTCGGATGCGGGAAGACACATCTGGCCGCGGCCATCGCCAACAACGCCGTGGGGAACGGCATTCCTACGCTCTTCCTGACAGTACCAGACCTGCTCGATCAACTTCGTTATGCTTACTCTGACGAAGAGGTCACATTTGAAGACCGCTTCGAGCAAATCCGCTCTGCTCCGCTTCTTATTCTGGATGATTTCGGGACGCAAAGCGCAACCCCGTGGGCGCGAGAGAAGCTCTTCCAAATTCTAAACTTCCGCTATATCAACCAACTGCCCCTGGTCGTGACGACGAATCTCGCTATAGAGGAGATTGAGGGGCGAATGCGCTCACGTCTCTCCGACCCGGAGATTGTCACCTATGTTCGGATGTACGCTCCGGACTATCGCCGTCCGTTCGACGATACGGGTCAACACGAACTCTCGTCTCTCGCCATCCATGGCCATCAGACCTTCGGCACCTTCAATCTGAGGAAGGATGAAAAGCTTCCCGCGAAGGATTTAAAAACCCTCGATCAAGCGTTTAAAGCAGCACAGAAATTCGCCGAAGAACCTAAAGGCTGGCTTGTCCTTATGGGAACTTTCGGATGCGGCAAGACCCACCTGGCCGCATCTATCGCTAACTACCGTGCTGGCAATGGCTTTCCCGTCATGTTCGTTGTCGTGCCCGATATGCTCGACCACCTTAGGGCTACTTTCAGCCCTGATAGCATGATTTCGTACGACCGTCGATTCGATGAAATACGAACTGCGGATCTACTCGTCTTAGACGACCTGGGAACGCAGTCGATGAAGCCCTGGGTGCGCGAGAAGTTGTACCAACTTTTTAATTACCGGTACAACGCAAACCTTCCAACAGTCATTACGACTGCAGATGCTCTTGAAGAGATTGATCCCAGGCTTCGTGCCCGAATGGGTGACCGCCGGTTGGTGACCGGAGTTGGTATCACCATGCCCTCATTCAAGGGAAAAACAACCAGCAGACGTTCTAAGCGTTGACCGCTATCTCTCGCGAATGGTACAATGCGGCTCGATGCCCCCATCGTCTAGGGGACCAGGACGTAGCCCTTTCAAGGCTAAGACCGGGGTTCGAATCCCCGTGGGGGCACCAGGCATCACCCCTCGCACTCGAAACTTATCTCGAGTGCGTTATTCGTACCTCTCCGCGCATCTCTCAACCCCTCGCCCAAACCCGCGAATACTCCATGAACAATCGCCACGCACAATTTGAACAGGGTAAAAGCACCTTCCCTTGTTAATATAGAAAATGGGGCTGCTATAAGTTTGGACAGCCCCATTAATTAATCCAACAATATAAATTTTTACTTTTTTGCACACCGCTCGATCATACGGATTAATTCTTCCGAGTCGATGTCCTTCATCATGTAGCAAACCGCGCCAGCGCGCAGTGCAGCATCCTCTTCCCATTTTGTCGGGTAGCTCGTCAAAACGGCCAATCGCGGGGAACAATCCATCGCTACAATCGAACGGAGGATTTCCAATCCCATCCCATCCTTGCGCTTGACCTCGAGTAGGACGATGTCGGGCTTCTTCTCTCCGACATCTCGCATTACCTCTTTTACATCCCCCGCGTGGCCGATGACGTGTAGGTCCGCCGCCTGGTCTAAACGTTCAGCCAGCGCTGATCGTACTGTGACATGTTCGTCAATAATATAAAGCCTAGCTTCAGACAATTCGATCCTCAGACCACCCTTCAAGCGCTAGTATAGAGCGGCATCATGGACTCGATAAGTGATACCTTTCCTGATGTATTTTGTAACCTGTCACGCAAAAGAGGAATGTTGTCTATATAGATGATGGAGCAAATCACTCGTACTGCGTTGTTGAACGAGGGGTTGTGCTGGTGAGCCGGTCTTGAGGAATTCGCACAGTGACGGTGGTTCCCTCTCCAGGACTCGAGACAACTTCGAGCTCACCGCCGAGCTGCCTGGCCCGCTCCTGCATATTCGACAGCCCGTGACCGAGAAGATCGGGTTGAGATTCGACTTCGAAGCCATGACCATTATCAATAATCTGCAAGGTCAAATCGCTGTTCGAAGATTGACGCAGGCTTACCAAAACCCTAGAGGCGCGCGCATGTTTGGCTGTATTAGCCAGCGCTTCCTGTGCAATGTGGAATAGGACCTCGGCTGGTTGATCCTGGATATATTCAAGTGCATCCTCATCAATCTTCAACTCCACATCTACCAGCGTGTTTGCCTTGAACTCCCGGACCAGCCGTCCGAGCGCTTCTGGTAGATCGTCGGTGCGAATCCTGCTGGGTTGTAAATCGAGGATATAGGTTCGAATGTCCCTGATCACCTTGTTCAACCCATCGATCGCCTGCTCTATGCGGCCGGCAGCCTCTGGCACCTTATCCTCATAGGTAAGTCGAGCGTATTCCATACCCAAACCAATGGCATAGATCGATTGGATGATCCCGTCGTGCAGATCCATCCCAAAGCGCTCGCGTTCCTCGAGCACAGCAACCCTGCGTGCCCTTCGGTATAGCCTGGCATTCTCGACTGCGATTCCCACGCCAGCGCCAACCGCTCCAAGCAAACCTATCTCGCGATCTTCAACCGGCCTTGGGCCTTTGAAAGCCAGGCTGATCACACCTGTTACTTTTCCAGGAGCTATCAATGGTGCGCAGACCAACGTTTCATACCCGCTGTCCACTACCGCTTTGCGCAGAAAGTGATCATCCTCGCTTATATTTTCCGTCCATTTCGGGCTACCTGTAAGCGCCACTTGTCCAATTACCCCTTCGCCAATCCGAAAGCGATCGCTCTCCCAGAAAGCGTCTGACTCCCCCCCTAGATGAATCGCCTTCCTGTATACACCTTCAGACTCCTCCAACAGAAACATCTCGCCCGCGTCCGCATGGAATATGTTCATCACCCTGCCCAGCATCACTTCTAACAGACGGTCCAGATCCATGGAAGAACTGACGGCCGTAGCCATGGAATACATCAGGCCTAATTCTTCATTCCTCTCCGCCAGCTGACTTTCATTACCGAGGACTTGTTGATACAGACGTGCGTTTTCGATTGCTGCAGCAGCATGCGCTGCAAGCATCTCAATCAAACGTTGATCCTCAGCGGTAAATTCGGGTTCGCCGATCTTCTCGGTGAGATAGATCTGCCCAATCGAGCGACCGTAAGCTTTGATTGGGACACCGAGGAAGGAGATCATCACAGGGTGACCTTCCGGAAAACCAACTGATTTCGGATGGTCGGCAATATTCGCCAGGCGGATGCTCTCCCCTGTGCGCAGCATTTCCCCGATGAGTCCATGTCCCTGTGGTCGATGGGAAATGCGATCGTGCTCCTCCGTGGATAGCCCTTCCGTGATGAAGGTACTCAACTCGCCATCCCCGGTAGGAATCCCAATCGCAGCATATTTTGCATTGGAGAGATCACGCGCTGCATGAATAACGCGGCGAAGAACCCCGTCGAGTGAGAGGTCGGAGACCAAGCTCAGCGTTGCCCGGTGAAGCGCTTGAAGTTCCGAGTCGGGGGTTGCGACTTCGTCGGTGGGTTCTTCAATTATTGTGCGGATGTTTTGTTCGTGACTCACGAATAATTATCCTTCTACGGGATTGTACCCCACACCAACACCAAGGTAAAACCGATCCATAGGGGGATGCAAATGACGATTTGATCGGCTACTTATTTTACATAACTACATTCTACGGGCAATCCTGAAGGGGAAATCGGGAATAAATCCAAGTTCTCTGCTTGTAAAAAGAACCTGATAGTTTTTGCCAGCCCGCGGCGTGTATTAATCTCGCTCAGATCGATACGACACAATTAATGATGATGACATCTACTCAATCTTCACGACTCCCTGGTTTTTATAAGCTAACGATCGATGAGCGGTTAGAACGCGCCGCTGCAGTTGCGGGTCTGGATGTAGAGACCAGGGCCTCTTTTGAGAAGCTCGGTGGGTTGGACGCGGATCAAGCCGATCATATGGTCGAAAACGTGATCGGAGTATTCGGACTCCCATTGGGTGTGGCGACTAACTTCCTGATCAATGACCGAGAAATTCTCGTCCCAATGGCGATAGAGGAGCCTTCGGTCATCGCCGGCGCATCTTTCATGGCCAAACTCGCGAGGGAAGGTGGCGGTTTTCACGCGGAAACCACAGAGCCGCTTATGATCGGTCAGATACAGATCCTGGATGTGCCTGACCTCGAAGCGGCGAAGACCCAGATACTCGAACACCGTGATGAGATTCTCGCCGAAGCAGATCGAGTTGACCCAATGATCCTCTCCTTAGGCGGCGGTGCTCGCGACCTTGAAATCCGTATCCTTAATGAGACACCCGCAGGTCCGATGTTAATCGTCCATTTAATCTACGATACTCGAGACGCAATGGGAGCGAATGCGATCAACACCGCCGCAGAACGCCTCAGCCCGATGCTCGAATCGCTAAGCCAGGGAAGAGTACATTTAAAGATTTTGTCTAACCTGGCGGACCGTCGTCTGGCGAAAGTCACATGCACAATTCCAACGGCTGCCCTGGCTTTCGAAACATTTTCCGGTCCGAGCGTTCGCGATGGGATCGTCGAAGCCTGGGCTTTCGCTGCAGCCGATCCGTATCGAGCTGCAACACACAATAAAGGGATCATGAACGGCGTGGACGCGGTAGTCATCGCCACAGGCAATGATTGGCGGGCGGTGGAAGCTGGCGCACATGCATACGCAGCGCGCTCGGGTCGGTACACATCCTTGAGCACGTGGGGCGTGGACGAGGCTGGAGATTTGGAAGGGTCCCTCGAGCTCCCGCTTGCCGTAGGGACTGTCGGTGGGGCAACGCGCGTGCATCCACTTGCGAAAGCTTGCCTGGCCCTTATGGGAGTCGAAAATTCACGCGAACTCGCACAGGTGATCGCAGCCGTAGGATTGGCACAAAATCTCGCTGCGCTGCGTGCACTAGCAAGCGAGGGAATTCAGCGAGGCCATATGTCCTTGCACGCTCGTCAAATCGCCATCGCCGCAGGCGCCGAGGGTGATCAGATCGATCGCATTGCCGCTAAGATGATTGCCCAGGGAACGATTCATATCAAACACGCCCGCGAGTTAATAGATCAAAATCAGCACCAATCGTAAACCTTCTTGCCAAGAGACGAAGTGGGGATACCCGCTCGTCGAAACATAGAGAAGGAATAGAAAGGAATTCAATGACTGAGGAACGCGACGAAAGGATTATGCAGCCAAAAAACTCCATCGGCTTTGTGGGGTATGGCGCATATATCCCCCGCTACAGGCTTCCAGCGACAGAAGTAGCGCGGATATGGAAAGGTGGCGCAGCGGGAACCCCCATCGACGAAAAAGCTGTTGCTGGACTCGATGAAGACGTCATCACGATGTCGATCGAGGCAGCCCGCAATGCTCTTGCCCGAGCGCAGATCAACCCCTCAGACATACGCGCCGTTTGGGTGGGATCCGAATCACATCCTTATTCTGTCAAACCCACATCAACAGTCGTCGCAGAGGCAATCGGTGCCACACCACACACCCTCGCCGCGGACTGGGAGTTTGCCTGCAAGGCTGGCACGGAAGCGGTTCAGGCAGCGATTGGGTTTACGGGTTCAGGGATGGCAAGGTATGCGCTGGCTATTGGGATGGACACCGCGCAGGGCCGACCTGGAGACCCTCTTGAGTACACTGCGGGCGCAGGCGGTGCGGCTTACATCCTCGGCCCAGCGGATGAGTCTCTCGCCGTGGTCGAGGGGTCATATTCCTACACAACAGATACCCCCGATTTCTGGCGCCGCGCAGATGAGAAATACCCTTCACATGGTGAACGTTTCACCGGTGAACCAGCTTACTTCCACCACATTACATCTTCAGCTCAGGAACTGATGAAGGCTTTGAGGACCAAACCGGCAGATTACACATTCGTTGTCTTCCATCAACCCAACACAAAATTCCCTCAAAGGGTCGCCAAAACCCTGGGTTTTACACCCGAGCAATTGGAAGCCGGGCTTCTTGTGCCTCGCATCGGCAATGTCTACGCTGGTTCCGCCCTTGTTGGTTTGACAGCCGTCCTGGACGCAGCCAAGCCAGGCGATCGAATCTTACTCGTCTCCTACGGCTCGGGAGCAGGCTCAGATGCAATGAGCCTGCATGTCACCGAGCGAGTGCTCGAATGCCGCAAGCTCGCGCCATGCACCGAAGATTACATCAACCGTCGAACCGAGATCGATTATGCAACTTACGCCCGCTTTCGCGGAAAACTGAGTCAATAAGATGATGGCAAATAAAAACCATAAAACCATTAACGATGTATTTATCATCGGCGTCGGCATGACGCCGGTGGGAGAACACTGGGAGCGCTCGCTGCGCGAACTTGCGCTTGAGGCGATGACTGCTGCGCGCGAGGAGACCGGAGCAATGCGGCCCGAGGCAATTTATGTTGCCAATATGCTTGCGCCAGCGCTTTCACGACAGTCTCACCTGGGAGCCCTGATCGCGGATTACACAGGTATGCGGGGAATTGAAGCGGTCTCTATCGAAGCCGCTGGAGCTTCCGGAGGTATGGCGCTGCGGCAGGCTTATCTAGCACTCGCTTCCGGCATGGTCAACACCGCAATGGTGGTGGGCGTGGAGAAAATCACTGAACGCGTAACCGCCGAGGTTGAAGCTGCGCTGATAACCTCAAGTGATGCCGATTACGAATCAATCCACGGCGTGACCCAAACCGCATTGGCGGCGATGCTCATGAGGCGCTACGCATTCGAATTCAACATTCCGGAGCATGCCTTTGCTGGTTTCAGCATCACAGCACATGCTAACGGCGCAAAGAACCCCAATGCGATGTTTCGACGACCGATCAAGGTGGAAACTTACCAAAGAGCGGCCATCCTCAGCGATCCGATAAATATGTTTGACGCCGCCCCAGTGGCTGACGGCGCTGCCGCCATCTTCCTGGCCCGCGGTGATGTTCTCCCCTCAAACCTGCCTTACCCGCCGGTTCGGATCGACGCCTCCGCCGCAGCTGTTTCTGCCGTCGCGGTTCACGATCGTCCGAACCCTTTATCCTTCGCTGCAGCTGAAAAAGCGGCCAGGGTAGCCCTAGATCGAGCAGACATCAACTTGGATCAGATTGACTTCTTTGAGGTTCATGATCGTTACTCTATCTTCGCCGCACTGTCACTAGAGGCCGCAGGGTTTGCCGCCCCTGGAAAGGGTTGGAAACTCGCTGAGAGCGGCGCGATCGCACTAAACGGACAGATCCCGATCAGCACTTTTGGCGGCTCGAAAGCCCGTGGAGATACTGGGGGCGCCACCGGCGTATACCAAGCCGTCGAGGCTGCGCTGCAATTGCAGGGACGAGCCGGAGAGATACAGGTCGCGGATGCCAGGATCGGTCTGATTCAAAGCCTCGGCGGAATCGGTTCGACAGCCGCTACACACATCCTTTCTGCTGTCGAGACCCTTTGAGAGCGAGTTGATAGTTCCTGAGAGTCCAGATTGCATACACTGGTCCGTGGTTGGATATCAACCCTAGAGGTGAAGCATATGGAAATAACCAGTCATTGGAGAATTAAAAAACAACGCTACGCACTGGTAGGCGAGGTGTGCCCACACTGCTCAGCGAAGATATTCCCGCCGCGGGACATCTGCCCCGAATGCGGCGACGAGGCGAAGGATCACTACCAGTTCAGCGGACGAGGCGAAGTCTACTCGTATACCACCCTCTATAATGCCCCTGCTGGTTATGAGGAACAGGCACCCTACACCGTCGCTATGGTGCAACTTGAGGAAGGTCCACTCGTCACCGCTCAGCTCACCGATATCGATGTGAAAGAACCAGAAGTGGGTATGCCCGTTGAAATGGTCACCCGCAAATTGGGTTCAGAAGGTGATCAAGGCATCCTGATTTACGGCTACAAATTCCGTCCAATCCTAGAGACTGCCTGACTCACCTATCCTTCACAAACATCACCAGACCCTGGCTTATGCCAGGGTCTGATTTATGTAAAGTTGCACGGCTATCGTTTTTACATCAAAATACAGCATCGAGAGATGCTCTCGGTGTCGGCGGAAATAGACCACCTTCTGTCAACACATTGCTTTAAATGAGCGTAAAGGACTGGAAAATACATAAAGAAATTGCCAACCCTTGATAGGGATTTTATCTCGCGAAGCCGCTTGACGCGCCCAAACACCTGTGCTACTATGCGCGCTTGAAGGTCATCTGAAGGCGGATTCCCGCCCGGATCACCGCAGGAGGAGCCCATGACTAACATGAGCCGAATGAGATTGACGATCGTTGTTTTAATCATCCTCACACTCGTATTAACCGCATGCACACGATCTGCCTCTACACCTCCACCGGAAACGGATGAAGGATTGCCGTCAGGTGCACAATCGGAGACTCAAGCGACGATGGATGCCGTTCGCTCGGCAATCCTCACGCAAACCGCGCAGGCGCTTGGGGACCCCCTCTCAACAAGTACCCCCTTGCCGGTGAGCGACCCGCTCGTATCCCCGACACCGGATCCGGATCAGCCAACGGCTACTCCCGAGGTACAAGTCACAACCTACGTCGTCGTATCTGGAGATTGGATTTTCAAGATCGCCCGCGAATTCAACGTGGATCCACAAGCCATCATCGACCTCAATGAAGAACTCGCTAACTCAGGCGCGCTTGTGGTGGGGATGGTGCTGAAGATCCCGACGTCAGATAGCGCACCTCCAGCTGATGGTACGGAGACTCCGATCGAAGGCGGAACGATTCACGTTGTAAAATCCGGCGAGTGGATCTGGTCGATCGCACGTTTGTATGGAATAGACCCGCAGGTAATCATCGATGCAAATAACCTCGCATCACCGGGCACGATCTACCCGGGAGATGAGCTCATTATCCCCTAACACATCCCTGATTTAGTTACCGTTCGGGGCGGCCATCAGGTCGCCCCGTTTTAATGTGGAGATACGGGCATGGAATATAAAGTTCTTGAATCCCGGCAAGCTTTCGATGGTAAAGCCTTCAATGTTCGCGTCGACCTACTGGATGGACCAGCAGGCGCTGCATCGCGCGTCGACATCGTCGAACACCCTGGCGCAATCGTGCTCATACCCATCGACGAACAGGATCGAGTGTGGCTTGTCCGTCAATATCGCCATCCAGCTGGAGAAGAACTCCTCGAATTGCCTGCAGGAACATTAGAACCAGGCGAGTCTGCCGAAGCATGCGCCGCTCGCGAGAGCCGCGAAGAGATCGGCATGGCGCCAGGAGAGCTTACCCATCTCGGTGGAACCTTCCTTGCCCCCGGGTATTCAACCGAATTCCTGCATTTCTTCCTCGCTCGAGAGCTCTACTCAGCCCCCCTTCCTCCCGACCCTGGCGAAGGTCTCCACCTCGAGAAGATCCCCTGGGAGAAGCTGTGGGATCTGATTGCCAATGGGAGTGTCCGCGACGCTAAAACCATCGCTGGCCTTACGCTTGCCCGGCTCTGGTTGGAGAACACTGAATAAGCACTTTCTGTCAACGTCGATCTGAAAGACGCCCTCACAAGCTACCTAGACCGCAATAAAAGGGGTGTGGTATACTTTCGTTTCCGCCGCCCAGCTTGAACGGGCGGTCGGTCATGTGTAAAAGCTAAGTATGAAGGATGGATGAAAGCGATGAGCGACCTGATAAAGGCTGTTGAGGCGCCTGAAAACACAAACTTACCTGAATTGAACCCTGGGGATTCGATTTCAGTCCATTTCCGCATTCGCGAGGGGGAGCGTGAGCGGGTTCAGGAGTTTAAAGGTGTTGTGATCCGTATTCGTAAGGGAGGAAATAACGCCAATGTCACGGTCCGCCGGACAGCATCTCATGGAATAGGCGTAGAACGGACCTTCCCTCTGCGCTCACCCCGAATCGACAAGATCGAAATTCAGCGCCGGGCGCATGTTCGCAGATCGAAACTTTATTATCTGCGAGATCGCACCGGAAAACGAGCTCGATTGAAAGAGAAACGTCACTAAACGTTTACAAAAGAGTGCAGTTTTCACTGCACTCTTTTTATTCCGATGCTGCAGATTGTTTCTGGCAGGGTTTGCTCCTTTGAGCCATCCTCACCTGCGCTCTGTCGTAATCCCCACCAACGCGAATCCAAAACTATACATTCCTTCCGCCCCGTTGATAACTTTTCCTCCATCTTTAGCATTTGGCTTAAACCAGGATACGTTATACTGAGATGAGAAGCCTGCAGTTAAAACTATGGCTGAACAGGATGTCCATCGCAGTGTCCCCCAACCGGGAAGAAGCTCAATGAACAACCAACCTATCGGCATCTTTGATTCTGGGGTCGGCGGTTTGTCGATCTTGCGTGAAATCCGGAACCTGCTGCCGCATGAGGATCTGCATTATTTCGCGGATCAGGCACACGTTCCCTACGGAGCGCGCTCTCTTGAAGAAGTTCGGGGCTATTGTGAAGGAATCACATCTTTCCTGCTCAGACAAGGCGCTAAACTCATCGTAGTCGCCTGTAACACCGCGTCAGCTGCGAGCCTATACTCCCTTCGAAATCACTTTCCAGATCTGCTTTTTGTCGGCATGGAACCCGCTGTAAAGCCCGCCGCTGAATTATCACTTAATGGCGTTGTAGGGGTGTTAGCCACTCCGGCGACGTTTCAAGGGGAACTTTTCGCCTCAGTTGTGGAGCGATTTGCAGATGGTGTGACCGTTCTCCCACAGACGATCCCCAACCTGGTAGAACGGATTGAAGCCGGCGAGATAGACACACCAGAGACCAGGAATATTTTGAGCCGCGCCATCCAGCCTTTACTGGATTCGGGCGCCGACACCCTGGTGTTGGGCTGTACACATTATCCCTTCATCATCCCCATCTTGCAGGAGCTTGCAGGCGAAGGTGTAAAGGTGATCAACCCCTCCCCTGCCATCGCGCGTCAGACTCTCCGACTCATAACCAGCAACAATCTCCTCGCCTCGAAAAACGAGGCCGGTGAAGTGGTTTGCTACACCAGCGCTGATCCCCAGTCTCTGACCACAATGCTGCCGCTTGTAGATCTTGCATCAGCAAAAATCCTTCAGGTGGAGTGGCTCGGGGGTTCCATCAGCATCATCGATTGACCGCTTACTGATCCACGCACTTTGTTTGACATTCACCAGTAAGCTCTGCTGCCGGTCGCAATGACAAGGAGAGCTCTGGGCCACCGAATGTCATTTCGAGCGAGCCGTGAAACGGCGAAGGAATGACATTATTAAGGAACTTGTCATGCTGAACCCATTCGACTTCGCAGGATAAACTCCGTGAATCTCGTTCTATGAACTGAATTATGCTCCTTACCATGAACGAAAATCTTCGTCGCTCTACTCCTCTAGAACTACAAATCCGCTGGAGGACCTGAGTAGCTCCCTTGATTTAATCAAGAATGGGCCGACACACGGGTCGGCCCCTACGATTTAATAGTTGAGTAGTCTGTCCACAACTGCTGTTTAGTTAGCCCCGAATCTTGAACTTGCGAGGGGCTGAAGATGTTTAAATAGCACACCGGCCTGCACACTTCCGTCAGGAGAACAACCCGCCCGAGGTGAGGTTCAATAGCGAGTCGTTACTCCTCCACGCCGGCTTGCTTGAGCTCTTTGGCTGAAATGATGGCGACGGCGCCGACCGTCTCGCCTTTCTTCAGGTTAACAACGCGCACGCCCATCGTCGATCGGCTGGCGCGCTTGATCTGCCCCATCTTAGTCCGCAGCACGATGCCGCCGCTGGAGATGATCGTTAAATCGTCATCATCGTTCACAACTCGAGCCGCCGCGATCTTACCCGTTACGGAGCGTTTCTTGCGATCGATTGTGACGACGCCCAAACCTCCACGGTTCTGATTCTTATACTCACCAACTGGCGTTCGCTTCCCTAGACCCTTTACGGTCACAACGAGCAGGTCTTCGCCCTGACTGACGACATTCATCCCTGCCACTGCATCCCTCTTCCGCAATCGGATCGCTCTAACCCCCATCGCCGGTCGACCCATTGACCGGACTTGAGTTTCGTGGAAACGCAGCGCTTGCCCCCCTTCCGTGACGAGTATGATTTCGTCATCGCCGCTTGTCAGGCGAACCCAGCCGAGCACATCCTTCTTCTCAAGACCAATAGCGATCAACCCAGAAGGTCGCACGGAAGCGAATTTTGATAGTTCGACTCGCTTCATCTTCCCTTTCTTTGTCGCCATCGAACAAAAACTCGCTGCCTTGAAATCAGGCACGACGACTGCCGCGGTGATATATTCCTCCGCATCCAACGCGAGGATGTTCACCATGGGGATACCACGGGCAGTTCTGTCGGCATCCGGAATCTGGTAGGCTTTCTCGGAATAGACCTTCCCGCGGTCGGAGAAGAAGAGGACCGTATCGAGCGTCCTGGCAGGGATCAACATAAGGACCTCATCCTCTTCCTTGATTGAATGCCCCTGGACACCTCGGCCCCCCCGGCCTTGCTGGCGATAGGTTTTTGCGAGTACGCGCTTGACGTAGCCGCGTTGGGTGATGCTGATCAGAACTGCTTCATCTGCAACCAGATCCTCCTCGCTTAAGTCGCCAGTAGCCTCCGCGGCGATATGAGTGCGACGAGGGTCCCCGAATTTTTCCGCAAGTTCGGTTAGATCTTCCTTGATAAGCCCCAAGATCTTCTTTGGGTGCGCTAGCAGATCTTCGAGATATTTAATGAGTTTCTGAATTTCCTTATTTTCTTGTTTGATTTTCTTCTGCTCGAGCGCAGCCAGGCGCCGAAGCTGCAAGTCGAGGATCGCCTGAGCTTGAACATCGCTAAGGTTAAAGCGCTCCATCAGGCTTTCTTTTGCTTTTTCCGCATCGGGAGATTTCTTGATCGTTTCGATCACGTCATCTAACTTTGCTAATGCGGTCAATAATCCTTTCAGGATATGCGCTCGAGCGCGCGCCTTCTCAAGATTAAATTCAGAACGGCGGGAGATGACGACACGCCGATGATCAATATATGCAACCAGGGCGCGCTTTAAAGAAAGCAAACGCGGCTCGTTTTCAATCAGGGCCAAGAGCTGTACCCCGAACGTAGTCTGGAGTGTCGTAAATTTGTAGAGCTGATTGAGGGTTTTCTTCGGTTGAGCACCCCGCTTCAGTTCTATAACGATGCTCAAACCACGCCGGTCGGACTCATCTCGTAAATCGGAAATGCCCCCGATTCGGCCTCCCCGAACCAACGCGGCAATGCGTTCGATCATTACGGTTTTATTAACTTGATAGGGAATCTCGGTAATTACGATACGGTGGCGGTTGGTTCCCATCTCCTCAATGTGCGCCGCGCCCCGAACTACGATCCGACCCCTTCCGGTGCTGTACGCCTGCTTGATTCCCTCATTTCCGACGATAATTCCGCCCGTTGGGAAATCCGGGCCGGGGACGAAGGACATCAGCTCATCGATGGGAATCTCCTCGACACGATCATAGTTGTCCAACATATAGTTGATGGCTTGAACCAGCTCCCCGAGATTGTGGGGCGGTATATTTGTCGCCATGCCTACAGCAATGCCCGATGCTCCATTCAGAAGCAAATTTGGCAGTCTGGCCGGTAGGACAGTCGGCTCCTGCAAAGAGGAGTCAAAGTTATCGGCGAAATCGACAGTTCCTTTATCAATATCGACCAATAGCTCCGCAGCCATTGGCCCCGTCCTGGCCTCCGTATATCGCATCGCTGCGGGGGGATCGCCGTCTATCGAGCCGAAGTTACCTTGGCCATCTACCAACATGTAGCGCATCGAGAAATCCTGCGCCATGCGAGCCATCGCCTCATAGATAGAAGAATCGCCATGTGGGTGGAACTTCCCCATGACTTCTCCAACGATCCGGGCTGATTTACGATAGGAGGAGTTAGGGCGGATGCCCATTTCATGCATAGCGTAAAGGATCCGTCGATGGACGGGTTTTAATCCATCCCGTGCATCGGGCAATGCGCGCGCTACAATTACACTCATAGCGTAATCCAGATACGCGCCGCGCATTTGATCGTCGATATCAACCTGATGAACGGTGCCAATTTCCATAATCACTCACTATTTTTGAATAGAATCTATCGAAAACCCGCCGGCGGCGGGTCGCTACAGTATTATACCTCGCCAGGGCATCAAAGGGTATCTGGATAGCCTCCCCAGATACCCCTAAAAGGCATCTCTGCTGCTCCCCACGCAGACTTCTGCCCTATCTATGACAATACCCCCAACCATTACGAATTCCACTGCCGCAGACGCCTTATTACGAACCTGGAAACACCTTAAATCATTGCTTGAACAAGCCCAGCGATCCAAATCCGGCTGGTTCACGGGAATTGAGCTGTGGTTTGATTTCCGATTAAATTGGGTCGAATCAGGGTACGGGAGAGAGTATCACCTGGATCTCAATCAACTCTGGGTCCAGAGGGAGCAGGTGAGACAGAAGGACTGCGAGCTGCGCCTCATGAATCGAAACATTTGCGTGGTCTGGTAGCAAGGCCAGTAAAAGATCTAAATCGGGGTTAGCCCCGAGTTTTTGAACCTGGGGAATTAACCCCTGGATGATATTCGCCTGCAAGCTGACCAGGCTGTCCGGGTCAGAGGCGAAAACAGTGTGGAGAGCAAGAACCTGCTGGCCGGTCAGATGGTGATCATCCAGAGGCAAGCCGAGATCACCCTCTAGAGGCAGCCCGCCCAAGTAGTCCACCATGCTCGTGAAGGCATATTCGTCCATCACGACGACGATATCTACTTCGACTCGTAACGCCCGTTCAATCGCCTCCAGGAACGGGGGAGCGACGACTTCGTCAGGCGTCCAGGCGAAAAATGATTCTAAGGTGACATTTGCACCTTCGACGAGATCCAGATTCGTAGGAACCCCACAAAGGATCACATTCTTTTCAGGAGGCTGAACTGTGAGAAGCCAGATTGCCACAAGTTCGGGATCGGGTCGATCGAAACGATCGATGCCCAGTATGAGAACCGTCGTCTTAGATGAGCGCTCCGGGTTTAGCAGAGGTGATAAGCCGCCCTCGGGAAAAAACCGAATAATGGAACTTAACGGGGACGCCGTGGTCTGCTCGCCTAAAAGGACCGTCCCGAGGCCGATGCAGAAACATAACGAAACGAAGATGAGGATGATCGCAGATCTCGACTTCATCGCCCGATCCATAGCTCCTTGAACGAAAACACGTGCAAACGATGTAAGTTACCAATACCTGTCAAAATACCACTGCCTCGATCGCTTATACACCTTATCAACCCAATTATCAGAAGGTTTCCGGATCATATAGATACAATTCTCACCTGACCACAAATACCTCTGCATCATTATACATACCACATCCAGCTAAGTGAATAAGAAATTGGGCCAATCCCATTTGGCCTCCTCCATTTACGGTCGTCACTCATGTTTGGAATTGACTTCCAATTCCAATGATGCTAAAACCAGCGTCATATTCGCCATCTGGAGGAAAAAAGTGTCTATCCGTTTTCCACGCGTATTGGGTATTACAGTATCAGCTCTCCTAATTCTTCTTATCCTGATCAGCATCATCGGGGTGGTGCTCGTTAGGCGTCCATTCCCACAAACGAAAGGGACTCTTCGCCTCCCCGGCCTTCTTGAACAGGTGGATGTCTTCCGTGATTCCTACGGCGTCCCCCATATCTACGCCGCGAATGCGCATGACCTTTTCATGGCCCAGGGCTTTGTTCACGCCCAGGATCGCTTCTGGCAAATGGAGTTCTGGCGTCGTTCTGGTTCGGGCACGCTGTCTGAGATTCTCGGTTCTTCTGCGCTAGAAAGTGATCGCTTCATCCGCACAGTAGGCTGGCATCGAACGGCAGCCCAGGAGCTTGAACTGTACAACGAAGTGGAGCTCGATGTATTGGGTGCCTACGCTGAAGGAGTCAACGCGTATATCGAACAGAATAGTGGCAGTCTTGGCCTGGAATTCACCGTGCTCGGTCTTACAGGAGTCAGTTTTGATCCCGAACCATGGACACCACTGAACACCCTTACCTACGCAAAATTGATGGCCTGGGATCTGGGAGGCAACCGCAGTGCCGAATTAACACGCGCTCAAATTGCTGCCCGCCTGGGAACGGAGTCGGTAAATGAATTAATGCCTCCGTACAACGATGATTACCCAACCATCGTCGCCAATGCGGTTCACGAGGCCTCCCTCGCGGCTGTTCCGGAAGACGCCTTCGATCTGAACGTCCTTGGATTCGGCGAAGGTCTCGGCAGTAATAACTGGGTAATCAGCGGTGAACGAACAGAGAGTGGTAAACCGATCCTCGCCGATGACACCCACCTCGGCATCCAGATGCCTTCAATTTGGTATGAAGTCGGTTTACACTGCGAGCCCATTGGTCCCGAATGCCCATTTAACGTCGTTGGCTTCTCCTTCGCCAGTATTCCGGGTGTTATCATCGGTCATAACGACCACATCGCCTGGGGCGTGACAAATCTCGGACCCGACGTCCAGGACCTGTTCATCGAGAAGATCAACCCGGAGAACCCGAATCAATATGAGTTCATGGGTCGCTGGAAGGACATGGAAATCATCCGTGAGGAGATCACCGTGGCCGGCCAGGACGATCCTGAGGTTGTCAACGTTCGCATCACCGACCACGGCCCGATCATCAACGACGTGATCGGCGGGGTGGAAGAGGAGTGGTCCTATGGCTGGCAGCCGCTCGCGTTCTCCTGGACCGCGCTCCAACCCGGGACGACTTTGAGAAGCATGATAATGTTCAATCAAGCCTCGAATTGGGAAGAATTCCGCGCCGCTCTCGCCTATTGGGATGTTCCCAGCCAGAATTTCGTCTATGCCGACGTTGAGGGGAACATTGGCTATCAGGCGCCTGGTCGGATCCCGATTCGGGCTGCTGGAGACGGGACAATGCCCGTCCCCGGTTGGACTGGGGCGTACGAATGGGTCGGCTACATCCCCTTCGATTCTCTCCCCCGAGCCTACAACCCTGCAGCGGGCTATATTGCCACCGCCAATAACGCCGTTGTTGGCGCGGATTACCCGTATTTCATCTCCGCCGATTGGGCGCCAGGGTATCGCGCCCGACGCATTGTCGAGATGATCGAGGCCGATGAATCAATCACGGTCGAGGACGTTATGACGATGCATGGGGATAACGTCGTCGTTTATGCCCAGGATATTCTGCCCTTCCTGCTGCAACTGCCAACAACAGATGCCAAACAAGCTCAAGCGCTTGACTACCTGCGAGATTGGGACTTTAACGCCGAGCGGGAGAGTGTGCCGGCGGCAATCTTCGAGTCGCTTCGCATCCATTTGGTAGATCGTGTATACGGCGATGAACTCGGAGAGCAGCTCCTTCGGCGCTCGCGCAGCGATTTATCCGTCGGTCTGAGCAGGATGCTCCCTGAAGCGGAAACTCATTGGTTTGACGATGTGACCACGCCTGAGGTGGAGAGCCGTGATGAGATCTTACTCTTAGCGCTGGGGGACACCATCGATGAATTATCGGAGACACTCGGTGAGGACATGTCCGCGTGGAAGTGGGGCGATTTACACACTGCGACTTTCCGCAACCAGAGCCTGGGGAGCAGCGGCGTAAGCATCATCGAGGCGCTTTTCAACCGCGGACCTGTAGCCGTTGACGGCACCGGCGGCGCGGTGAATGCGACCTCCTATAGCATGTCGGATCCATATACTGTCGTTGCGGTGCCATCCCAGCGCCAGATCGTGGACCTCGAGTATTTCGAGCGCTCGCTCACGATGCATACGACCGGCCAGTCGGGTCATCCGTTCCACCCCCATTATGACGACATGATCGACCCCTGGCGGAACATCCAGTATCACCCGATGCTCTGGACGCGCGGCCAGGTGGAGGCCGCCGCCGAAGCCCAGCTCACGCTCACCCCGTAAGTGCTGCGCCGAGGAGAATAACTCCTCGGAACTGACCCAAGCGTTGAACCGCCAACCTCCCGCAGGTTTCGAACCTGCGGGAGGTTTGACGTGTGGGCATCGAAACGAAGGCTGCGCTTGCTGCCGGAAGCAGAGCTTCAGCACTCCACAAAAACCCATGGCGCATTAACCAGATAAAGTCACAGTGTGATGTCCCACTCTGCATAAGCCGATACCACCAACCATCAAACGCCCCCAAACCCATCCAAATCCAATCAAACCCGGTCACAATATTTGACATCTTCAGGTGATTCATGATAAGGTAGACTACATAGCACTCTGGTACTAGTGGGGATTTCTTCCTTTAAGGAGGGGCCAGCCATGAAATTTATCCGTGCTTTGACTGTAGCGGCGTTGTTCGCCGCGCTTTTCGTTCTCGCACTCCCGGTGCACGCAGACTGCGGTGACGGCGATCCGACCTGCATCCTTGAGCCACCGATTTCGGTAGAAATACGAACCGATTCGACCAGCGGAGATGCTTCTGCGACGACAGCAGAAAGCGGCGCGCTCGCACCGCTCGACTTCACCGTTCCCATGCCCTTGCCGCGTCGTGTCGAAGCGCCTCTGGTCTCGGCACAATCAGAATTCAAGAGTACGGATTCAATCCCTGACTTCACAAGTCTTTCGATCCCCATGCGCTACCAGACCGCGGGTGATGTCTCCTGCGGCGTGCAGGCGTTAGGTATGGCCCTGGATGGAATCGAGGGTTCAGCCCCAACTTCAAACTCTCTCCTGGGCTTCCTGCAAGACCAGGGCATGATGTACGACTTCGGAACCGGCGTTGAGGAGCTGGCGCATGCAGCGCAGAACTTCGGTTATGCTGGTTCGCTCCCATTCCACGGCTGGTCGCTGGATCAACTGAGTATGACTTTGGCGGAGGGAAAGCCAGTCGTGGTCGCTTTGGGAGCGAACGGTGAGGGGGAGCCGGGGCATTTCGTTACGGTGACGGGTGTCTCCGCGGACGGGAAGTGGGTCTCCTATAACGACCCGACGCTGGGGCACCAGGTCATCTCCTCTGAAGAATTCCTGCACTTGTGGAATCTGCAGGGGAACAGCGGCGTATCCGTCGCCGAAGCGGTTCCGGCTGGCGTGCCCAACTACGCCCCCTGGGCCGCCCTGGCGGCGACCATGATGGCCACGCTGGCCCTGGCGCCCAGCATGCTTTCTGACGTCAGGCGTAGAGGTGTTGGCGGCGTGCTCGTCGCTGAAGCGGGCAGCGGGGGGACCACATCGTCTGTTGGCATGAATCCACCCTCCGCAGCGCCGGAGGGTATGAAGTGGGTGAAGGGTGCAGCGGTGTACGAGACCCACACCCGCACCGAGATTGTCTTCCACGAAGTGCCGAAGAAAGAGCTGCAGAAGGTACAGGTAGGCACAATAAAACAAAAGATCCCTTATACAAAACGGATCCTGGTCGACAACGGCCGCTGGGTCACGGATTACAAATCTGAGCGCTACATCAAGGGCTATCGCAATAAGAGGATCCTTGATGGTTACAGAACCAAGCGCTACGTGAAATACTACCGCACCAGGTTAGTTCGCACGCGTTGGGGATACTCCCGCCGACGGACCCCGGTCTATGGCACCAAGCGCACACCGGTGTATCGCAACCTGCGCGTGCCAATCTATGGCACCCGCAAGGTTCCCAATGGAAGACACTGGGAGTCGAAGTGGGAGTATGAGCAGTACACCGAGTACAAGACGGTGGTGAAGCCAGTCTATGAAGAGCAGTGGGTCAACGTTGGAGTTGAGCGCATCCCGGAGGAAAAAGTCATTGAGGAACAGGTCCTCGTTGGATACCAATGGGCGCTCGCCGCTGAGCCTAGCTCTCCAATAAAAACTGAGAATGACATCGTCGATGAAATGGGCGACATCCGCGCCTCGATGCCGCATCCGAAACTAATGATCACGACGGCGCCGTTGCGAATTCGGAGCTCACCAGGGACAGAATCCACATCCCTCACCATCGCCAGTGAAGGGGGGGAAATCCTCTGGACGGGCCACTCACAGGTCTTAACATCGGGAGCAATCTGGTACCAAGTTCGCTATCAGGATCCAATAAAAGGTCTCGTTACTGGTTGGGTAAATAGTGGATATCTTGAGACTCCGGTGAATATTCCTGAACCTGCAACCGATGTGGATGCAAGCGTCGGAACCGCAAGATCAGATGCGATGATACGTTGGCTGCATTACTTTTCCCCCGCAGAGCGGGCAGCATATATCGCGGCAGAAAAACAGAGGCTAGAAGCGTTCTGGTCCGAAATCCGCATATTGACGATTCCGCAGGGCGGGTTAGGTGGGGGTATCGAGGGCATCTTTATCCGTGAGGAAGTCGACAGCCTACTAAAACCACCTGAATGGTACACGAGTGGAGGCATGCCCGATTCCTTCTATAAAGAACACCTGTTGGATGAGGGAACGCTGCACTTGCTTCAGCTCATCCTCATGAATCCGGAGAGCCTCTCCGCTGAGGTAACCGATCGTACCTGGGACATCCTATCGAACGCGCTTCATATGAGCCAGGAAGACCTTAAGGTTCACGTCTTAGACAACGCTTCCTGGAAACCTGAGTCAACGACAACGGTTGGTTCCTAACCGATTTCACTGTTCGTCATCCGGCCTCATGGGCACTACCTACTTGAGTATCCAAGCCCTGGCACCGGGAACGTCTCTAAGGATTTTTTGGGCGTACCGGGCGGGGAAAAGGTCCAATGGGACGGCCGCTACCAGCTTGGCGTCGACGATGCCGGGAAGGACGTGGTGTATTACCATGTCTCGTGGGCCTTCAACGGAATAACATATTGGGGCTGGATTCCGAATAAATACCTGGCGCCTGAGGTCAAGCACTGGGACCCTTCCGGGGGCATCCCCGGGGACTTTGCTTCCCCGACCTTAGGGTATGGCAATAATGTTGATGGATGGATCAAATACCACACATACGGCGGAGCGCAATTCCTCAATCTGAAGGCTATCCTGCTCAAGATTGGAATATCGGAAGCGGAGATCCCGGATTACCTTTCACGCCACACAAACCTCTGCGGCCCGTTGGCCGTGATGGAGTACTTCAACGTATCCTTAGAAGAAGGTTTTAGACGCTGGATTGAGTTTAGCGAGGACATGAAAACGGCACTTCTTAGCGGTGAGACCACTTCAAGCGCGAATCTTATTAAGTTCTTCGAGGCATTTGATATTGTAACAAAGACGGACAGCGGATATCGGAGCATGATTGTTTCCATCAACACAAATCAGCCTGTTATCGCACTCGTCACAATAAATAGGAACGGTGAGGTCTCAGCTCAAGGTGATACTGCACATTGGATTAGGATCACCGATGCTGAACACCAAAAGTCGGTGAAGTATTACAATCCATATACTAATAAATACGAGGAAATCGATTGGGATGAATTCGAACATGCATGGGATAAAGTCTCAACGGCGAGCGGTAACGGAAATGCTAACCGGTTATTCATTACCACTGCGAGGGATTAACCTACGTTCACATGGTAGCAAATAGAATTTCAAACTACGACCTACAGCTAAGATTACGAACCCTTTTGCAGAACATAAAATTCCTCTGCAAGTGCTCTGTCCTCCTAACCGTCACTGCTTGCTCTGCTTCAGCCCCGAGAACTACCACCACACCAAACAATACACCCCCGTTTCCGTCCGAGACTCATACTCATGAACCCGCGCCAGTATCCGCACCCCCTACTGATACATTAACTCCAATCCTAGCGCCGACTGATTGGAGAATCGCAGAAGAATCTTATTCAATCAGCATCAAATGGAATGAAGATGAGATTCCATCAGAACATGTGGCTTTGGTCATTCCTGGAATAGACTTAGGCTTTTCTGAATGGGATTATCCACCGATCTTTGATTATCTAACATGGTCTGGAACTCGCGGAAGATTATTCGAAATTGAATATAACGGGAACTTAGACCTCGAATTTCCTTCCATATTACATCTACCTCTTGCTGCCGATCGCTACTTTGGTTTCGGTCTAGGTGATTCGCTCGATTTGACAGAAATCTACTGGATTGACATTCAAACAAAACAGGTGTTTGGGTACGACCCGCCATGCAAGAGTATCACCACCGTAGGAGAAGACGCCCTTTCGATTGGACCGGAATGGTTCGCATACGTTTGCGACGAGGATCAAACCACATGGCACTTGTTCTCTCTTGAGGATACATCTTTCACAATTTCGTTTCAGCTACCCTTTGACAGATCCTTTTCAAAGGCCTTTGAGCCTTATTGGTTTGATTCAGACACCCTAGTCCTTGATCGTAGAGGTAGAGCTGAAACTCGCTGCATAATTGATCTCAACGAATCTTCCAAACCTATTGTCTCCTGCCAGGAGTTTAATGAAGACATCACACTCGGACCAATAAGCCCCGCCGGAAAACTCATGGAGGCTAGAGTTTCAATTGATACCACCTACTTGAATCCTCAAGAGATAGGCCTAGTAGATACGAGCTGTTTCTTCACGATCTTCGACTGTTATCTCAATTTGCATCCCTCACCCTTTGGCCCAGACGCAGGCCCAAGGGGAGTTTTCCTGGAGGACAGCGCCTGGTTGCCCGACAGCAGCGGGATTCTCTATGTCCAGCTTCAGTCGATCAATTCGGCTTGGGCGGATAAAACTTACATATGGACCTTCGACTTGCACGAGGAAATATTCACCGAGATTGCCTATCTTGACGATCCGCTGGTGTTCTATCAAAATTACAATCAATCAGCACCTATCTGGTCCCCTGATGAAACAAACGTCCTCCTCCAGAATTTCGCCAAGATCTACGCCTTCGATCTGGCTAATGCGACTCTGAAAATACTCGACGATCAGGGCGGCATCGCCATCGGCACAGTCGCCCTGCCCTAGATTTAATGGCAGCAAAAAAGGGGGCTGCTTCACAAGGCACTCCATCAGATCGAAAAAAGGAATCAGAACTACCTTCCTTAGCATAATTATCCAACACCTTTTGGACATTCTAATTATTAAACCGTAAGGGGCTGTCCTAAAAGGGCAGCCCCATCTATACAACGGCATGAAGGAGGGTTTATCAGATCATCACTTTCTGTGTGACCATTAGACACATGGCTCCCATGATGATGACCGTCCCCAGGAGAAGAAGGGAGATGAGGAAGCGCTGTGCCGGCGTCATCCCCAGAAAATAGCCTCGTCTGGGTCCAACATCTTCCACTTCAAACTCGAGTTCCGCCGGCGCTTCAAACATGGAACCATCTTCTTCTTCATCTATTCCACGCAGATCATCAAACATCATTCACCTCCTGCAGGTCAGCCTTTCTCCACTGATCCTGCCAGTTATTTCCGCTTGTTGTTCAATGCTCAGTTCAGTGTAGCCCAATCCCTGTTCATGTCAACGGGACGGATTTGCATTTCATCCCCACCTAATATGATGACCTCCCCGGCAGGAAGAACAATCCGCAATCTGCAATTTGGTGTCAGCCCTTGAAGCACCCCCGATAACTCCATATCCGCACCGGAAATCTCAACCGGCTGACCTCGAAAAGCAAGAAAGTCTTCAAATGCTGAATGTAACTGCTCTGAATCCAGCATGCTAAACCAACTCCCGATCCGCTCAACGACATCCACCAACAATCCAATCCGGCTTACTTTACCTTCAATCCCCTCTTCCACACAAGCGGCTGGATAATCGACCTCTTTCCTGTCGGGGACGGATTTAGGGCTCACGTTTACACCGATCCCCAGGACAGCATATTCAAGATCTTCCCCCATCCAAATGCCCTCCGTGAGAACTCCAGCGACTTTGCCACCCGAAGTGATTACGTCGTTGGGCCATTTTATCCGCGCTTCCAAATCGAGCGTCGCTAAAGATTCTACGACTGCCAGCGCACCGAGCATATTCAGTCTTGCTAGCGCCGCCTGGGTGATATCTTCTGGCCTCAAGATCAAGCTGAGCGCCAGGGCACTTCGAGGGGGTGTTGACCAACTTCGTTGAAAACGACCCCGGCCAGCAGTTTGTTCATCGGCAACAACCAACGTGCCGTGTACTGCACCTTCCTGAGCCAGTTCCTGCGCTCGATCGTTTGTAGAAGCAACCGTCTTATAGAAATAAAGCGGTTCTCCAAGACCTCTTACCAGCAGACTCGACTTCAGACGCTCTTCGCTGAACATGATTGGATTGTACTCGCCCATGCACAATTTGTGCCACAGGACAATCTCTTCGGGACAATCGCAGCAAGTGACTGGACCGCCAAACCACGATGATACTCCTCGATTTACACGCACACTTACGTCAGGATGCATAGACTTTCACGAGCAAATTCACTTTTTCTTAGGGATTGACTCTGCTACAATCGGAAGGTCACCCACATGAAGCACCTTTGGGCTCCCTGGCGTATGGAATATATTCAAGAAAACTCCCAAGAAGAGGGCTGTCTATTTTGCAGCCTACTTGCTCAGGAAGATGGTCCTGGCAACCTCGTCCTTCACCGCGGCCAAAATGTATTCGTCGTTCTCAACCGCTATCCTTACACCAATGGCCATATGATGATCGTTCCCTTCACACACAAACCTTCTCTGGAAGGTCTTGATGATAAGACTCTGCTTGAGATGATCTCTCTCGCCAGCGAGGCTTTAGGCGTGCTCCGCGATGCCTACAACGCGGATGGCTATAACCTTGGCGCTAATATTGGCGAAGCCGCCGGCGCCGGCGTAAAAGAGCATGTCCACCTTCATGTTGTCCCCCGTTGGACAGGAGATACGAACTTCATGGCGACAACAGCAGAAACTCGCGTCCTTCCCGAGGCTCTCGAAGTGACCTATCAGACCCTTCTTGGACTCTGGCTATCACGATTCGACAACGGATAAGCAATCCACGACAAGGACCCATCACCCGTCCACATCACATCAACTAAAAGAGGATCAACATGACCAATAACGCAAGAGAACCAGTAATACTCAGCGCCGCCAGAACACCTAGTGGACGTTTTCGGGGTGCACTCAGCCCGCTCAGCGCCACCCAACTTGGCGCTGCCGTGATCAAGGCGGCAATCGAACGCGCCGGACTGAAGAACCTGGAGGACATCGACGAAACTCTGATGGGCAATGTTGTCTCTGCTGGTCTCGGGCAAGCACCTGCACGCCAGGCATCCATTTCCGCAGGCATCCCACCCACGGTCGGTGCGACAACTGTGAATAAGGTCTGCGGTTCAGGGCTGAAGACAGGAATGATTGCCTCGCAGGCGATTAAAGCCGGAGACGGCGATCTTTTCGTCTGTGGTGGAATGGAGAGCATGAGCAAAGCTCCGTTTCTTATTTGGGCTCGTGGAGGAGAGCTGCGTTTCGGGCATGGGCAGATGACGGATGCTCTGCTCTTAGACGGACTCTGGGATTCGTTTGAGGATTGGGCCATGGGCATGGCTGCGGAATGGGTCGCCGATGAATATAGAGTCACACGCGAGGCGATGGATCAATGGGCGCTCGACAGCCACTTGAAGGCGATCAAAGCGATCGATGAAGGCAAATTCAAAGCCGAAATCGTCCCGATAGAGGTGCCCGGCCGCAAGGGGAAAATCACCTTAGTTGAAGAGGACGAAACCCCGCGTCGTGATACCTCGCTCGAGATGTTAGCCAAACTTAAGCCTGTCTTTACTGCGGAGGGGAAGGTGACCGCGGGGAATTCTCCAGGCCTCAATGACGGTGCCGCAGCAGTGATCATCGCCAGCCGTGAAAAGGCGGATGCTCTAGGAATCAAGCCGATGGCTCGCGTCGTTGGCTACGCACAGGCAGCCGTTCCCCCGAAGGAATTGTTCACAGCGCCGGCTTTCGCCGTCCCCAAACTGTTGGAGAAGGTCGGTTGGGCTCTCCAGGACATCGATCTGGTAGAACTCAATGAAGCCTTTGCCGCCCAGGTTCTCGCAAACGGTTACGCGCTCGCCGATAAAGGCTGGGATTGGGACAAGGTAAATGTGAACGGCGGCGGTGTCGCCCTCGGCCACCCTATCGGAGCGTCGGGTGCAAGGGTGCTCACAACATTGCTCTATGCACTTAGAGATCGCGGCGGCAAGCGCGGCATCGCTTCCCTGTGTCTTGGAGGCGGTGAAGCAGTCGCCATGGCCGTCGAGATGGAATGAACGATCCCGAGTTTGACAACTGCGAGCACAAATGAACAAGAAACAAATCGAGCTGGTTGACAAATATTTAGCACAATCTTGAAACGAACAGACTCAGAGGAGCGAATCGATGGATGTCAAAAAAATATTGGTTGTTGGTGCGGGAACAATGGGCAACGGCATCGCCCAGACCGCCTCGATCTCTGGTTACGACGTCACCATGACGGATGTCTCACCCGAGATCCTGGAGCGCGCAACAGCTGTGATCGCAAAATCAGTTGGGAAATTAGCATCTAAGGGTGTGATCGACGAAGCTCAGAAAGAGGCCGCCCTGCAGATAGACACCGCTCTCGGATTTGAAGCGGCTCGAGAGGCAGATCTTGTGGTTGAAGCAGCTACAGAGAATCCAGAGTTGAAGTTGAAGCTATTTGCCGACCTGGATGGAATCGCTCCTGAGAAGACCATCCTCGCCTCGAACACCTCATCCATTTCCCTGACCAAGATCGGTGCCGCCACAAAACGCCCCGATAAAGTCATCGGGATGCATTTCTTTAACCCTGTCCCCTTGATGAAACTGCTTGAGGTTGTCCGCGGACTTGCGACATCCGATGAAACGACTCAGGCAGTCGTTGAGGTCGGACGAAAGATGGGCAAGGAACCGGTGGAAGCCATGGATTCCCCTGGCTTTATCTCTAATCGCATCCTATGCCCGATGATCAATGAGGCGGTCTTTGCCCTCCAGGAAGGCATTGGCACCGCTGAAGCGATCGACACTGTGATGAAACTCGGCATGAACCACCCAATGGGTCCGCTTGCTCTGGCCGATCTGATCGGGCTGGATGTCGTTCTGTTCGTGCTGGAGGTCCTGCACCGCGATCTGGGTGAGGACAAATACCGGCCCTGCCCATTGCTGCGGAAGATGGTTGATGCTAGTTATCTTGGTCGCAAGACCGGCAGGGGTTTTTACGACTATAGTAAATAGGAGCACACTCGCTCTATATTGCACGAGAAATGTGAAACGGGCATCGAGAAATCCCTTGGGTCTTAGCAGGCTCTAGATCCATCTCAGGGGTTTCTCGTCACTTTAATCCTCGAAATGGCAGGGATACGTAGGGTCCTACCCGCAAATGTCATTGCGAGCCGCAGGCGAAGCAATCTCCTCCTTCGTTATGTTGAAATTTAGATCACGAATGACCGACCTCGTCGCTCAAACCCTCACGGCTGATCCCGAGGGTGCGATGCACACTTTTACTCTGAGCTCGGAGGTTTAGCTCCGGGCGTACCCTTGGTATATCATTTCAAGTGAGCCAGGCAACTGCGAACTTGTGTATAATCCGCGGAGCCAGAGGAGGTGAAACCCGATGTCTAAATCGACTTTCGCCTTGAGCATTGCCACACTTTTTTTTACCCTCTCCGCCTGTTCTACACCCGGATCAGACGTACCAGAATCTGCTCGCCTCGCGACAGCAGTCGCGGGCACGCTTGAGGTAATTTCGAAAGTAAATGCCACCCCTAACCCACGCCTAACGCCCGGAAAATTGGGCACGGGGCAGCCCGACGACCCTGCTGGCCGATCTGTGCCCCCCACAGATCGGGCTCCCACCGGGGTCCTTCGCATCGCCTACACCAGCGCGGGAGATGTCTGGTTTATCGAGGGGACAGATCCGCCGCGGCAGCTTTCCCATACCGGGGGCGCTGATCGGGTTTTGTTATCGAGCGATGGCGCATTAGTCGCATACGTCCATAACGACTTTGAAAGCGATGTTGTTGAATTGCACGTTGTAAAAACAGACGGCAGCGGCGACCGCGTAGTCCTGAATCAAGCCGATTTCGATTCGCTTTATCCTCTTGAGGAAGCCCGGCACTTCCTGCCCAGCCGAATGGCTTTCCTTCCGGGGACACATCGGCTGTTGTTCAACACCCTGGCCACTTTCGAAGGTCCGGGCCTTGTAAATAACGACGATGTGTTTTCGGCCGATCTGGACACAGAATCGCTGGAAAGATTGCTCCCTCCTGGAAGCGGCGGCGACTTCTATCCATCGCCAGATGGGAAAAAGTTAGCAATCATTCAGGCTACAACAATAGGCTTCTCCGATTCGGAAGGTTTGAATCTGCACCCCGAACTCCTGACCTTTCCAGCAGTGATGACCTACAGCGATTATTCCTACTATCCGGAGCCAGTCTGGTCTCCCGATTCTTCATATTTCGCCGTTGTGATCCCTTCAGAAAACCCATTGTCTCCTGATCCCACTAGCGCGGTGTGGATCCTGCCAACGGATGGCAGCCAACCGGTCCAGGCGGCATTGATCGAGGGTCAATCCTTCTTCCCACAGGCTTTCGGCGCACCTGTAATCGCGCCTGATCTCAACAAGGTCGCCTTCATGCGTTTGGGAAGCGAGCAAAACGAGGGACATCTTGTCATTACTGGCGAAGATGGCAGCGATGAAATCGTCTATACAAGCGGAACTCTGCGCTGGGTCGGATGGTCTCCCGACAGCTCTGCTTTTGTATACTCTGTGGGTCCGACAGATCTGAAGCTTGGAATAATCGGGGAACCGCCGCTGCCGCTAGGTGACGGGATGCAATTCCGCTGGATCAATGGCGAGGATTATTTATTTCTCACGGGAAACAGTGGCGGCTGGACACTCATGATGGGTAGTGTTGGGGTTGAAGTGAAGGAAATTGTACGCCCGGTCGGAGATTTCATCGCTTATGATTTCGTCCAATAAAATACAAGCGCGAGGTGCTGCCGATCGTTTTCCCCTCTGAAATATGGTTGTTTAGGTTTTAATGAGATAATGGATATAACCTCACGATAGGATGAACGGTTCTATTGCGTTGAAGCCGAATCTGTACTATCTTCTAACCCAGGATCCTGCCATAAATAGAAGGGCTGGATTCAGGAGGAATGTATAATGTCATCAGTAATTTTCCCGATCTGGTTCATACTCGCTGCGATTTTCGCCTATCTGGCCTATATGCAATGGCGACTCTCAGGAGAGCCCCTGCGAACGTTTGCTTTCAGGGATCGTGATCGAGAGCCAGGCGAAGTCGAATCGGATGAGATCACCAAGAAAACCATTGAGGATTTCAACAACTACCTGGAGATGGTCAACTTCCGCAACCAGAAGCACCACCAGATGGCTGCGATTGGTTTCTTCGTGGCAGTCTTCCTTTCGCTCGTCTCGATGTTCCTGGTCTTCGGAAACTAATTGCGATAATCCTTACGTAAAAAAAGATCTTGTTTCTCTTTTCTCGATAAAGCCAGGATACCGGCAGTGGAGACCATCCCTGCCGGTTGTTTTATTATGAAACAAGATTTCTCCAGGTCTCTCTACTTCTCACCCCAGTCCTGCGAAGTCCGACGCGGTTTGTGGGACGCAGTCCCCAGCTTTCGCTATGCGTCCCCGAAGCGAAGCGGAGTGGGATCGGGGGTACGAAGTCCCCGACCGAAGGGAGTGGGAGCGAAGTCGAACGGCTCACTCGAAATGACAAAAGAGAAAAAGCCAGCTCTGATGGGGCGCGAAATCGACGCATGGGGGCCACGCTGCTATTCCCCGGTGAGCATCTCCCCTAGAAGCTCCTGAACCAGCTGGGGATTCGCTTTGCCCTTTGTCTCGCGCATGACCTGCCCGACAAACCAGCCGATCACTGTTTCCTTTCCGGCGCGATACGTTTTCACCTGATCAGGGTTTCCAGCGATTACCTCAGCAATCACCTGACGCAGAGCGCTTTCATCGGATACTTGCGCCAGGTTTTCGCGTTCAACGATTTCTATGGGGGTATTTCCTGTCTCCTCGACCTGATCCAGGAGTGACTTCGCTGTGTTTGTCGTTATCTTCTTCTCGTCGACCATGTCGATGATTTCTACCAGATGGTGAGGTTGTAATTTGAGCCCGCCCGCCTTGATTCCTGTGCTGCGAATGATGCGCAGCACATCATTCATCAACCAGTTCGAAACCGTCTTCGGCTCGCCATCATAGACATCAACAGCCTTCTCAAAATAGTCCGCCAGGCTGCGTTCCTCGGTCAGAATCTCAGCATCGTAGATTGGGATGTCGTACTGTTTAGCGATGCGTGCCCGTCGTTCTAGCGGCAATTCAGGGAGAGCGGATAGAATCTCGTCCCGCCAGGTTGCATCGAGCTCGATCGGAAGCAAATCTGGTTCACGGAAATACCGATAATCCGCCTCGGTTTCCTTGATGCGCATCTTACGAAGCGTCCCGCTGTCCTCATCCCAATCCAATGTCCAGGCTTCAATGGTGCGGCCTGCCTCTACTTCGCGGATCTGGCGTTTAATCTCAGCCTGGATGGCGTCGCGCACATTCTCAATCGAGTTTACGTTCTTAGTTTCTGTCTTTGGATTGAGCACATCCGAACCCGGGATGCGAATGGACACATTGGCATCGCAGCGAAGATGGCCGCGCTCCATATCCGCATCGGAGATCCCCAGCCAGCGCAAGAGCTGCCGCAAACGAATGAGATACTGCGCCGCCTCATCAGCCGACCGCAAATCTGGACCGGTGACCATCTCCACCAGTGGAACTCCGCAGCGGTTGAAATCAATCAACCTGCGTCCCTCTTCTAATACCGTCTTCCCGGCATCCTCCTCCATATGAAGCTTGGTGATCGTAACCCGACGCTGATCACCTTCAGGAAGCGGTACATCCATGAATCCCCCCAACGCCAGCGGTTCGTTATACTGGCTGATCTGATACCCTTTGGGAAGGTCGGGGTAGAAGTAGTTCTTGCGGGCGAAGTACGAACGCGATTGAATCGAATCGGCGCGCATCGCAGAAGCCAGCAGCACTGCCTTCTCCACAACAGATCGATTGAGTACGGGCAAAACACCTGGCAATCCGGTGCAAACCGGGCAAATATTCGTATTAGGCGGGTCAGCCCAAGAATCCGCTTTACACCCGCAGAAGATCTTCGAATTTGTATTCAGTTGGATGTGCGTCTCGAGACCGATGACGGCTTCGTAATCTGACATCGATGGTGCCCCATTTCCTCAATGATCTTTTTTTACTCCATATTGACAGTAATACGGATGATTTGATCCTCTACCGTGAGCGCCTCAGCTACTTCAAACCCATCGGTTACATATCCAAAAATTGTGAAGAAATCATCCATTCCCGGCTGGTCAGCAAGGAGAATGAAGATCTGGCTGCCGCTGGACGCTAGCACATCCGAGCGGAACCAGTATCCAAGGGCGCCCGTGGTGGTGGCGCTCTCATTTTCAGAGGGAAGCGTATAACCGATATCACTATCCGGTCGATTGCCGGTGGAACCCGTTACGAAGAAGGTACCAGGCTGCACATTGCTAATCGGGAAACCATCCCAGTACCCAAGATTGGCCAGGACGATGAAGTTGTTCACACTCACCGGAGCTGAAAGCGATTCGAGCTCAATTTGAATCTCACCCCTCGAAGTCTCGATTGTCGCCGTATATTCCTTATCCAAGTCGATAACCATCTCGGGCATCCCATTGTAAAGATCTTCCCTTTCCGCAGGAGGGATCTCCGCGAGTGGACGCCCGTCCTCAGGCACGGGGATCACCGCGTCCGTTATCGGTGTAGGCGTGGGTAACTGACTGTGTTCAACAACCTCGATCTCGACCCGGATCAGACGATCGCCCGGAAAATCCGGAGCTTCCGCCGGGTCACGCGGCGTTAATGCAATGATGACATCCATGCCCTCGATGACCTTCCCAAAGATGGTATGCAGGCCATTGAGGTGGGGGGTTGCGCCATAGGTAATGAAAAATTGGCTGCCGTTGGTGCCAGGCCCACCGTTTGCCATCGCCAGCAGTCCTTCCTGGTTGAATGTAACCCCGTGGATGATCTCGTCTTCGAATTGATAACCCGGTCCCCCGCTGCCAGTGCCTGTGGGATCACCACCTTGGGCCATAAACCCCGGCAGCACCCGGTGGAAGGTCGTTTCATCATAGAAGCCCTGTTCGGCGAGAAACACGAAGTTGTTGACCGTTATTGGAGCATCCTGCGTAAATAGCTCAACTCTCACATCCCCCTTCTCTGTTACGAGGGTGGCGATATATACCTTCTCGAGGTTCAGGGTGAGTTCTGGAGGGGAATCCCACTGCAATTCTTCGCTATCGTCTACTACCTCCCCAGTCTCCTCGGTTTCCTGTATATCTGGAAATACCTCGGCCTGGAGTCCGCAAGCCGACAGAGGCACGACAAGCAGAAGAAGGCTCAAGAGCCAAAGACTACGTCCTAAAATGTGTTTTATCCCATCCATACGTATTCACTCCATTTCATTGTTGCTAACCTATTGAAACCTACAGAGCTTCGATAACCTTTGGCTGCAGGGCGCGCCACGTCTCTGTCTCGGTTGCCATCTCGTACGAACGACCTGCACGCAGCAATGTCGCTTCAGAGAAATCTGGACCGATGAATTGGATTCCTATCGGCAAGCCGTTCTCTCCAAATCCCGCAGGGATCGAAAGCCCAGGAACACCGGCATGATTGGCTGGGACAGTCAACAAGTCTGCGTACTGCATGAGCACCGAATCACCGTAGACCGCGCCGAGCTTGAATGCGGTTGTTGGCGTCGTCGCCGTGAGCAGGCAGTCCAGTTTATAGGAACCGCCTGGGTCAAAGGCGCGCTCAAAATCGCCGCGGATTAGCGTGCGCACCCTCAGCGCACGTTCGTAATGCCCTTTCTCATATTGCTCTGCGGAGACATACATCCCCATTAATATCCGTAACTTGGGTTGTATCCCGAATCCCCGCCCACGCGTTTTCTTGTACAGCTCGCGGAGATTCTCCTCCTCGTCCGGAAAACGGTAACCGTACTTAACGCCGTCATATCGATGCAGATTAGAAGCTGCCTCGACACGAGAGATTACGAAATAAACCGGTATGCCGTGGTGTGTGTTTGGCATCGGGACGTCTTCGACGATTTCGGCGCCCATCTCGGCGAAGGTCTGAGCCGCCGCCAGTACAGCACTTTCGATCTCCGGCGAGATCGGCTGCTCGATAAGTTCTCCAGTCTCCGGATCGGGGTACTTCAGTTTGAAATAATCAGGCGATAAACCGATGCGCAGGCCTTTCACACCCTCCGTTAAGCCCTTGCTGTAATCCGGCACGGGAGCGTTCACAGCGGTCGCATCGCGCGGATCAGGGCCAGCGATGGCATTCATCATCAGGGCCGTATCGGTGACATTTCGGGCGACAGGACCCGGGCAGTCCAATGAAGAGGCGAAGGCGATCAATCCATAACGCGATACACGGCCATAGGTCGGTTTCATGCCGACGACACCGCAAAAAGCCGCCGGTTGCCGAATCGAACCAGCCGTGTCCGTCCCCAGTGAAAGCGCCGCTTCACCTGCGGCAACCGCGGCTGTGCTGCCTCCCGAGGATCCGCCAGGGACGTAGGCGGGATCCCAGGGATTCCCAACCGGTGGTAGAAATGCGGATGACTCGTTCGAAGAACCAAAAGTGAATTCGTCCAGATTGACCTTCCCTACGACAACAGCGCCGGCTTCTTCTAAATGTTTCACCGGAGTAGCGCTGTAGGGAGAGATAAAATTTTCCAGGATCTTTGAGCCTGCGGTGGAGGGGGTATCCTTCACGCAGAAGATGTCCTTCACCGCCAGCGGTACGCCAGCCAGCGGTCCCGGATCTTCACCCGCGGCGATCTTCTGGTCGACAGACTCCGCCTGGGCCTGGGCACGCTCGCGAGTCACGGTAATAAAGGCGTGCACTTTTTCCAAGTCCGTGGGGTTTGGAGTGTAGGGTTCAGTCGTAGCTTGGCGGCCTTCAACAGCATCGATCCGTTCGAGCGTCGATTTCAAGAGCTCAACAGCCGAGATCTCCCCACCTTTAATCCGCCGAACCTGCTCATGAGCGGGCAAATCACACAGGTGTTCCGTCATTCCAGCGCCTCGGAGGGAATATCTGGCACGACGATGTAGCGCTCTTCCACCTCCGGAGCCTGGTCGAGGATGTCATCTGCTTCGGGGCAGATCTCAATGATGTCTTCCCGCAGGGAGGGCACGATCGCTGCTGAATAGGGGACGCCATGGGAGGTGATGGGAATGTCTTCAGAGACATCGATCGCCTCCAACTCACGGATCGCCCGAAGTTGTTCGTTTAATTCTTTGCGCAGGTATTCCCCTTCCTCGGGCTGTAATTCGAACGCGGCGAGGTCAACCAAATGGTTGAAGATCTCCACCGTAATCGCATGTTCGGCTTTGCCTTTTGCTTTCGTCGGCACCTTCGCCTCCACGAAACGAGAATGGCGTCATTGTACCCGTTGCAGAAAGCGCGGTCAAAGCATCCGGCTCAACATACCAACATACTCCCTGAGCTGAAATTGGTTTTTTTTCAACGGTATAGGAATTGCATCCTCAACCATGAAGATAGCCGAAAAAGCGTTCACCTTACGCCCACCTTACGTTAGGCACCCGTAAGGTTAAATACTCAATTTCTTTAGTAATATTCGAATTGAAACAAAGTCTTGTCGAAGACGAAACAAATAACTTATAGGAGGTTTTTGATGAAATCAATTCTTCGACCCCGCAGCTTCGGAATGCTCATACTTGCACTCATCCTCGCTGCATCCGTTTATGGCTTCGCTGCTGCGAATACCTTCCCCGACGGCAACACTTACGCCGGTGAAGGGTCAACCAATATCCTTGGATATGCCGTAACAAACGTGACTTATGGTCTCACGACAGCAGACACGGATCCTTCGGATATTGATCAAGTGACCTTTACATTAGACGCTGCAGCGAGTTCCGCTTATGTATCTTTCGATGGTGGCACGAGTTGGGACTCGTGTTCAATAAGTGGTGGGACGAGCGTAACATGTTCAGGGCTGAATATTGCAGTTTTAACTGCCAGCAGCCTTGGCGTCATCGCTGTGGACTAGGTTTTACCCTTACGTACTTATAGGGTTGTGTCATATCGGGGCACACTCACTCTCGCAGTAATTGTGCCCCCTGGCGCAAAATGGATATGAGGCTGACTGGTCGACTTTCACAATCGCTTCTCTCGGCGCTGAGCCTGGTGCTCATGGCGGCACTGTGGCTCACTTTCGCGCCGGTTCAGTTCGGTGGTCAAGCTTCCTATGTCATGATCGCCGGTGCGAGCATGGAACCCAGCCTGCATTACGGAGATTTGGTTATCGGCCGCGAGGAACGAACCTATAACGTCGGAGATGTTGTGACCTATCGCCACCCAACAATTGGTCCAGTCATCCATCGAATTATCGAACGGGCAGGAGATACGTACACATTCAAAGGTGACAACAACGACTGGATCGATTCCTACGAGCCGACATCATCGGAGCTCATTGGCAAATCCTGGATACACATCCGCGGTGCCGCGAATATCATCCAGAAATTGCGCTCATCGACGGGTATTTTCTTGCTTTCTTTAGCAATCGGATTTATGGTTCTAATAACATTTTCACGCAATTCGCTTTTGGGTAAGGAACAACCCAAGAAGGATGAACAGACGGTGACGAACCGAAGCAAGCCCCTTAGCTTTTCGGGTTATATAGAAGGAATGCTATTCGCACTTTTTGCATTTCTACTTGGAGCAATCTTGCTCGGCATCTTTGCATTCACCAATCCCTTAACACAACCGGTCCCTGCTGACATCCCTTATGAACATAGAGGAGCTTTTTCATACGAGGCAGTCGGCTCGCCAGGCGTTTACGATGATGGCAAGATCGAGTCGGGTGAGGCGATCTTTCACGCCCTGACACACGAGTTCGATTTAACCTTTGTATATCAATTTTCTACACCAGAAGCAAAAGACCTCTCGGGAAGCTATAAGATTTATCTCGAGGTCAGCGAACCTAACGGTTGGCGGCGTCAAATTGAGCTCGCTCCAGATACAGAATTCCAGGGCGATTCATTTTCGACGGAAGTTACGATCAACCTGGGATACATCTTAACACTTATCGAACGGTTAAAAACAAATACTGCCTTCACGCGACAGGTGTTTAACGTGGACATCATCCCGGAGGTGAAGGTCCAGGGCAACCTTGGAGATCAAACCTTCGAGGATACATTCGTGCCTAGCTTAAACTTCCAATTGGATGATACCCAACTCTATTTGGCAGGCAGCAGTCCATTTGGAGAAGGGACCGACCATCTCTCACCTGTTCAGTCCGGTTTCCTGCCTCGCCAGCAGCAGATCCCGGCAACGTTGAATATCCTGGGCCTCAAACCCACAGTTCAAACAGCGCGCTGGATAGCCGGCGTGGCATTTGGTGTTTCCTTGCTCGGCATCGCCGCAATTCTAGTTCCCTTCCTGCGCGCCTCGATGCAAAGCCCGAGCGAGAAAATTCGAATCCAATTCAATGAAATAATGCTGGACATTCACGAACTGCCCGTAAAAGCTACAGGTGCTGATATTGAGGTAGATCGGTTCGAAGATCTTGCCAAACTTGCTGAGAAAACCGGTTCGATGATCTTTCATCATGTCGAAGCTAACCAACACACCTACCTCCTGCAAGATGGGGACAGCACCTATCGCTTCCTGCTCACGGTGCCAGAACCCGATGACGAGGATGTTGATTCCCCAGAAGCAGATAAAACCTCGCCCGGTCAGCAGCAGAGCGAAGAGCGATGAAACCTTCCAGACTATTACGCTTCGCGGGAATCTTCTTGATCGGACTGATCGCCGTCAGTGCTGCCTCGGCCTTCGCCGCTGCAAACAGCGTTCCTGCCTCGCGTTTGGATGATGACAGTTTTTCCATCACCGCCAACGATCTCAAACCGGCAGAGTGCGCCGCCATCAACCTGACTAACATTGTCGTGGCCGGTAACGGGACGGCGGGTAACGATCTCATTCTAGGCACTGCAGGAAACGATACCCTCCGCGGCAGTGATGGGGATGATTGCATCGTCGGCGGCGGTGGAGACGACACCCTCGACGGGCAGAAGGGCAACGACATCCTTCTCGGTCAGGATGGGAATGACCGCCTGCGTGGAAGCCAGGGCACAGACATCTGCGACGGCGGTGCGGGCACAGATACAGGCCACAACTCCTGCGAGACTGAGATCAATATCCCCTGATCTCACCAGCCACTGCAGATCTCTCTTAATACCTCAACACACACAATCCGATTAGACCATCCCAACACTCCTGCTATATAATCTACCCAACCAATATCAACCCAACAGGAGGTCTGGCATGACGGATGGCAAGGCGGCATCAGGTCCTTCCTTCGAATTGAGCGAAGAACATAAGATGATCCAAAAAGCGGCGCGCGATTTTGCCCAGAACGTGATAGCGCCGATAGCAGCCGAATTTGACGAAAGCGGTCAATATCCCCTCGAAACGATACAAAAAATGGGTGAAATGGGCTTCATGGGAATCGAAGTTCCTGAGGAATACGGCGGCGCGGGGATGGATACGCTCTCGTACGTACTGGCGCTGGAGGAGATTTGTAAAGCCGATGCCGCACACGGCACGATCATGTCCGTTAACAACTCGCTATACTGCTATGCATTTCTGCGCTTTGGAACCGAGGCGCAAAAACAGAAATATTTAAAACCCGTCGCCTCAGGGGAGGCGATCGGCGCCTATTCCCTCACCGAGCCAATGTCCGGTTCGGATGCCGGAACGATGCGCTCGCGCGCCGTGCGCGATGGGGATGTCTATATCATCAACGGGCTGAAATCCTGGGTCTCCTCCGCTCCGAAAGCGGATTACGTCCTGCTCTTCACAATGACCGACCCTGAGAAGAAACACAGAGGCGTGACAGCTTTCATCGTTGAAGCAGACCAAGCTGGATATCATCTCGGAAAACCCGAGCCTAAATTGGGCATTCGTGCCTCCGGGACAAGCGAGATCGTCTTCGAGGACTACCGCTGCCCGGTGGAGAACCGCCTGGGAGAAGAGGGTGAAGGCTTCAAGATAGCGATGACCGTCCTCGACGCTGGCCGAATAGGGATCGCCTCTCAAGCGCTCGGAATCGCCGAGGCATCCTACGAAGCCAGCCTTGCATATGCGCGTGAGAGAGAGGCCTTCGGCAAGAAGATCGGCGAATTCCAGGGGATATCTTTTCCGCTCGCGGATATGAAAACGCGGATCGAAGCCAGCCGACTGCTGATCTATAACGCGGCATTGGCTAAGCAGAACGCCAAGGAGAAAGGGGGGCGTTATACGCTTGAAGCCTCGATGGCAAAACTCTACGCCTCAGAAACGGCGATGTTTTGCGCACACGCCGCCGTTCAAATCCACGGCGGGATGGGTTACTCAAGAGAGCTTCCCATTGAGCGTTTCTTCCGCGACGCAAAAATCACAGAGATTTATGAAGGCACGAGTGAGATACAGAGGTTGGTGATTTCAAGATTGGAACTTGGTTTAAAGTAAGCAAGCCCTGAGGGGCTTCGTACGCCATGCTGCCAGCAAGCCCAGGAGCCAACAACGATATAACTAGGCCCTTCCGGAACATGGCGGGGAGACCCTATGGACTGCATCACAGAACAATCGATGCCTGTGCCCCAGCCTGCATTGAGCAGAACACTTTTTCCTGCTTATTCATCGGCGCTGCGCAAGCTTACTGGGTCAATCAACCCTTTTTTTCGCCAAAGAATACTTCAAATCTCCCAGGATGAAGCCTACCTGGAGACCCTATTAATATTTCTTTCACTTCTTATCTATACATTCACCCGTCTGGCTGCCCTCGATGATTTTCCCATCTATTTCTTCACCGATGAAGCCATACAGACAAACCTGGCAGCCGACTTCGTGCGTGATGGCTTCCGTAATTATGACGGCACTCTTTTCCCGACTTACTTCAAGAACGTCTATGAGTACAACCTCAACCTCTCTGTGTATCTCCAGATCATACCCACCTTAATCTTTGGGAAATCAATCTACGTTACCCGTGCTACGGCTTCACTATTCACACTTCTGGCGCCAATTTCCCTGGGTCTAATATTGAAACGGATATTCAAGATCCAATCAGCCTGGTTGGGCATACTATTCCTCTCTATCACACCCGCCTGGTTCCTGCATTCGCGTACCGCGTTTGAGACCAGCTTAATGGTATCGGTTTACACCTGCTTCCTATTCTTTTACTTGAATTACCGAGTCCGGTCTCCACGCTTTCTCTATCCTGCATTTGTTTTCGCTGCATTGACATTTTACTCCTACGGACCAGGGCAAATTATCATCGCAACGACAGGCCTTTTGCTGTTGATTGTAGATGCCCGCTACCATTGGCAGAATCGAAAGACAATTCTTCTTGGAATCATCCTCATTCTATTCCTTGGTCTGCCGTATCTCCGCTTTCAACTGGAGACGCCGGGCAAACATCAAGAATTCCTGCGCATGATGAGTAGTCACTGGCTGGAGGACACCCCGCTGACGGAGAAGCTAGCGCTATCCGCCCGCTACTATATGAGAGGGTTGAGCCCAGCATACTGGTTCATCGCCAACAAAACAGATCTGGCCCGACATCAAATGGCTGATTACGGGCATTTGTGGTTAGCGACTCTCCCCCTGCTCCTTATCGGGCTGATTGTCTCATTGCGCAGGATCCAACAACCTGAGTATCGTGTGCTTCTCGCGGCAGCACTAGCAATCCCGATGGGAGGCATCGTCGTCGGCGTAGGCATCACCCGCCTGCTCTCGATGACCATCCCAATAGCTATCGTTACCGCGCTCGGGACGTCCGCACTTATGCTGCTGATATCAAAGAAAATCCCCGCTCGTTTCGTTTCTTTAGGAGTATTTACTATCCTCGCCGCTTCCAACATGGTTATCCTACGGCAGGCGATCACCAACGGACCAATCTGGGAGCAAGACTTCAGCTTCGGAGGCATGCAATACGGCACCAAGCAAGTCTTCGGCGCCATCTCTCGGCACCTCCATTCCCACCCCGAAGATAAGATTTTCCTCACATCTACTTGGGCGAATGGGGCAGATGTCTTAAAACAATTCATGCTGCCTGATGATTATCGTGTGGAGATTGGCAACGCGACAGGATTTCTCGAGATGCGCCGGGAGCTTGATAAACAAATGGTCTTTGTGCTTACCGAAAGAGAAGTCCAAGAGCTGCGCACGAGCGAAATAATTGGCGAGATTACAATCGTGGAGATCGTTCCATACCCAGACGGCTCAAATGGTTTTACGTTCTTGCGAATGAGTTATTCCCCCGAAGCGGATGCGATCTTCGCCGCGTTGGAAGCCGAACGACTGCGCCCACGGACAAGTATCGTGACCATCGCCGAACAAAAGGTGGAAGTTGAACATCCATATCTTGATATAGGTGGAGTTCACCATATCTTCGATCAGGACACCTTCACCCTGGCGCGTGTGTTCGACGCCAACCCGGCGATCTTCCGTCTTGCTTTCGGCGAGTCGATCGACCTGTCAGGTGTTAGAGCCACCACGGGCAGCATGGATTTCATCCTCACAATTATCGTTCAGTCGATTGGCGAAGAAGAGTCACTCACTTTCAGCCAGGAATTTCGGGACCTGCCTGACGATCCCACAGTCGAAATATCTTTCGGGCGGAAACTTTACGATGTCGGACAAGTGATACTTGAGATCGAAAGCCTTACCCCCGGGAGCCCGTTCAAGATCCATGTCCGCGAACTCGAGCTGTATTAATCTAGAAATGGTTGGTGCGCGTGTCTATAGACCGCTTCGCTCGTTGGCTTGAAATCACGCCCCAGAGGGGGTGGATGATCCTCCTCGGGCTCCTGTTCTCCACTGCCGCGTTCGCCGCAACGGGTGACAACGCCATTGCCATCAGTCGAATTGCCGCCCCACTCTGGCTCACCGGTATCGCGCTGACGATTATCGGCTGTTGGAAAACCAGTCCGCCTCAGGAACACAAACCATGGGATCGATGGGAAATCGCCGTCATTCTCGCGCTCACTCTAGCGAGCCTTTTCCTGCGCGCATGGGGCGCGGACAACATGCCCTACGTTCTCAGCGGGGATGAGGGCTCCGCCGGACTCACTGCCTGGGAATTCCTTGACGGTCGCAGGAGCAACATCCTCGGGTTGGGTTGGTTTACATTCCCCTCGCTTTACTTCTGGTTATTATCTCTATCACAGCAGGTTCTAGGCAGAACTGTTGTGGCCATCCGCTGGGTCTCAGCTTTGGCTGGCGCGCTGACTATTCCTGCCCTGTACTGGGCCTGCAGGTCGCTTTTCAACCGTCGTGTCGCTTTTCTCAGCGCAGCATGGTTAATGGCTTTCCACCAACATATCTTCTTCAGCCGCGTGGCTTATAACAACATATGGGATGGGCTTTTCTTCGTCCTCGCGGTGGGCGCTTTGTGGAACGCTTGGGAACTCAACGATCGCCGATCATTCCTACTCGCCGGTCTGGCTCTCGGATTCGCGCAGTATTTCTACACTACCTCACATCTAATCCCCATCCTGCTCACACTCTGGATGATCGGGCTGGCAAGGCGAGGCGTAGGCTGGAAGTCACGCCTCCCTGGGATTGTATGCATGGTGCTGGCTGCCCTAAGTGTGTCCCTTCCTCTCGTGCTGCTGTACCTTCGCCACCCTGAAAGCCTACTCTTCACCGCCAGCAGGGTTTCGATGCTCATACCTGGCTGGATCGGACCTGCTGCAGAAGCGCTGGGAACAACTCCCGTTGGACTGGTATTCGAGCAAATCTGGGTGACTGCACTCGGTTTGACCGTCGCCGAGATCCAAGGGGTTTATTACGGCTCCGGAATTCCCATGCTGATTGGAGCTTCGGCATGGATCTTCACAATCGGCCTTGTCTATTGTGCGATACAGTTTCGCGAGGCGCGCTACGGCTTGATGCTGATCACAATCTTGACCATACTCCTTGTCGGCGGGTTGAGCATCCAGGCGCCAAACGGACAACGAATGCTCTTTCTCTCTCCAATTCTTGCCATTTTAATTGCCGCTACACTTGATGGAATGTATACGTTCATCAACGGGCGGTGGCCATATTTAAAACCCGTCGCCGCAGTCGGCATTTCCATATTGATCGTCCTGATGGTGGGTGAAAATATCAGACATCTCTTCCTCGATTATTTTCCCACGGAAAACTACGGCAGCCTTAACGGCGAAGTGACCCAGGAGATTATCGAACTCCTCGAGGTCGAACCGCCGCAGACATCTTTGTTTTTCACAGGCGGCGATCGAATGTCCGTGCACTCGATACCCAGCCTGGCATATTTACTTCCCGATGCACAAACATATGACCTGCCGCCGCCCTACGATTTACCAGACGATTTTTCACCTCAGGGACCTTATACATTGTTTGCAATCCTTCCCGAAGAGACTGCAGCATTCGAAATAATCACCTCGAGTTATGCAGATGGAATAACCCAACCACGCTATAATCGTCATGGACGCTTGCTTTTCTACCTACACAGAGTGGAAAATAAATAAGCGCGGGTAAAATTCCAGGATAGACGGAGAGAGCCAATTGAAAGCCATTCTATTCGACCAACATGGAGATCCTGAAATATTACGCTACGCCGAATTCCCTGCCCCTGAACCGGGCGCAGGCGAAGTCCAGGTCCAACTACGGGCGGCCGCCTTAAACCGACTCGACCTGTGGGTCCGAGAGGGTTGGCCGGGATTGAAGCTCGAATATCCTCACATCTCCGGCGCAGACGGAGCGGGAAGAATATCTGCGCTGGGCGAAGGTGTAAAAGGACTCGAAGTTGGGGATCGCGTCGTGATCAATTCGAACCTCGGCTGTGGAGCTTGTGATTTCTGCCTGGCAGGAAAGGACAACATGTGCCGAGAATGGCACTTGTTGGGTGAAACCGTTCGCGGCACGCTGGCGCAGTACGTCGTCGTCCCAGCGAGGAATCTGCTTCATCTCCCAGACGAGATTTCATTCGCGTCTGCGGCAGCAGCAGGTCTTGTTTTCCACACTGCCTGGCATTCGCTGATCTCCCGCGGTGCACTTAGAGCTGGAGAAAGCGTTCTGGTAATCGGCGCCTCTGGCGGTGTGAACAGCGCCAGCATCCAGATTGCGAAACTAACTGGGGCGAAGGTGTTCGTCGTCGGCTCCAATGCTGATAAACTCCGCCTGGCTGAATCCCTGGGAGCGGATGTCCTTATCGACCGCTCAAAAGAGGAGAACTGGTCAAAAGCGGTATATCTAGCAAGTGGACGTGAAGGGGTCGATGTGGTCGTCGACAATGTCGGCGCTGGGACCATGCCCCTCAGCCTCCGAGCTGCGAAGAAAGGTGGGCGGATTCTGACCGTGGGAAACACCGGCGGCCCAAAGTTTGAAATCGATAATCGCTTTATCTTCGCCAAGCACTTGAGCATCATTGGGAGCACAATGGGGACCCATGAAGATTTTCGAACCGTGATGAACCTTATCTTCGAGGGCTCGTTATTGCCAGTGATTGATCGCCAATATCCGCTGAAGGAAACCCCTAAAGCGCAGAAGCGCCTTGAAACCGGGGAGCAGCTGGGAAAAATCGTCCTTGACATCGAAGAATAGACCCCGGGCCGTAACCTGGCTCGCCGCTGGAGTGTTAACCTTCTCAGTGATGCAATTCGCCGGTCTCACGGCATGGTTTACACTTCCTGGCCTCCCTATCAGCTTTCCCAAGGGCTATCTGCTCTTGAAGAATGGCTTTTGGGGAAGCGTAGGTCTGATCGCCGCGATGGCACTTTTCTTCCGCTGGAGCTGGGCACCGAAGCTCACGTATATCGGTGCAATTGCCTATGCTGTGTGGCTGTGGGTCGATCGCTTGCTGCTTCAACAATCCGACTTCGCCCGCAGTTCCTTCCCTTTCACTTTTGGAGTTATGACACTATGCTTTCTGATCGTGATATGGATACTTTCTCGACCATCTGTACGTCAATATTATGAGGAGCAAAACGAATGAGTGATTCCTCCAAAACCGATTTCCTTCATAACCAACGCGAAAAGGCACTGCAAGGCGGTGGCCCCGAGCGGATAAAAGCGCAGCATGACCGCGGTCGCTTAACTGCTCGAGAGCGGCTCGACCTGCTTCTAGACAAAGGATCCTTCCGCGAGACCGATATGTTCGTCACACATCGGACGCACGATTTCGACCTAGAAAAGCAGAAGATCCTTGCCGACAGCGTTGTAACTGGGTGGGGAACAATCGACGGCCGGCTGGTTTACGTTTTCTCACAAGACTTCACCGTCTTCGGCGGCAGTCTCGGTGAAGTTCATGCTGAGAAGATCTGTAAAATCATGGATATGGCCATGAAGAACGGCGCTCCCGTCATCGGTTTGAACGACTCCGGGGGAGCACGCATCCAGGAGGGCGTCGTCTCTCTCGGCGCCTATGCCGACATTTTCCTCAAGAACACGCTCAGTTCAGGCGTGATCCCTCAAATCAGCGCCATCATGGGACCATGCGCCGGCGGCGCGGTGTACTCCCCGGCACTTACCGATTTCATCTTCATGGTTCGCAACTCCTCCTTTATGTTCGTTACAGGCCCAGAAGTAGTCAAGACCGTCACACACGAAGAAGTTAGCTTCGAGGAATTGGGCGGAGCGGACACACACGCCAGCACATCCGGTGTTTGTCACTACGTAGCTGAGAGTGAGGGTGATTGCCTCTTTATGATCCGCCTCCTGCTATCCTACATCCCTCAGAATAATATGGAGGACCCACCTTTCGTCCCGACATCGGATGACCGGCTGCGCACAGAGGACGATCTGGACCACATCGTGCCTGATGACCCCAGCAAACCGTATGACATGCGTGACGTGATCAAGATGGTCGTCGACAATGGTGTCTTCTTAGAAATCCATGAGAACTATGCGCAGAACATCCTGACGTGCTTCGCCCGTTTTGGTGGGCACAGCGTCGGAATTATCGCCAACCAACCGGCCCATTTAGCGGGTGTGCTGGATATTAATTCTTCAGATAAGGCCGCTCGTTTCGTGCGATTCTGCGATTCGTTTAACCTCCCGATCATCACCTTCGTCGATGTACCTGGTTTCCTCCCCGGCACCGGCCAGGAGCACGGCGGCATCATCCGCCATGGAGCGAAACTGCTCTACGCATATTGCGAGGCTACCGTTCCGAAGATCACACTGATCACTCGCAAGGCGTACGGCGGCGCTTATGATGTTATGTCCTCCAAACATATTCGCTCAGACCTGAACCTGGCCTGGACCAGCGCGGAGTTGGCCGTGATGGGCCCAGAAGGCGCTGTAAATATCATTTTCCGCAAGGAACTCGCTGATGCCAAAGACCCGGAAAAACGCAGGGCCGAGCTGGTGGCGGAATACCGCGAGAAATTCGCGCATCCATACATCGCAGCCGCGCGAGGCTACGTAGACGATATCATCGAGCCGCGCTTCACCCGACCGCGCATTATCAACGGTCTGGAGATGCTTTCAAATAAACGCGACGCTAATCCGGCGAAAAAACATGGAAATATTCCCCTCTGAGCAACCCGGCGATCAGGGTTTTTTCGAGATCGACGGACACAAATTATATTGGGAGCTATATGGGTCCGACGATGCGCCAGTTTTGTTGCTCCTTCACCATGGCTTGGGATCGATCCGCTCTTGGCGGCGGCAGATAAGCGCCTTCGCCAACGCCGGATGGCGGGTGATCGTGTATGATCGCTGGGGTTACGGTCGGTCGGACTCGCGCCCGCAATTTGATGAGTTTTTTCTCCTCAATGATGCCGAGGATGCTCACGCTCTTCTTAACCATCTGGGCATCCACCGTCTTTCTCTTTTAGGTCATAGCGACGGCGGCTCGATCGCCCTGCTCATGGCCTCTGAAAGACCTGGTCTAATCGAGAGGATGGTCGTCGTCGCTGCTCATATCTACTTTGAGTCAAAAATGCTCCCTGGATTGGAAATGATTTCTGAAGCATCCAAACAGCCGCCCTACTCCAAAGCATTGGACCGAGAACATGGGGGCAGGGCGCGGCATCTTGTCGATTCTTGGGTCAGCCACTGGGGGGAAACAAATCCACAGAAGTTGGACATGCGCGCGCGTTTGCCAAAAATCACCTGCCCGACACTTGTCATACAAGGTGAACTCGATGAACATGCGACACCCCAGCATGCGGTCGACATCTCTGAAGGGGTTCAGGACGGGCAGCTATGGCTGATCCCCGATGTTCACCACATGCCGCCACACGAGATCCCAGAGGAGTTCAACCAAAGAGTTCTGCGTTTCATGGCAGTCCAGGAGTCTTCGCAGCCCCCTGCCTTAGATTAGAGGGAAGGAATGTTTGAAAAAGTACTTATCGCAAATCGTGGAGAAATCGCGGTCCGTATAATCCGGGCTTGTCACGAACTAGGTCTGCGTACAATCGCGGTCTATTCCGAAGCCGACCGCGCCGCGCTGCATGTACGGCAGGCGGATGAGGCCTACCTGCTGGGCCCTGCGCCTGCGCGCGAATCCTACTTGCGCGGCGACAAGATCCTCGACATCGCTAAAAAGAGCGGTGCCGGAGCCATTCACCCGGGATACGGTTTCCTGGCGGAGCGAGATGACTTCGCCCAGGCAGTGCTTGACGCCGGGCTTGTTTTCATCGGTCCGAAACCATCCGCAATTGCCGCAATGGGGGATAAAGCTGTAGCCCGTTCCACTGTCACCGCCGCGGGGATTCAAGTCGTCCCTGGCACTGAAGGTGAAGGTGACCTGAGCGATGATGACCTGCTGGCAATCGCCCCGAAGATCGGCTTCCCCTTGCTGGTTAAAGCCACAGCAGGCGGCGGCGGCAAGGGCATGCGTGAAGTCAAATCCGCTGATGAGATGCCCGGGCTGCTTGAAGCAGCGCGCAGAGAGGCCGAGGCTTCTTTTGGCGACGGCAATGTATATCTCGAAAAATTGATAATGAACGCACGGCACATCGAATTCCAGATTCTGGCGGACAGTCATGGTAATGTCATCCATTTGGGCGAACGCGAATGCTCCCTGCAAAGACGTCACCAGAAATTGCTTGAGGAATCCCCCTCCCCGTTTATAAACGATGAGCTGCGCACGCAGATGGGAGAAGTAGCCTGCTCCGCCGCCCGTGCAGTGGATTACCTGAACGCAGGCACGATCGAGTTCTTGGTCGACAAGGACCATGAGTTCTTCTTTCTCGAGATGAACACACGCCTGCAAGTCGAGCATCCGATAACTGAGCTTGTGACGGGGATCGACATCGTTAAGGAGCAGTTGCGGATCGCCCGCGACCGCAAACTTCGCTATGCACAAGATGATATTCACTTCAACGGATGGGCACTCGAATGCCGGATAAATGCCGAGGATGCATATAATAACTTTCTCCCTTCTACAGGAACCCTCAATTCGGTCATCGCACCCAGCGGACCCGGCGTCCGCGTTGATACGGGGGTCTACGCAGGGTTTGAAATCTCACCTTATTACGATGCCCTTATTTCCAAGTTAATTTGCTGGGGAGAAACGCGGGGAGAGGCAATCCTGCGCATGAGGCGCGCCCTTGAGGAATATCGCATCCTGGGCGTGAAAACCAATATTCCTTTCCATCAGCACATTATGGATTCCCACCGATTCATTGCCGGTTCTTTCGATACTCGCTTCGTTGAGGAGCGATTCTCCATGGATGAGCTTGAGGAGGAGAAAGAGCACCTGGCGAAGATCGCGGCAGTGATGGCAGCACTTGTCACACATCGTGAGAGCCAGAGCGCAGCGCAGATTGTACGGCGCAATAAACGTGATACAAGCAACTGGAAATGGGTCGGAAGGTGGGAGAGAATGAATCGCTAGAGTTGGTCAATCGATGTTTTTCTGATCAACACCCAAACATATACCATGTTTGCCCTAAGTTCTTGATCGTGGAGGGTTCATGAAATACTTCGCCACCATTGGTGACAAACAATTCGAAGTGGAAATCAAGGCAGATCAGCAGATCGATGTAGACGGCCAGCAGTTAACTGCCGATTTTCAGTCCGTTGGCGACCAACCAATTTATTCACTTATCCTCGACGGAGATTCTTTCGAGGCTTCGATCTATACAACAGAAACGGGTATTCAAGTCCTTCTTCAAGGTCAGCTCTACGAGGTCCAGGTGGAGGATGAACGCCAGCAGCGACTGCGTCAGAGTTCCAGTACCCCACAAATCCGCAGCGGAGATCTTCATATCAAGGCACCCATGCCCGGAGTCGTCATAGACATCCCGATTGAAGAAGGTCAGGAAGTAGCCCGGGGTGACAATGTCATCATCCTAGAATCGATGAAAATGCAAAACGAAATCAAAGCGCCGCGTGATGGCACCGTAAATCGCCTCCGGGTGAAAGCTGGCGAGAGCGTTGACCAGAATCAGATATTGTTGATACTTTCCTGAAGAAGGCGTTCATGGAAATAGAAGTGAAGTTTTATCTGCGCCATCTGGAAGACATCCGCAAGCGGCTCATCGCCCAGGGCGTACGTTTAAAGACAGACCGCCTTCTCGAGCGCAACCTTCGCTTCGATACCCCTGACCGGGAGCTCGCCGGGAAGAAGCATGTCCTCCGTCTGCGGCAAGACAATCGCGCAACGCTAACTTTCAAGCGCCCTCGCGGACAAGTGGAGACACGCGAGGAATTTGAGATTGAAATCGATGATTTCGAGAGCGGACGCAAGATCCTTGAGGCTCTAGGCTACATAGTTACTGCCATATATGAGAAGTACCGTGAAACCTATCAAATCGACACCATCCAGGTGATGCTGGACGAACTCCCCTTCGGTTGTTTCATTGAGATCGAAGGACCCTCACTAGAGTCGATCCGCCTGATGTCCGATCAGCTGGGATTGCCCTGGGAGCGAAGAGTGCAGGCGAGCTATCTCGAACTATTCGACCGAATTCGTCGCCCCCTTGAGATAAATATTAAAGAAATTACTTTTGAAAATTTTACAGGACTTGCACCAGTAAATCCTAAACTGCTGGGCGTCCTCCAGGTCGATAAAAAGACCTAATTGCGAAAGAGGATCATGATCAAACGTCTGAGGGAAGCAGTCAAGAAGTGGGAAGAAGGTACGCTGGCAAAATCGCTCGCGCGCATGCCGGAGAGAAAGGACCACTTTGAAACCCCATCAGGAATCCCCATTGAACGGCTTTATCTCCCACGCAAATCAGACGCGGAGTATATCGAACGCTTGGGATTCCCAGGAGTGCACCCCTTCACGCGCGGTGTACAGACCACGATGTATCGCGGCCGTCTATGGACCATGCGCCAATACGCAGGCTATGCCACCGCCGAGGAGACGAACTCACGCTTTAAGTACCTGCTTGACCAGGGTCAGACCGGTCTCTCGATCGCCTTTGACCTCCCCACTCAGATTGGTTACGACGCGGACGACCCGCTCGCCAGCGGTGAAGTGGGAAAGGTTGGAGTTTCCATATCAAGCTTGGGAGATATGGAGCAGCTCTTCGATGGCATCCCTCTCGATAAAGTCTCAACAAGTATGACCATCAACGCTCCAGCCGCGATTCTACTGGCCATGTATATATCGATCGCCCGTCGTCAAGAAATCGACCTTTCTTCTCTAAGAGGGACTATTCAGAACGACATCCTGAAGGAATACATCGCCCGCGGGACCTACATCTTCCCGCCAAAACCAGCAATCCGGCTAACCACAGATATCTTCCGATACTGCAGGAACTCGATGCCTCGCTGGAACACAATCTCTGTCTCCGGATACCATATGCGGGAGGCCGGTGCTACAGCTGTGCAGGAGCTTGCATTCACGCTGGCAAATGCTATTGCCTATCTCGAAACGGGAATACAAGCCGGTTTGTCTGTAGATGAAATTGCACCGCAGATGGCTTTTTTCTTCAACGCCCACAACGACCTGCTTGAGGAGATTGCTAAATTCCGCGCCGCTCGCAGGATGTGGTCATCCATCGTACAGGACCGCTTCGCTGCACGTGACCCTCGATCCTGGCGGTTGCGCTTCCACACGCAAACCGCAGGGTCAACCCTGACGGCTCAGCAGCCGATGAACAATATCACCAGGGTCACGATCCAGGCATTGGCTGCCATCCTCGGAGGCACGCAATCCCTGCATACGAACAGTCTGGATGAGGCACTCAGCCTGCCGACAACACACTCCGTCCAGGTGGCTTTGCGGACTCAACAGATTTTGGCATCCGAAAGCGGTGTTGCCGACACGATTGACCCGCTGGGCGGCGCGTATGCAATCGAATCTCTGACAGACGAGATTGAAAACCGCGCCATGGAGTATCTTGAGAATATTGACGCGATCGGCGGCGCACTTGCAGCAGTTGAAAGTGGATACATGCAGCGAGAAATCCAGGAATCCGCTTACAGAACCCAGAAGCAGATCGAATGCAGCGAGACAATTGTCGTTGGGGTCAACGCTTTCCATGCAGATGAGCCAACATCGCCTGACCGTCTAAAGGTTGATCCCTCGATAGAACAATCTCAACGAACTCGACTGAAAGAGTTCCGTGCCAAGCGAGACAAAGATCAAGCGGAATTTGAATTACAGCGAATCGCATCAGCTGCCCACGGCGAGGAAAACTTAATGCCGCTCTTTATCGAAGCCGTAGAAGCTGGCGCCACACTCGGCGAGATATGCAACTGCCTGCGCGAGATATGGGGTGAGTACCGCTCACCGTCGATCTTCTAAACCATTCTTGCTCTCTACCCACACGATCTCTCGTCCCGACGGATAGAGACGTATTCCCATGAAAATGTCCACCCGAAGCACTCCTCGCAGTTCATAAACTAGACACCAGAACAATGGAAAGATGCAGTTCACCCCGGAAGGCCTTACAATGTACTCTACGAACCTTATCGGGGCGATTTCTCATGATCAGAAATCTATCTTAGAATGTCCCCAAACCAAGACCATAAGAGGAATTATGACTTCAGTCAAACGCATCAATCATATCGCCATTGTTGTCGATGAGATCGAAGACGCTCTTCACTTCTGGCGCGATGCCATGGGGTTAAAGATCGCACGCGTCGAAGAAGTCCCGGATCAGGATTCCGTAATCACCTTCCTGCCTGTTGGGAACATGGAGATCGAGTTGGTTAAACCAACATCTGATGAGAGTGGAATTGCGCGCTATCTAAAAAACCGCGGACCGGGGATCCACCATATTTGCTTCGAAGTTGATGATATCGAAGCCTCACTGGAATCACTGAAAGCAAGCGGTGTGCGCTTGGTAAACAGCGAGCCAGCCATCGGCACCAGTGGAAAAAGGTTCGCCTTCATTCATCCCGAAAGCACGCATGGAGTGTTGGTGGAGCTTTACGAACTTCCCCCGAAGTAACCTTTAATCCATCTTATACGTTCACTCAACATCACCAAGCGTTTTCTTGGGAAAGGGCAAATCATCACCGCGAGCGTCTTCGGTTTTTTTACAGGGCTAGCTCTTAGCGGGGAACTCTAAAAAGTGTGAGGTGTTCAGCTTGGTGGTAAGTACACAGTTCTCATAAGGTGATCTCACAATCCCTCTTGAGGGTTTACATAGGAATGTGGAAAAATTAACGACTCGTTCGTAGCACATCACCCTTTGTCAGAGCGAGCAGATCTTTTGGTGTGAGTCGGAAAACGGCGTGTGGTGTCCCCGCGGCAGCCCAGATCTCAACATAATCCAATAGATCTTGATCAATCACCGTTCGGATTGGCGCATCATGCCCGACGGGCGGGACGCCTCCGATCGCGTATCCAGTTTCTGCGCGCACAAACGCCGCAGGAGCGATCCGAATCATCTCCCCCATCTTCTCTGCCACCAAAGGTTCATCGACGTGATTCTTCCCGCTCGCGATCACTAAGTAAGCACGCCCCGAAACCTCGCCTTGGAAGATTAATGACTTCGCAATCTGACCAACATCACAACCAACTGCGGCCGCCGCGTCTTCTGCTGTTCTTGTGCTCATCGGTAGCTCAAGCACATCCAAGGAGACTCCGTGGGCGTCGAGTGCTTCCTGAACCTTCTGGGCAGTTTCGCTTTTTTGTCCTTCCACGTCTGTTATTGCCTCTTTTGGAAGTTTGGATCGATCTGCGAGTATTTAGCGTGGATCCAAGGCTGACAATCGGCTAAGCGAGGTCAAATAGGGCCAGGATAAATCTTCGCTTCCTTTTCATGATTTTCTCCTGCTGCTAAAAGCTCCCAGCGCGCCTATCGGTACTCTTACCGGCATTTTCCCACAATTCCCAGTTAACCCGCAACCCCGCCGGGTGAGCAGCGGGGTTGGGCTAGAACAACCGGGAGGAGTCGCGATTATTCGCTAATACGAACCGCTTCCTGAATATGCCCTGTTGGTTGTTGAGGTCGATTTGAAAGTATTTGGGCAACAATCGCTAAACTTGATGTCATCCCAAGGCCGGCAGCCATTGCTGTCATGCTGTAGAGAACGATCATTATCGGAGAAATAAGTACGAAGGTGAGTGGTGAACCAACCTCCTCTCCCAACCCGGGAGCGATCAGCGCCGTCATGATCGAGATCGGAGCGAATAGCAGATAACCAACATTAACCAATCCCACACTCAAATTCGTCTTAAAAACACTGCGAACACCGAAGTACAGCAACCCGCTGAGGACACCAGCTATGAAGAGTCCAAACCCCTCCGCTACCAGACTCAAGCCCGAAGGCAGATAGCCGAAGTGCAAAGCCATGAATCCAAGGCCGACTGCTGGCCAGGCCAAACCAATTAATACCAGACTTATTTTTCGATTCTTATCCATGATTTCCTCCCGGCGCTAAACAAATTCCGAAGCGCCTAACGGTCTTGTTGAATATATTCTGTCATAATTCTCAGCCCATGGGGGAAGTTTGTAAGGCCACTGCAAGTTGGTATTAAAAGAGCATACGCCTTACGTGTGTTTGAGGACCTACATGCTATAATCCCAAACCGACGAAGACATCATCGCTCGGAGGCATTTCATGTTTGGCTCGGAAAAGCTGAAGTCGATTAAGCGTGCTTTTAAGACTTGGGAGAAGACCACTCTCCACCAAAGTCTAAATAGTTTTCCGGAGAGGCAAGATCGCTTCATAACCACCTCCTCAGAAGAGATTAACCGCCTGTATACCCCTCTCGACATCGCTGAAATGGACTACCTTTCAGACCTTGGTCTTCCGGGCGAGTACCCATACACTCGCGGCGTTCACCCTACACTTCACCGCGGACGTATGTGGACGATGCGTATGTTCTCTGGTTTCGGAACGGCCCAGGAGACGAATCAACGCTTTAAATACTTGCTCGACCAGGGTCAAACAGGTCTCTCAGTCGCCTTCGACCTCCCTACACTCATGGGCTACGACACTGATGATCCTGAGGCAGCAGGTGAGTTTGGGAAATGCGGCGTCGCCATCTCCTCTTTGAAGGATATGGAAATCCTGCTGGATGACATTCCCCTCGATGTCGTTTCCACAAGCATGACGATCAATTCCCCCGCTGCGGTTATTTGGGCAATGTACATCGCGGCCGCGGAGAAGCGGGGAGTGCGACCGGATCAGTTGCGCGGAACGACACAGAACGACATCTTGAAAGAATATATTGCCCAGAAGGAATACATTTTTCCACCCGCTCCGTCCATGCGGCTGGTCATCGATACGATCGAATATGGAACCGAGAACCTACCCCTCTGGAACACGATCTCCATCTCTGGTTACCACATCCGCGAAGCCGGCTCGACCGCGGCGCAGGAATTAGCATTCACGCTCATAGACGGATTAGAGTATGTCCGTTGGAGTGTGGAGCGTGGGCTAGATATTGACAGCTTCGCCCCTCGGCTTTCCTTCTTCTTCAACGCCCATAATGATTTCTTCGAGGAGATCGGAAAATACCGCGCCGCGCGGCGTATATGGGCACATGAGATGCGGCATACTTTCGGCGCGCAAAACCCGCGCTCCTGGCTCTTGCGATTTCACACACAAACTGCCGGCGCCAGCCTGACGGCTCAACAACCGGAGATCAACATCGTCCGCGTTGCTGTCCAAGCCCTCGCCGCAGTTCTCGGCGGAACCCAGTCTCTGCATACCAACTCAATGGATGAAGCCCTTGCGCTGCCGTCCGAACACGCTGTTACGATCGCGCTGCGCACACAGCAAATCATCGCCGAGGAATCCGGTGTGGCCAACACGATTGACCCTCTGGGGGGCTCATTTTATATCGAGCAAATGACCAATCGCTTGGAGACGCAGGCACGCGAGTATTTCCGCAAAATCGATGATCTCGGTGGGGTTTTGCCCGCTATAGAACTGGGATTCTTCCAGCGCGAGATCCAGGAGGCGGCTTACCGCTATCAGCGGGAAATCGATACCGATGTGCGGCACATCATCGGAGTCAATGCCTACAAGGACCAGGAGCACATTTCCATCCCGTTACTTAAGATGGATCCTGAAGGCCATCGTCGACAGGTCTCACGCCTCGAAGAACTGCGTCGAACACGCGATGACGGTGCCGTCGGCCAAGCTCTCGACAACCTGCGAATCGCCTGCCAGGGAACAGAAAATACGATGCCCTACATCCTCGATGCCGTACGAACTTACGCTACGCTGGGCGAGATTATCGACGTCATGCGCGAGGTCTTTGGGACGTTTCAGGAACCCTCTTGGCTGTAACAATGGGGGACCAATAGATTCACAAAGCCCCGATCGACGATCGGGGCTTTTCTCTATTAAATATCCCAGGAAAAGACTATTATGCAGAAACTTCTAAGAACTTAGTGCTCCGAGCTTTCTACTATGCACGGACACCTAACAGAAATCTATCATCCATCAGCTTTTTCATCGCCAATGATAGATTGCGATCAGGACCTTCCAAAGTACTGGACTGCGATCTCCAATAGTTTTCCTGTCTGGAAAACGAACTTTGCCCTTACGGATGGATTTAGAGTTTCCAGGAAGCTGTCAATGTCCGACTCAAGGTCTTCCATCGGAGCTTGCGTGCAGTGCTGCAGCCAGGCGATCGCATTCCCTCGATAAGGATCCGGTAGAGCTCTGATTCGATTGACAAGCGCCGATCCACCATAGGTATCTCTGATCATGACGGGCATCCCTCCAAGGTATTCCCTCTTTGTATGGTTTGCTCTCCCATAAGCCCTTATTGCAAGGTTCGGACCAGCAGCGGGTTAAGTGGCGCGCCTAACTGCAAGCGAGGCATCCGACTTGAAAATTTGCTATGATCAGGATATGACCTCATTCGAAGCGGCTTATCGACAACTCCATCATTCGGGTTCTTTGAGGGAACGCGCCGAGCGAGCCCGGGAGCATGAACGGGCATGTGATCTCTGCGCTCGATATTGCCGTGTTGATCGCTCGGAGAGACTTGGAGGCTGCCGCACAGGGTTGAAGGCGCGTGTAGCTTCATATGGCCCCCACCACGGTGAAGAAAATCCCCTGCGCGGTCGACGAGGTTCGGGGACAATCTTCTTCTCCTGGTGCAACCTTCGCTGCCAGTATTGTCAGAATGCTGATATCAGCCAATCACCCGCTGGTAGAGAGGTAGAGAGCGAGGAGTTAGCAGTCATTATGCTCGAGCTCCAGCGCAGGGGCTGCCACAATATAAATTTTGTCTCACCATCCCATGTCGTCGCCGAGATCCTGGAAGCACTCGTAATCGCAGCTGAATCTGGTTTGAATGTCCCCTTGGTATATAACACCGGCGGCTACGATTCGCCCGAGGCTCTTGCACTTCTCGATGGCGTGATCGATATCTATATGCCCGACATGAAATACGTGGATCGACTCATCGCCCGGCGTCTTTCAAAAATCGGAAATTACCCGGCGATCAACCAATCCGCCGTGAGAGAGATGCATCGCCAGGTTGGCGACCTCGTTCTGGATGAGGGCGAGATCGCCCAACGCGGATTGCTCGTGCGCCATCTGATCCTGCCTGATAACCTTGCGGGAACGGAAGAAATTGTCCGCTTCCTGGCGGAGGAGATCTCACCCAACACGTACTTGAACCTCATGAACCAATACCGGCCGGCTTATCGGGCGGCAATGTACCCTCCACTGGATCGCCCTCTGACTGCAAAGGAATATGACGACGCTGTGCTCTTGGCGAAGCGTGCAGGACTAAACCGCCTGGATGACCGGCAGCGCGGCATTTTCCTTTAGTGGGAATGACTTTCTGATATGTGAATTACCGAGGAATAATGACCGGCAGGGAGCGAACCATGCCGATGGTGATGTTAGGATTATCTTGGTTCTTGAAACCTAGGAGACAAACATCCGCAGGTTATGGTTCTAACTCGGAAAAGGGGGGCTTGAATCGTCAGGCTGGGCTTCCAAGGGTAACCTTCTGGTTTTCGACTACTCGGAACCCAGCGATCATTCGTTTCAATTGTCCTACACGCGGAGGGTAAACCTGGCAAGTGCATTTGGGGCATGGGACAGAAGCGCCACAAACCTCACCTTCATTCTTCTGTGCTGTGCTTGAGGGTTGAATCTACGTTATTCAATGGGGCCCACCCAATAAGCATGATATCAAGGAATGACGGCTTGGCAGATAGCCAGATATGAAATCGATTCCGTTTTCATATATAATCTCATATAATTGAAACATATGGAAACAAGACTATGAATCACACGATTCTTGACCAGCGCCTCAATGATTTACCATCGGCTGTCTGGCAGAAAATTGCCCGAATCGACGAGCTCAAAGGGCAATGGATTGGTGGTGTAAAACTTGGCCCCCAAGTATTGGGAAGGCTAAAGAAATCTGTATTGGTAACTTCAACGGGTGCATCTACACGAATTGAAGGTGCAAGATTATCGGATGAAGATGTTGAAAAGTTGATGCGGGGTATCTCCATTCAGCAATTTTCGGATCGAGATAAACAGGAGGTGCAAGGGTATTATGAACTTCTAAACAATGTCTTTGATTCCTGGGACAGATTTAGGTTTACGGCAAGTCTAATCAAACATTTTCACCGCGAGCTGCTGAAGTTTGTTGATAAGGATACTAGGCATCGCGGGGATTATAAAAAGCAAGAAAACCTGGTTCATATGATTGATGAAGCTGGGCAATCTGTCGGAATTCTATTTGACACAACCTTAGCCTATCTAACCCCTAAAGAAATGCAAGAATTAGTCGAATGGACACAATCTGCAATAGACAATCAAAGATTCCACCCTTTGCCAATTATTGCCAACTTCATTGTTCAATTTCTGCAAATCCATCCATTTCAAGATGGTAATGGCCGGTTATCTCGCATATTGACCAACATGCTAATGCTGCAAGTCGGTTATGCTTATATGCCTTACGCATCCCATGAGAAAATCATCGAGGACAATAAGCCTGAATATTATCTCGCCTTACGGCAAAGCCAAAAAACATTCAAAACAGACCATGAGACCATTGTGCCTTGGTTAGAGTTTTTCCTAGATGTAACACTCCATCAGTCAAAAATAGCACTGGATCTATTCTCAGACGAGAATGTTGAAAAACTGCTATCTCCACGTCAACTTGAGGTCTGGCAGTACATGCAGGATGCGATTGAAGTAACACCCAGAGAGCTGTCAGAAAAGTTGGGAATCCCGCGTCCTACAATCAGCCAGGTGTTGGATAAACTTCTTTCTCTGAAAAAGATTGAGCGTCTTGGACTTGGTAGGGGAACAAGGTATAAGGTGAAATAAGTCCACTTTTCCCACTTCCTGGATTCAACTACGAAATGCAACTCTGGAGGTTGGAATAGTATCCCAGATCGCATTAGTGGCATTACCCTCTCTCCAGGACATAATCTCCACAGTCAACGGTTTGTGGATTCGAACCCAGGACCCAGATGTTATCAGTTCGAATCCTAAATGAGTACCCTACCCCTCCCCCGTTTTGCGAGGATCTGGAAAACCTTAAAGAATTCAACCCTATGGACCAATATCCCCGAGGTCCTTAGTCCTAATCCTAGAATCCATACCTAAACATTGTTTCTTTAAGACAGAAAGCGCCCTCTCGGGCGCTTCGTTCTCAGGTAGCGGGGCTCAGATTCCGCAGTCCCCGGAACATAGTGGAGGGGAGCCTGTCCAGAGCGAAGCGTGGGAAACTGAGGACCTTCAGGTTATGAGCTTTGCGGATCCAAGGATGAGTTTTCTCGACGTTATCACGCTTTTTGTCATCCGTCATGATGGTCAACGTGAAAGTATCTTGGCGATTTCATAAAATTCCAGGTTTACCTCACGAGATTGGCTCACGACATCTTCTAGTTTCCGCATGACGATCTCACGCCCGTTTAGACCGGTCATCACATCGCTTTCACCTGCGATGAGCGCGTTCACGGCTTTCACACCCATTCGCGTCCCAAGGATGCGATCAAAAGCAGACGGACTACCTCCGCGGACGACATGCCCGAGGATCGTGATTCGGGTCTCGAATCCGCATTCATCCTCGACTAATTTTCTGGCCACATCTTCTGGTTTATAAGAAGCACCTTCCGACATGACAATAATGGAGTGCGATTTCCCGCGATCGTAGGCATCGATGACCTCCTTCGAAATCTGGTCAACCGGGATTTCATTTTCGGGGATGATGACGACTTCAGCCCCGCAAATTACGCCTGAGATAAGAGCAAGGTAACCGCAATTTCTACCCATCGTTACCACAAGGAATGCGCGCTGGTGCGACGATGCCGTGTCGCGCAACTTATCGACGGCTTCCCTAATCGTATTCAAGGCCGTGTCTACTCCCAGCGACATATCGGTCCCCCATATATCGTTATCGATCGAAGCCGGCACGCCGATCACCGGGAAGCCCATCTCAGCCAGTACATGTGTCCCCCGCATGGTTCCATCGCCGCCAATTACGACAATCCCATCGATCTCCGATTCGTTCAGCTCTCGCTTTGCCTGCCGCTGGCCCTTCTTCGTTTTGAACTCCGGGCATCGTGCGGTTCGGAGGAATGTGCCCCCGCGCTGCATTATTCCTCCAACGTCCCGTGCTCGTAACTGCCGCATCTCTCCGCGGATAAGGCCATCGAAGCCCTCTTCGATTCCAATCACCTCAAGATCGTAATGGAGTGCGGTGCGTACAACTGCGCGAATACAGGGGTTGATCCCCGGGGCATCCCCGCCGGATGATAGGACAGCAATCCTTCCAAGTTTCATTGGATCCTCAATGTCTCTATGCAGACAACGCCCTCACCTAACATCGATGTCAATTGTGCATGAAGGTCTGGACAATATCCAGTGGTTGAACTGGGGAAATCGACTTGGTAGCGACGAGACGCTTCGAATAATAAGAACTCGAAGCGATCATTTCCTGGATACGATGTGAGCAGACCATGAACCCTGCGCATTCGCAAGGCATCTCTTTGCCGGTCACCAGTTGTCTCCAGGATCACGGTGACCATTTTCACTTCCCCATCCAGGAACGTCTCGAGTGGAGCGGGAGAAAATGCAGGCGGTGCTTCCGATAATTCACGACCCTCACTTTTTGGAGCGACTGCCGGCTCGCTGGAGCCAGATTCCCCTACTGAGGTCGTTGCAGATTGCCCCTCGAACGTGAGTGCGATCGGATTGTCCCTGATATCGGCTGCAGGAGGAGGTGGTGGTGGAAGTTCCTGCCCCACATCTGAATGTGCTGGTGGTTGCGGAATCTCTCCGGGTTCCTCCACTGGAACAGGCGCCGGTGGAGAGGGTTGGCCAACTTTGTGAGGGTCTCCGTTAATGGCTCGCACCTTCGAGAAATCATCGGTGATCTGGTCGGCGAGGATCTTCACCGCGCCTCGCTCACGGTCAATTTTCCCTACTGCGACGACGATATCTTCTTCGCTCAACCACGTTGAGATACTCTTCCAGACCCGACTGAATACAACCAGTTCGATCGTCCCCTGTAAATCCTCCAGCGTCACAAAACCCATCGCCTTGCCGGTACGAGTCTGGTACGGCCTAATATTACAGACTTCGCCAGCGACGCAAACCTGCTGCCCCTGATTTGTCTCCTCTAATTCTGAGCTAAAGTGAGTGGTAATTTGTGTGAGGTCCGACAAATAAGGCGTCAGGGGATGATCCGATATGTAGATCCCTAACAATTCCTTCTCCCAACTCAGGAGACGGCGCTGAGGGATATCCGAGGTCACAGGAGGCAAATCTAGTGTGTCGCTCACGCCGGTCTTTTGACCGAAGAAGGACATCTGACCAGCCTCAGCTGCTCGAAAATGGTTGGCGGATAACGCCATGATTCGGTCCATGAAATCCATCATAGCGATACGCGGCGCTAGGCCATCGAGAGCGCCAACGCGAATAAGACTCTCCATCGCCCGTTTGCCAACCTTGCGTAGATCAACCCGCCGGGCGAATTCCTCCAAGGTGTTGAATAACCCTTCTTCCTCTCGGGCTTTAAGAATAGTCTCTATCGCTCCCTGACCGACATTCTTAGCTGCACCAAGCCCGAAACGGATGCCCTCTTTTCCGTCTCCACGATCCTCAGGGGAGAAATCATAAGCGCTCGAATTCACATCTGGCGGCAGAATTTCTAACTCCATCCGGCGACAATCGGCGATGTAGAGCGCCACTTTATCCGTATCATGCTTGACGACGGACAGCAATGCCGTCATATATTCAAGAGGATACTTCGTCTTGAGATAGGCGGTCTGAACTGCGATGACCCCGTAATCGGCGGCGTGCGCTTTATTGAAGCCATAACGGGCAAAGTTTTCCCAATCGTCAAAAACATCTGCGGCTGTTTTCTGATCGACATCATTATCAACGGAGCCTTGAATAAATTTCTTCCGGTGGGTCTTCAACGACTTCGCCTTCTTCTTTGCGATCGCCTTCCGAAGATCATCAGCCTCAGATGCCGTGTACCCTGCCATCTCCATGGCCGCAAACATGATCTGCTCTTGATATACAGGGATCCCAAACGTCTCTTCAAAGATCGACTTAAGTGCTGGGTGAGGATAGGAAACCTGTTCCTGTCCATGCATGCGGCGAATATACGTTGGGATGAACTCCATCGGCCCTGGCCGGTAGAGTGCTACCATTGCAATCACATTGGCTAACTCACGCGGCTTCATCTGCATCAGATAGCGCCGCATACCAACACCTTCAACTTGAAAAACGCCCAGGACATCCCCCCGCCCCATGAGTTCAAAGGTTTCAGGATCATCAACAGGGATTGTGTTTATGTCCAAGGCAACCCCATGGCGAAGGTTAATCAGCTCACAGGCCCGCGCCATCACCGTAAGTGTTGATAGACCAAGGAAATCAACTTTGAGCAGTCCTAAGGAGTCCAGTATGTGCATCTCGAATTGAGTCACCGCGCCGATTGGGTTATCCTCTTGGTTCCCGCCTGTACAACGGTGGAGGGGAACGTACTCGGTGATCGCTTTATCGGTGATGACCACTCCTGCAGCATGTGTTCCCGCATGTCGCACTACGCCCTCTAATTGTGCCGCCGTATCAATGAGTTCCTTCAAGTAGGGCGTCTCGGTATAAACATCCTTTAACGCCTGAACCTGATCGAGTGCCTCCAGGATTGTGACCGGTTTTCCAGGGATATTCGGGATCATCTTCGCTACCCGGTCTACTTCCGGCAACGGGATGTCTTTCACCCTTCCTACGTCCCGTATTGCAGCACGAGCCCCGAGTGTCCCGAAGGTTATGATCTGTGCCACTTTGTCGCGCCCATACTTATTCGCGGTGTATTCGAGCACTCGAGAACGGAGATCATCCTGAAAGTCCAGGTCAATGTCTGGCATCGAGACGCGGCCCGGGTTTAGGAACCGTTCGAAAATCAGCCCATGCTCGATAGGGTCGACTAACGTGATTTCAAGTGCATATGCCACGATGGAACCAGCCGCAGATCCGCGCGCGTTGTACCAGATATTCTCCTCGCGGGAAAAACGGCATAGGTCCCACACAATGAGAAAATAATTGTCGAAGCCCATCTCATGAATGATGCCCAGCTCATAGCTCAACCGTTCCTGAAAAACCGAATCCTGAGCGTGATCCCCATAGCGCTTTTGGAACCCGATATCACAGAGGTGTCGCAGGTAACTGTCGGAAGTAAATCCATCGTTCACTTCGAAATGCGGCAGCCTATACCCTTTGAATTCAAGGTCTACTTCGCAGCGTTCGGCAACTAAGACTGTATTCTCAATTGCTCCAGGAATATGACCAAAGAGCTGTTCCATCTCCTGGGTAGAGCGAAGGTAATAAGAGGGGTCCGTCATTCGCATCCTGTCTGGATCCGACTGGAGAGAACCGGTCTGGACACAAAGGAGCAGATCTTGTAGTTCGGCGTCACTGCGCTCGACGTAGTGAACATCGTTGGTGGCAAGAAAACGACCCTCATACCGTTTCGCCAGATCGATGAGTTTTCTATTGATCTCCGGCAATTCCGGGATGTCATGAGACTGCAACTCAAAGAAGAAGTGATCGCGGTCGAAAATTTCAAAATACCAATCGAGGAGTTCACGAGCGTGTTCGTCCTGGCCTCGTTCGAGAGCGCGCGGGACTTCCCCCGAGAGGCAGCCGGTTGTACAGATCAACCCATCATTGTGATCAGCCAGGAAATCGTGGTCAATCCGCGGGCGGTAATAAAAACCATCGAGCTGGGCAGCAGAAGCGATCTGGAGTAAATTTTTATATCCCGTATCGTTTTCTGCAAGAAGCAGCAGGTGGAATGCCCGACTGTCCAATTTTGGATCTCGATCATACATTGTTCGCGCAGCAAGATACGCTTCTATTCCGATGATAGGTTTGATGCCAGCTTCTTTCGCTGCTCTATAAAAAGAAATCGCACCAAACATCGCGCCGTGATCCGTTAACGCCAACGCCGGCATATCAAGTTCTTTTGCCTTCTGGACCAGCTTATCAACTTTGCTCAGCCCATCTAGCAGTGAATATTCAGAGTGTACGTGGAGATGAACAAATGACATTCGCGCGATTGCTTTCTCGGTAATTTATTCGGAGGACACCAATGGCTGATTATAGCCAACGGTTCACGGTTCCGCTAGCCTTTTTATCTTCGAGAAACCAAGCACGTCATGACGTGCCCCCTCTTAGCATTTGCGTCCGCCACCCCCATTGGCTAAACTTCCTAAACTGCTGAGCCTGGGATATACCGTAAGCACTTAAAACATGAGCATCCTCTCGATCCTGCGATCCATTCGCACACTTGGTTTGAATAACAGCCTCGCCGCTGTGTTGTATGCCTTCCAAAGGGATCGATTAAACAACGCCTATCGAAGAGACCGCATTCGAGGAAGCGCCAAGGCGCTCGGCCCAGGCTCTCTCCAGGAAGCCTATGCGACCCAACTGGGCGCTAGATTTCATTTTGAACATGCCGATTTGGAAATCGAGTTCCTGGATTCTGATGTCGTCCGACTATCATGGAAACCAGGGATTCCTCCCATCCCTTACGCCATCGCCAACTTCAGCTGGCCGGGAGCCAGCAGCGCATTAACAGATACAGGCGAAGGCTGGAGATTTCGCAGCGACGCCATCACCATCGATATTGGCGAGAGAGGGAACCTTACCTTTCGTGACGCGGGGGGTGATATCCTGCGGGAAGAGGCTCCCCCCTCTCGAGTCGGCGAAGCCTGGACTCATCGAGCAAAAATACCTGAACAAGCCGGACTCTATGGCCTGGGAGAGCGTGCCGCAGGTTTGAACTTACGCGGCGGCAGCTACCGGTTTTGGAACAAGGATCCAGGTGGCAGCTATCAACCTGGCGATGACCCACTCTACTTTTGTGCTCCAGTTTACATATGTCTCCATTTTGAGGGCAGCTATCTGGTTTTTTATGAGAACTCTTTCGACGGATTCATCTCATTCAACGAGCATGCAGAAGCGCACTTCGAGAGCGGTATGCTCCGTTATTATTTCATTCCAGGATCTCCAGATAAGGTTCTCAGCCGCTTCAGTGATCTGACGGGAAAGCCACAACTCCCCCCGCTCTGGGCGCTCGGATATCACCAATCCCGATGGGGATATAAAACTGACGCAGAAATCCGCGAATTATCTGCCAATTTCGATCGTCACGAACTCCCAATCAGCGCAATTCACCTCGACATCGACTATATGGAAGGATATCGCGTCTTCACTGTCGACCGGAAACGCTTCCCAGATTTGAAACGACTCGCTGCTGACCTGCTGGAGAAAAATATTCACCTCGTTGCCATCATCGATCCAGGAGTGAAGATCGACCGCAACTACCCAATTTATAATAGCGGGGTACAGGAAGATGCTTTCTGCAAACTTCCTCACGGACAACCGCTCCGAAGCTTAGTATGGCCAGGGTGGGTACACTTCCCCGATTTTACAGATTCAGGGACACGCCAGTGGTGGATGGATCTTTACCCGCGTCTTCTCAAAGATGGAATCGCTGGCATATGGCACGATATGAACGAACCATCTGCGTTCGCCGCCTGGGGTGGAAAAACCCTTCCCCTCAACACTCGCCATAAACTCGAAGGACAACTCGGCGACCACCGTCAGGCGCACAACCTTTACGGCTTATTGATGAACAAAGCCGGTCACAGAGCATTAAAGCAGCACCGATCCGATAAGAGACCCTGGCTTCTCTCCCGCTCAGGATGGGTTGGTATGCAGCGGTACGCATGGAATTGGACCGGGGATGTGGATAGTTCGTGGGCAACATTACGACAAACGATCTCCATAATGCTAGGTTTGGGTCTCTCAGGGATCCCTTACACCGGCAGCGATATTGGCGGTTTCAGCGGGAATCCAAGTTCAGAGCTTTACCTGCGTTGGTTCCAGATGGCCGCCTTTACGCCTTTCTTCAGGACCCATTCTGACCACGCCACACCGCGCCGCGAGCCCTGGGCTTTTGATGATTCGACACTTCAGACCGTGCGCGCCACATTACAGCTTCGCTATCGCCTCTTGCCATATTTCTATACGCTGGCGTGGGAAAGCACACAAAGCGGATTGCCCCTCATGCGGCCGCTCTTTTGGCTAAGTCCGGAGGAACCCTCCTCCTGGGATATCCAGGATCAGTTCCTTCTGGGCGATGACTTGCTTGTCGCACCGGTTTTGGAGCCAGGTGTGGAGCAGCGCATGGTGGCGCTCCCTCCCGGCCGCTGGTACAGCTTCTGGGATGACCATTCTTATGATGGACCAAGTGAGGTCCCGATCGATGTATCCTTGGAACAGATTCCTATCTTCGTACGAGCCGGCGCAATATTACCAATGCACGAGGGAGAAGAGCTGACCCTGCATCTTTACCTTCCTGGTCAAGGAAACTATACAAGTTCACTTTACCGCGATGAGGGGGAAGGATTTGGCCCCTGGCGTGTAGATCGATTCTCTTTAAATAGTGAGAACGGGGCCTATGAACTTCGGCGTGAGATTGAGGGGGAATTCGAAAGCCATTCTCGTGTTTGGCTGGCCGTTCATGGTGCTCAAGTTAAACGATGTTCCCTAGACAGCAAGGATGTCCTCAGTGAGGATGGTCGTTTCTTAGTTGGGGATTTCCACGTCGTCCGCTTGTGGATTGAATGAAGTGGGGGAGATAAAATAACCTTAAGTGCGTGTACGGGTAGCACCTCAACAAGGAGCCAACTGTGTTGAGAGACAAGTAAGAGGGGCTGTCCCCTTTGAGGCAGCCCCTCTCGTTTATTCACTTAGACGAATTAACCCTCTGTTCTACTACTTCTTCTTCTTTGCCGTAGAACTGGTCTTCTTCGGAGCTGAACTGGTCTTCTTCGCAGTTGAACTGGTCTTCTTTGCAGTTGAACTGGTCTTCTTCGCAGTTGTACTTGTCGTCTTTGCGGGCAGTTTCGGCTTCTCCTCAGGTATGGCTTCAACACCATATTCCTGTCGCCCGAAGCGGGTCATTAAGACCGCTCCCGTACCGATGATTCCCACAAGGAAGGGTACCACCCATCCGATACAAGGGATGAGGCCAATTCCATTGACCACAAGGGTTAAGATCAACGTTCCCAGGCCCGCAGCGACAACCGGTTGAAACTCCTGATTCGTCGCCTCTGAGAGACGATTACCGACTTCCAAGCCCATCGCAACCATTCCCAAGACCCAGGCAGCAGCCAGAATCACCGCTCCTAGAATACCAACTACTGAAAAACAAATCGTGATCAGGAGAAGGATAAAGAGAATCGGTGCTACGAAAGCCGTCAGTAATCCTAACGCCCCAGCGAGCACTGGTTGGGATACAACAGTATCAGCAACCACTTGTGTGTGCTTGGGCAGGAACATCATGACTAATACGGCCAGCGCTGCCAGCATCAGGCTCGAGAAGAGATAGGCGAGGATGTTCCCAACAAACGAATACCGGTAGGACGATACTCTCCCAAGGGGATAACTATCCCAGTTGGCGAAACGGAAATCCGTTGGGAAATTCAGCGCTTCACCGTCGATATAATCTCCCTCTATTTGAGCTGTGCCGCGGTTCACACTGGCGCCGAAAGTAACAAGATCACCCCCAACGACAGCATTCGAACCTAAGTTGGCATTTCCTCCCACGATCGCCAGATCACCTTCGATCTCACCTGCAGCGAAGATGTCTCCACCGAGGAGAAAGACAGTCCCTGTGACGGTTGATCCTTCCTCGAGCGTGGCCGACCCCCCGATGACTGCTAGATCGCCATCGAGGATTTCCCCACTCTCAAGGACAAAATTGGTCCCGAACACCACCCGTCCATCCTCGAAACCACCCGCAAAAGCGGTAACGGGGATAGCCAAAGCGATGAAGATGACCACAAGGCTTGTAAACATAAAGCGTTTCATATCACTTACTCCCTTCGTAAAGTATTAAAACCGAACCGGTATATTGAAAACATCCAGATTACCGCGAGACCACTGGTCGTGGCGACGATAGCGAGCAACAGACTCGCCGGCAGGCTTTGTGTGATTCCTTCTAGCAGGACAAGAGTGAAATCCCCCAGTAGCGTGAGCAGCCCACCGAGCAGCACCAGGCCATTGATAGACTTCAACAAGAAACTGATAGCTGAAGGAACAAAGGTTAATAATTCAGCTCCGAAGAAACCCGTTACGATGATCAAGCTAATCAAGATCGCCAGGATCACAGCTAAAGTAAGCCGTTCTTGCTTTCGCCTCTTGTAAACGACGAGCCGCTCACGGAAACGCTCCGTAAAACCCGTCGCTGGTTCCAGCTGCGGCGCTGAAAGCATTTTCCCTTCCAGGTCTCCCCATGATGTTGCTAGCACATTGCAATGCTCACACTCCCGTAAGTGGGCTTCAAGGGCAATCCGTTCCTCATGCCCCAGATGATCTATGTCAAACAACAGCGCTTCAAATTGTGGATGCTTCATCTTGCCTGCCTCCATTGACGAACGCCTTGTTCTGAACATGCCACCGGTCCGCCATCTCGCGACGTGTTCGGTGTAAGCGACTCTTCACTGCCGATATCGAAAGCGACAAGCTCTCTGCAATCTCCTCGTAGGAAAAGTCGTACCAGTAACGCAGGACCACAGCAGCTCGATCCTTTTCCCCAATCCCATCAAGCATGCTTCGGATCTCCTCTGCTTGTTCTTGCTGCAGATAGTTTGCCTCGGCAGCGGGCGTTGTTGCCCCTCTTTCTCTCCTGGGGAGAAGGTCATCCAGTGAGACCAACTTCAGCCTCCTGCGCCTCAAGCAATCGATACAATAGTGCGATGCGATCGACAGCAGCCATGTAACAAACTTCCTTTTAGGGTCATAGCGATTGAGGTTTCGGTAGGCTCGCAGGAATGATTCCTGGGCCGCATCCTCTGCCTCTTCTCTATTTCCCAGCATGCGGTAGCACAGGTTGTAAACTGGGACCTGGTAACTTTCGACAATCTGGGCAAAAGCATCATCATCGCCCTGAGTAGCTCGTTCGATCCATAGGCCTTCTTCATTGCTTCGTTGATATTCCGCCATGCAACCCTTTCTTAGACTGGTGCTCTACCCTACTATACGCAATAACGCTGGCAAAGTTTCTATTTTCCAGAAACTGACTCGGGCATTCTTGCTCGGATATTTACGGGTTTCACTTGTACGAAGAATGGATGGATCCAGCCTACAATCATCTGGTGTCAGTCAGCGCAAGAATAGCTCGCTCATCGATGCATCAATGAACTTTGGAGTTTTCGATCTAATCGTCTAACCTGGGCTGCCTTCCGGGAAGAACTGCGTCTGGTAGAGATCTGCGTATATCCCATCTTGCTCAAGTAAATCTTCGTGTCCACCACTCTCTACTAATCTACCCTTATCCATGACCAGGATCAAATCAGCATTGATCACCGTACTTAAACGGTGAGCGATGACAAGTGATGTCCTCCCTCTCCGCACCTCTTGCATTGCTGTCTTAATGAGCGCCTCAGACAGGGAATCTAAGTGACTCGTCGCCTCATCGAGGATCAGGATTTTTGGGTCCTTTAGCAAAACACGAGCGATCGCTACCCGTTGCTTCTCACCTCCTGAAAGACGGTATCCGCGCTCGCCTACAACCGTGTCATACCCCTCCGGCAAGGAACTGATGAAATCGTGAATATTCGCTGCCAGGCAGGCTAATTCCAACTCATCCTGTGTAGCATCGGTCTTCGCGTAGCGCAGGTTCTCTCGAATCGTTGTGTGAAAGAGATAGGTCTCCTGTGTCACCATGCCGATGTGTTTTGCAATCGTATCCAAAGTAAGATCGTGTAAATCATAACCATCGAGCATTATTCGACCGCTCGTGGGATCAAACAGTCGCGGCAGGAGGTACGTAATCGTGGTTTTACCGGCTCCGCTCGGACCTACAAGTGCTGCCATCGACCCCGGGTGGATTTCGAAACTCACATCCTGCACTGCCCAGCGCGTTTCCCGCGGTTCCTGCTTGTCCTTTTCGTCACTGAGTTCGCTTTTAACCTTCGGCGGGATATACGTCGCATGGCTGCGTCTGGCGAAACGGAATTGTTCTTCCAGCCCAACGGGCGCGCCGTCATGATGCTCATAACTGAAGCTGACTTCATCAAAACTTACGTTTCCCTGCGGATCAACGAGATCGATCGCATCAGGAGATTCGCGGATCTCTATCGGGAGATCGAGGACTTCAAATACGCGCTCAAAGCTCACCATCGATGTTGCCAGGTCCACACGCGCGTTTGTCATCGCCGTTAATGGTCCGTACAGTCGTCCAAGGTATGTGGAGAAAGCGACTATTGTCCCAATTGTGAACGCCCCTTGGAGCACAAGATGTCCACCAACCAAGAACACAAGAGCGCTGCCAATTGCACTTGCTAGACCCAAGGATAGGTAGAACCAGCGGCCGATTACCGCTTGGCGAACGCCAATATCCCGGACCTCCTGCGCATGCCCCCGAAATCTATCAACTTCCGAATGGTATCGGCCAAAGATTTTCACCAGAATCGCGCCGCTGATGTTTAGAGTCTCGTTCATCATCGCATTCATTCTGGCATTGATTTCCATCGAGCGGCGGGCGATGCCGCGCAGGACGGTACCCACCCGGCGCGCGGGGATGACGAATAATGGCAAAATCGCGACCCCTAACAGAGTCAAGCGCCACTCCATGGAAAACATGATGATGAGTGTTGTCACGATTGCGAAGGTGTTGCTCAGCAGTGTGACCAACGTTCCCGTCACCGCTCTTTGCGCACCGATGACGTCGTTGTTCAGTCGGGACATCATCTCGCCGACTTGTGTGTTTGTGTAGAAGCGCAAACCCATGCGCTGCAGGTGAGCGTAGAGTGCGCTGCGCAGGTCAAAGATGATCCCTTCCCCAACGAAGGAACTCATATAGCGTTGGGCAACTCCTAACAAGCCGTTGATCAGGGGGACAGCAACCATACCCAGCGCGAGCCAATTCAACCGCGTTGTATCCCGGGCTGGTATTGCGTGATCGATAAAATCTCGTATAAGCAACGGTGGAATCAGGCTGATCAAGGATATGCCGACCATAGTGATCAGCACGACGACCAACTTTAACCAGTAGGGACGCGCATATGCTGCCACCCTGCGCAGCAGACGCCAGGATAATTGGGGCTGTTCTTGCTCGTCGTACCTGATGAACGCGCCCCATCTTCCGCCATGAAATCCCATAAGATTATCGCTTTCAGTCTGTAATATTCGTTCTGAGGATTATACCCCGCTCATCTATCCAACCTATGCAGTCGTTGATTGCCGGCGCATCGATGTCTATCTGATTTGCGAATGTTGCACCGGGGCGTGCAACACTGATCGTCCTGACAGAAGAGAGACGTTAGATATCGATACATCACCAGTAGAGACCAGGGCGTCTCTACATGATCAAAATGGAACCCAGTACTTTTGGGGCGATCACGATCTCATCGTCTCTGAAGAGTGGTAGAAAACTGCACTAATCAGATTGAATATCATGCTGGACGATTGACTATCATGCCCAATCACATCCATGGGATCGTCATCATCGAAAATATCGATACTTCACTTGTAGAGACGTTGCATGCAACGTCTCTACCATCGTCAACAAGATCCTCGATTTCCCCTCCGAAAGGTTTCCCCGCGTAGAGACCAGGGCGTCTCTACCATCACAAACAATGCCAAGTGAGGGGCAGCAGAGAAGTAAACTAGAAGCAGTATCCGAACGACTGACCGGCGTTAAGGACGGCATCACGGTCATGGTAACAAGCTTGAAGGAGCAACTTCAAACATCCTTCAGCATATACGTCTCGCCAAGGGAATATCCCAGCTTGCGGTAGTAGCCGCGGGTTCCGAGGGCAGCGATCACCGCGACCCGTTGATACCCGGCCTTGACAGCGATGGTTTCTGCTTCTTTCATAAGATCCGAACCCACGCCAGCGTGCTGGGCTGCACCATCCATCGTGGTGCCCAATTCCAGTGACTGCCCGTATACGTGCACTTCGCGAACAATCGCCGCACCCTCTAGATCGTCCAATTCTGTGACCGGCGACCCGGGTTCAGGAAGGGAGAGGCGTAGATAGCCGGCTAGCTCATCTTCTGGCGTTGAAAACGAGAGAAAATGCTCCTGCGCGCCACCCGCCTGGTAGGTCAATTTTGAAAACTCAAGTCTTGCAGGATCGATTTCCTTGCCGCGCACCTCGCGGCAGCGGATGCACGAACAGTGAGATTCGCGTCGCTTCAACTCCTGCTGGACATCCTGTCGCAGACTGGTTCGCTTATTCCCGGCGACAATATGCGTTGAGGGGATGTCGCGAATGATGCGATTGACGCGGCAGTAGCGGGGGATGCCGGGTTTCAGATCGGCAATGAGTTCAATCAGTTCCTCGGTCGTATAAGGTATATATTCCCCACGCTCCCAGAATTCATAGAGTTCGGTGTTCTCTAGCAACTGGCAGGGATAGATCTTGATTTCATCAGGACGCAAATCCTGATCCTCCCATAAGTGTGTGAAATCGCGGCGATCTGATGCAAGCGTCGCCCCCAGCAAATTAGGCATCCAGTGCAGCACGATCTTGAATCCCGCGGCACGTAATAACCCCATGGCCTCTCGGGATTGAGCAACCGTATGCCCGCGTTCGTTCAGCGTCAATATCTCATCATCGAGGCTTTGGACCCCCATTTGTACCTTGGTCACGCCGTGCTCACGCAGGCGAGCGATCTCACGATGGTTGATAAGGTCTGGACGGGTTTCAACCACCAGACCGACGTTCTTATGGACTGCTCCTTCATTGGCTTGCTGTGCCTCATGCAAATCCAGGGAGTCCGAGCCATTCATCGCATCCAGGCAGCGCTGGATGAACCACTTCTGATAGTCAAATGGATACGCACTCCAGGTAGCACCGAGGATCAGGAGCTCAATTTTCTCCGTTGGGTGACCGATCGCCTCCAGCGCCTCGATTCGAGCGATCGTCTGTTCGTAGGGCTCGAAGGCATGATGGAGAGCACGCATCGCGCCAGGTTCGTCCGAGAGGTAGGATTTTGGCATGCGCTCTTCTGTTGGGCAGAAGATACAGTTTCCTGGACACGGATAGGGTTTTGTGAGCACCGTTACGGTAGTGACGCCAGATAACGTCCGCATAGGTTTCATGCGTAGACGCTGGATCATCTCCTGCTCGAACGGCCAAGTGCCGGAATCCGTCAGGTCTCTATAAGTGTGAATGAGAACATGTTTCCCGATGTAGCCCCCGCCGGATAAGGGGTGATGGCGGACCGCATCCTTAACCGAAGCGCCGGCGCGCATCTCCTCCAGGATTAGCCTGGCGAGTTCGACCTGTTCGGGTGTGTAGTTGCGGGCATCCTGCCACGCCTTTTGGGGATCCATCAGCGTATAATCCAGTTTATGAGAGATGAAGTTATCAACAGACTCCTTCAACTCAATAGTGAATTCTACCAAACCTTCGCCGATCACTTCTCCCAGACGCGAGAACGCTTACAGCCCGGCGTTCTCAAAGCGCTAGAGAACCTTCCGTCGGAAGCCTGGGTCCTGGACCTCGGCTGCGGCAACGGCGAGCTTGCGCTCGAATGGCTCAGTCGCGATCCGGCGGGGCGTTATATCGGGGTTGATTCGAGCCCCCTGCTGTTAGAAATCGCCCGGCAAAAGGTTCAGGACCCTCGAGTTTCCTTCCACGTTTTGGACCTCGCTGATCCCGCGTGGCCAGAGGTACTTGAGATGGAATTTGCAATCCCGCTCAGGGAGCACCTCGATCGCGTCCTTTCCTTCTCCGTGCTGCACCACCTACCGGACGCTGCACTCAGGAAACGCATCGCCCTGCAGGTGCATCGACTGCTCAACGAGAGCGGTCAGTGGATCCATTCCAACTGGAATTTCTTAGCCAGCAAGCGTTACCAGTCGCGCATCCTGCCCTGGGAGACCGTCGATCTGACCGCTGAGGATGTCGAGGAGGGTGATTATCTTTTAGATTGGCGCCGCGGCGGCTATGGCCTGCGCTATGTTCACCACTTTACACCTCCCGAGTTTGAGGCCCTCGCCGGAGAGACGGGTTTCACCGTCCTTGATACCTACCATTCCGATGGCGAAGGCGGCCGGCTCGGGCTTTACCAGGTTTGGGGAAAAGAATCGTCTTGAACTAGTGGAGTGCGAAAGCAGAGTTTCCAGCCGCAGGCAGAGCCTGATGACCCCCGAGGATTCGAGTTATCTGCACTTTTTTCTTCGTTTCTGACCTAAAACAACCCGCTTCTTTGACTCGCCCATGTCGCCATGGTAGAATGCTTTCGTTCAGGAGGGGGTCGTACGGACCTCGGAGGGATGGCCGAGTGGACGAAGGCGGCGGTCTTGAAAACCGCTGTGGGTTTACGCCCACCGGGGGTTCGAATCCCTCTCCCTCCGCCTTGATAATTAATTCATCAGGGGAGGTGCCGGAGTGGCTGAACGGGGGCGCCTGCTAAGCGCTTGTAGGGGCATTAACCTCTACCGTGGGTTCGAATCCCACCCTCCCCGCTAAGCCTGCCTGATAATTGAATACCCATGCCCTCGTAGCTCAGTGGATTAGAGCACTTGCTTGCGGAGTAAGGGGCCACAGGTTCGAGTCCTGTCGGGGGCGCTGAAAGGGTCGCTTTCTGATGAAAGCGGCCTTTCGTTTCTCGATGATTACTCTCACATGTAATCTAATGCAAGCTTAATTAACCGCAGCCGGTATTGCGAGAACTATCGGTACCAAACTATGTGGAAGAAAGATACATAAACAAGTGGAAGAACATCGCTCCTTGGATTCCAGCGCTGGTGAACCCCATGATGTGGTTCTCCCAGACAACACTGAAAAGTCGAACACATTTCACTTATCGCGTGTGTTTGACCAGTACGATTCACTCGGTAGTGATAGATGCTGACTTCATATCCTTCATTCCAAACAAAGAAACTCCTTCTTTTTTTGCCCTGTCTTCGAGCGCAGGCGTGTATCCCGAACGAGAGAACAATACATAGCGGATATCCTGCAGACCCATACTCTCGATGATTGGGTTTGATTTCCGCATGAGATCATCAAGAATATTCGTCCCGACTCGACGGTTTGTCCACTTACACTCCCCAAAGAGTGCGGTATCGTCGTTGTACGCGAATATATCGATTTCTTCATTCCTGTCCCACCAGGCCCCCATCCGGTCCGGCGCAAAAGGCAAGGTTGCCGTTCCAATATGCTCCATCAACCAATTTCTACAAATCTCCTCAAAGACCGGGCCCATGAATGCGGTAAAATCTGATTTAACTTCGTCTAACACAGGCTTCAAATAACCTCGCTCTAAAAATGATTGATTCGGTGCTACAAATCTGAACCAGAACCGTAAAAATGGATCTTTGATACGATATATGCCCTTTCGGCTTTTCTCCGGTCTGCGTTCTGTGCCTGGCACAGTGCGCTCTACCAGGTACAGATCCTGAAGCACTGCAAGATATCTGGACACCGCTTGCCGCTCAAGTCCAGCAGTTTGAACAATCTCATTAAGTTTCGTTCGCCCATGTGCTATTGCCTGAAGTATCGCGAAGTAATTACGAGGCTCGCGCAATTCCTCACGCAAGAGAAATTGTGGTTCGTGATAGAGAAAACTTCCCTGCCTGAGGATCCGGCGTTCTATGTTCTTAATCAATGAATCTCGATCATCAAACTGATTCAGGTATGCAGGTATGCCGCCCAGTATTCCATAAGCTTCCATTTGATTTTTAATACCGTACCGTTTAAAGAAAGATGCAGTAGCCCTAAACGAAAGTGGAGCCAGATGGATTTGCCCTGTCCGGCGGCCATAAAGCGGCGCTCGATATGCTAATACTTCACGTTCCATCATCCCAATCTGTGATCCACACAGAATTAACATTAGTTTCGTTTGCTGCAGATCTTTGTCCCACACTTTTTGCAATACGGACGAAACGCTCGCGTCAGCGTTAACCAGATAAGGGAATTCGTCTATTACAACAACGAGGCGATGATTAGACGAAGTCTCGGCAAGCGCTCTAAAGGCATGCTCCCAACTCTCGTATGTAAAACCGGGTCCGTTACTTTCCTCATGATTGAATTGCCACAACTCCTGTGTAATTCCGCGCCGCAAAAGAGCATCCGAGCTAAGACTTGCCGTCCAAAAAATACTCGACCTACTCTCGCAAAATGTCTGTAACAGTGCCGTTTTCCCCACCCTGCGGCGGCCGTACACCACTATGAACTCTGCGTTACCAGACCCCCACGCGTCTTCCAAGACAGCCAATTCCTGTTCCCGATTAATAAACATCGCCATCCTCTTTTTGTCTACTTCTAATTAGTCTATTCTTGATTAGACTAATCTTAACACAAAAAGTGTTTGAAGAAAACTCAATAAAGTTTAACTTTTATTGAGTCTTGGGGGCGGTTGAGGTAACCTGGATTCAACTGCCAAGTGCAACAGCGGAGGAATGATTTGAAGACTAGTTAATTCCTCACTCCTGCCAAGACCCGGGTGTTGTATACTAGTCCGGTGACTTCCTGGGAACTGCAGCGCAATTGGGAGATCGTCCGCTACCTGGTTTACTACCTCGTGGAAGACCTGGTATCCCCTGATCAAATCTCCGGCAAAGACATCGTTGATTTCAGCAGCGGGTTAGGGGACCTGAGCGAGTACATCTATTCACATAACCCAAAATCGCTGATCGCCACATCGCCCGACGACGTCCCCTCGCCTGCCAACCTGGCCGGAAAACCCGGCTTCCGCTTCATCTCGGATTTACCGGCCCGCATGATCAGCCAGGTGCTGGCGCCCAACTCGGCTGACCTATTCGTCGCCCGGATGGTTTTCCAGTTCCCAACCGACGAGGATGACCGCATTGACGTCGACGGCATGCTTGCTCAAATTTTTTCGATCCTGCGTCCGGGCGGGTGCCTGATCATCTGCAGCCACGAATTCACACAGCTAGACGACCACCCTGAAGACTGGGACCTGCCGCTAGAACGCTACTTGGAAAACCTACCGGTAGAGCACACAGGACGCCATGCCGCCCGCATCCAGGGTTTGATCGAGTTGATCGAGGCGATTGGCCTGCCGCCGCGCGAGGGTGTCCATGGGCAGACCGGTTTTGGCCTCAAATCCCTCATGACTGTCGACTCGTTCGTCCAGGCTGGTTTTAAAATCGAATCGTCCGCTGAGATTGAGGATTTCACCTTCCCGGCCGGCATCAGCCAGGACATTGCGACCCGAAAAGATTATTACCGCGAATTGGGCCGCCGGGTTTTTACCATCAAACAAGCCCGCATCCATTCCCCCGCTTTTGACCATAAATACACACGGCCGGCCGTGCTTAAAAACATCCTGCAGGAGATCAACCAACTGCACCCCTTTGTTACCGTGCCGATATTCAAGATCCAGGCTGTGAAATAATAAACCGCAGGACTGCACAGCCGTCTCATTAATTAATGTTGAGGCGCACACATGGGTGCGCCCGAATTTCAAATCGTCTTGTCCTAGCTTACGCTTAAGGGCACGGCAATGCCGTGCCCTTACAGGTCATTCCATATCAGGGGCTGTCCAATGCTGCTCTGGTGACAGCCCCTTTCTTTTCTCTGCTTCAGATATAGAGCTTATCCTTATCAACGTCCTCGCGCAGGATTCTCAACTCCTCTTCCGTCGGGGGCGGATACTCTTCGATGTCCTCCGCCATAAGCAGCTCAAACCCGGTGTTCTCGATAACATCCTCGATTGTTACCCCCGGTTGGGTTGCGAGCAGCATCATGCGTTTGCTGTCCGGGTGATAGCCCAAGACAGCCAGCGTAGTGACCACTCGATATGGACCCGTATCCACGGGCAATCCTGCAGCTTCGCGCGCACCGGGTCCGGAGAGATAGCCCGGTGTGGTGATGAAATCCACTTTCGCCACGAACCTGCGCTGATCATGAGGCATAATGGCGATCGTCCGCCAGCAGTGCGAGCCGACATCGTTTCCACCACCGCTGCCCGGCAGTCTCACTTTTGGATGGTCATGGTCGCCGATCACGGTGCTGTTGAGATTCCCATAAGGGTCAATTTGTGCACCACCGAGAAACCCGTATTCAATGAACCCTCTTTGGGCAGTTTCTACCATGTCTGCGAGTCCCGTTGCAGCCACAGCCTTATGAAACGTTCGGCGCTCACCGACTGCGAGGGGAAGATCATCTAATATCGCACCCACACCACCGAATTCAAAGACGGCAACCAGATTGGGCGCATGCATCTTCTGCGCTAATGAAGCCGCCAGCATGGGGATCCCCGTCCCGATGAACGCTGTTGTGTTATCAGGCACAAGCCGCGAAGCGGTGCAAATCAAAAGTTCCGTTGGATTGTAACCATTCTCCGCCATCATAACCTCCCCGGTACCATCGCCTGAAGTTGCCCCAGCCGGTCCTTGCCAATCATATCCAAATACTCCTGATGATCTTTGACGCCGTGAATGTACTTCGCTAGATACTCGTCGGCTCCATCCTCAGTTTTCGACGCCTCGACCCATTCTTTAATCTGGGGTTCATCGCGCTCATACGCATAACACATCTCGCCCGGGTGGGAACCAAAGGGCGCTTCGACAACTGCATCAACAAGGAAATAAGGGATGATCGTTTTGCCGGGATTTTTACGGATCTCGTCGTTTGAGATGATTTCTTCTGCGCTTACAATCAAGCGCTTGGAAGCCCTCGCCATCTCCGCAGCGAACCCACTGATGCCATCGATCTGGGCATTCCCATACATATCTGCCCGGTGAACATGGATCAAGCCCACATCCAGAATAAGCGCCGGAATGAGGCAGATTGGGTCACCTGTAAAAGGGCATTCCACCGCTTTTGCAGCACTGTATTTAAAAGTGTCCGTTCCCAGCATGGAACGTATCGGGAGAAAAGGCACTCCCATCGCCGCCGCTTTAAACCGCCCTGCAATTGCGCCATTGCTCCACTCGACACAGGTCTCGACCCGCCCGCTCTCTACTTCACGCCGCAAGACACTCGAGACCCCATATACCTCCAGAGCGATGTAGGTGATATCTAAAGCCTTCACTAGCTTTGCAGCCAGAAGTGTATCGAGCTCAGTTACACCTTGCCCGGCCATGCGCAGGTCTTTCACGCCCTGGCGAACGATCTCGTTGACCAGAGACATAGGACAGCGGACCGTACCATACAGCTCTGTGCCGACGTAATCGCCGTCATGAATGAAGCGTTCAACCGCCTCCGCTTCACTCATCCGCTTGTCAATCAATTGCTTCGGCTTGCTGCGATTCGATTTTCGGAAAGCATCAAGGTCGACTGGCTGGATAAGCTTCCCGATCCCTTCATCAAGCACTTTCATACGCAGCTCCCTATCGAATGTTTTTCTAGTTTCTCTGAGGTGGGCCCGGCCAGCTTGTAAGTATCCCCGCCGGAGTACCCATCATAAATAATCCGCGGGGCTCGATAAACTTCATTCTCGATCCCTTGTTTGGATCCCATTATGAAGTTCGCACCTCTTCCGTAGATCAGATAGCACCCATTGTAGATCAAAGAGAGAATACGCTCAACCTGAGGCTGCTCTACATGAACGTGCGATCCTGATGAAGCAAGTTTAGTCATCACCAGCTAAGCTGGTTAATAAAAAAAAAGCGCACACCGAAGTGTGCACGACCAAAGACGAGTAGAGAGTCGTCGATCACATCACCTTACTGTAAAAAGTTATGCGGGTTCACCTTGCCATAGTCATCGTGCATGATCTCGAAATGCAAGTGTGGTCCTGTCGAATTGCCGGTTGAGCCCATCGCGCCGATCACGTCTCCCTGATAGACAGATTGCCCACAAACCACATTAATTGCGCTGAGGTGAGCATACAGCGTTTGCCACCCATTGCCATGATCCAGAACGATCACGTAGCCGTATCCCCAATCATTCCAACCCGCATAAACCACCACGCCCGAATCCGAAGCGAAGATGGCATGCCCGGTGCTGCCGGCGAGATCGATCGCCGGATGAATGGAACTGTAATCGAAGCCGGAGACATAGTGCAGCGGTGTTGGAAATATGAATATCCCGCTGCCAACAACACCATCATAGATCGAGCCGCATGCACCCGGTCCAAGGACCCTTGCCACCGCGGGATTGCTGCGCGAGATGCGTGGCGCGCTCCAGGAGACCAGGGAGCGCTGACCACCGGGGATAATTAGCACCATTCCCGCTTCGATATCTGGATTCTCAGGGTCCATGTCGGGGTCAATATGATTTGTCGGCCACTGGATAATCTCACTGGGCTCGACGCCAAAGAACCGTGCAACCCCACTCAGTCCATCCCCTTCATGCCATTCATACAACGTTCCATCCACTGGTGAAATGTTGAGTTCCTGCCCGGGCTTGAGCCGGTGGGGATCGTCCTGGAGCACGTCGAAATTGCCCCATAAGATCGTTTCAGGCTTCAGGCTGAATTTATCTGCGATCCCGAAGATGCTGTCCCCCTCCTGCACCTGGTATGTAATCACGTCAAGTCGTGGACGTTCAGGGAAAACCGTATGGATGTCCGTCGAGCGCCCCACACCTGCAAGTTGAGTTGAGCCGCCTGCGTACGGCGGAAGGTCGGCAATCCCGAGCCTTAATATTGTTGGTGCCGCGAGGTTAGCGCTTTCGTTTTCTTCCACTACTCCGGCGTATGCATCCAATGGGAGCGTATCCCAACCCAGGCGGGCAGCCCACACCCCCAACGCTATGAGGGTAAGAAGGGCTAGATGGCCCGTGAAACGCAGGATAGGGTCGCGCAACGTAACCACGCATATTTTCGCCCATAACTCGATGCGATTCCGTGCTCGAATCGGAAGCGAGCCTTTGTCACGCACCTTCGTTGCCTTTTCCTGCAATTTCTCCGCCTTCCCTTGATCCTACGCGCGCATCATATCAAGCGCGTTGTGGACCGTCAAGCATCGGCTGTAGACATCCTAAGGAAGAACATACCACGGATTGACAAATCCATCCTGAAAACGTGTTTCAAAATGCAGGTGTGGTCCCGTCGAATTGCCAGTGGAGCCGGCCAACCCGATACTCTGCCCCTGGCTCACGCTCTGCCCACACCCCACACCGACCTGGCTCAAGTGGGCATAAACGGTTTGCCAGCCGTTCCCATGATCAATCATGACCATATTTCCATAGCCAACCGTCGACCAGCCAGCGAAAACGACGACCCCACCGTCTGCAGCCCAAATTCCCGCCCCCATCCCTGCAGCGATGTCGATCGCCAGGTGACCTGACCAATAATCGTTACCAGAGATGTAATGGTTTGCCGCCGGCCAGATGAAGCCGCCGGTTCCGATAACACCAGTATAAGGTCCGGCACAGCCGCCGGGTCCATATGCCGCGCCGACACCCGCCTGGCCACGAGCGATTGTCGGAACAAACCACTGCTTAAAAGCTCGCTGACCTTCGGGGATGATCAACCAGGTTCCAGGTAGTATCTGCGGCTCGACGAAGCTGATGTGGTTTCCCGGATATTCAATAATCTCCCGCGACTCAACACCAAATAAGCCAGCGACATGATCGAGATCATCCCCGTCCTGCCATTCATAATACGTCCCATCGACCGGCAGAATATTCAACTCCTGACCAGGTTTTAAGAGGTGAGGGTCGTCATTTAATACCTCAAAATTTCCCCACAACAGCGTCTCCGGTTCGATTCCAAACTTCGCCGAAATCCCGAAGACCGAATCACCCGGTTGAACTGTGTAGTGAAGCACATCGACGCGTGGTCGACCAGGCTTCGATGTGTTTAAGTTCGCTGCTCGGGAGAGCATCTTCGTTTCAACATCAGGATCGTAAACAGGGAGAGAGGAAAGATCTGTGAGGTCCCCAGAAGAGACACGTTCGCCAGATGATACCGGTGATTCATTGGCTTGGCTGCGCGATCGAAGTTTCAACCCGATCACCCAGCCGGCTGCGATTACACACAGCGCGCCAATGATGAAAGGCGCGACGGTCCACAGCCGCTGTCGCCAGTCTCGTGGTCGGTTTTGGTTATTGATCTTCGGAGAGCGATTCAAGAAACTCGATATTGTTTTCGGTTTGTGCGATGCGGTGCAAGAGCGCTTCGGTGGCTGTTGTGATATCCATTCCAGCTCCGATCGGCGGTTCTATCATTTGAGCGAACATCCGCCGCATCAGCCATGCACGCCGCGTGAGATCTGGCCCAAGCAGCAATTCCTCACGGCGAGTCGATGAACGATCGATATCAAAAGCGGGGAAGACTCGTCTCTCCTGCAGCTTGCGTGAGAGGTGAAGTTCCATATTCCCGGTTCCCTTAAATTCCTCATAAATAACATCATCCATACGTGAGCCCGTATCTACAATAGTTGTGGCGATGATTGTGAGCGACCCGCCTTCCTCAATGTTCCGCGCCGCTCCGAAGAATCGCTTCGGCGGATAGAGGGCGGCGGGATCGATACCACCCGAGAGCGTCCTGCCGGAGGGCGTCACCATCAGGTTATAAGCTCTCGTGAGGCGTGTGATCGAATCGAGAAGAATGGCGACATCCTTCCCGCACTCCACCAAACGCTTGGCTCTTTCCAGGGCCATTTCTGCTGCCCGGACATGTGAAGTAACCGGTTCATCAAACGTGGATGCAATCACTTCTGCATCGACCGAACGATCCATATCGGTCACTTCTTCCGGCCGCTCGCCAATGAGCGCAACCATGAGGTGAACATCAGGGTACTTCAGGGAAATTGCGTTGGCGATTTGTTTTAATACCGTCGTTTTCCCGGCCTTCGGTGGGGAAACAATTAACCCGCGCTGCCCTTTGCCAATAGGCGAGATCAAATTGATCAATCGCGTCGCGAGCGTGAAGCGATCCGTCTCGAGATCAAATCGTTCCTCCGGGAAGATCGGTGTAAGATCGTTGAACCTGGGCCGGTCTTTCGCATCTTCCGGATCCATGCCATTTATCGATTCAACGCGCAGCAAACCGAAATATTTCTCTGTATCTTTCGGAGGGCGGATTTGGCCTATGATCATATCCCCTGTTCGTAATTTAAAGCGCCTCATCTGGGATTGTGAGACATAGATATCATTGCGCCCCGGGAGATAGTGATCTGCGCGCAGAAACCCCATCCCCTCGTTCATGATTTCCAACACACCGCCGCGCAGCTCCAACCCTCTTCGCTCCGCATCCGACTGCATAATCCGGATAATCAAGTCCTCTTTCTTCATGCGGGAGGCACCGCTCACATCATACTCTTTCGACAAATCTCTTAAGTCGGACAGAGTCATTCCTTCAAGTTGCCCAATATTCATTAATGTACTCCCAATGGAAAATTTCGTATATTGCTTCTAACGATTTATGTTCGAGATTAATAAGTAGGTAACCACATATAGTGATAAATATTCGAGGATAGCTCAAATGTTATTCTGGTCAGAGTTGGTTGAAGGGGGTGTTGCCCTGAGACAACAAGTCTTCTTGAACGCAGACATTATAGCACGCAGAAAGGATGGAAGCAAGCAGGGCTCTATTCCCATTTACAATCCACGCTCTAAAAGTTTCCCTGCCCTCACAAATAAGCCCCAAAACGAATCGTTCCGAAAATCATCTATTTTGCGCTTCTGAGGGTCTTGAGCCGAATATTTAACCCAGGTGGTTTACCTTCGCGCCGTATCTCTCACGCTGTGACACCAATTCGTCCGCGGCGGGGTCACCCGATACGATCATATTGAATCTCGCTTACCGTCATCAGTTTGTCCCAATGGTGGGTTGCGATGATCTCACGCACGGTTCCTGTAAGCCCTCTCATCACGAGGCTGTGCGTTCGCGCTCCGGCGCCGGAGTACTTCACTCCATCCACTAACTCGCCGTCGGTGATCCCCGTGACGGCAAAGAAGATGTCATCGGTTGCGACGAGATCATCAATCCTGAGTACTTTATCTAAATCGTAGCCTAGATCCTTCGCCGCTTTCGTTTCGGCTTCATTTCTAGGGTGCAGCCGCCCCTGGATCTCGCCGCCCATGCATTTCAACGCGCAGGCGGCAAGGACACCTTCTGGAGTCCCGCCAATGCCAATTAATAGATCGATGCCCGAGTCAGGTTGCGCGGCTAGAATTGCGCCGGCGACATCACCATCGGTGATCAAACGTATTCGAGCACCGGTCTCGCGGACGCGTTGGATCAGCTCCTCATGGCGCGGGCGCTCGAGAATAACCACGGTTAGATCGTCCACATCAGCGCCCTTTTCACGAGCAATCATATTTAAATTCACTTCGATTGGAGCATCTATATCAATATGCCCCTTCCCCCTCCGACCGACCGCTATCTTGTGCATGTAGACAATCGGTCCAGGATTGAACATCGAATCGCTCTCGGCCAAGGCGACTGTAGCAACGGAACCCTGTCTCCCTTGAGCGAGGAGACGCGTGCCTTCGACAGGGTCCACAGCGATATCCAATGCCGGCCCGTCCCCTGTACCAAGTTTCTCGCCGTTGAAAAGCATTGGGGCTTCATCTTTCTCACCCTCGCCAATGACGATCACTCCGTCGATATCAATTGAATTTAACACCAGGCGCATCGCATCCACAGCTGCCTGGTCCCCATCCTCTTTCTTGCCTCGACCCATCCACCGTCCTGCTGCGAGCGCTGCTGCTTCGGTGACGCGTGCCAGATCCAACGCGAGATTATGTGATGGTTTGGTTTTCATTCAAACACTCTCCGAGTTTGTGATTCACCCTGTGGAAGTTAATGCAATCGCCAGAAAGTAACCTAGTACGGCTGACCAAAGCCAGGTATCGATTCTATCCAGAGCTCCGCCGTGACCGGGGAGCAGTGTTCCTGTATCCTTCTCGCCGATTTGACGTTTGAACATACTTATGCCGAGATCACCAATCGGCGCTACCGTGCTAATTACCCCGCCGATGATCGCACCCGACATCGCATTTATACCCGCGAACGGTCCCGCCCCTATTCGCCAAAGCAAACCCATGCCCGCGCCGCATAAAATCGCCATTCCAATACCTGCCAGGTAGCCCTCCCAGGTTTTTTTGGGGCTCACGCGGGGGACGAGCTTATGACGACCAAATCGGCGCCCAAAAAGGAGGGCTGCAGAATCCGCTATCCAAATTGACATCAGGGACAATAAGAACCACCAAAGGCCATCGGGCATGCGTCGGATCGTTATGAGGAAGGCTCCAATCCAGCCGACATAAAGTATCCCAGTGAGGGTCAGGGCAAAATCCGTGCCTGATTTTGGTGCTCCCCGCTCGAAGTCGATCACATGCCAGGTCAAGGTGATAAAAACGATGCTTGCGAAAAGAATGTAATCAACGTCGAATCCAAAACAGATACGGACAAGCACAACGGCGACAGTGCCAATGATTAATAAGGGTATTGCCGGACGGTAACCGCCAGCAAAAAAGAGGCTGCCGAATTCGTAGGCAGCCATTACCAGAATGCCCGTGATGCTGATTGCGTACAACCAACTACCGTCGGCAATAACCCACACGATCAGCGGGAAGAGCAGGAGAGCAATGGCGCTTCGCTCACGCAGCATGTTTACCTTGGTAATGCCTTATCTGTGATGCGCCCGTAGCGACGTTCACGCTGTGCGTAGACATGTAGCGCCTCTAGCAATTCTTCAGGATCGAAATCAGGCCAATAGGTTGTTGTGGCATACCACTCTGAGTAGGCACCTTGCCAGATAAGGAAATTACTCACACGCATCTCACCTGACGTCCGAATGATCAAATCTGGATCGGGCGATTCGGAAGTGAAGAGGTAGCGGCCGACGGTGGATTCAGTGATTTCCTCAGGTTGAATACCGTCCGCGATCATCTCCCTGATGGCACAAACAATCTCGTCCCGACCGCCATAGTTCCATGCTACGTTGAGAATCAACCGGTCGTTTTTCTCTGTTGTTTTAATGGCCTGCTTGACCTTTGCTTGAAGCTCCGGTTTCAGCTGTTCAAGACGTCCGATGTGACGCAATTGAACGCCATTTTCATCAAGCGATTTCAACTCTCTATCGATTACATCCTCGAGAATATTAATCAATCCCTTCACTTCTGCCGGAGGGCGTTTCCAATTCTCCGTCGAGAAAGCGTAGATTGTTAGATACTTGATCCCGTATTCCACGGCAGCTTCAATGATCCGACGCAGGTTATCAACACCAGCGCGGTGTCCTGCCATGCGCGGCAATCCGCGCGTGCGCGCCCAACGACCATTGCCGTCCATGATGATGGCAACGTGCTCAGGGATATTCTCTGGAAGTTTAATCTCAGATTCGTTTGTCATAGATTGCGTGAAGTTTTGATCAACCTTCAAGGACCTCAGTTTCTTTGCGTTCCCCGATTTCATTGATCTGGTCAATGTGTTGATCCGTTAGCTTCTGGAGATCGTCCTCCCCGCGCTTTAGTTCGTCCTCCGAGATCATTTTCTCGCGCTCGAACTCACGTAAGTCATTCTGGGTATCCCTGCGCACATTCCGTATTGCGACGCGACCTTCCTCGGCTCGATTCCTAACAACACGAACTAGTTCATGGCGGCGTTCTTCAGTCAACGGTGGAATACTCAAGCGGATAAGCTTACCATCGTTATTGGGATTGAGACCCAGATCGGATGATATAATCGCGCGTTCGATATCTTTAATACTGGCCGGGTCAAAAGGACGGATTGTTAGAAGTCGCGGTTCAGGGGCAGATATTGTTGCGAGCTGCATCAAGGGCGTTGGATTACCGTAGTACTCAACAGACAGACGATCGACAAGAGCGGGGGAGGCGCGGCCTGTTCGAATCGAGGCGAGATCCTCCTCAAAGGAACTGATCGCTCCTTTCATACGGGTTTGAGCCTCTGCGAGCGCATCCTTTACCATAGATACTCTCCTTTTCGACCTTACCTTAAGTGTGGGTTCCTTATAAGGATAGCTCAATTTTGGATTTTTTGTGGGTGGATAACTTTTATCAATCCCAAAGAGCGTGTATACCCGTTACTCGGGAGAAGAATCATCTTCCCAACTTTTGTCACCCGGCATTATCCCCGAAACGAGTACCCGGGACAACGTATACATTTGTGGAATTTACTTATCTGAGATTACAGTACCAACCGGCTCACCTAGAACAGCTCTCGTGAGGCTGTCGGATTGCCACATATCCAAAACCAGGATCGGGAGCTTGTTGTCCATGCAAAGGGAGATCGCCGTGCTGTCCATAACTGCTAAACGCCGGCTGAGCGCGTCGATATACGTGAGATGGTCAAAGCGTCTTGCGTCTGGTTTTTTCTTTGGATCGGCATCATAGACACCATCGACTTTCGTAGCTTTTATCATGATGTCAGCTTCAATTTCCATCGCTCTCAAAGCCGCAGCAGTATCGGTGGAGAAATACGGATTTCCAGTTCCCCCGCCGAGGATCACTATTCGGTCCTTTTCCAAGTGGCGAATCGCGCGACGGCGTATATAGGGTTCCGCCACGGCGCGCATTTCTATAGCCGACATCACTCTCGTAACTGATCCGCCCCGCTCGAGCGCGTCCATGAGCGCTAGAGAGTTCATCACGGTTCCGAGCATCCCCATGTAATCAGCCGTGGCCCGCTCCATGCCGCGCTCGATCCCCTCAAGCCCGCGCCAGAGGTTCCCCGCACCGATGACAATTGCGATTTGGACACCAAGGTTGCGAACCTCTTCTACCCGCGCCGCTACTTTCTCTGCCTTTCGAGGATCAATGCCAATGCCGCCATCTCCCGCCAGAGCTTCACCGCCGAGCTTGAGGAGGATTCGTTGGTACATAGGATCAGCCATTTTTATCCCTCATTAATTCCTGGGTTATTATCGCCTTAAGCAATCGGGCCAACAAATTGTTGGCCCGATTTATTACGCTAGCTCCTCGCCAATTTCCCATCGTTTAAACCGTCGTAAGGTGACGTTCTCACCCGTGCTCACGATTACATCATTTAATAAATCGGTGATAATCTTGGAATCATCTCGAATATATTCTTGACGCATGAGGCATGTTTCATCGAGGAATTTAGTTAGCCTGCCTTCGATGATCCGATCAATGACTTTCTCCGGCTTTCCCTCACCCAAGGCACGTTTGCGTGCGATCTCCCGCTCAGCCTTGATGACTTCTTCCGGGACATCTTCTTTATGTACCCACTGCGGCGCTGAAGCCGCAACCTGAAGGGCGATCTCATGGGCAAATTCACGAAAGCCATCCGTGCGGGCGACAAAGTCCGTCTCGCAATTGACCTCCACCATTACCCCCACCCTGCCATCACCGTGGCTGTACAGCTCAAGCCTCCCGTTGCGTGTCTCTCGATTAGCTCGCTTCTTTGCATCGGCCAATCCTTGTTCACGCAAAAGGACGGCCGCCTTCTCCATATCGCCGTTGGTCTCTTCTAGAGCTTTCTTACAATCGAGAACTCCAACGCCTGTTTTTTCGCGCAGAGCTTTTACGTCTTCCGCTGCGATGCTCATTCTTCTGTTTTCTCCTCGTCCTCGGTGGCCTCGGCTTCAACCGCTTCAGGCTCTTCAGCCGCTTCGGATTCTTCTGTCACCTCAGATTCTTTTGTCGTTTCAGGCTCTTCCGTTGCTTCAGGTTCTTCATCTGCCGCGGATGCTTCAGTTGTCTCAGCTTCCTCAGTTGTCCCTGGTTCTTCGGTGGCATCCGTTTCCTCAGACCCCTCTTTCTTCTCGGGTTCTTCGTCAGCCTTTTCTTCGTCAGCCTTTTCCTTTTCGCCGAAGGCACCGCTCTGGATCTTCGCCAGTGTGGCTTCACCAAGCAGCTCTTCATCGCTCATTTCGTGTCCTTCTACGGGCAGGGCCTTATCCGCATCAGTGACTTGCTCTTCCTCATCATCTTTGCGCATCGCCTTGCCTTCGAGAACAGCATCGGCGACTTTGGACGTTAGCAGCTTGATGGCGCGGATCGCATCGTCGTTTGAAGGAATGACATAGTCGATGACACTTGGGTCGCAATTCGTGTCGACCAGAGCGATTACGGGGATGTTAATCAGATTAGCTTCGTGAATAGCTGTGCTCTCCTGACGGACATCGACAGCGAAAAGCCCCTTCGGTAGGGTTCGCATCTCGCGAATTCCGCCCAGTCGGGCTTCCAATTTGTCAATCCGCCGCGTAATAGTTAGCGCTTCTTTCTTCGAGAGAAGCTCTAATTCGCCCGCGTCCCGGCGGCGCTCCAGCCCTTCGAGTTCGTCAATCCGGCTGCGTATCGTCATCCAATTCGTGAGAGTGCCCCCCAGCCAACGCAAGTTGACATAGGGCATGCCGCAGCGCACAGCTTCCAATTCGATGGTCTCTTGCGCTTGGCGCTTCGTGCCTACGAAGAGAATGCCGCCGCCGTCAGCGGCGATATCTCGAATGACCGCGTAAGCCTCTTCGAGCGCTTCTACAGTCTGTTGAAGATCGATAATGTGGATGCCGTTTCGCTCGGTGAAAATGTATGATTTCATCTTTGGGTTCCACTTACGCGTTCGGTGACCAAAGTGGACCCCTGTTTCAAGCAGGGCTTTCATAGTAACGACGGCCATGAGGTAACCTCCTATGCGTTAAACCTCCGCCCCATTTATTCTACGCCGGAACCAGTTGGCCCACCGGCACGCCCGGCGCAATCCTGAGGCGTGCGTATTTGCCCGAATTGGGCAGAATTATTCCCGCCCGGATTCATGATCAGGCGGGAGCGAAGGAGAGTATATCATGGGCATGAACCTTCGTCAAAGAAAACAAATACCTGGTTCGATTCGTTGACCAGCGAATCCATAGAGTTGAGGTGTGAATCGAAGCGTGCCTGGTGGCGATTCAAGATCCTTTTGGGCTTGATTAGATGGACGGATTAACCCATTTTCACGCTTGTAGATTTAGGGGCTTTCTTCTGCACGCGCTCGTTGAAGCGATCTATCTCGATCACTGCACGTTCATGCGCTGCTTCACCGATCTTCTCCATCTCATCCCAGAGCTCAGTCTGGAATGAAATCACGTTTTTCTCGATCAGGACAATTTCCGCCCGGATAAAGACTTTGCTCCCCAAAGGGGTCGGGGCGATATGGCGAACGGTACTGGCAATCCCTACCGTTGTCATTCCCTCGGGTAAGTGAGGTTCTACCAGTTTCCGGCATGTCTGTTCTACGAAAGCCACCATCGCTGGCGTTGCATACACTTGAAGTGAACCGCTTCCTAGATGGGAAGCGACTAGCTCAAGGGTAACCTGTTGGTTGTCCTCGATGCGGCTTCCTACGGTGATCCCGTGGATATCCATCGCCCAATCATTCTCCGTTTAAAAACTTATGGGGCTTGTCGCAGCGCAATAGCGACTGCAACCGCGTGCTCATGGGTATGGCTCAAGCTAATCGACCAGGCGGTGATCCCTAATTCACGGGCTGTCTCTTCCGCTCGACCGGAGAGATAAAGCAGAGGCTCTTTATGTGGTCCTTTGATGATCTCAATCTCTTTCCAACCCACCTCGCCGATGCCGGTGCCAAGCGCCTTCGCTACCGCTTCCTTCGCTGCAAAGCGAGCTGCCAATGCCGGTGTACGCCCTCCTGAATCAACCAATTCATTGGGTGTAAACAAGCGCTGAAAAAACCGCTGACCATGGCGTATGATGGCGCGGTCGATGCGCTCGACCTCGACTATGTCTACGCCAGATGAGACCAGCATCACACCTCACCCCCATCCGGGCCGGCGATGGCGATTGCAAGCCGTTCAGTATCGAGATAGCGTTTTCCGGCTGCCAAAACCTGGTCGCGAGTTATCCCTGCAATCAAATTTTGATAGCGCTGATAGTAATCCAGCCCTAAATCATAACGCTCAATATGCGAGATCCTCCCTGCAACTCCCTCATTTGACTCGAGTTGCATCGGGAGACGACCGATAAAACTGGCCTTGTTCTCGAAAAGCTCTTCCTCACTCACGCGGCGAGACGTGAAACGCTTGATTTCTTTCTGGACAATCTCGATGGCGCGATTCTCGTCCTTCGGGTTCACCCCGGCAACCACCTGCCATGGACCAGGGCCCGGTCCGCCTGAAATCGCACTATACGCGTAATACGCCAAGCCTGCGCTGACACGCACCGCCTCACCAATCCTCCCCATTAGACCGAAACGCCCGAGGATGCTATTCCCCATCGCAGCCGCCAAATAACCTTCATCATATCGACTGGGTCCAGCGGTTCCGATTACCAGGTCACTCTGTGCCTTCCCTTTTAGTCGGACTTCTACTCTCCCAGATTTCTTCAATGGCTTCAGTACCGGCAGGTCGGGCATCTCCCGTCGCTTCTTCGTTGTCCATTGGCCAAGCGTAGAAGAAACAAGGTCTATTACCTTCTCTGCTTCAACACCACCAACGATTGTTATCACAAGCCCAGAGGCGCTGAAGTATTCACGATGGAACTTTCGTAGATCAGAGGGTGTCAACTCACGGATTGTCTCGACATAACCATTCGTTGACAGGCCGTATGGATGATCAGGGTACACCAGTGTGTCGAATGCCATCTGTGCCCGTGCCCCGGTATCCTGTTCTCGGATCGCCAACGCGGTAAGCTGCTGAGCGCGCAATCGTTCAAATTCCGCTTTCGGGAAGGATGGATGCTGAAGAACATCAGCTAGGAGCTCTAAGAGCAAACCGAGATCTTCTGCAAGCGCCTTCCCATGGAAAGCTGTGGTGTGTGTCCCACCATGCAGCGATAAGTGTGCGCCAATGGATTCTATGGATTCGAAAATTTGTTCAAAGGAACGCGTTTGTGTGCCGCGGGTCATGGCGATTGCAGTCATGAAAGCCAGCCCGGCAGTATCCGCTGTATTCGCAAGCGCTCCTGCCAAAAGATAACCAGAGAGGACAACAGACGGGCTGGAGAAATTTTCGCGAATGAGCACCACAATACCATTGGGTAACTCTTCCCTGCGGATGGTGTCCGGTCCGGGTAAGGCGGCAAGATCAAGCTGTGGTAGAAGTTGCGTTTCTTCAGGCATGAGTTCAGCTCGAATTTGGACGGTAGAATCCAACAATGCGATTGGAGTCAACGAGATATTTTTGAGCGATTTCCCACGCCATCTTGGGGGTTACCTCTGCCAGGCGGTCAAGATAGCTCTCGTACCATGAGCTATCTGAAAACATCTCACAAAAACCCAGCCAGAACCCCTGATTGGTGATACTTTCGCTGCTGTAGGCGAAAAGAGCACGCGCTTGTTTAATCGCTTTTGATAACTCTTCTTCATCTATCGGCGCTTCGCGAATACGGGCCATCTCCTGATCCAGCACGGCAAGCGCTTGCTCCGGCGTCCGGTCTGGGTGTACCGTGATATGGACATTATAGAGGTAAGGATCAATGGATGCGGCCAGACCTCCCTGAACAGAAGCTGCAACCTCGCCGTCAACGAGGGCGCGATAAAGACGCGATGTTTTATTGGATATCCCTCCAGCGAAAAAATTAAAGCTTGAAGCCCCCGCGAGTACACTGCCCAGAACGGTCAGCGTCAGGAAATCATCGTCATCTGCTGCTGGAGCGTGATAAGCAATTTTTAAATAATGCGTTTCACCGGGTCCACTGACATTGACAATCCGCTCCCCGCTCTGGGGGGGTTCTGGCCTTGACATGTGCTGCGGCGCCGGAGCCTTGGGCAAAGGACCAAAGATCTCTCTGATCTGGTCCAGCATTCGCCGGGTGCGGAAGTCACCGGCGACAACCAGGACTGCATTGCTGGGTACATAGTGTCGACGGTAATGTGCAAAGAGGTCGTCACGGGTCATCGATTGCAGGTCCACCATATCCCCGATGACTTGATGGTGATAACTATGGACGCGGAAGGAGGCTGCCTGTACTTCCTCTGCCAGGCGAAAAGTCGGTTCGTTCTCATGCCCCTGGCGTTCAGCGATGATAACGGTTCGTTCCGACTCTACTTCGTCTGCGTCGAAAAGGCTGTTCTGCATACGGTCGGCTTCAAGCTCGAGGGCCATTGTGATGCGGTCTGCCGGCAACGTCTCAAGGTAAGCAGTCCAATCTAACCATGTGAAGGCGTTCCAAATACCCCCATTGCGCGATATGGCGCGGTCTAACACCCCGGCAGGGAAGGATGGGGTTCCCTTAAATTGCATATGCTCAACCCAGTGAGAGATCCCGGTTGTTCCGGGGGTCTCGTTGCGCGACCCAACTCGGTACCAGACCCAGCAGGTTGCAAGAGATGCGGTATGAATCTCTTTAAGGCGTACTTCAAGACCGTTTCGAAGACGTGTAACGAGGTACGGCTTGGGTGCATCACTCATATGAGAGTTCAACCATTCATTGGTTTGCCGTCGTTATACCCTCGACCCATAGCTAGATAGGTGAACCCTAATTGCTCCATATCAAGAGGTTCATAGATATTTCGCCCATCGATGACAATTGGATTGCGCAGAAGACCTTTAATCCGTTGAAGATCTAGCTGCTTGAATTCATTCCATTCAGTGCAGATAACCAGCGCGTCGGCGCCTTCTGCCAGAGTGTAGGCGTCCTCCGCCATTTCAATCGCGGGTATGAGTTTAGCGGCGCCGGGCATTCCCACCGGGTCGTAAGCGCGAACCGTAGCACCACCTTCGAGCAATCGCTCGGCAATATCGAGCGCCGGCGCGTCACGGAGATCGTCGGTATTGGGTTTGAACGTTAGCCCTAAGACTCCGATTATTTTCCCTTCGAAATCACCCACACCCTCACGTATTTTTTCGACGAGCAATCGTCGCCGATCATCGTTGATATCCATTACAGCTTGAAGGAGCTGCGGGTGCCGGCCTTTCTCATCTGCCATATGCGCAAGAGCCTTCACATCCTTGGGAAAACAAGATCCACCATACCCAAGACCGGCATCCAGGAAGTAGGGGCCGATGCGGGCATCATAACCCATGCCGGTGCTTACCTCTTTGATATCTGCGCCTAATTCCTCGCAAATATTTGCGATTTCATTGATGAAGGAGATACGCGTGGCCAGGAAGGCATTGGACGCGTACTTGACCATCTCTGCCGTACGCAGGTTGGTGATCATAATCGGCGCTCGCAGAGGCAGGTGCAGCTGGGCAACTTTGTCAGCAGCTTCATAATCCTGGGATCCGAGCACTGTGCGCGCCGGATTCATGAAATCGAGTATCGCTGACCCTTCTCGCAGGAACTCGGGACAAGATACAACTGCGAATGGAATGGGTTTGGGTTGGCTGGTGCGGATGATTTCCGCGACCCAGTCGCCCGTCCCAACAGGCACGGTTGATTTGTTGACCACGATCAGGGGTCCATCCATCACTTGTGCGACGGATTCTGCAGCCGACTTAACGTATTTCAAATCCGCTTCACCATCGACGCCAGATGGCGTTCCGACGGCTATAAAGACAAAATCCGCCCCTTTAATTGCTTCGGAATAGGACGTAGTAAAGGACAATCGCTCTGAAGCGACATTGCGTTCGACGAGCTCATCTAGTCCGGACTCGTAGATCGGCAGGATGCCTTTTTTGAGACCCTTAATCCGCTCTTCATTGATGTCAAGGGCGATCACACGATTGCCGAGATCAGCAAAACCCGCGGCGCTGACCAGGCCTACATATCCAACGCCCACAACAGCGATATGCTTCATTAGGTACTCCCTTATTGAAAATTATCAGTAAAACTGCGTGTTTGCGCAATCATACCATGGCTGGTTTTCAAAGCAACCATATCCTATCGTAAAAGGTCATACAGGCCTTGTGACACTATTCACTTGTCCCCGTAGGAACCCACAGCGTACACTCTATTAACTAGACAACTCCTACCCTGAAGGTTAGAGTATCTAGGTCGAATTGGAGGATTTGGAATGCAGATTACACGTCAGGCGGACTACGCTGTCCGTGCGGTGCTTTACCTGTCGGGTCTGGATAACGGACGACGGGCGCCAACGAGCGAAATCGCTCTGAACCAGCACATCCCGCCTTCATTCCTGGCGAAGATCGTCTCGCAGCTATCCGTCGCCGGCATTGTCCAGACTTCGCGCGGCGCACGTGGGGGCGTATCCCTGGCTCGCGCCTCAGATGAAATCTCACTGCTTGAAGTGGTCGAAGCCATCGATGGTCCGATCATGCTAAACGAGTGTGTCTTCGATTCAAACGCATGCGTATTCGGCGATAATTGTCCGGTCCAGAACGTATGGTGCAACGCGCAGGAAACGCTGGTTAAGACGCTCCGTGGCACTACCTTCGCCTCCTTGGCACCTCAATGAGCGGAACCCTGCAATATAAAACCGCAGGATAGTAGCATCTACATTCGTACCTAACCCTGAAGACCCGGCGCACAAAGCGTCGGGTCTTATGAATTACCAGGATTTGGATTGCCGTCCAATTGAGCCGTATAATTAGAATTGTCATTTCTTGGAGGACAGTATGAACGTCCAGGATGCAATCCGCACCAAACGCGCTATTCGCAAGTTCACCGATGAGCCCCTTCCTGAAGATGTCGTGCGTAAAATCGTCAACGCTGGGCGTAGAGCACAATCGGCGAAGAACAGACAACCCTGGCATTTCATCGTCATTCGCGATCGCGAGACCCTTATAAAACTATCTGAATTAGGCACCTATGCCGGACACCTGGCAGGAGCCGCTCTGGGTATAGCAATCGTCACCCCGGATCCGAACAGTCGCTGGTCCATCCTCTTCGATGCAGGGCAGGCGGCCGCCTATATGCAACTCGCTTCATGGGAGCTCGGTGTAGGATCATGTCCGGCGACGATTTATCAGCCGGAGGCAGCCAGGGCGCTCCTCGGATATCCAGACGACTGGCATCTCCATGTCTCGCTATCCTTTGGCTATCCCGCCCACCCTGAACAAATAACCGAAAAACCTAAAACTGGGGGGCGAAAGAGCTACGGAGATGTCACCCACCTGGAACGTTGGAGTGACGACTTCCATGAAATACAGGAGCGCTAATTTAATTACCACTAAAATGAGAACCTTCTCATCCCGAATACACTTCACAAATTCTTGAACCAGGAACCAGCTTGGGCCTAACGGAATTTGAACTTATAAAAATGGAGGCAAAGATGTCTCAACCGCGATTGGTTCGTGCACCGCGTGGCACAGAACTCACCTGCAAGTCTTGGCTCACAGAAGCTGCCTACCGCATGATCCAAAACAATTTGGACCCCGAGGTTGCGGAGATACCTGATGAACTAATCGTCTATGGAGGACGAGGGCAGGCAGCCCGCGATTGGGATTCTTTCGATGCAATCCTTGAATCGCTCAAGCAGCTTGAAGATGATGAAACCCTGCTCGTGCAATCCGGCAAGCCGGTCGCAGTTTTCACGACCCACACCGATGCTCCACGCGTACTGATCGCCAACTCGAACCTCGTACCTCATTGGGCTACCCAGGAACACTTCGACGAATTGGCTGCTAAGGGATTGATCATGTACGGTCAGATGACCGCCGGCTCCTGGATTTACATTGGCACACAGGGCATTCTTCAGGGAACCTACGAGACGCTCGGATCCCTGGCGCGCCTGAACGGCTGGCCTTCCTTGCGCGGCAAATTCGTCCTCACCGCAGGCTTAGGTGGAATGGGCGGTGCCCAACCCCTGGCGATCACAATGAATGAGGGTATTGGCCTGATCGTTGAGGTCGATCCGGATCGGGCAATGCGCCGTTTAGAACATGGGTATGTGGAATATGTTGTGAATGAACTTGAGGAGGCGATGACACTCGTCGAAGAGGCGATTAAGGACAATGAACCTCGGTCGATCGGTCTCATTGGAAACGCGGCCGACGTCTACCCCGAGCTTGTGGAGCGAGGCATCACACCGGACGTCGTGACCGATCAAACACCTGCTCATAATGTCTACGACTATATCCCACAAGGGTTGACGCTCGAAGCTGCCAACCAGCTGCGCGAGAACGATCGCGAAGAATACGCCCGTCTATCGATGGCATCCATGGCTCGCCACGTCGAAGCCATGCTTGCCTTCCAACGTTGCGGTGCAGAGGTCTTCGATTATGGCAACAATCTGCGCCAACGCGCTTTCGACCATGGAGTGCAGGATGCTTTCGACTTCCCTGGCTTTGTCCCAGCTTACATCCGGCCCCTCTTCTGCCTTGGAAAAGGTCCTTTCCGATGGGTGGCTCTGTCCGGCGACCCGGAGGACATCTATCGCACAGACGAAGCCATCGCCGAACTTTTCCCGGACGATGAACACCTGCTTCGTTGGCTCAAAATTGCGCGCGAGCAGGTTCCCTTCCAGGGATTGCCAGCGCGCATCTGCTGGTTGGGCTACGGAGAAAGGACGAAGGCCGGTTTACGCTTCAACGAGATGGTCGCCAGCGGCGAGTTGAAGGCGCCGATCGTTATCGGTCGTGACCACCTCGATGCAGGCTCGGTTGCTTCACCCAATCGAGAGACTGAAGGGATGCTCGATGGAACGGATGCCGTCAGCGATTGGCCGCTGTTGAACGCCATGCTTAACGCCATAGGTGGTGCAACCTGGGTTTCGTTCCATCACGGAGGCGGCGTCGGCATAGGCTATAGCCAACATGCCGGGCAGGTAATCGTCGCTGATGGAACACCGGAAGCTGCAGCAAGGATTGAACGTGTGCTGACAACCGATCCAGGTACCGGAATCGTCCGCCATGCTGATGCCGGCTATAAGGAGGCGATTGCAGCCGCTCGACATCATCAACTGAAGATGCCGATGTTGAAATAGACCTGGAGAATGGCCCATCAGACCCGACGATGAAATCAAGCCAATCGCAGCAGACCCTGATTTCTGCATCTCTGACATCATTTTCCATCCCATCGTGACTTCCGGGTAAAATACCCATCCTATGCGCAGAACACCATCTCTCAAGCTGTTCCTACTCACCCTTAGCGTCATCGCCATTGCTTCGTTCTTCGGTCCTGCCGAACGTTCCTTAGGAACCAACGTTCGGCTTGTATACATTCACGGTGCATGGGTCTGGACGGCGCTCATCGCTTTCGGCGCAGCTGCGGTGGCAGGTCTCATGGGTTGGCTCCTATCAAGCCCATCGCTGCACACCTGGTCGAGAACGTTAGGACAGGCTGGGCTTTTTTTCTGGATCACCTACTTGCCGCTCAGTCTATGGACAATGCAGGCAAATTGGAATGGGCTTTACCTAACTGAACCACGCTTCCGTTTCGCCATAGATTTTGCCGTCATCGGCATCTTGCTTCAACTCGCCATCCTGATCTTGAAGAAACCCCGCTACACCAGCTTAATCAACATGGGATACTTCGCCGCGCTCTGGTTCAGTCTGGCACGGACGGAGCAGGTAATGCACCCTCCCTCTCCGATCCTCTCCTCAAATTCGCTCGAGATCCAATTTTTCTTCTTCACCCTCTTAGGTTTATGTATTTTTGCCCTATGGTGGCTTAGCCTCTGGCTGCACCAGCGAGCACTTGCGCGCCGATGAAAAAGCCATCGCTTGCTCCGCTGCGCGGCCAGTTATCGCTCTTCCTGATAAACCGCTGATTCGGAGCGACCACGCTGACGCATGCACTCAGGACAATTCTTTCTCACCCTACCACGATCGCGGTGCTCACGGTCTCTCTTCTGATCAACATCGGGAATGAATCCATAGTAATCGGCGGCAGGGACTGTCTCCTTTCCTTCGACCCCCGGAACTGATGGGGATATAAGAGATCGGGGGAGGTGCACACCTACTTTTTGAAAATAATTGATATCTTACGCTTACCAAGCGATTTGCTTATACTGTTGATATGACAGATCCACACTACCGGCGCAACGCGGGATGCTTCAATATTCTCAAATATCACCTTGTCTGGTGTTCCAAATACCGGCGCAAAGTGTTGACTGGTAAAACCACTGATGCTATGCATAACCTGCTGCGCAAGAAAGCGGAAGATCTTGAAGTAACGATTGAAGCATTGGAGATCATGCCCGATCATGTTCACCTTTTTGTGTCGGCAGACCCGACCGATGCCCCACAATGCCTTGCGAATCAGTTTAAGGGTTTCACATCGCGAATACACCTACAGAAATACCCTGAATTGAGACCCCGCCTGCCCAGCCTTTGGAGCCTAAGTTATTTCATCGGTTCGGCAGGGCATTTTTCCGAAAAACAATCAAGGGCTACATCGAAAATCAGAAGAGGCCATAAGCGTTGATTCGCACCTATAAATATCGTCTCTATCCAAATCGCGCGCAGTCCATCACACTTAACTTTTTGCTCTGGCATGGACGCAAGCTGTACAACGCCGCGCTCGAACAACGCATTAACGCCTATAAAGAAACAGGCAAGGGCCTCTCGTACCCTGCACAGTGGGCGCATTTCCGTGACGAGCGTCACGCCAATCCTGACACCCTGGGCCAGTTGAATGCGACCTGTGTACAGCAGATGCTGCGCCGTCTTGATAAGTCATTTAAAGCATTCTTTCGTCGAGTCAGGGCTGGCGAGAAGCCGGGCTTTCCGCGCTTCAAGGGACGAAGCCGTTTTCACAGCCTGGAGTTCCGCCATGGTGATGGATGCAAACTGCGTTTTGACGACAAAAACCGTGCGCTTCTCTATGTTCAAAACGTCGGAGAGGTCAAGGTCAAATATCACCGCCCTCTGCCGGACAACACCGAAATCAAACATGTTGTTGTAAAGAGCAATATTCAGAAATGGTACGTCTGTCTGCAAGTCAACTTGCCCGATTCGATCGTATCTAACCACCCCGGCCCATCTGTTGGAATTGATATGGGGTTGCACAGCCTGCTCGCGTTCAGCGATGGAACGCTGGTTGAGAACCCGCGCTGGTTGCGCAGCTCGTTGGTGAGACTGCGTGTTGCCCAACGTCGATTGTCGCGCCGCAAAAAGGGCAGCCATCGCCGCCGCAAAGCTGCTCTTCTTATTGCGAAACTGTATGAGCGTATTTCTAATCAACGCCGCGACTTCTGGCATAAATTGACACACCAAGTTGTAAATACATATGGGCTGATTGGACTTGAGGATTTGACACTTGATTTCATGACATGCAATCGCTATCTTGCCTTGAGTGCGCACGACGCTGGATTGGGTGAGTTCCAGCAATTGCTTCAATACAAAGCGGAAGAAGCTGGTGTTGAAGTTATGACCGTGAACCCGCGCAACACATCCCAATTGTGCAGCAGGTGTGGTGTAGTAGTGAAGAAAAGTCTGCGCGTCCGTGCACATAACTGCCCTCATTGTGGGCTGAATCTTGACCGGGATGTCAACGCCGCCCGGAATGTTCTGGCTTTTGCGTTGAACCCCCATCAATCCTGGGGGTTGAACCCCGCTCGGGCTGAGCGGTCATAGCCTAACGTGGACCAATAGGCCGTGCGTGCTCTGAGAAGCCGTTGCCTTCAGGCGACGGAGTAGTCACCAACGTTATCTATGGCGTTTGGCTCGAAAATTCATTCGGATTGCAGATGGTTGCCCTTGGCGCAGCTTCTGTGCTCATCGCACTTCCCATCCTAATTGCGTGGGTCAAGGTAGAATAAGATAACTTTAACAGGGGACGACCTATGAAAGACAATTCTCGAGCAGACCTGATCATTCATTCAGCATCCCAGCTCCTCACTCTTTCTGGCGGACCGCAAAGAGGGGGCTCGTTGGGCAATCTTGGGATTATCGAGGATGGTGCAATCGCGGTCGCTGATGGAGGTATTCTTGCGGTCGGGTCAACAAATGAAATCCAGCGCCGGTTCAGTGCGCAGCGGACAATAGATGCCATTGGGAGCGTTGTGCTCCCGGGTTTCGTCGATCCCCACACACATTTGGTTTTTGCAGGAGATCGGGCAGCTGAGTTCGAGATGCGCATCGCCGGCGCCAGCTATATGGAGATCATGGATACGGGTGGCGGGATTATCTCAACCGTTAAGCAGACAAGAGCTGCCAGTATCGATTCGCTTGTCACCCAGGCCCGCTTACGGCTTAATCGCATGCTCGCGCATGGCACAACAACTGCCGAAGCGAAAACAGGATACGGGCTTGAATTGAAAACCGAACTCAAGATGCTTCAAGCGATTCTCTTACTCAACGACGAAGGTCCCATCAAGCTAGCGCCGACCTTTCTCGGTGCCCACGCCCTGCCTCCAGAATATGCCGACGCTGGGGAAGAAGGGTATGAAGCTTACACCGCTGAGATCGTCGAGCAGATGCTCCCTGCGGTCAAGCGGTGGTGGTCCAAGGAAGCGAGCGGAGAACCTTTTCCCTTCGTAGATGTTTTCTGCGAGACAGGCGCCTTTAACCTTAGTCAGAGCCGCCGTATCCTCTTGTGCGCCAAGGAGATCGGCTTTCCACTCAAGATCCACGCGGATGAGTTCGATGGTTTAGGTGGAACAGGACTGGCGGTGGAATTAGGTGCGGCTTCAGCCGACCACCTGGTCCAAACACCTCCTGAGGATATCGCCGCACTCGGCCAATCTGACACCGTTGCTGTAGCGCTTCCCTGCACTCCCTTCGGTTTAGCTGAGAGGGAATACACTCCCGCGAAATCAATTATCGATGCGGGCGGAATCCTCGCGCTGGCAACCGATCTCAACCCGGGAACAGCCTGGTGTGAAAGCATGCAGATGGCGATTGCTCTTGCCTGTCGATACATGGAACTCACACCGGCGCAGGCAATTGCTGCATCAACGATCAACGCCGCAGCAGCCATCCAACGCACCGAGATGCTCGGCAGCATCGAGAGCGGCAAACAAGCGGACATCCTGGTCCTGAATGTCTCTGATTACCGACACCTGGGTTACCGGTTTGGTACGAACCTTGTATCTAAGGTGATCAAGAACGGGGATTTGGTCTTCCCTGATAGCTAAAGAGGGTTACAGCAGATGGATTTTTTGATCGAAGAATTTCGTTGGGAATATATCTTGCTCATTCCGATTGCGCTGGCTCTCGGATGGTTTGTGATACGCTTCCTCTTTCGTACGACGGCTAAATTCCTGAGATGTGGTTGTCTTATCATTCTGGTCGCTGTGGTCGCCTGGGCTCTGTACACCTATGTCTTGTGAATAGATACACACTCAAGAAACTCTACCCTTCTTCTCTACGCTAAGAAACCACGCAACTAACCCTCGTTTAGCTGTAGGCATAAGATACCTGGATACACATCGTCCCAAGATCCTGTCTGAAGGATACAAGCAAGTATTCAAAAGCAGTCCCATTGGCCAGGCGTAATGTTTCCGGCCTCCGCGCCGACTCGTAGACTTGAGCGGCATCTTCCTCGGTAGCATCCATCACACAGAATCCCGTCCTGGTGGAGGCCACCATTCGACACTGAAGCTCTCGCCGTTCGAGACCATTCGCCTCGAGGACTTGGGTTAGATCGCTGTCTAGCGCTGCCCCCTGGAAACTTTGCCAAACCAGCCCGCAGCCCGCAATCAAAACACAGAGGAGCGATAATGAAAATGTAACCATAATCTTACGCATCAATCCCCTCTAGTTAAAGAGCGTTAAGCCAGACGTTCGGTTGGAGAACCTCAGCTTGGTCTCAAATCGTCTTTTGGCGTGCGGCACATTCCTTCTAGGTTTCTCGTGGGATGATGATCCAGCAAATAAGGTAAGGCAGCATCCCGGGCAGCCCGCCTGGAAGCGAGGCAATTATGAAACCAACTCGAAACCAGAGAGGACGAATCCCAAAGAAGGCTCCCAAACCACCA